>CAJFUF010000001.1 GCA_904420175.1 Candidatus Schneewindia gallinarum
AGGCGGTACGCTACCCCTCCACGGGGCGCATACCGCCTTTTCTTGTTATCCAGCCCTCCGGCTGTATCGGTTGAGCAAAAGTCAGCGTGGGTTTGATGTGGTATCTTTAACTTTGGGAAACTCCGCTTTCCCATTTTGCAACCGCCTGCCGGGAAATTCCCAATTCCCCGGCAAGTGCTTCCTGTGAAAGTTTCTTTTCAGTACGAAGCTGCCGGATCCGTTCACCTATTTTCATGGTAACACTCCTTTATAATTCCATTTTAAGAAGAAGGGAGGGACGAGTCCACCAACTATTCGGCAACCGGTGGTTGCAAAAGGCACAGCTTGGTCAAGCTGTGCCTTTTCCTTGCAGTTTTTAGCTTTTTTTCAACTGTTGCCGCTTAGAATGCTCTTTTCCTTCATACCACGCCAGCCATCGCTTTACGGCCGCTTCAAACAGCCGCAGAAGCAGTACTACCACGACAAAGACCACCGCAGCAACCAACAGCGACTGAAGGTTCAGCGCGTGGAACTCCATAATTTCCGGCAGGCAGTACACAATAAGGAAACCTGTCAGCATGGTGAAAAACAAGGCTGCCCGCCATTTTGAAAAGGGAACGGACACCTTGTAGAGGATTAGAAATGCCACGCTTGCATAGATGGTGACAGCCAGTTGCTGTGTCACATTAAAGCCGAAAAGGTTACATGCCTCCAAAATTCTGGTGATAATGACACAGCTTGTCACCGTCAGTGCACCGGGCAGGGCAAAGCTGAGCACCCGCCGTAAAAAGTGAGGCTGAATCCGGCGGGAGTTGGGCTCCAGCGCCAGGAAAAAGGTGGGGATACCGACCGCGAAGGAGCTGACGACACTCATATGAATGGGAAGGAAAGGATAGGTTTGCCCGATAATGATGTGGAAGATGGTCAGCAGGGTAGAGAAGATGGTTTTTACAAGGTACAGGCAGGACACCCTCTCAATGTTTCCTACAACGCGGCGACCCTCTAAAATAATATTCGGTACCGAGGTGAAGTCGGAATTCAGCATAACGATGTGGGCCACCTGCTTGGCGGCGTCACTGCCGGAGGCCATTGCAATGCTGCAATCCGCCTCCCTTAAAGCGGGAACGTCGTTGACACCGTCCCCCGTCATGGCAACGGTGTTGCCCAGCGCCTTATAACCGGCGACAATGCGCTTTTTCTGCGCAGGTGTCACTCTGCCGAAAATGTTGTAGTGCTTCAAAACCTCAAGCAGTTTGTCGTCCTCTTCCGGCAGCTGTTCAGCATCAAAATACTGTTCTGCATGTTCAAAGCCGAGAGAGGCCGCAATACTGGACACAGCGGCGGGATTATCCCCGGAAATAATTTTAACAGCCACATCATGCTTCTGAAAATAGTCAAGCATGGTGCGTGCACTGGGTTTGACCACATCCCGCAGCAGCAGGAAGCCAACTGCACGGGGCGTTTCGTCCAGTTCACCCTGAAAAGTTTCCCTGTCAAGGTGGGCCAGCACCACAACGCGGTAGCCTTTGGATGCAAACTTTCCACATTGGGAAAGGACGGCTTCGGCTTCTTTCCCTTTCAAAACAAATTCCGGCGCACCAAGTAGATAGGTCCCGGCCCCATCAAAAGACACGGAGGAAAATTTCCTTGCGGAGGAAAAGGGAATGGACGACACGACAGCCCAGTCCGGAATGGAGGGATAATATTGGGCCACTGCCGCAGCAGTGGAGTTTTTGTCCGGAAATGCCGCACACACCGCCGCACAGCCAAGGGCCAGTTCATTCTCCATTCTTTCATCCAGGGGGCAGGCCTGTTCCACCGTAATACGGCCTTCTGTCAGCGTGCCGGTCTTGTCAAGACAGATAAGACCGGTGCGGGCCATCACTTCCACAGCGGCCAATTCCTGAACAACCGTTTTCTTCCGCGCCAATTTTATGATGCTGACGGCGAAGGAAACGGTGGTTAAAAGAATCAGCCCCTCCGGAATCATACCGACCACTGCGGCGGAGGTGGCAAGGATTGCATCCTGCCACTGCATACCGTCCCGAAAAAATTGGGAGGTGAACAGCAACACACCGAGCGGCGCGATGGTCAGCGTCAGCGTCTTGGTTATCAGGCGGAAGCTGGCAAGGATTTCAGAACGGGCCCGCTTATAATTTTTTGCCTCATCACTTAACTGGTTGGCATAACTGTCCTTTCCCACTTTGGTGGCGGTAATGCAGCCACTGCCCGCGACAACGAAACTGCCGGAAAGGATCCGGTCGCCCGGCTGCTTCAGCACCGGGTCCGACTCGCCGGTTAACAGGGATTCATCCACCTCCAGCCCTTCCGATAAGGTGACGACGCCATCCACGGTGAACTGTGCCCCTGTGGACACCAGAAACAGATCATCCGTAACCAGCTGGGAGGAGGGGATGGACTGACGTTTTCCGTCCCGGATTACCTCCGCCGTGGGGGATGTGACGATGGAGATGGCATCAATGGTGCGTTTTGCCTTGATTTCCTGAATAACACCAATGACAAGGTTGCACAGGATAATGCAGATAAACAGCCCGTTTTTGTAGCTGCCTGTCAGCATAACCAGCGCAAAGATTACGAAGTTTAAAATATTAAAAAGGGTAAACACGTTGGAGAAAATGATTTCTTTTATGCTTTTGGTCTTCTTCTCCGTCTCCGTGTTTATAAGCCCTCTGTCCGCCCTGTCCCGAACCTCTTGGGAGGACAAACCGTGGTAATGTGCGGTGTCGATATCCATAAGTACCTCGTTCATAAATTGATTTAAGCCCGTTATCAATCTGTATTCCCCTGGGGTCCCGATTCATACCACCGGACCGTGGCGCCTTATTTTCAGGTTATTTGCCGTTTTTCTTACAATAGTCGCACAGCTCCCTTAAACAGCAGCGCCCGCAGTCCGGCCGGCGGGCCACACAGACCTTCCTGCCATGCAGAACAAGCGCATGGCAGAAGTCGCTGCCCTTATCAAGGGGAACAATTTTCCTCAGCTGCATTTCAACCTTTACCGGCTCCTTAGAGTCTACAAGTCCCAGCAGATTGGTAATCCGAATGCAGTGGGTGTCAGTGACAATGGCTTCTTTACCGTACACATCACCCAGGATGAGGTTGGCGCTTTTTCTGCCCACGCCCGGCAGCTCTAGCAGCTGCTCCATGGTGTCCGGCACACGGCCGTTGTATTTTTCCACCAGCATTTTGGCGCAAAGGGAGATGTCTCGCGCCTTTGCATGGTAGAACCCGCAGGATTTAATATAGCCTTCAATTTCAATCGGATCCGCCTGCGCCATATCAAACACGGTAGGGAAGCGTTCAAACAGTGCCGGCGTAACCATATTAACCCGCGCGTCGGTGCACTGGGCGGCCAGACGGACCGCCACAAGCAACTGGTAGGGATCGGTATCATTTAAAGTACAGGATGCGTCGGGATATTCTTTCAGCAGCAATTCCACACACTGCTGCGCCTTCTGTTTTTTTGTCATTGCTTCAGCTCCACTTCTCCTGTAAATTAGGTTTATTACATACAGTAAAGCCATTATACCATAATCTCCTTTTCGCTTCAATTTCGGTTGTAATTTAGGGTAAAAGAAAGTATAATGAAAAGTACTATTGAATTGGAGGATTGGTTATGTTTCAGGACATGATGGACACCATCGGGTTTGTTGAAAAATACGACCCTGAAGTGGGAAAAGCCCTTGAAAGCGAGCTGGGACGCCAGCGCCGCAATCTTGAGCTGATCGCCTCGGAAAATATCGTTTCTCCGGCTGTGCTTGCCGCAATGGGAACGATTTTGACCAACAAATATGCAGAGGGGTATCCCGGTCACCGCTATTACGGCGGCTGCGAGTATGTCGATGTGGTGGAGAATATCGCCATCGAGCGTGCGAAGGAGCTGTTTCACGCCGACCATGCCAATGTGCAGCCTCACTCCGGCGCGCAGGCTAACATGGCCGTATATTTTGCGCTGATTAAACCGGGCGACACGGTCATGGGAATGAACCTGGCCCACGGCGGGCACCTGACCCACGGCTCTCCGGTCAACATGTCGGGCTCTTACTACCATTTTGTGCCTTATGGTGTGGACAGTGAGACGCAGCGCATCGATTACGACAAGATGGAAGCCACCGCAATGGAGTGCAAGCCGAAAATGATTGTGGCGGGCGCTTCTGCTTATCCGCGGGTGATTGATTTCGAGCGGATTTCCCACATTGCAAAAAAAGTCGGCGCGTATTTCTTTGTGGATATGGCGCACATTGCAGGCCTTGTTGCCGCAGGAGAGCATCCGTCCCCCGTCCCGTATGCGGATGTGGTGACCACCACCACCCACAAGACGCTGCGCGGCCCCCGCGGTGGGCTTATCCTGTGCAAGGAAGAGTATAAAAAGGCCATCAACAAGGCGGTGTTCCCCGGCACACAGGGCGGCCCGCTTATGCACATTATTGCCGCCAAGGCGGTCTGCCTCGGCGAGGCGCTGAGCGACAGCTTCAAGGCTTATCAGCACCAGATCGTGCTGAATGCGGCTGCCCTTGCAAAGGGACTGACCGAACGTGGCGTTAAGCTGGTGTCCGGCGGAACGGACAACCACCTGATGCTGGTGGATTTGCGCGGCACCGGAGTGACCGGTAAAGAGCTGGAGAAACGCCTGGACGAGGTGCACATTACGGTAAACAAAAACGCCATTCCCGATGACCCGGAAAGCCCCTTCATCACCAGCGGAATCCGCGTGGGTACGCCGGCAGTGACCAGCCGCGGCCTTGTTGAAAAGGATATGGATAAAATTGCGGAGTGCATTGCCCTTGCCATCAACGATTTTGACACCAAGGGCGATTATATCCGCGGGGAAGTGGAGAAGCTCTGCGGGGCGCATCCTCTGTACGAGTAAGCTTGCAGAAAGGGACGTGGAAGCAATGTCCTCACCGCTTGCGGACAGAATCCGGCCAGACAGCCTCGACAATGTGGTTGGGCAGCAGGAGCTGGTCGGAGAAAATGGAATATTGCGGCGCATTGCCGCCAGCGGGAATATTCCCAACATGATTTTTTACGGCCCGTCCGGTGTGGGGAAGACCACTGTGGCACGGATTCTGTGCGGAATGACCGGGAAGAAGCTGTACAAGCTGAACGGAACGTCCGCCTCCACTGCCGATATTAAAGAGATTATCGCGGGCGTCGGCACACTGGACGCACTGGGTGGCGTTGTGCTTTATCTGGATGAAATTCAGTACTTAAATAAAAAACAGCAGCAGTCGCTGTTGGAGTATATCGAAAACGGCGACATCACCCTGATTGCGTCCACCACGGAAAACCCGTATTTCTATATTTACAGTGCCATTCTCAGCCGTTGCACCGTCTTTCAGTTCAAACCCATTACCAGGCAGGACGTCAGTGTGGCGGTCCGCCGGGCATACCGGATTCTGAAGGAGGAAACGGGTGAGGAGCTGGAGGTGCCGGACGAATGCATCGATTACATCGCAGCCGTATGCGGAGGCGATGTGCGTAAGGCGCTGAATGCGGTGGAACTGTCCGCCAGCGCGGCGCAGGAGCAAAACGGAAAACGAACCGTCACGATAGAACTGCTGCAAAGCATCACTGGCAAGTCCGGCATGCGGTACGACCGGGACGCGGACGAGCACTACAACATCCTGTCCGCTTACCAGAAGTCTATGCGCGGCTCTGATCCGGATGCGGCGCTTCACTATCTTGGCCGGCTTTTGGAAAGCGGGGATCTACAGTCCGCCTGCCGCAGGCTGCTGGTTACCGCCAGCGAGGATGTGGGCCTTGCTTTTCCGCAGTGTATTGCCATTGTGAAGGCATGTGTGGACGCGGCATTTCAACTGGGTCTGCCGGAGGCGCGTATCCCCTTGGCACAGGCAGTTGTGCTGGTCGCCACTGCGCCAAAGTCCAACAGTACCTCCGCTGCAATCGACGCGGCAATGCAGGACATTCAAAACGGCCTGTCCGGAGACGTTCCCGCCTACTTGAAGGACGCACATTACAGTGGCGCGGGGAAAATGGGCCACGGCAAAGGCTATCAGTACCCCCACTCGTTTCCGGGGAACTATGTAAAGCAGGACTACTTGCCAGATTCGCTGAAGGGCCGTCGGTACTACAACTATGGCAGTAACAAGTATGAACAGTCATGCAGCGAATACTGGAAGAAGATAAAATAAAGAGGGAGATGATTTTGTGAGCAAGACGCCGATTATTATTGATTGTGATCCGGGGCATGACGATGCCATTGCCATCCTGATGGCGGCGGCCAGCGACAAGTTGGACATTAAAGGCATCACAATCGTGGGAGGAAACCAGACACTGGAAAAGTGCTTAAACAACACGCTGAAGTTTTTAAGCCATCTGGATCTGCATATCCCTGTTGCAGCAGGTGCCGAAGGCCCGCTACTGCGCGGGCTGACTGTGGCGCCCTATGCCCATGGCGACAGCGGCATGGACGGTCCCCAGCTGCCGCCTGCAACGCAAAAGCCTGTTGAGATGAACGCCGTTCAGCTGATGGAGAAAATCGTGCGGGAGAGTGAGCAGAAGGTGACGCTGTGCCCCATGGGCCCGCTGACCAACATTGCAATTTTTCTGCGTGCAAACCCGGATTTGATTGAAAAGATTGACAAAATTTCTCTGATGGGCGGCACCACCTTGATTGGAAACCGCACCCCCACCAGTGAGTTTAATATCTGGGAGGACCCGGAGGCTGCGGACATTGTTTTCCGCAGCGGTATCCCGCTTTTCATGCAGGGGCTGGATGTAACCTATCAGGCAGGTGTTAACGACGATGAAATCGCCCAAATCCGTGCCATCGGCAACAAATATTCCACGTTTGTGGCGGATCTGCTGGACTTTTTCTCCAAGTACCACCGCAATCTCGGCCGGATGTATACCCCGTTGCACGATCCCTGTGCTGTCGCATATGTTATCGATCCGGACATGTTTACAACAGAGGACCACTATGTGGAAATCGACATGGACGGAGAACTGACGCTGGGCACCACGGTGACGCACAACTTCGGCCGCTGCACGCATGCCCCCAACTGCACGGTTTCTCTCGGTATTGATAGGGAGAAGTTTGTAAAACTGCTGTTTGACTCCCTTGAGATACTGGGAAGAGGTGGCCGCTATGCATAAAATACCGGTTATCATCGACACGGATCCCGGCATTGACGACTTCTTTGCACTGGCAGTTGCTGCCGCCAGCGACAAGCTGGACATCCGTGCCATAACCCCGGTTGCAGGCAACCAGACATACGAAAAGGTTTGTAGAAACGTGGAGAATATCCGCCAGCTGTTTCGTATGGACGGCGTGCGCATTGCCACAGGTGCAAAGTGCCCTCTGGTTTCCGCACAGCGGACGGCTGGAAACGTTCACGGGGAGGACGGCCTGGGCGGTGTGATTTTGCCAAAGGCACAGCAAAAGGCCGAAAGCACCTATGCGTGGGACGTCATCTATGAGGAGGCGAAACGGGCGCAGGGCAGGCTGCAGATTGCGGCGCTGGGCCCGCTGACCAACATCGCAATTGCGGTGCTGAAATACCCGGACCTTCCCTCCATGATTGATAAGCTGTTTGTGATGGGCGGGACCAACGGTTTCGGTAATGTCTCCCCTTATGCGGAATTTAACATCTGGGCGGATCCACATGCGGCGGATATCGTGTTTTGCTGCGGTATCAAAACCGTCAATATGGTGGGATTAAACCTTACACGGCAGGCCATTCTGGACATTCCGGAATACCGCAGGGTGTTTTCTGCGGCAGGGGACGGGCCGCTTGGGAAAATTGTAACCCAGCTTATCGACTATCTCGGCACACGGGCACACGGGCTTGGCAACACTGCAATGACCCTGCACGACGCCATTGTGACGGCGGCGATGTCCGATGATAAGCTGATTACTTATTTCCCGTCCTACGTCCGGGTAGAATGCCAGAGTGAGAATGCATTCGGCCAGACAGTGGTGTTTGCCGGGAACGGCAACCGCGTACTGGAGCAGGGCGAGCCCAACGTCAACGTGGCGGATACACTGGATTTGGAGCGCTTTAAAAGCACCCTGTCCGCTTCGCTTGAAAAATTAAAGGGGAGGGTTGCACTGTGAACAAACGGCCGATTATCATTGACTGTGATACCGGGCATGACGACGCTATCGCCCTTCTTTTGGCGCTGGGAAGCCCGGAGGTGGAGCTGAAAGCAGTTACAACCACGGCGGGCAACAACGTTGTGGATAAAACTTTTCACAACACCCTTAAAGTGCTGTCCCACATAGGCGTGACAGATATCCCGGTGGCGAAAGGCGCAGAAAGCTTCTTCTTTCAGCCACACAAAATTGCGGATCATGTCCATGGGGACAGCGGCCTTGACGGGCCGGAACTTGCGGAACCCTCCTTTGGCGGCGTGAAGTTGAGCGCAGTGGAACTGATTGAAAAAACAGTCCGTGAAAGCGCTGAAAAAATCACGCTGTGCCCCATGGGCCCCCTGACGAATATTGCCACGTTCGTGCTGTCCTGCCCTGATCTGCTGCCGAAAATTGAAAGGATTTCCTTCATGGGCGGTTCCGCAGTGGGCGGCAATGCTTCCCCGGTGGCGGAATTTAACACATGGCAGGATCCGGAAGCGGCACAGATTGTCTTAAAAAGCGGCGTACCGATCACCATGTGCAGTCTGGACGCCACCTTTGACGCCTACATCACTGCCGAGGAGAAGGAGCGTTTTCGTCAGATTGGAAACAAAGCCGGTATCCTGACGGCGGAACTGTTGGACTTTTTCGGGAAATTCCACGCAAAGGTGGGGAACAAGGGCGCGCCCATGCACGATGCCTGTGCAGTTGCGGCAGTCATTAACCCGGCATTGTTTGAAATGAAGCGTGCTAACGTATCAATGGATTTAAACGGGACCTTTACACGCGGCTGCACAACCACCGACATCACCGGCGTAACCGGAAGAAAACAGAACTGTGATGTAACCTTTGGCGTCGACAGGGAAGCATTTGTGGAACTGCTGTACAGCGCCGTTAAAAATTTACAGTAAAGAGGGAGAACAGTGATGGAAAAAAGACCAATCATTATCGACACGGATCCTGGATGCGATGATTTCTTTGCCATTATGATGGCGGCTGCCTATGAGGGCTTTGACATCAGGGCTATCACGACGGTGGCAGGCAATGCCGTGGTTGATGTTACCACACGCAACGCATTGGACATTGCCAAGCTGCTCGGCATTAAGACGCGTATTGCAAAGGGTGCCGGTTCTGCCATGATGCACCCCTTTGACGAGCCTGCTGCCTTTGTGCACGGCTTAAATGGTATCGGGCAGGTTGTCCTTCCGCGGTCCGAGCAGAAGGTGGATGAAATGAAGGCGTGGGACGTCATTTATGACGAGGCCTGCAAGGCGGACGGCCAGCTGGAACTGATTCCCGTGGGCCCGCTGACCAATGTGGCCATTGCCCTGCTAAAGTATCCGGATTTAAAGGACAAGATTAAACGAATCACCATTATGGGCGGTTCCACCACCATCGGCAACTGCCTGCCCTACAGTGAGGCCAATATTTTCCATGATCCTTATGCTGCCCACCTTGTGTTTACCAGCGGTATTCCGCTGGTGATGGCAGGCCTTGATATCACGCTGACCGCACTGGTGCCGACGGACGACATCATGAAAATGTCGGAGGACATCAAAAATAAAGCGGTCCGTGACACCGTGGTTCAGCTGGCGAAAATCCGCGGGAATGAACCGTTCCATGATGTGGTGGCCGTTGCTTCCGTCATCAAGGAGGATATTGCAGAGTATAAGGATTACAACGTAGAAATCGAGTATAAGTCCCCGCTTACATACGGCCGCACCATTGTGGACACAACCTTCACAACCGGCAAGGCGCCCAACTGCCGTGTCATGACGGGCTATAACGTCGAAGCGCACAAGACGATGTTCGCGGACATGATGAGAAAGTATTAAGGAGGACAAAACAATGAACAGAATTCCTGTAATGATTGACTGCGATCCCGGGCATGACGACGCCATTGCTTTGATCATGGCCCTTGCCAGCGACAAGCTGGATGTGCGCTGCATCACCACCGTGGCAGGCAACAACACACTTGAAAATACCACCAAAAACTGTCTGAAAGTGCTGACGGTTCTGGGGAAAGAGCATGACGTACCGGTGGCCATGGGGCTTGATCATCCGATGTTTAAGCCCCTGCGCATCTCAAAAAGTGTTCACGGTGAATCGGGGATGGACGGCCCTGTGGTACCGGACCCGGTTGTGAAACCTGTTGACATGAACGCCGTTCAGCTGATGGAGAAGGTTGTGCGCGAGTCGGAAGAGCGCGTCACCATTGTACCGATTGGCCCCCTGACCAATGTGGGAACCTTCCTGCTGGCCAATCCGGATCTGAAACCCAAGATTGAGCGCATTTGCCTAATGGGCGGCAGTTCTCTTATCGGGAACAGCGGCTCTGCAACAGCGGAATTTAATATTTTCCAGGATGCCGAGGCGGCCAACGTTGTCTTTTCCAGCGGGATTCCCATTGTGATGCACGACATCGAATCCACAAGAAAGGCCTTTGTGGAGGAGAAGGACATTGAGGAGCTGCGCGGAATGAACCACGTGGGCAAATTTGTGGCAGAGCTGATGGACTTTTTCACCCTGTACAGCAAGCAGCACAATCTGACTTTCTCGATCCATGATGCCTGCGCCGTGTCCTGGCTGATTGACCCCAGCATTTTCATCTCCACCTTCGCCAATGTGACGGTGGACATTGTGGGGGAAAAAACCTACGGCTGCACCGTGACGGATTTCAGAGCAAATTCCACCCTGCCCAAAAACACTGAGGTGGTTTTGAATGTGCACCGCGAGCGGTTTGTACAGCTTTTGAAGGACTGTGTCAAGCAGTACAGCAAATAGGAGGAGAACGATGCTGAAAGAACCTGTTATTATTGATACCGATCCCGGCATTGATGATTTTATGGCCCTTGTTCTGGCTGCCAAGTGTGAGCGCTTTGACATCAAAGCGCTCACACCGGTGGCGGGCAACCAGGTGTTTGAAAAAGTATGGCGCAATGCGCGGGGGATTGCAAAACTGCTGGGAATTAACTGCGTTGTGACTAAAGGTGCAGAAAAGCCCCTGATACTGGAGCAGGAGCTGGCGGACGCCGTACACGGTGAAACCGGCCTTGGAAAGCTTCAGCTTCCGGAGTCCGATGCACCAGTGTGCGAAAAATATGCCTGGGATGTCATGTATGAAGAGGCAAAAAAGAACCCGGGCAAGCTGCACATCATTGCCATTGGCCCCCTGACCAATGTTGCCATTGCCATTAAGAAATACCCGGACATTGTAGGGCTGATTGGAAAGCTGAGCATTATGGGCGGTTCCGCCGGCTTCGGCAACCACTCCCCATATGGGGAATTTAACATCTGGGTGGATCCGCATGCGGCGGCCATTGTGTTCCGCAGCGGGCTGAAGGTCCAGATGTTTGGAATGGACGGCAACAAGACCTGCCAGATGAGTGTGCAGGATTTTCATGACATCATGGATCTGGACTGCGCCATCAAACAGGAAATGAATGACGCACTGTCCTTCTCCATTGAGGCGGCGCACGGCTATGGTGCGGAAGCCCCCGTCCTGCACGACGCGGTGACGATGGCAGGCATTATTGACGAAAGCCTGATGGAATTTGTGGAGTGCTACACCGATGTGGAGGTGCGCAGCAAAACCTGCTTTGGCCGCACCATCTGCGATGTGCGCAACACATGGGGCAAGCAGCCCAACTCCCTCGTTGCGGTAAAGGGCGACAAGGAGAAGTTTAAATCAGTGATTATCAACACGCTGAAAAAGTACCGGTAACAGCAATGTGGTCCTTCATTGAAACTGCTCCTGAATTCGTCCGGCAAAAGCTTCGCCGGGAGGAATGGAAGCCTGGTAGTATGATTGTGATGCAGGGCTTCCCCGAAGAGGACATTTTTATTAAAACATCCGGTACAATTAAGGTATTCTACTGCCTGGCAGATGGAGCCATCTATTCTGTTACCACCACGAAAGAAATCGACATTCTTGGTGATGCCGAGCTTCTGACCGGCCACGCCGCCTCCCTGAACATGGTGGAAGCACAGGACACGTGCGAGGTGTACCGGCTGAATAAGGAGCTGTTCCTGCAGTGGCTGAAAACGGATGCGGCCTTCTGCTTTGAGGTGTTGCGCCTGTTTGCTGTTAAGTATGATGAAAGTGCCCGGCGCTGGAAGTACGGCAGGGGGTTGACCCTTGCGGAGCAGATGACCCTTTGGTTTTACCAGAACGACAGGGGGGAAGGGGTTACCAAGCAACGCCTGTCGGAGGAGCTGATGGCACCGGTGCGCAGCATCAACCGCGCGGTCAGGGATTTATCCGGGCTTGGCCTAATCTGTTTTCAGGATGGAAAGGTGTCGGTTCAGGACAGAGAGGCGCTTGCAAAACGTGTTCATACCAGTAGGCTGAAAAACTATTTGTAGCATTCGTCAAAACAGACAAAAATGCTGATGTGGATTCTATCCGGAACGGGTCAAGTGACCTTGTTCCGGATAGAATCTTTTTTTATAATGAACACAGAAAGCAAAAAGGAGGATTTGTTCATGAAAACAGCATTTGAATGGGATAGAGAGCTTTATGTAAACGCTGTGCCGAAAGTGGTCGACGAGGACGAGCAGACATGGCGGTCCGCTTTTCAGGTGGAAAAAGCGGAGGCGCTGTCCACCAGACTGCTGTGGGGCAGTAATGTACCTGGCTCCTTCGCACCGGAGCGTGTGCTGGTTGGCGGCATTCAGGCCATGGTTACCATGGGTTACGACATGACGGAGGCGGAAAAGCTGATTCCCGAGGCCATCAAGGCCAGGGAAGAGCATGACAGCATCACCCTTGGCATGCTGACTGCCCGGGTATTTCACCTTGTGAACACGGCGAAGAAAATCCCGGATCACCCCTACTGGAAATATCACTACTACAACACCTTTGAGGAGTATGCCTCCGCTGTAACCTTCCCGGAGGCAAAGCCGGTCGATACGGAAAGCAAGGACTTCTTTGACCGCACCCATGCCGGCTGGCTGACGCAGATTATCGGCGCGGCTCTGGGCACCTGCATTGAAGGCTACACCAGTACGGCGCTGAAGAACCACTTTGGCGAGATTACCGACTACCCCCGCAAGCCCAATACCTACAACGACGACATCACCTTTGAGCTGGCAGTGCTGGAGGCGTTCCGCAAAAAAGGCTACGAGATGGAGCCGGCCGACATCGCAGAGCATTGGGTAGGAATGATTCCTACGGGCTGGTCCGCGGAGGACATTGCACTGAAAAACTTTAAACTGGGCATCTATCCGCCGGAAAGCGCAGTCCGTTCCAATCCGTGGAGAGAGTGGATCGGCGCACAGATGCGGGCGGCAATCTGCGGCATGATCGCCCCGGGAGATGCCCGGCTTGCAGCAGAGCTTGCATGGAGAGACGGCTGTATTTCCCATGTCAATAACGGTATTCTCGGTGAAATCTTCAACGCGGTTATGGTCTCTCTCGCCTATGTTGAGACGGACATCCGGACAGTACTGGAAAAGGCCATGTCCATCATCCCCAAAGACAGCGAGTACTTCCATGTTATCGACTTTGCGTACAAGAGCTGCCTTGCACATGACAACTACATGGATGCATGGCTGCCCTGTGAGGAAGAATTTAAGGCCTACAACTGGATTCACGCCTACCCCAATGCGGCAGCAGAGGTGGTTGCGCTGTACTTTGCAGGCAATGACTTTGACAAATGCTTAAACTACATCTCCATGATGGGTGAGGACTGTGACTGCAACGCAGCACAGATTGCCAACATCTATGGCTGCATGTTCGGCCATGACTGCATTGACAGCCACTGGAGTGACCCCATCGGGGATGATCTGCTGACCTTTGTGCGCGGCTATGAAAAGCTGACGATTACGGAGCTTGCGAAACGCACAGTGGACGCAGTTAACGCGGCGAAAGCCAAAAAATAGAAAACAGAAAATGAAAAGCCGTCCTCCTTTACAAAGGAGAACGGCTTCTTTCTTGTTTACTCTACAGTAACTGATTTGGCAAGGTTTCTCGGTTTGTCTACATCACAACCGCGCAGCACGGAGGAGTAGTAGGCAAACAGCTGAAGCGGCACCACAGCCAGCAGCGGCATGAACAGGTCGTCTGTACGGGGCAGGTGAATGATGTAGTCTGCGCAGTCGGAAAACAGTTCATCCTCAAGATCGGTAAAGACCAGCACCTTGGCACCTCTGGCCTTGGTTTCCTTGATGTTACTGATGGTCTTTTCCGCAAGGTTTTGTTGTGTGACAAGTGCCACCACAGGAACGTCATCGGTAATCAGCGATATGGTTCCGTGCTTTAGTTCGCCTGCCGCATACGCCTCGCTGTGGATGTAGGAAATTTCCTTCAGCTTGAGCGAGCCCTCCATTGCCAGCGCATAATCAAGGCCGCGGCCCAGGAAGAATAAGTCCTTCGCATTAACAAACAGCGCAGCATAATGCTTGCACTCGTCCGACTTTTTCAGGATGGATGCCACAAAATCGGGAATTTCCATCAGTTTTTCTGTATATTGCCGGTAGGTTTCATCATCAATGGTGCGGTGCGCATGCGCCAGTTTGATAGCAATCAGGTACATGGCGGCCAACTGCACGGAATATGCTTTGGTGCTGGCGACGGAGATTTCCGGACCGGCCCATGTGTAGACAACGCTGTCCGCTTCCCGTGCAATGGAAGAACCGACCACATTGACAACCGCCAATGTGTGCACGCCCCGTTTTTTAGCAAGGCGCAGGGCTGCCAGCGTATCGGCCGTCTCACCAGACTGGGAGATGATAATCAGCAAATCGTCCTTTGTCAGGATGGGATCCTTGTAGCGGAATTCCGAGGCAATGTCGACCTCCACCGGGATCCTGGCCAGCTTTTCAATGACCTGCTTACCCACCATACCGGCGTGCATGGCGGTGCCGCAGCCGACAATGCGGATGTTTTGGAACTGAAGCAGTGCCTTCTCTGAAAGGCTGTCAACCTCAAAATTGATTTCCCCCAGCTTGATTCTTGGCGACAGGGTATCTTTGATGGCCTTGGGCTGCTCATTGATTTCTTTGAGCATAAAGTGGGGGAAGCCGCCTTTCTCGGCCGCCTCCAAATCCCAAGTGGCGGTCTGGACCTGCTTGTGCTGGACAGTGCCGAATTCATCCAGAACGGTTACTTTTTCCTTCTCCAAAATCACAATATCGTTGTCATTCAGCAGATAGTAGTTCTTGGTGTACTTCAGCACAGCAGGGATATCGGACGCAATGAAATTTTCGTGCTCGCCAAGGCCCACAATCAGCGGGCTGTCCTTACGGACAGCATACAGCCTGTCGGGGAAGTCCTTAAACAAAATACCAAGCGCATAGGAGCCGCGCACCACTTTAATGGCCTGCTGGATGGCGGCAACAGGATCGCCGTCATAGTAGTAGTCAAGCAGCTTTACAACCGTCTCAGTATCCGTTTCAGAGACAAAGTCATATCCCTTGGAAATTAAAAAATCCCGCAGCTCCACATAGTTTTCAATGATCCCGTTGTGCACGATGGAGATGCGCTTACTGCTGTGGGGGTGTGAATTGATGTCCGACGGCTCGCCGTGGGTCGCCCAGCGGGTATGGCCAATGCCGCAGTGTCCCTCAGGGCGGTGGGTGCGTTCCATCAGCTCCTCAATGTTTTTCAGTCTGCCTTTTGCCTTGACAACCTCGATGTTGTCGCCCACGAACACGGCAATACCGGCAGAGTCATAACCGCGGTATTCCAGCTTTTCGAGGCCGTCAAGAAGCACGGTGGCAGAGTCCCTGTCACCGATGTAACCTACGATTCCACACATGGGAATGCCTCCTATATCAAAAAAAGTTAGTTTCAAATTCTTTGTTCTTTCTTTTGTCGGGCCGTTGCCGGACCGGTTTGTAAAAGAACTGACGATTTCTTAATGTATCGTAGAAACCGGAAGAGCATCCGCCGAAAAATTTCGATTCTCTCTTCTCCTCGTCGTCCCGGGCATGCCGGGCGCTGGCGCTTTTGTGTACAGTCTGCCCTCCTTTCGTAGAGGTATTATAACAAAAAAAGCTGTAGTTGTAAATTCTACAGCTTTTCTCATCCAATTATGCAAAACGGCTTTAAAGCTTAATCAGTTTTCCTTTAAAACGTGTGTTGTACAGAAGGAAGCACAGCTTCACCGCCCGGTCGTAAATAAGGAACGTGATGTTTCCAAGCAGCAGGAACAGCAGCAGGGCAGGGACGGTCCCCAGCATTTCCAGGCCCGCCAGCAGTGCCTGCAGGCCGATCAGGCTTGCAATTACAGCATAGGTCCCAATCATGGCCACGTTAAATACGGCAAGGCCGATAAGCAGGCGCAACAGCTTGCTTTTCATACCACTTAATGCGTACCACAGGGTAGGGTAGTAGCCAAAAAACACCGCGAACATAATCGACGCTTCTAAATTGACAGGGACAAGCAGGCTGACCACCGTGCACACCACATAGGTGGCGATGGACCAGCGCCACCCGGCCTCCGAAATGACGGCGATAGTCAGTATCCCTGACAGAGCCGGAACGGCGTAGGTTGCAAAAGGAATGATGCCCGACATGGTCATCAGCACAACACACACGGCACTGATAAGTCCGCAGAAAGCAACGCGTTTCGTCCGTTTCATGGTACTAGCACATTCTTCCGCCGCACAGGCAGTCCATACACATCAAAGCAGAGCACATGTCACACATGGTGCATCCAACCTGGTTGTTGTTCTGCGCGCCGAAGCCGCCCATGCCACCGCTGCGCTGATAGGTCAGCCGGTCAAAGGCCGCTTTATACTCCCGGTTGCCGGGATCCATCTCCACAGCTGTGCGGTAGTAGCGCAGCGCGTCGTCCACCCAGCCCTTGGAGTAAAGGATACTGCCCTTCAAAAAGTTCCACTCTGCGCCTCGGCTGGCCTCCGGCACGCCGTTCAGCAGCTCATCCGCCTCCACAATCCGGCCGGAGTTAATCAGCCTGCGGATATCATTGAATGAGGAACTGCCGCCCTGATAGCCACCATAGCCCTGATTGGTATAGCTGCTGCCGGTGCTGTTTTGCCGGCTTGCGTTCCGGCGCTGCTCCATAATCTGGTCGTACGCTTCGTTAATTTCCTGCATTTTGGATGCAGCCAGATCAGCCAGAGGGTTTCCCTGATAGGCATCGGGGTGGTATTTTTTTGCCAGGTTTCGGTAAGCGGTTTTGATTTCTTCATCCGTGGCGTCACGTCCGACGCCAAGCACTTTATATGGATCCGTCATGTTGCTCTCCTTCAAATTGGTTTAATACCTGTGTAAACCGGCTTTTAAAGCCGAGGAAAATAAAATTATCCAGTATCTCTTTATTTTTTCGTATCGTAAGCAGCTGATATGCAGCAATCAGCTCGGCGATTGTGCCGTTAAAACTTTCCTTTAGCCGTTGGCTTAGCTGCTTCGGCATCAGTGTGCAGTACTGCGGATCCCGCAGGTAGGGGTTGAAGCGGCTCTTTTTTTTGTCTTTAAAATAGTCGTCCGCCGCGTCAAACATGTAAATCAGCCGGCCAAGAAAGTAACCGAACCGGGCCAGTATCCGCCGCTCATCCTCATCCCGTGCACGATCTGCTGCAAGAAAGGAGACAATCGCGGCCGTCGGCTCGGCCGCCATGTCGAAAGTAACCTCCGGCGATGCCTCCACCTGTGCCTGAAGGTGGATATTATGCTCCACCGTTTCATATAGTTCGGGCCTTGTCCGCTGCACCGATTTGGCGGGCCTTTTGGTGATCAGCCGAAGAAAGCGGTAGGGCAGTGCACCGAAAAAGCCGCTGTCCGCAACTCCATCCTGGTTTTTAAAATCGACCAGTGTTGCGGCGGAGGCCGCGCAGTACTCCAGTTCCGGGCCAGAACACATGCAACACTTTTTCCGGAACGGGCTGCTGATACAACGCTTTTTTTCGAAACAGGGGGTCGCATCATTTAAGGACATGAAAAAAAGAGACATAAAAGCAAAGTCGTAGCTTAGAAAAAGCCGGGAAAATGGGCCAAAGCTTTTGGAAAGCTGATGGCAGAGGCCGCAGTAAACACTTTTATACGTCTCAAAATCCTTTATTTTCAGTTCCGGTTTAAACGGAACGATGTATCCAAACAAATAAACAACCCTTTCCAAAAGCCATCGTGTCCAAACATACCGATATTGTACACGATTCGTCCGCTGTTTTCAAGATATAACCGTGAATAATATGTTGAAATACTATGAACGGTGACTGGAAAGCCCTTGACTTTGCTTTGGAAAGCTGGTAAACTTAGTTTCGTACATAAATGCTTTAAATCGCGAAATCAAGGGGGAGGTTATGTATGGAATGGATTTTTATTGCAGCGTACCTGCTGTCCATGGCTGTCATCGGGCTACGCGGACGTAAAAAAACCTCAGACCTGACAACGTTTGTGGTTGGTGGCAGAAAAGCCGGCCCGTGGGTGTCCGCGCTGGCTTACGGGGCCACCTATTTTTCTGCGGTTTTGTTTATCGGCTATGCGGGCCGCTCCGGCTGGGACTACGGGCTGTGGGCCGTGCTGATTGGCGTGGGAAACGGGATTCTCGGCGCTTACCTGTCGTGGAAGCTGCTGGCCCCAAAAACCAGGGAAGTGACGCGCCGCCTGAAAATAAAGTCCATGCCCCAGATGTTTGAAAAGCGCTATGCCAGTGAAAAGATGAAGCTGTTCAGCGCGGCGGTCATTTTCGTGTTTATGATTCCTTATTCCGCCTCTGTCTATTCCGGACTAAGCTACCTGTGTGAGGCGGTGCTGAACATCGACTATGACCTTGCCATGTTTTTAATCGCCGCAGTCGCTGCGGTGTATCTTGTACTGGGCGGGTATCTGGCAAGCCTTGCAGCGGATTTTGTGCAGGGTCTGCTTATTATCGGCGGGGTGGTATTTATGATTGTCTTTGTCATGAATTCTCCCACGGTGGGCGGCTTCACACATGGAATTTCAACCGTATTGGATAAGATGGATGCAGCCGGGATCCTGCGGCTGGACGGGAATGGGATCATCGGGCTTATCTCTCTGATTCTGCTGACCAGTATCGGCACATGGGGCATGCCGCAGATGATCCACAAGTTTTACGGCATCGAGAATGAGGAGGGTGTGCGCCGCGGACGGGTCATCTCCACCGCCTTTTGCATATTTGTGTCGGCCGGAGCTTATTTTATCGGGGGAATCTCCCGCCTGTTTTATGATGAGGTTCCTACGCTGAACGGGCTGCAAAACTATGATTTAATTGTTCCAGGCATTTTGCAGACACTGCCGTCCGTTTTGCTGGGTATTATTATGGTGCTGGTGTTGTCTGCTTCCGTTTCCACCCTTTCCGGTATTACACTGACATCCTGCTCCACCATGACCATGGATATTTTCCCTAAAATTATGGGAAAACGATATGACAAGAAGCGCGCCTTTTTCAGCACCCGGCTGCTGTGCTTGTTATTTATTGTGTTTTCCTATATAATTGCATTGTGCAAGTCTCCCATTCTTATGCTGATGTCCTTTTCATGGGGAACAATTGCCGGGTCGTTTCTGTCGCCCTATCTGCTCGGCCTGCTGTGGAAGCGCATGAACAGAAAGGGGGCGTGGGCAGGCATGTTGTCCGGCTTCTTTACTTCCATTATCCTGACTGCTGCGTCCGGGTTTAATTCCGGGCAGGCGGCCATGTTTGGCGTCATCGCCATGGTGGTATCCTTTGCGGTGTGCATTGTGGCTTCTTTGTGCACAAGCAATGAGGACGCGGCGTATACCGCAGCAAAAGAGACCTATTTTGACACACAGGGAACTGTGCGGTAGAGGAGAAGATCGATGTTTTTTAACAAGGAAATTGAAACAATGCCCCGTAAGGAGATCGAGGCGCTTCAGCTGGAGAGGCTGAAACGGATGGTGGATTACTGCATGAACAATGTGCCTTTCTACCATGACAGGCTGACAAAGGCGGGGGTAACGGCGGACAAGATAAAAACCCTTTCGGATATCCAGTACATACCCGTTACCACAAAGGAGGATATCCGTGACCACTATCCCTTTGGCCTGTTTGCGCAGCCGATGAAAAACATTGTGCGTATCCATGCATCCAGCGGCACCACCGGAAAGCCGACTGTCGTGGGGTATACCAAGCGGGATCTTGACATGTGGAGCGATGTGGTTGCGCGCCTTTGCGTGGCAGCAGGCGCCACGGAGGAAGATCTTATCCAGATTAGTTTTGGCTACGGGCTGTTTACCGGTGCGCTCGGCTTGCACTACGGGCTGGAGAAAATCGGGGCGGCTGTGGTACCGGCCTCCAGCGGCAACACGGAGAAGCAGGTGACGCTGTTAAAGGACTTCGGCGCCACCGGCATTGTCAGTACCCCGTCCTATGCCATGTATATGGCGGAAGTCGCGCGGGACATGGGCTTTAAGAAAGAGGACTTTAAAGTTCGCCTCGGCCTGTTCGGAAGCGAGGGCTGCTCGGACGAATTCCGCACGGAGATTGAGAATGAATGGGGCTTGTTTGCCACGGATAACTACGGCATGAGCGAACTTGTGGGGCCCGGCGTTGCAGGGGAATGCACCCTGCGGCAGGGCATGCACATTGCAGAGGATCACTTCCTTGCGGAGATTATTGACCCCAACACACTGGAACCTCTGCCGGAAGGGGAGCAGGGAGAGCTGATTATTACCCCTCTGACAAAAGAGGCGTTCCCGCTGCTGCGGTACCGCACGAAAGACATATCCCGGCTGAATAAGGAACCGTGTGCATGCGGCAGAACCCATGCCCGTATGGATAAAATCAAAGGACGCACAGACGACATGCTGAAGATACGCGGCGTGAACGTGTTCCCGTCCCAGATTGAAAGCGTGCTGCTGGGTGTGCCGCAGGTCGGTCCCAACTACCAGCTGGTGGTGCGCCGTGAGGGTGTTATGGATAAGCTGGAGGTGAAAGCGGAGCTTATCGATCCGGCAGTGCTTGAAAAATATGCGGATCTTGAAAACATCCAGCGGTCCATTAAGCACAAGCTGCAGGTGGTGCTCGGCATTGACGCCAAGGTAACCCTGGTGGAGCCGAAGCAGTTGGAGCGGTTTGTAGGTAAGGCAAAACGTGTGATGGATTTGAGAAATGAGGAGGGCAAATAAATTGGAGAAACGTCTTATGCTTGGAAATGAGGCGGTGGCGAGGGGCCTGTATGAGGCCGGATGTGAGGTTGTCTCAAGCTACCCCGGCACCCCCAGCACGGAAATCACAGAATTTGCAAGCAAATATGATGAAATAAAAAGTGAGTGGGCGCCGAACGAGAAGGTTGCGCTGGAGGTTGCGCTGGGCGCCTCTATTGCAGGGGTGCGCAGTTTTTGCGGAATGAAGCATGTCGGGTTGAATGTGGCGGCAGATCCGCTGTTTACCGCTTCTTACAGCGGGGTAAACGCGGGTCTTATTGTGGCCGTGGCAGATGACCAGGGCATGCACTCCTCCCAGAATGAACAGGACAGCCGGCATTATGCCATCGCGGCTAAGATCCCCATGCTGGAACCTGCCGACTCGCAGGAGTGTAAGGACTATGTAACGGAGGCCTACAGCATTTCGGAGCAGTTTGACACGCCGGTGCTGCTGCGCCTGTCCACGAGAATTTCCCACACCCAGACAGAGACCACTGTGGGCGAGAGAAAAGCGCTTCCTAAGCGGGAATACATAAAAAATGCGGCAAAATATGTGATGATGCCCGGCAACGCAAAGAAGAAACATGTGGTTGTGGAGGAGCGCACAAAAAAACTGACCGCTTTCAGCGAGACAACCCCGCTTAACACCATCATTGACAACGGAAGCCGTATCGGTGTTATTTCCGCAGGCATCGCCTACCAGTACGCCGCAGAGGCGCTGGAAGATAAAGTGAACTATCTGAAGCTCGGTATGCTGAACCCCTTACCGGTGGAGCTTATTAAGAACTTTGCCGCAGACTGTGAAAAGGTCTATGTGGTAGAGGAGCTGGACGGCGTTATTGAAACCCACTGCCGTTGCATTGGCGTCCCGGTTATTGGCAAAGAGCTCTTCTCCAATATCGGGGAGCTGGATCAGGTGATTATCCGGGAGAAAATCCTTGGGGTGAAACCGGAAATTAAAAAACTGGATGAGACGTTGCCCGTCCGCCCGCCGGTGCTGTGCCCCGGCTGCCCCCACCGCGGTGTGTTCTATGTCCTCGGCAAGCTGAAGGTAATGGTCAGCGGGGATATCGGCTGCTATACCCTCGGCGCTGTAGCGCCGCTGAATGCGCTGGATACGACCATCTGCATGGGCGCCTCCATCTCGGGGCTGCACGGCTTTAATCTGGCGGATGAAAATAACTGCAAAAAGTCGGTTGCCGTTATAGGTGACTCCACTTTCATCCACTCCGGAATAACCGGCCTTATCAACGTGGTCTACAATGCAACCAATTCCGTTGTTATCATCATGGACAACAGCACCACCGGTATGACGGGCCATCAGCAGAATCCGACCACAGGCTTCAACATCAAGGGGGATCCTGCCGCTGCGGTCAGCCTGGAAAAATTATGCGAATCCATCGGTATCCGCCGCGTACGCGTAGTAGATCCCATGGACATTCAGCTGTTCGAGAGCGTCGTTAAGGAGGAACTGGAGGCACCCGAGCCCTCCGTCATCATCTCCCGCCGGCCCTGCGCACTGCTGAAAACCGTGAAAAAATATCCTCCGCTTCGTATCAATACGGACAAGTGCAAAAAATGCAAGGCCTGCTTCAAAATCGGCTGCCCTGCCATTCAGGACAGTAAGGGAACCATTAAAATCGATCCGACTTTGTGCGTGGGCTGTAGACTCTGTGTCAAGATGTGTAACTTTACAGCTATTGAAGGGGAGGCCAAATAATGAAAACCAACAATATCATGATTGTAGGGGTCGGAGGCCAGGGCAGCCTGCTTGCAAGCAAGCTTATTGGTAATGTGGCCCAGCAAAACGGACTTGAAGTTAAGGTGTCTGAGGTGCACGGCATGTCCCAGCGCGGCGGTTCTGTTGTCACCTATGTCCGCTATGGCGACAAGGTTCATTCCCCGATTATTGCAAAAGGGGAGGCGGACATTATCCTTTCCTTTGAACTGCTGGAAGCGGCCCGCTATACAGAGCGCCTAAAACCGGGCGGAAAAATTTTAACCAGCACCCAAACCATTGATCCCATGCCTGTTATCACCGGCGCCATGGAATATCCCGACGCCCTGGCGGAGAAGCTGAAGGCAGCCGGATTTAATCTGCTTGCAGTTGACGCCCTGTCCCTTGCGGAGGAAGCGGGGAATTATAAAGCAGTCAATGTGGTGATGATCGGCGTCCTGTCCTGCTTCCTTGACTTCCCGATGGAATGCTGGGAAAAGGCGATTGAGGTCTGTGTTCCCCCAAAATTCCTGGATGTTAACAAAAAGGCGTTCACCATTGGCCGCGTTATCGGCGGCACAAAGCTGAGCTGAAAAAACGATAGAAAGAGGTGTGGCCCTGTGTTAAAGCAACTTTCCATTTTTATTTCCAACGAGGCGGGCAGGCTGGCTGAAATCACCGGCGTACTGCGCGATAAGGGCATTGATATCAAGGCGCTGTCCATTGCTGACACCACAGACTTTGGGATTCTCCGGGTTATTGTGGACCAGCCGGAGGCGGCGGAAAGCTGCTTAAAGGAGGCAGGCTTCACCGTTTCTATTACAACGGTTCTCGCCATCGGTATCTCGGACCGTCCGGGCGGACTATGTTCCGCATTGGAGCTGCTGCGGGACCATGACATCACCGTGGAGTACATGTATGCCTTTGTCGGCCGGCTGGAAAATTTGGCGTATGTCATCATCCGTGTGGACGATATTGAAAAAACTGCGGAAATTTTAAAGGCGGGCCAGATTGCAGTGCTGGACAGCAGCGCACTGGACAAAATCTAAGCACGGTTCTTTTATAAAAATCGAAAAACGGCTTGACTTGAAGGGTGTTAAATGCTATAATATTTCTCGCTGAAATGCATTTGCGAGGGTGGCGGAATAGGCAGACGCGCACGTTTGAGGGGCGTGTGGTTAACACCGTACGGGTTCAAGTCCCGTTTCTCGCACCATGTCGGGGTAAAGTTTGCTTTACCCCGACTTTTTTTGCCCTCATGCACCGGTGCCCGACTGTTTAGCTGTAAAGCCCTCGTGGCAGTCTGGCCCTAGGTCTTATCCGCCATCTTGCGGCAGCCGAGTCCACTGCCGCCCACCATAAGCTGGCTGGTATCTTAACGGGGCTTCAGCTTTCTAATTAATGAAAAAGGAGGCGGTATTTTGTCCACAGAAGAAATGATGTTTTTTAATCAGTGGCCGCAGTTGCTTCCGCTATATGAAACGCTGCGCGACAAGCTGTGCGCTGCCTATCCCGATGTCAAAATCAAAGTTGCGAAAACCCAAGTTTCTTTCTACAACCGCCACATGTTTGCGATGGCCTCTCTGCCTGTAAGACGGAGGAAAGAATGGCCGTCTTCCTATTTGATGGTCTCTTTCGGGCTGGGAATTCCTATTGCTTCGCCACGTATTGCCGCAAAAGTTGAAGCATATCCCGGACGGTGGACGCATCATGTGCTAATCGAGCATGAGGATCAGCTGGACGGCGAGCTGTTCGGATGGCTGGATGAGGCCTACCGGTTTGCATTGGCAAAGAGGGGACATTGAGGCACTTAAATTATTTATTCACATAATTTTCTTGAAATAAAGCAGAAAGGCATGCTATACTTTATAAACGTGATTGATTTTGTAATGGAAAGGAAGCGTTATACCAGTGGAAGTAATTTTAAAAGGCCTGGTTGTAGGCTCATCCATGAGCATCCCGGGGGTCAGCGGGGGAACGATGGCCATTCTGCTTGGAATTTACAACCGCCTTATCTCCGCCATCAGCAATTTTACAAAGGATGCGAAAGGGAACCTGCTGTTTCTTGGCAAGTTCTGCCTTGGTGCAGCATTGGGGATTGGTACACTGTCTTTTGCGCTGAAATGGCTGCTGGAGGTTGTTCCTCTGCCTGTGGCCTTTTTCTTCCTGGGGGTTGTTGTCGGCGGCCTGCCCGCATTGTATAAGGAAACAAAGCAGTCGCGGTTTCGGGTGTCATCCGCCTTGTTCATCCTGCTGGGTCTTGTTGTTGTAGTGGGTATTGGTTTTATTCCGACAGGTATGCTCTCTTTTTCGAGCATTACAGATTTTCAGTCTGTCATAATGTGTCTGGTTGCCGGCATTGTTATCGCCATCGCACTGATTCTGCCTGGCATCAGCACATCCCATATGCTGATTGTCCTCGGGATGTATCAGGCTACGCTGACCGCCATAACGGAATTTGACATCCCGTTTCTGGCCCTTCTTGTGGTTTCCACGCTGATTGGTATTGTTTTGACCACAAAACCGCTTGCATGGCTGATGGAACGGTTTCCTCATCAAACCTATTGCATCATCATGGGCTTTGTCATCGGCTCTGTTACAGAGATTTTCACCGGAATTATTCTGCCTGCTGTCCCTGCCAGCGCCGACGTGCTGTGGTGGGTCACAACGGTCATTGCCGCGGTGTTGGCGTTTGTGCTGGGGCTGTTTGGCATCCTGTGGGTTGCCAGGGTCTCCAACCATGGTGAATAGCGTAAAAGTCTCCTGACGATTTTTTTATCAGAAGATAATAAAAAGGCTCATCCGGCTTTACAGCCGGATGAGCCTTTTTATTTACCATGGTCTTGGCCAGCCACCCAGTGCGGTCTGACGGTCAAATGTTCTCAATGCGTCCACTGCGCTGTGTAAATCTGCCGCGGAATGAACATAATCATTGTATTCGTGCAGCCGGCACTGGATCTCTGCGGGAAGTGAAAGAAAAAATGTGCGGCTGCTACGGCTGTTAAGAATCAGTTCACGTAAATCCCGGTATTTCATATCATCCCTCCCTCACATAGTATCTACCGTCCGGGAAAGCTTATCCAAAGGACAAGGTGAACCGATGTGGAAGCTTCTGCCTGTTTGGCGAACGTATGAGAGGATGGTATAGCACTTCCGTTAGCAGATAATAACTGCCTTGCGGGTATTATCTGCTGTTTTTATGGTCTACCGAAATCGCTGGGCATTGACAATCTCTCCGCCATCCGCTACAATACAAATACCCCTATTGGTATCTGGAGGTACGGGATGAGACAGTGTATGGACGCGGAAAATCTTCACCGCAGGCTGAAAAAAATCATCGGGCAGGTGCAGGCAATTGACCGCATGGTAGATGAAGATGTCCCCTGTGAAGATGTTCTTTCACAGATTAATGCGGCCAAGTCGGCACTGCATAGGGTCGGCCAGGTTGTACTGGAAGGGCACATTAAACACTGTGTCCGAGATGGAATTGAACATGGTGATGCGGACAAAACCATTGAAAGCTTCACAAAAGCGGTGGAACGTTTCGCCAATATGAAATAAGAAGAAGCGGTTTAGGGCCGCTTCTTTTTATTTCTTGACAGGGGAACCTTCCTCTCTTATAATATACACATACCCCCATAGGTATATGTGAAAGGAGAGGCGCAATGAGGTATTTAGAGAATTTTCTGAAGTGGGGTGGAACCAAAAAGGAGATTATCTGTCTCGCAGTTTCAGCCGTGGCGCTGGTTATTAGCATTTTTGATCTGGTGCCGCTGCCGTTTGACGCAGCATGGGTTGCCATTGTGCTGTGCGGAATTCCTATTATACTGGAGGCGGTTATTGGCCTGATAACCGCCTTCGACATCAAAGCAGATGTGCTGGTCTCCCTGGCATTGATTGCTTCCGTTATTATTGGAGAGGACTTTGCCGCGGGTGAAGTGGCCTTCATCATGCAGCTTGGCGCCCTGCTGGAGGATTTGACAGTGGCAAAAGCACGGGCCGGCATTGAAAAACTGGTTCATCTCTCCCCGCAAACTGCAAGGGTGTTAAGAGGGGAGGGGGAGGAAATCCTCCCTGCTGAGCAGGTACAGGTGGGCGATGTCCTGCGGGTTCTGCCTGGGGAGACCGTCCCGGTGGACGGAGTCATCCTGTCCGGGCAGACCTCCGTTAATCAGGCAGTTATGACGGGAGAGTCCCTTCCGGTCGACAAATCGCAGGGGGACGAGGTATCCAGCGGAACGCTTAACCAGTTCGGCGCGTTTGAAATGCGTGCCAGCCGGGTGGGGGAGGACAGCTCCATCCAGCGCATGATCCGTCTTGTACAGTCGGCCGATGCAGGAAAGGCAAAAATTGTGGGCATTGCAGACCGCTGGGCAACCTGGATTGTTGTTATTGCCCTGGCAGCCGCCGCACTGACCTGGCTAATAACGGGGGAGATGATCCGTGCAGTTACTATTTTGGTGGTATTCTGCCCCTGTGCACTGGTTTTGGCCACCCCGACCGCCATCATGGCTGCCATTGGCAATGCCACAAAACACGGTTTTCTTGTCCGGGAAGGGGATGCACTGGAGCGTCTTGCCGGGGTCAGCCGGATCGCATTTGACAAAACCGGTACGCTGACTTACGGTACCCCGCAGGTAACCTGTGTAAAAAGCATAACGGCTGAATTTTCGCCTAAAAAGCTTTACTCCTTTACAGCATCTGCCGAGCTGCGCTCGGAGCATCCGCTGGGGAGAGCGGTGATCCGCTGTTACCGGCAGTCGAATGAAGGGGATATTCCCCAGCCGGATCGGTTTGAAATGTTGCCCGGGCTGGGTGTAAGCGCATTAGTTGAGGGAAGACGGATCCTGGCGGGAAATAGGGAACTATTGGAGACACACGGCCTTCATTTGGACGAGCAGACCATGGCGGCTGCCGACAGGCATTTGAAGCAGGGGAGCACAATTATTTTTGTGGCTGTGGACGATAAACCTGCCGGATTCCTCGCCTTGGCAGACAGCGTGCGGCCGGAAAGCAGGGAAATGATCGCGCGGGTATCTTCCCTTGGGATTCGGCCGGTGTTGCTGACCGGGGATCATACCGGCGCGGCGGAGAACATTGCCGCCAGGCTTGGTATTCAGGAGGTGCATGCAAATTGCCTTCCAGAGGATAAACTGAAATGGATTGGCAGCTGCCAAGAAAGGCGGCAGGCTGTTTGTATGATCGGAGACGGCGTGAATGATGCTCCGGCGCTGAGAAAGGCTGACGTAGGAATTGCCATGGGCGGTGTGGGAAGCGACATTGCCGTGGACGCCGCAGACATCGCGCTGGTGGATGACGAGGTAAAGGAGCTGCCCCATCTTTTGGCGCTGTCCAAACGGATGATGCTGACCATCCGCTGCAATTTAAGCTTCTCCATGCTGCTGAATTTTCTTGCCATTTTCCTTGCCATTGCAGGCGTACTTAATCCGGTGGTGGGGGCCCTGGTGCACAATGCCGGGTCTGTCCTTGTCATTGTGAATTCGGCCCTGCTGCTGAAATGGCGGGCCAGAAGAAAATAAAAATGCCCTGAAACTGCCGAAAAATGGAAGTTTCAGGGTGCTTTTTATGTATCTGTATCGAAAGTTACTCGAAATATCTCACAGTGGACATACGGGGCTTTAACTCCGGCGTACAGGCGGGATAGCCCAAAGCTGCTATGCCGCAGATAATCTCATCCCGGCCAATCTGCAGCTCATCCAAAAGTTCCAGCACATCGGGGCAGTCGCTGATGGTAGAGAACTGATTAATCCATACGGAGCCGATACCAAGGCTGTAAGCGGCAAGGAAAATGTTTTCCAAAATACACCCTGCATCGGCGTATTTGCTGAAGCTTTCCCGTTTGTCGGACATAATGATAACCTGCTTTGCGCCAAAGAAATTATGGTCGCAAACGTCGCCCTCCAGGTGGTTTGCCGTTACCTGTGCCAAACGGTGCAGATAATCCGGATTGGTGACCACTGTCAGGGTATAGCTCTGTGCGTTCCATGCGTTGGGCGCCATGCGTCCGGCCTGCACAATCGTCTCAAGATCCTCCCTTGAAACCGGCTTGTCTGTAAATGCACGCACACTGCGCCTGCCATGGATGGCCTTCAGTACTTCATTCATCTCGAAACCCCTTTCTGCATCAAATTGTTTTTATTTTATCGTGTTCTGACAAAAAAATCAAGAAGTTTCCAAAAGATGACAATTTTAACATTGATGGAGAAACAAACTTCACCGTGTTGCAGCCCAACAATCTGTCAGCTTTTTCCTTGCACTGAAAAATAAACAATAGTATAATGATATCAAATTCACTAGAGGAGGGTTTGCAATGCCATATAAACTTAAACATCTTGACCCGAAAAAAACAGCCGTCCTTGTCATTGATATGCAAAATGACTTTATCGAAGAGGGTGCTGCTATGTACACTCCAATGGGGCACGCTTTTGTGAAGCCGCTGGCAAAATTCCTTGACAGTTGCCGGGCGCTTGGCATGCCAGTCATTTATACAAGCCACGCTTACCGCAAAGACAAGTCCGACATGGGAAAGGGCGCGTTGTTCTGTGACCCGGCTTTTCATGGAGAAGTCATGGTTGAAAATACACATGGCGTTGAGATTTATCCTGCCATTGCACCCAAGCCCGGCGATGTGGTCATCACCAAACGTTCCTACAGCGGCTTCTTTGCAACGGAGATGGATATGGTGCTGAAACACAAGGGAATTGATACCGTGGTCATCACCGGTGTCTGTACGGAAGCGTGCTGCTTCTCCACTGCAAGGGATGCGCTGTTTAGCGGTTATGATGTGGCATTTCTGTCCGACCTGACCGGAACCATTGATTTCCCGGATCTTGGCCAGGGTGCTTACACCGCACAGCAGATTCATCAGACAATGCTTTGTGTTATCGCCATGACCACCGCAGATGTGATGACGTCAGACCAGCTGCTGGAACTTGCAAAAAAAGAGAAATAAAGTACTTCTGATTCGATTCTATCCAGAGTAGGACAAATGACCTTCTTCTGGATAGAATCTTTTTTTATACTGGGTTTAATAAGATGGAAGGAGGCTTCAAAAATGGAAAAAAGAGACAGATGCCGTTGCGGATGGTACCTCAGACGGGAGAAAAAATATGCCATGGGGAATGTGCCGTTTGAAACATACAGCACAAAAATTTATGCACAGTGGCAACAGGCCCGGGATGAAGGGCGTGATGTAGCAGGATTGGAGGCCGCCTGCCGTGCTGTACAGACCATGGCGGAAAACAGCTCTGAAGATGCACGGCGGCTGCAAAGCACCGCTTTTTCCCTGTACGACGCAATTCAGACAATTCCCCCTTCGCCAAAACAGGCGGAGGAAGAGCCATCGGATTATTCGGGAATCCTGGCCCAGTGTACAAAAAAACATTTTCATGGCGTCCTGCCGGAGAAATCACTTGTCCACGAGCGTGTTTTGGGCGGATGGGCCGGAAGGGTTGCCGGTTGTCTGCTTGGTAAACCATTGGAGTTTTGGGCGCTGGAACCGTTGCGTGATATGCTTCAGGAAATTGAAAACAGCCCCATCAGCCGCTACATTGCGGCGGCCGACTTCAGCCGACAGATGCAGGAGAAGTATGACATTATTGTGGGCAGCCCACTTAACAAACAGCCTTGGATTGATGAAATTGGCGATAACGCACCCATTGACGACGACACAAACTACACCGTGTTGAATTTGCGCCTTTTGGAAACATTTGGAAGAAAGTTCACTCCGGAGGACGTATTGTTTACGTGGACAAACTGGCTTCCTGGCGCAGTGTGCTGTACAGCGGAACGGATCGCCTATCTCAACGCGTTGCAGGGGAAGCGTCCTCCTGAAACCGCCGTGCTTCACAATCCTTACCGGGAGTGGGTCGGCGCCCAGATTCGTGCGGAAATTTTCGGATGGGTGAACCCCGGAAACCCACAGGCGGCAGCGGAAATGGCGTTCCGGGACGCTTGCGCTTCCCATGTCCGCAATGGTATCTATGGTGAAATGTTTATTGCTGCTGTTATCGCGGCCGCGATGGTTTGCAACGACATATCTCGGCTTATCAGCGCCGGACTGTCCGAAATACCGGAGCGTTCCAGATTGGCGAAAGCGATAAAGGACGCTATAAACGATTATCATGCGGGGATGTCGTACGACGAGGCAGTGGACAAACTCCACCGCCGTTACCACGAAGACGACATGTTTGACTGGTGCCACACCATTCCTAACGCAGTGATTGTGGTGCTGTCGCTTTTGTACAGCGAGGGCCGCTTTGATAAGGCGCTGGATCGATGCATGCGCGCAGGGATGGACACCGACTCTAACGGCGCGGTGGTGGGCGCCATCATGGGAACTGTTCTTGGGTTTTCCGGTATTCCGGCTTATTGGACGGACTGTTTCCATCACAAACTGGCCAGCTCGGTGGACGGCAACCACCTTCTGACACTTGATGAGCTGGCGCAGCGTACCTGCGCCTTGATCCAGCCGTAAGGGCAGCACCGCCCAAGCCCGTGAAAAAATGGTTGACAGGGAAAGTGAAAAGCGATAAAATAACAAAATAAAAAAGCAAAGGCGCTTTGAAGCGCCTTTGCTTTTTTATTTTTGGAAGGAGTGTTATGAGAATGCCGATCACAATCAAAAACCTCAACCCGAAAAAAACAGCCGTCCTTGTTATCGACATGGAGAATGACTTTGTTAAGGAAGGCGCACCCATGTACACGCCCATGGGAAACAAATTTGTAAAGCCGCTGTCAGTGTTTTTGGACACCTGCCGTCAGCAGGGGATGATGATTATTTACACAACCCATGTCCACAGAAAAAGCGGGATAGACATGGGGGCTTTCGGACAGCTGTGGGAGCCCATCGGCAGTCAGACCGGCCTGGTGGATGGCACGCCCGGTATTGAAATTTATCCGGATATTGCGCCAAAAGGGGATGAAATCGTCATAAAAAAACACCGTTACAGTGCGTTTGTCGGAACGGATCTGGAACTGATTTTAAGAACCTGCCACATTGAGACACTGGCAATCACCGGTGTTTGCACGGAAATTTGCTGCCTCTCCACTGCAAGAGATGCCATGTTTAACGGATATGACGTTGCATTTTTATCCGATTTGACAGGAACACTGGAATATCCGGATTTGGGTTTTGGAAAAGTTCCTGCCGAGGAGATGCATCGTATTACCTTAATGAATATTGCAATGACCACCGCACAGGTTATGACTTCAGCGGAATTCTTGAAAATTCAAAGAAGGGCATAGGGTAAAGAGAAAAGGTGCCCGGTTATTTCGCCCGGGTGCCTTTTTTCTTTAGCAAAATCAGAATTCCACCAACATCCGCCACAGCCAGCAACAGGAAGCCGAACAACGGCCAGTTGTGTTGAAGCCAAAGCAGAACCATTTTTAAATTGTCGCGTTCCACATCCATACCTGCCACCAATTTCACTGTGGCAAGTTCTTCGCCATCCAGTGTATAGGTGGCGCTTCCTACCGCCGTTCCTTTTGTAAGCGGAGCCGTTAAGGTTTCTGTAGTAAGGGATGTCTCCACCTGTACACCCTTGGGAAGCAGCATGGAAAGCGACGCCTCCGGTACGGCGTCCACCTGGCCTTCTCCTGCGCCGGCCGCAACGGAGAGCTGGGTTACCGCCTGCTCCACCGTCGCTAGATCATAGCGCTGGAACGATTCCTCCACCCACTGATACAGCGCCCTGCTGTCCTCATAAATACCGTATAACGTGCTGCCGTCCGCCGCTGTCGCCGGTGCGGCAAGGACAATCAGCAGGCATTCAACCCCATCAATTTCTTTCATAGAAATCAGGTTTCTTGTGTTCAGCCCGGATGTTCCGGTTTTTAGTCCCTGCACGCCTTCCATATAATACACGGAACCGGACTGTGTCATGGCGTTTGTGTGATACCATGTGCGTGCCTCGCCGTATTGGTTGGTGGCCTGTGCCGTATAGGTGCTGCTGGTTGCAATTTCCTGAAATCCAGGCAGCGAGAGGGCGTGGCAAGTGATGAGATACAAATCGTTCGCAGTGGTCCGTTGGGTATCGTTATCCAGCCCGTGTGCATCCACAAACACCGTATCTGTGGCGCCAAGGGCCTGTGCGCGGTTGTTCATCAGCCGCACGAAAACATCCAACGCCTTCTCGTCCTCTGACGCAGAGACAGCCGCACGAGCTTCCGGAAGCGAGCCAACATATTCTGCCACAGCATTTGCCGCGTCGCAGCCGGAACGAATCAGCATTCCGTACAACAAATCCCTTAGTGGCATTTCCTCATTAGTCCTAAGTCCGACAACCGAAGCATTGCGGTCATACAACCCCTCCAGGGCGGAGTAGTTCACCGTTACCATGACATCCAAATCCGGGCAGTACTCAAGCGCAAGAATCCCGGTCATAATTTTAACAAGGGAAGCCGGGCACTGCTTCAACGCCGGCTGCTTTTCATACAGGGTGTGCCCGCTTGCCACTTCGCGCAAAAGAATGCTTTCACTGGCAAGTGAACTCTCAAAGTCCGGCGTAAGTGCCTGCGCTTTCAGTCCTGCCGCAGGCAGAATCAGCAGGGATATTACACACAGCGCCGCGGTCAGGCGCGTTATAAATGAGCGCAAAGGAAAAGCCTCCTTTTTTTCTTCCAGTCACTGCCTTCCCGTTCTTCATCTTTTGCGGCAGTTTTTGTTATTATAACACAGTTCGACGGATTTTGGAATTGATTGATTCGGGGAAATCCACTATAATAAACATAGGGCTTTTCCTTTTCACATATCCTGTTTTTAGGTGATGTGTATGAAGAGAAAGCTGCTGTCTGCCGCTGTCCTGGCCGGAATTTTGGCGTTGCTGCTGATTGGTGCACAGCGTTCCATCCGCATGGTTCATCGCGTCGAAAACCCGCCTCTGCCGGTGATCGTCATTGACCCGGGCCACGGCAGTTCAGACGGTGGGACGACCGGCATCAACGGCGCTGTGGAAAAGGAAATCAACCTTTCCATTGCCAAAAAGCTACGGCTGATTCTTCAGGTTCTCGGGTATGATGTGGTGCTGACTAGGGAGGACGACAATTCCATTGCGGACAGTAAGCTTGCGGATATGCGGCTGCGGCTGTCCATTGCCAACACCTACCCAGACGGCCTGTTTCTGTCCATCCATCAGAACGCCTATCCGGACAGCACAGAGCGCGGCGCCCAGGTATTTTATAATGAAACGATTGGTGGCAGCAAGGAGTTGGCCACGCTGATTACCGACAATTTCAAGCAATATCTTGACCCGGATAACCGGCGGAAAATTAAGCCGGGCGGTGACCAGTATATGCTGCTGAAACAGACGGTTGTTCCGTCGGTTCTGGTCGAATGCGGCTTTCTGTCCAACAGGGAAGAGGCGGACCTGCTTGTCAGTGAGGAATATCAGCTGAAGCTGGCACTGTGTATCGCCGTTTCTATTTTACAGTACTCATAAAACCCGGAGGAAGCAATGAAAGAAAAAATAAAGGAAGTTTACGTCTGCTCGGAGTGCGGCTACCAAAGCGCCAAGTGGATGGGGCAGTGCCCCTCCTGTCTTGAGTGGAACACGATGGAAGCACAGCTGGTCACACCGCAACCCACAGGCAGGGCGGCCCGTATGGCAGTGGGGGATAACGGCTTCAATCCCATCTCGGCCTTGCGCCTTTCCGCCATTGACCAAAACGCCGAGCACCGCATACAGACCGGCACGACAGAGCTGGACAGGGTGCTGGGCGGTGGGATTGTGAACGGTTCGGTGGTGTTGCTGGGCGGTGAGCCGGGCGCAGGAAAATCCACCATTATGCTGCAGATGTGCGGCGCTGTCGCCCAGCTGGGACAGGTGCTGTACGTCTCTGGTGAGGAATCGGCCAGACAGATTAAACTGCGTGCCGACCGCCTGCACATCAACTCCGACAATATCTCCATTGCCACCAGCACCAATATTGCTTCTGTCTGTGACACCATCGCCGCCATGAAGCCTGCGCTTGCCGTTATCGATTCCATCCAAACAATGGAGCTGCATGGCCTTAATTCCTCGCCTGGCACTGTGTCCCAAATCAGAGAGTGTACGTCGCTGTTGCTTCGCACTGCGAAGGAGCAGGAGGTGCCGGTGTTCATTATCGGCCATGTGAACAAAGACGGAGCGATTGCCGGGCCGAAGGTGCTGGAGCACATCGTGGACACTGTTCTTTACTTTGAAGGCGAACGGCATCTGGCCTATCGGATTCTGCGCGCTGTAAAAAACCGGTTTGGCTCCACAAACGAAATCGGCGTGTTCGAGATGGGCGAGTGCGGCCTTGCACCGGTGGACAACCCTTCTATGATGCTTTTAGAGGGCAGGCCCGAGAATGTGCCCGGTTCCTGCGTTACCAGCATTCTGGAGGGTTCGCGTCCCATTATGGTGGAGGTGCAGGCTCTGCTTTCTAAAAGCGTCTACGCTTCCCCCCGCAGGACGTCCGACGGCTTTGATTACAACCGGATGGCGCTGTTAACTGCGGTGCTTGAAAAACGCGGCGGGTTTCCGCTTTCCAGTCTGGATGCCTTCATCAACGTCGTGGGAGGGCTGAGGCTGGATGATCCGTCCGCCGATCTTGCCGTGGTGCTGGCGCTGGTGTCCAGCCTGCGGGACAAGCCGATCCCTCAGGACATGATTGTGCTTGGGGAGGTGGGCCTTTCCGGCGAGGTACGCGCCGTGTCCAACATCACCCCGCGGCTGACCGAGGCGGGCCGCCTCGGCTTCCGACGCTGCATCCTTCCATTTACCAATTTGAACCGCCTGAAGGATTTTTCCGCCGATATCGAACTGCTGGGTGTACGTAATCTCAGCGGGGCGTTTTCTTACATAAATTAACTTCCAAAACCTTTCATAAACAACCCCTCCATTGCCACAATATTTTTGGCAGGGAGGGTTGTTTTATGAAGAGAAAAATTACAGCATTGATACTTACGATTTGTTTCATGGGGGCCGCAGCACTGGCTCCCAGTATTCTTGTCGGTATGCTTCCAACCGTTACGGTGACCCGAACAGAGCAGTCCCAGTACCGCGCCAGCGTACAATGCGACGGGACTGTTGCCCTGACAGATGTCAGCAGCATTTATCTGCAGTTTCCGGTGGTTGCAAAGTCCATTGACGTGAAACCAGGGGATTATGTGGTAAAAGGACAGCGCCTGTTTACCATCGATAAAGATGCAACCGTCTCCGCTATTACACAGGCACTGAGCCAGTCCGCCGCAATTCCTGCCTTCCTTAATTTAGAAGGATTGGCGGAGGCACTTGGTTCCACCCTGACAAACAGTGGCGCATTTGACTTCAGCGCCATACCGGATGCGGTATACAGCACGGAAACGGGCTATGTCAGAGAGCTCAATGTCTCTACCAGCTCTCTTTTTAATTATACCCAGCCTGCCGCCACCGTCAGTGAAGAGCAGCGGCAAATTATTAAGCTGAATGTACCGGAAAATATAATTTATCAAATTTCTGTAGGGGATGAGGCGCAGGTTATCGGCAACAACGGGGCGGATGAAACTGTGTCAGGCCGGGTGACCCGCGTGGCGGAGACGGCAGTAACTGTCTTTAGCGGCCTAAACCAAACAAAGGCAGTGGAAACGATTGTTACATTAGATGCAAAGAATCATTATATTAATGGGACAACTGTAAAGGTAACAATCTTTACAGAAGAAGCACGCACAATTGTTTCCGTTCCATATGAGGCAGTGGACCAGAATGAGCAAGGGGAGGAGTTTGTCCGCTGTGTGGAGAATGGCAAAGTAGTCTTTCGTACAGTCACCACCGGTTCAGAGACGGAGACCGGCTTTGAGGTGCTGGAGGGACTGACCGGAGGGGAGACACTGGTTTTAAATGGTCAGGATTTAAAAGAGGGGCAGATGGTGCTGTGTAGATGGGACGGTGAAACGCCGTGAGAGAGCCGTTTTCCTGTGCAATGCGCGCCATACGCCGCCGGTTCGGAAGGGTGTTGCTGACCGTCATCAGCATTGCAATCGGTGTGTCCTCTGTGGTGCTGATTACCAACGTAGGAGAAATAGGGAAGAGCTTTATCAACAATGAGCTCGGCAGTCTTGGGTTGGGCGGTATCACCATCACACCCGCCTCCGGCGAGTCGCGTATGGTCAGCCCGGATGTGGTGGATATCGCCGCTTCCTTAAATGTAACAGAGGCGGCAATTCCCATTATTTTTGAATACACCTCCGCAAGCTACCGAAATCATGTACTGCCGGTTGCCGCATGGGGGATTGACGAAAATGTTTTGGATGTAATCACCCTGACACCGCTTCACGGCAGACTAATTTCTTCCTATGATGTAAAAAAAGGGGCAAAAGTCTGTCTGGTGGACGAAAATTTTGCCCTGCTGGCATACAAGCGCACCAACATCATCGGAAAGACCATTTCCGTCACTCTTGGCAGCACCACGGATGAATACGAGGTGGTCGGTGTGGTAAAAACCGGCTCCTCCATTTTACAGAGTATTATGACAGACGTGGTGCCGACATTTGTGTATTTGCCCTATACCACCGTACAGGCGGCCACCGCGCAGGAGGGCCTGTCCCAAGTTGCTGTAAAAACAGTAAAAGGCGTGTCCTCAGAGGAGGCGGCCGAAATTATCTTAGAGGCTGTACAGGCGGGGAGTGGGGACAGCATCAGTTACACTTATCAGAACCTTGCTTTACAAAAAGATCAGCTGAATAATATTCTAAACATCGTCTCATCTGTTCTGGGCGCCATCGCTGCCATCTCGCTGCTGGTTGCGGGGCTTGGGATTATGAATGTGATGATTGTCAGTGTCTCGGAACGGACAAGGGAAATCGGCATCAAAAAAGCCATCGGTGCATCAGAAAATCAGATTATCTTTGAATTTCTCAGTGAGTCATTTATTGTAACCTGCATCGGCAGTATCATCGGCTGCGCCGTGTCGCTGATTATTACCGTTATTTTGTGCAGCCTGATGGGCATTGTATTAAGTATCAATCTGGGACTAATTTTGTTTTGTATTAGTCTTGCTGTGGCAATTGGACTGGTGTTTTCCTTTTATCCGTCTTACAAGGCAGCAAAGCTCAATCCGATAGAAGCTCTGCGGCATGTATAGTATAGAAAAAAGGCGCGCGTATGTGGTTATCATACGGCGTCTTTTTATTATCACGAATGCTTAGCGGGTGTGGTACAGAAGTCGGCGTAACTTCTGGTGCTAAGCGGAAAGGGGATTTTTTTGCGATGTTGTTAACCGCGTGAAATAAAAATTTCACGCGGTTAAGGGGAGGTAAAAGCCTGTTTTAGACTTTACAAAAGCTTTTCATCTTCCTTTCACTGTACGGTCTTTTTAATTTGTGCTATACTTTTTATAGAATTTCTGCTTGTTTTCTTTTTCTTCGGAGGTTTCCCATGGCGGATACAGTTCACTATCAGGATGCACCACAGCTGCTGAAAAATTTTTTATTTTATCTGCTTACCATCAAAGGCCGTTCGCGCCGTACTGTCGATGCCTACTATCGCGATCTGTCCTTAATGCTGCGGTTTCTTGTACTATATAAGTCCGGCCGGCAAATCGATTCGGATGAACTGCACAGAATGGACATTACCGGGCTTGACGAAGCATTTTTTCGCAGTATTACTTTGATGGATCTCTATGAGTATATGAACTACGTCACGTCTGACCGTTCCAACCAATCTGCGACGCGCGCGCGAAAAATATCCTCTATGCGTGGTTTTTTTAATTATTTATCCGCGAAGATGGGCATTCTGGATGAGAACCCTGCTGCCGGTTTGGAAGCGCCGTCAATTCGGAAAAGCCTTCCTAAATATCTGACGTTGGAACAGGCACTGGAACTGCTGGGAGCAGTTGACGGGGATTATAAAGAACGCGATTACTGCATTCTGACGCTGTTTTTAAACTGTGGAATGCGGCTTTCTGAGCTGGTTGGCATAAATCTTAACGATTATAAGCCATCTGACCATTCCCTGCGGTTGCTTGGAAAAGGCAACAAGGAGCGTATTATTTATTTAAATGAGGCATGTGAAACTGCTATCAACCAGTATCTGCCCATCCGTGCCAAAAGTAACATTAAAACCGCACACCGTCAGGCAATGTTTATTTCCAAGAACGGCACAAGGCTCAGCGCACGCCGTGTGGAAGAAATTGTCACGGCCTACCTTGAAAAATCCGGGTTGTCAGGGCTTGGTTTTTCTACCCATAAACTGCGGCACACTGCAGCAACGCTGATGTACCAGCACGGCGGTGTGGACATCCGTGTGCTGAAGGAGGTGCTGGGCCACACCAACATTGCAACCACAGAAATCTATACCCATGTCTCCAATGCTCAGGTTGAGAAGGCCATGTCCTCCTCCCCGCTTGCAAAAATAAAGCCAAAAAACAAATGACCAGGCGACTTGTCCGTCTGGTCATTTGTTTTACTCATACCGTTTCAAATAGGTCAGGATGTTGGAAATCAAGCGTTCCTTATACGGCCCCATGAGAATCTGGTGATCGCCCCGGTGGTATAATGTGTAGCTTTTTGCCTTTGAAGGGAGGTTCTTCAGTAAGTATCTGAGTGAGGGCCTTCCAAAAACCGTCCTGTCGTCCAGCGTCTGATTACAATATACCGGAACGGTAACACGTTTAAGAACAGGATACATCAAATGGTGAATTTTCAAAAACTCAATATTGGAGTGGAGCGTGGTTTTTCTCATGGAATGGAACACCATGCGCGTCTCAGAAAAGTCCCGGCAACGGAGATCCATCAGAAAGCGGCGGATCCCCTGCGGCACATTTAGGAAGTAGACCGGGCAGTTAATGGTAATTACCGCCTCAACCGCGTGGACAGTGCTGAGATACAGTGCCATCAGCGCCCCCATGGAAAAGCCAATGGGAATAACACGTCGATGGTCGGATGCAAGCTGTTCAAAGGCACTCTCAGCAGACTGAAGCCATTGGCGGTAGGTGCTTTTCCGGATATCCGCTTTTTTCCCGGTGTGTCCTGCAAGCTGGGGCATACATACAGTATAGCCCGCAGCGCACAACGCATCGTACAGGCTTGCAATCTCCTGCGTGCCGCCGCAGTAACCGTGCAGCAGTAAAATTGCCGGTTTGGTGTCCATCTTTCATCTTCCTCCCTTTTCTCTGCCATGAACATCACCCCACCCAGTGACGTTTGACTGGTATAGGCCGAACCACTCCAGCCTATGGGGATTATTGGGATATAGATATTATAGCACAGAAACAGGAAGGCGGCGAGCAGGAACAACGCCCTTTACAAACCGAACACCCACAGGAACATCGAGCTGACAAGTACATCGCACAATGAGGCGCCGGCCAGAATGAAAAAAAACATCAGGTAACGGCGCAGATAGATTTTCAGAGCTGGAAGCGCGCTGGTACCGGGAAAAGGGCGATACAGCGGCCTTAAAAAAATCATGGAAAAACGAATGGATTCTTTGCATGCATAAATTAGAGTAAGGGAGATGGCCACTGCGCCCGGCGCCACCACGCCGGCAAAAAAGCCGATGCCGGCCAGCCCGTTGTTCGAATACAGGTAACCCGCCGTCATCCCAATCCCAAGACCGCGGTAAACTGCAATGAGAAAAATAAATGGTGTGGAAATTGCGCTGAACCCGGAGAGGAAGCTGATAAGCAGAATCAGCAATGCAGAGGAAAAGGAGCTGAAAAAGCTTGAAAAAAAGCCCGCAGATCCCCTGTTCTGGATAAATCCCTGAAACAAAAAGGACAGATTTTCCGTGGCGGTTTGATCGGCTGTGCTGAGCATGGCTGCACCAATCAGCACCCCCAGCAGGAAGCAGGCGGCCAGAATCATCAACAGGCTGTCCTTTTTTTTGACGGTAGCAGTGGTTTTTCGTACCGTATGATGTAAGGTTTTTATCAAAACAATTACCCCTTTATCATTCCTTTTTTAATAGGTATGATAAAGGGGTAGTACTTATGCCAGCTTTGCTTTAATGTAGATTGCGCACTCCACACGCTTTTTCTCCATCTCACAGGAGAGCTTATGTGATTTCAAAATATCGCCTTCAAAATTTGCGCTGTTCGCATTGCAGCCGCCGCTGCAATAAAACCGTGCCCAGCAGTTCTGGCAGTCCTTTTTATGCACTACAGTGGCTTTTGCGAAGGTCTGCTTCATGTCGTTGTTAAACTCCCCGGTATGTACGGAGCCCATCTTCCATTGCTCATTTCCAACAAATTGGTGGCATGGGTAGATGTCTCCATCCGGTGTAATGGCAACATATTCGTTTCCACAGCCGCAACCACGGAGCCTTTTAATTGCACAGGGGCCCTGCTCCAAATCAATCATGAAGTGGAAGAAGTTGAACCCCTTCCCCTGCTTCTGACGTTCCACCAGTTCATCTGCAAGCTTCTCGTATTCTTTGAAAATAACAGGCAGATCCTCTTCTGTCAAAGCAAAGGTGTACTTGTCCTCCAAAACGGCGGGTTCCACCGAGATCTCATTGAAGCCAAGATCGTTCAAATGCAGTACGTCTGAAGCAAAGTCAAGATTTTTCTTTGTAAAGGTCCCTCGCACATAGTAGTCTTTGCCGCCCCGCCGTGCCACCAGTTCCTTAAACTTCGGCACGATGTGGTCATAACAGCTGCTGCCGTCCAGGGTGCGGCGCAGGCTGTCGTTAACGTCCTTGCGGCCGTCAATGGACAGCACCACGTTGGACATCTCCTTGTTGATATAGTCCATAATATCGTCGTCCAGCAGCATCCCGTTTGTCGTAACGGTGAAGCGGAAATTTTTATTATATTGTTTCTCAAGGCCCCTGGCATACTCGACAATCTGTTTGACAACATCGAAATTCATCAGCGGCTCCCCGCCGAAAAAGTCCACTTCCAGGTTCCTGCGGTTTCCGCTGCGGGCAATCACAAAGTCGATGGCTTTTTTCCCTGTTTCAAAATCCATCAGTTTCCGCCCACCGCCAAAATCACCGGTCGAGGCGAAGCAGTACTGGCAGCGCAGGTTGCAGTCGTGCGCCACATGCAGGCACAGCGCTTTGATAGGCGCTTCCTGCAGCTTGCCGGTAAACGCCATATAATCATCCTCACAGAACAGCTGCCCTTCTTTATAAAGTTCATGCAGCTCTTCATAAGCGGTGCGGATTTCCTCTTTACTGTAACGATCCTTCAGTGCGTCAATCACCCCATCCGGGCAGTTCGGACTTTTAGGCTCCGTAACATCCAGTAGGTCGTAGGCCACGTCATCCACCACGTGCACCGCACCACTGCACACATCCAGCACAATATTCAAATCCCGTTGCTTATACTTATGTATCATGAAAATTCCCCTTTAGGCATAGTTAAGGGGCAGTCGCCTGCCCCTTAAACACAAGGTATGTTTTCGTCCGCTTATCTGGAGGCGTTTTCGCACTTCTGGTTTGCAACCGTGCAGGACGTTTTGCATGCAGACTGGCAGGAAGCCTGGCACTCGCCACAGCCTCCCTTCGCCGCAGAGTTCTTCAGGTTGGCAGTCTTTAATGTTTTGATATGTTTCATGGGATACATCCTCCTTATTCTGAATAAATCCTGTTGCCTATATTATATCATACAGAGCCAACTCCTGCAACACTGCCCAGTAGAGACGCCACGGCAAGTGCAAGCAGGATAAAAAAATTAAATTCATCAGTCTGAAAGCCGTTCAGGACAAAATACAGCACCGTAACGGTCAAGGCCATACAGGCGAACACAACCGCACCCACAAGCAGCGCATGGTGTCCGACCCCGCGGCCAAGCAGAAAACCAAATAGCACTGTGCCGGCGCATATCCCGCAATATGCAAGAATAACCACAACAACCGGCGCAATATCAATCCCAGTCATCAGCAGCGCAAAGACTGCAAGCAGCGCGGCGCATAACGCCATGCCGGACAGGTAGGCCTTCAACCCCTTTTTGCAATAGAAAGGAAGGCCGGACTCCAGTTCTTTCCGTTTTGATGCACGCATTGACAAACACCCCGCAGCGAAATTGGTATAAGAAACAATCCCCTTACACTATATTCCCTGTGGGACAGGAGTATGACAGAGCTTACTTGGACTCCTTAGCGGGCTTCTCTTCCTTGCCCTTCTCCTCTTTCGCGTCTTTTTTTGCGTCCTTTGCGTCGTTTTTGGACTCTTTCGATTCCTTGGCAGGCTCCTCGACCTCAGCCGTATCCAGCGGCACTACATTCTGGATGGCCCATTTCTTAACACGAATTTTCGCGCGCTCGTTTCCGGTTTCAAACACAACAAAATCCTCTTTAATCATAATCACGCGGCCAACCATACCACCGATGGTCGTGATTTCATCACCCACGCGCACACTGTTTCTCATCTGCTGCTCTTTCTTCTGCTTCTTGTTCTGGGGACGAATCAGGAAGAAGTAGAACGCAACAATGACCAGTACGATGGGCAGGAACGTCATCAGGATGCTTCCAGCGTCCGTCGTGGTGGCAGTAGAAGAACTTAAAAACATGTTATTTTACCTCCGTTAATTTACCGTTTCTCTTGTGTTTTATCACAGACACCTTATATTATACAGGAACGGTTTTATTTTATCAACAGTTAGATTCGTGTGTCCAGCAACTCTGTATATTTATTTTTCATTTCTGAGAAGCGGTTCTCATCCAGCGCCGTCCGGATCCTCTCCAGCAGCGTGTTATAAAAGTACAGATTGTGCATGACCGCAAGCCGCATCCCCAGAATTTCCCCGCTTTTGAACAGGTGCCGGAGATAGGCGCGGGTAAAGTTTTTGCATACCGGGCAGTCACATTCCTCATCAATGGGCCGCTCGTCCAGTTCATACTTCTGGTTCATGATGTTGCGGATACCACTCCAGGTAAACAGGTGGCCGTGCCGCGCATTGCGGGATGGCATCACACAGTCAAACAGGTCAACCCCGCGGCTGACCGCCTCCAGAATATTGCCCGGCGTGCCGACGCCCATTAAATAACGTATTTTGTCGTACGGCAAAATGGGGGTGACAGCGGAAATAATGCGGTACATGTCCTCTTTCGGCTCCCCCACTGCAAGGCCTCCGATGGCATAGCCGTCCAAGTCAAGCTTTGCGATTTCCTCCGCATGCCAGACGCGTAAGTCATCGAAAGCACAGCCCTGATTGATTCCAAACAGCAGCTGGTGTTTGTTCAGGGTGTCTGGCAGGGCCTTCAGGCGCTCCATCTCTTCCTTGCAGCGCACAAGCCAGCGGAGCGTGCGCTCGCATGAGGCTTTGCTGTATTCATGGGTGGAGGGGTTCTCGACGCATTCGTCAAAAGCCATGGCAATGGTGGAGCCCAGGTTGGACTGGATCCGCATGCTCTCCTCCGGGCCCATAAAAATCCGCTTCCCGTCAATATGCGAGGCGAAGGTTACCCCCTCCTCCTCGATTTTGCGAAGGCCGGCAAGCGAAAAAACCTGGAAGCCGCCACTGTCTGTCAGGATGGGGCCGTCCCAGCGGGTAAATTGGTGCAGGCCGCCCAATTTTTTTACATTTTCATCCCCGGGCCGCAGGTGCAGGTGGTAGGTGTTGCACAACTGTACCTGACATTTTAAATCCTTTAAATCAAGGGCGGAGACGCCGCCTTTAATGGCACCGGCGGTGGCCACATTCATAAAGGCCGGCGTCTGCACTGTGCCGTGCACCGTGACAAATTCCCCGCGGCGTGCGTTCCCCTCCGTTTTAATCAGTCGATACATGAATTTCCCTTCTTTCATCATAGGCCTGTCCATTATACCGCCCGAATAGATGGCCTGTCAACGAAAAAAGCGGAACGGCAGCTAAACCGTTCCGCTTTTCCTTAACAGATTACTTTAAAAATCCGGAGATGATTTTCTCCTCTGCTTCCTGCTCCGTCAGGCCGAGGGTACGCAGTTTCATCAGCTGCTCACCGGCGATTTTGCCAATGGCCGCCTCATGAATCAGTTCTGCATCCACATGGGACGCCTCCAGGGCCGGAAGGGCGTTGACTGTACCATGATCCACCAAAATGGCGTCGCATTCAGAATGGCCGGTGCAGCGGGTTTTCCCTTTGATGGCAGAGTGAAATTCCTGATAGGAATTTCCGCGCGCCACAGAGCGGGAGATAAGATCCACGCCGGAGTCATCCCCGTCCAAAACCACGTCAAACTCTGTCTTTGCCTGCTCTTGTCCGTCCGTCATAATTCGTTCCCTGACAGACAGGCGTGCGCGTGCAGCAAGCTTTGCCGTTGTCTTGCGCAGGGTGCTGTCCACCCCGGACAGCTGCACCGTATCCATCTCCATTACAGCGCCTTCATTAAGCACCGCATCCGTCACAGGGTTGATGCGCTTGGCGCCAGTTCCCTTTCCTGTGCCAATGTGTTTTTCCTCATACAGCACATGGGAATCCTTGTCAAGGAAGAACCGGTGGATACCGTTATGGCGCGCCTCCTGCTCATCGTCGGTGTGCACGCCGCACCCGGCGACAATTTTAACATTTGCGCCCTCCCCGATGTAGAAGTCGTTGTACACCAGATCGTCCAGATTTCCATGGGTGACGCACGCGGGGATATACACCGTCTCCCCCTTTGTCCCGGGCATGACACGAACAATGATGCCGGGGGCGTCCGTTTTTGATTCAATCTGAATATGCTCCGTAGACTGGCGGCCTGCACATTCCCCATCCTCCCGGATGTTAAAAGCGCCGTCAAAGGAACCTTTAAAATCTGAAACCAGCCGCAGCAGCGTATCTGTGATGTTGTTCATACCCTTGCCTCCTCTCTGCCCAGCGGGCAGCGGGCTGTTTTTTCCTCTGAAAGCAGTGTGGGCAAAATCTCATCTTTCGGTCCAGCGGCACGGACTTTGCCGTCCGCCACCACCACAATCTCATCCGCAATGGAAAGGATCCGCTCCTGATGGGAGATGACAAGCAGGGTGCCCGCCCCTGCCGTACGCAGTTCCTCAAAGGTTTCCACCAACCTGGAAAAGCTCCATAAATCAATGCCTGCTTCCGGCTCGTCAAAAATGGAAAGCTTCGCATGGCGCGCCAGCACAGAGGCAATTTCAATCCGCTTTATTTCACCGCCGGACAGGCTGGCGTTCAACTCCCTGTCGATGTACTCATTGGCGCACAGGCCAACTTTGCCAAGCAGATCGCACAGCACCGCCTCCTTCAGCTCTCCGCCGCTGGCCAGCTCCAGCAAATCCCTTACCGTCAGGCCCTTAAAGCGCACCGGCTGCTGAAATGCATAGGCAATACCCTTCTGTGCGCGCTGGGTCATATCCAGGGCGGTAATGTCCTCCCCGTCTAAAATCAGCCTGCCTGAGGAGGGCTGTTCAATTCCGGCTATCAGTTTTGCCAGCGTGGTCTTTCCGCCACCGTTCGGTCCGGTGACCACCACCAATTTGTTGTCGCCTATATCCAGGCTGACATCACGGATGATCTCCGTCCCCTCCGGCAGCCCCCAGGCAATGTGTTGTAAGAGAAGCATTTCCATTCCTTCTTCCAGTTTTTGTTCAGTCCTTACTTTTCAGTGCCCGCATGGCGTTTAAAATTGCAAGTACGGACACGCCCACATCCGCAAAAACCGCCTCCCACATGTTGGCCACACCAGCAGCGCCCAGCACCAGCACCAGCGCCTTCACCGCAAGGGCAAACACAATGTTCTGGTGAACAATGCGCAGGGTCTTTTTTGCAATGCGGATTGCAGTGGCAATTTTCGACGGTTTGTCATCCATCAATACGATATCCGCCGCTTCAATGGCAGCGTCGGAGCCCATGGCCCCCATAGCGATGCCGATGTCTGCACGGGACAACACCGGCGCATCGTTGATACCATCGCCTACAAAGGCAAGTTTACCTTTTTGTGACTTTTCTGTCAAGAGGTGTTCCACCTGCGTCACCTTGTCGGCAGGAAGCAATTCCGTGTGCACTTCATCAAGGCCAAGCTGCTCCGCCACGGCTTCACCCACGGCCTTTGCATCGCCTGTCAGCATCACGGTTTTTTGCACGCCCTGTGTCTTCAAAGCCGCTACCGCCTGCGCGGCATCCGGCTTGACTTCGTCCGAGATGACGATGTGCCCGGCATATACCCCATCCACCGCCACATGGACTGTTGTTCCCACATGGTGGCAGGGGTGCCAGCTGACGCCGATTTCCTCCATCAGCTTGTCATTCCCCGCGCAGACCTGCCTGCCGTCGACCATGGCACGCACGCCCCTGCCGGACAGTTCCTCCACACCGGAGACACGGGAGGCATCAAATTCCTTCCCGTACGCTTCCTTTAAAGAGCGGGAGATGGGATGATCGGAGTAGCTTTCCGCAAGGGCGGCCAGTTCCAGCAGCTGGGCCTCCGAACAGTCATCCGGGTGGATAACCGTTACATTGAACACACCCTTTGTCAGGGTTCCTGTCTTGTCAAAAACCACAGTCTCCGTCCGAGCGAGAACCTCCAAATAGTTTCCGCCTTTTACAAGGATCCCCTGCTTGGACGCCCCGCCGATACCGCCGAAAAAGCTAAGCGGCACGGAGATTACCAGTGCACACGGGCAGGAGATAACAAGGAAAATCAATGCACGGTGCACCCAGTCTGCCCAGCCGCCGCCCAGCACCAGCGGTGGAAGAACTGCCAGCAAAAGTGCCGCAATGACCACAGCGGGGGTGTAATAGCGGGCAAATTTTGTAATAAAGTTTTCCGCCTTCGCCTTCTTCGCGCTGGAGTTTTCCACAAGATCAAGGATTTTCGCAACCGTGGATTCACCAAAGGCCTTGGTCACCTGCACACGAAGCAGGCCGCTTTGGTTAATACAGCCGCTGATGACATCGTCCCCCGGCTGAACAGCACGCGGCAGGGATTCACCTGTCAGGGCAGCGGTATCCACCATGGAGGATCCCTCCAATACAACACCGTCCAGCGGGATTTTTTCACCGGCCTTGATGACAATGGCGTCTCCAACAGCCACCTCGTCCGGATCCACCTGCACAAGTGTGCCGTCCCGCTCGATGTTGGCATAGTCCGGACGGATATCCATCAGGGAGGCAATGGATTTACGCGAGCGTCCCACTGCGTAGCTTTGAAACAACTCACCCACCTGATAAAAAAGCATAACCGCAACCGCCTCCGGATATTCACCGGTAAAAAAAGCGCCGACGGTTGCAAGTGCCATCAGGAAATTTTCATCGAACACCTGTCCATGGGCAATGTTCCGCACGGCCTTCCACAGAATATCCCAGCCAACAACGGCGTAGGGCACCAGGAAAACAGCCAGGCGTACGGCACCTGTTGCTGGAACAAGCACAGCGCCCACCAGCAGGACTGCGCTTGCAAGAATTCGCCCCAGCATGATTTTTTGCTTTTTATTCATAGCCTTCCTCTCCCCTGCGTCTGGACGCCGTCCGAATTCACCGCTTAATTTTGCAGTCCGGCTCAATGCGCCGGCAAGTTTTCACAACTTCCTTCATAATGTCGTCAAACCGTTCGTCCGGTGCGGTAACCGTCATTTTCTGCATCAGAAAGCTGACAGAGGCATCCTGAACACCATCGATTTTTTTGATGCCGTCCTCCATTTTCTGCGCACAATTGGCGCAGTCCAAATCTTCAAGCTTAAAACTTTTTTTCATGAAAAAACCCTCCTAAAATCAACTGTTGTTTTATTCGTTGATATGTTCCATACCCTGGTCAATAATCCGGCGCACATGGTCGTCTGCCAGAGAATAAAAAACATTTTTCCCATCCCGTCTGTTTTTTACCAGCTTGCTGGTTTTTAAAACCCGAAGCTGATGGGATACCGCAGCGGGTGTCAGGCCCAGCAGCTGCGCAATGTCGCAGACACAAAGCTCCGCCTCAAACAGCGCATACAGAATTTTAATGCGGGTGGAATCCCCAAACACCTTGAACAGCTCCGCCAGGTCATACAGTGTCTCATCCTTCGGCATTTCGGAGGTTACCTTTTCCACCACATCTTGATGTACATACAGGTACTCACAGCGTTCTACTTCGTCTGCTCTATTCATATTCTCACATCCATTCATTTGTTTATCTGTTTAAATGATAAGTCGTTTTCTTCGCTTTGTCAAGTCCCCGAACTGAAAAAAGCTTTGACTAAATCGTTATATTATGTTATAATAATGTTATCACATCGACTGCTGGGAGGGAGCAAACCATGAAGTATACCACACTTGGGAAAAGCGGCCTGATTGTCTCCAACATCTGTCTGGGCACCATGGCTTTCGGCCGATGGATTGATGAACAGGCATCGCTTCGCATTGTGGACGAGGCGCTGGACTGTGGAATCAACTTTATTGATACGGCAGACTTATACGGGAAAGGGCAGGATATGCCCTACATCCACGGCACCGGTGACAGCGAGCGTATTCTCGGGAAAGCGCTGAAAGGCCGTCGGGATAAGGTTGTGCTTGCCACCAAGGTGGGCGCAACCATGGGCGATTATCCGAACCTGCGCGGCTATTCCCGCATGCATATTATGGATGAAATTGATCAGCAGCTGCTGCGTTTGCAGACAGACCATATTGATTTGTATCAGCTGCACAGCTATCACGATACCGTGCCGCTGGAGGAAACGCTGCGAACACTGGATGATTTGGTGCGCGCAGGAAAGGTGCGTTATATTGGTTGCTCCAATTACATGGCGTGGCAGATTGCCAAGGCCAACGGCGTTGCGGACAAGATGGGGCTTGAACAGTTTGTTTCTGTTCAGCCGCAGTACAACCTGCTGTCCCGCGATATTGAAAAAGAGCTTCTTCCCTTCTGCGTGCACGAAGGGGTGGGGGCTGTCGCCTACAGTCCGTTGGCGCGCGGAATGCTGTCCGGTAAATACACTTCCCCCGACGACCTGCCGGAAGGCAGTCGTGGAGCACAGGGTGAAGAGTTGCTGTTCGGCTACTTCAGCGATCACAATTTTGAACTGGTGGCCCAGTACCGGATTCTTGCGCAGGAGTGCGGTGTTACCCTGTCCCAGTTCGCCACGGCATTTGTCCTTAACCAGCCTGGAATCACCTCTGCCATTGTCGGCGCAAGCAAGCCCTATCACGTTACAGAGGCGGCCCAGATTAGCGAGTGGACCTGGAATGACGAACTGATGGAGAAAGTTCGTTCCATCCGCTGAAAAACATTAAAAGGAAGCAAAGGCGGCCTTTAAGACCGTCGGAGACAGGAAAAGAGACGGACTTTTGTGCCCGTCTCTTTTCCTGTCCTGCCGTTCCGGTGCAATGTCTAAAACCATTCTAATTAAAAACGTCCGGCCATAACTCCCCAGCTATCGGTGGTGGAGGGTCCACCCAGATATGCCGCAGGAATCGGTTCTTCTGCCGCCACATCCATCTTGGCGTCCGCCGCAAAGGCGGGGAAAGTTCATTAAATTCCGGCACTGCTGGGACTGTCCGGTATCTGCAATAAAAAAAGTAATGCTTTTTTCTGGGAAAGGTCTGCTATACCCTGCGAATTCCGAAAGCCCCAAAACCGGGATAAACCGCACTGCAGCCCAGCCCTTCCTCAATACGAGGCAAGCAGAGAAATCCGGCACAGGAGGTAAGCTGCGCCAGGCAGGCGTATAGCTGGCCGCACCATAAACGATAAAAATGCCTGGATTTAAATTATACATAAATGGTAGGTTTATTCTCTTGATTTTTCCATTTGCTTGTTGTATGCTATTATCTGTTAGAATCTGTAAGTTTGCCCTATATGCCGGAATAGGGCAAAGTGAAAAGTAAAGACTGAAAAAGAATCCCTGAAAGGAGCGATGACGTTCATGCATTGCACACGAAAACTGAACGATACCATTCACTGGGTGGGTGGAAGCGACCGCCGTCTGGCGCTGTTTGAAAACCTGTTCCCCATTCCCCGTGGTGTGTCCTACAACTCGTATCTGATTATGGATGAGAAAACTGCGCTGATTGACACGGTGGATTCCTCCATCTCCCGCCAGTTTTTGGAGAACATCTACCATGTTCTGGACGGGCGGCCGCTGGATTTCTTAATTGTCAACCACATGGAACCGGATCACTGCGCCGGTATTGAGGAATTACTTTACCGTTTCCCCGGGTTAAAAATTGTCGGTAATACAAAAACGTTGACGCTGATTCGTCAGTTTTACGATATGGATCTGGATGGACGTACCCTGATTGTGGCGGAAAACGACGTTCTTCCCCTCGGCAGCCATACGCTTCGGTTTTATTTTGCACCCATGGTCCACTGGCCGGAAGTGATGATGACCTATGAGGAAAGCGAAAAAATCCTCTTTTCTGCCGATGCTTTTGGCAGCTTCGGCGCACTGAACGGCAATTTGTTTGATGATGAGTTGGATTTCGACCGGGACTGGATTGCGGATGCGCGCCGCTATTACAGCAACATTGTCGGCAAATACGGCCCGCAGGTGCAGGCGGCCATGAAAAAACTGTCCGGGCTGGAAATTGCGATGATCTGCCCGCTGCACGGTCCCGTGTGGCGCAGCAACATCCCCTATCTGCTTGATAAATATACCCACTGGAGCAAGTATGAGCCGGAGGAAAAAGCAGTTGCAATTTTTTACGCTTCCATGTACGGCGACACGGAAAATGCCGTTAACATCTTTGCAGGTGCTCTTGCGGAAAGCGGTGTAAAAAACATCTCTGTGTACGACGTGTCCAGTACCCACGTCTCCACCCTGATTGCAGAGGTGTTCCGCTGCAGCCACCTGGTGCTGGCGTCCCCCACCTACAACAACGGCATCTACCCTGCCATGCTTAATTTCCTGCATGACATGAAAGCATTGAACGTGCAAAACCGGACCGTTGCGTTAATTGAAAACGGTTCCTGGGCGCCTGCCAGCGGCAAACTGATGCGTGCGCTGCTAGATGAGATGAAGCAAATGCAGGTATTGGATCCGGTTGTCACCCTCAAATCCGCTTTAAAAGAGGACTCTGCCGCACAGCTGGCGGAGCTGAAGGACAGCCTGTTACAATCCTTGGCGGAATAAATAGTACAAGTAAAAGCCCGCGGAGAAGTTCTCCGCGGGCTTTTTGCCGTCTTTCTTTTCTTTCAGTTTTCACACTTGTTTTAAGTTGAGTTTGGGTTCAGCAGTTATAATCCCCAGTGAAGAGGCAGCTGAAAGGAGACGGTACACAGTGTTGGAAAAGCAAATTGCCCTGATCCCGGCCCTTGAGCCGGATCATCACCTGTTGGAGATTCTGCGGCCCTTAAAAAGCACTGGGTGGGACATTGTGGTCGTGGACGACGGCAGCGGGACGCATTACCAGCATGTCTTCCGGCAGGCCGGCAGATTTGCCACCGTTTTGCACCACAAAACAAACCGCGGAAAAGGCGCTGCGCTGAAAACCGGATTACACTATATTCAACGCAAGTATGCCGGGGCGGTTGTGGTCACACTGGACGCCGACGGGCAGCACACAGTCCGGGACGCGGAAACGGTCTGCAACGCGGCGATGAAAAATCCAGGCTGCCTTGTCCTCGGCTGCCGGGGGCAGAGCCGCGGCACCCCGCTGCGAAGCAAGGTGGGGCATGCTGTGACACGCTTTGTGTACTCCCACGCCACCGGGTCGCCGGTTTACGACACGCAAAGCGGTCTGCGCGCGTTTGACTCCAGTTTAAGCCCGATGTTTGCTTCCATTGAAGGAGAGCGGTATGAGTATGAGATGAACGTGCTGTTGGAGTGTGCACGCAGACATATCCCCGTACTGGAAGTTCCCATAGAAACCATCTATCTTAACAAAAACAGGGCGTCCCACTTCCACCCTGTTCGGGACTCATTTCGAATCTATCGGGAACTTTTAAAGTTTTCCGCCGCTTCCTTCCTCTGTTTTCTGCTGGACTATGGGCTGTACTGTCTGTTCATCAGTTTTACAGCGGGGCTTGGAGGGGCCGCCGGCATATGGGTCGCCAACGCCGGGGCCAGGCTTCTCAGTGCCGGTGTGAATTACACCATTAACAGGAAATTTGTGTTTCAAAGCACAAACCGGCTTATCCCATCGGCGTTGCGCTACGCTCTTCTGGCTACAGCTGTCCTGCTGGCCAATACGCTTTTTTTAAGCCTGCTGGCGGAAGGGCTGTCCTTAAACCGTTATGCCGCAAAACTGCTGACGGAAGTGCTGTTCTTTTTCATAAGCTGGCTGGTTCAAAGACGTTTCGTGTTTTCGAAAGACATGTAATGTTTGGGTATAAATATCAAAATAACAACCGGAGGGAAGAAATTTTGTTTCTTGGAAAACATCTTTGGGCGGTGGTTTATACCTTTCTGTTGCTCAGTTTTACTGTTTATCTTGCTCTGGATACATTTGTTATTGCAAGGGTCTACACGGAGGTTGAACCGGAGCAAAGCAGCAGCGTGCAGGAGGAGGCATCATCATCCCCCAGTGCGCTGATGACAGAAAATTCCTATCAAGATGAAAACATCAGCATCACCATTACGGAATACAGGGAAAATGAGACCACTGTGTATGTGGCGGATGTTGTGCTGTCCTCTCCCGAATATTTGAAAACGGCGTTTGCGCAAAATGCCTATGGAAGAAACGTAACGGAAAAAACCTCTGAAATTGCCGAGGGTGTTAATGCGCTTCTCGCCATTAACGGCGACTACTACGGCGCGCAGGAGTCGGGGTATGTTATCCGAAACGGCGTAATCTACCGGGACACCCCCAAGCAGGACAGCGAGGATCTTGTCATATATGAGGACGGTTCCTTTGAGATCATCGAGGAATCGGAAGTTACTGCCGAGCAGCTGGCTGCCAACGGCGCAGTCCAGGTTCTGTCCTTTGGTCCGGCACTGATTGAAAACGGCCGATTGAGCGTGTTGGAGGACACGGAGGTCGGCAGGTCAAAGGCCAGCAACCCGCGTACAGCCATTGGCATCGTGGACAATCTGCACTATGTGTTTGTGGTTTCGGACGGGCGTACGGAGGAAAGCGAAGGTCTGTCGCTGCTTCAACTGGCAGAATTTATGCAAAAGCTTGGCGTCCAAACTGCTTATAATCTGGACGGCGGCGGCTCCTCCACCATGGTCTTTAACGGCACCGTCATCAACAACCCGACAACAAGCGGACGCACCATCTCGGAAAGGAGTGTAAGCGACATTGTCTACATCGCACGCTGACACCACGCAAAAGCAGGCCCTGAAAACCGGTACTGTCTATCTGCTGGCCGCCCTGTTGTGCGCCCTATTCGGCGCAGTATATGAACAGTTCAGCCATGGAGTATACTCCTACTTCATGATTTATGCGTTTCTGATTCCATTGACCGCCGGGGCGTTCCCCTTCTGTCTGGCTGCCCTGTGTGCCTCGCCCGTAAGGCCCGGCCGTCTTGCCCTAAACTGCTACCACTCCGGCATCGCCGCATGGACGGTCGGCTGTATTTTTCAGGGGGCATTGGAGATTTATGGAACAAGCAACCGCGGGGTCTCAGTCTACTGGTGCGCCGGTACCATCTTTACCGTTTTGGGGCTTATCTTCTTTCTTGTCCGGCTTATCAAACCCAAAAATAAAACAGATAAATAAAGCAGGGGCCGGTATCCGGCCCCTGCTTCGGCAGGTTGCTGTCGGATTTCAGCCGCGTGAAAACAGGCTTTTTTTCTCATAGGGCTCCTTCTTTATGGAAAGTACCCTGTATCCGGTGTTTTCAATAACCTTTTTTAGCAGGTCATCCCCGATGTCTTCTTTTGTAAGAATCACCGTTTCCCCCTTGCTGTGGGAGGAGCTTACCTTTTTTACCGAAAACGCCCTTCTGACCGCATCGTTGACATGGGCCTCGCACATGCCGCACTGCATCCCGTCAATTGTTAATGTGATTTTTGTCATAGCCGAACCGCTCCCTTCTGTTTCTCAATCAGTTAGAATCAACTAACTAGCTTCTCAGAAAAAAGGAATGCTGCTACATTCCTTTTTAATCATACCGCAGTTCTGAGCCTGCGTCAAGTGCGTGTAAAAAGGTTCGCGCCTTTTTTACATCCGCCGGCTAGAGAATAGCCATTGCGTCGCCAAAGCTGTAGAAACGGTATTGTTCCTCCACTGCCGTTCGGTATGCGGCCAGCGTCTTTTCCCTTCCGAGGAAGGCAGACACCAGCATAATCAGCGTGCTTTCTGGAAGATGGAAGTTTGTAATCAGCCCATCCAACACCTTAAACTGATACCCGGGATAGATGAAAATGTTGGTGTATCCTTCATCCGGCCGGATGGAACCGTTCAGCTTGGTCGCCACCGATTCCAGCGTGCGGCAACTGGTAGTGCCCACCGCAATGACCCGGCCGCCCCGGGCCTTTGTCTCGTTAATGAGTTGCGCTGTACGCTCCGGCAGCATATAATGTTCCGAGTGCATTTGGTGATCAGTAATCTCCTCCGTTTTCACCGGGCGGAAGGTTCCAATACCCACGTGCAGGGTTACATAGGCAAGATTGACGCCCTTCTCCTCGATTTTTTTCAGCAATTCCTTTGTAAAGTGAAGGCCGGCCGTAGGCGCTGCGGCAGAGCCGCGCTCCCTTGCATAGACAGTCTGGTACCGTTCCTTGTCCTGCAGCTGGGTTTTGATGTAGTGCGGCAGAGGCATCTGCCCAATTGTTTCCAGCAGCTCGTAAAAACTGCCCTCATGGTGCATTTCAAGAATCCGGTTTCCGTTCTCCAGCACTTCCTTCACAGTGGCGGTCAGCAGGCCGTCTCCAAAGACAAAGCGGTTCCCCGGCTTGAACTTTTTCCCAGGCCGGACAGCGCACTCCCACAGGTTGAGTTCCCGGTGCTCCAGCAGCAGCACCTCCACTGCGCCAAGGCTCCCTTCACGGACGCCGTAAAGGCGTGCAGGGATCACGCGGGAGTCATTGAGAACCAGCAGATCCCCGGGGTTCAACAAATCATAGATGTCATAAAAATGCCGGTGACTGCAAGCCCCGGTCCGCCGGTCCACCACCATCATTCTGGAGTGATCCCGCGGTTCGATTGGAGTCTGGGCAATCTGCTGCTCCGGAAGGTCAAAATAAAAATCACTTTTTTTCATAAATCCGCCTTTTTTCTAATGGAATGCGGGGAAAATCGGTTGACTTTACCCTACAGGAATGATACACTATTTTTAGCCCGTCAGGGCCCGGATAGAGGTGCGTTATGGATGAGTAACCGCAGGGAGGCCGCCCATGGCCGGTGAACTGCGGCAAAAGGCCCCAACGCCGAAGGGGGCAGCTGGGAAACTGTCCGCCTGGTCGTTGTATGGAATACATCCTCGACTGTCATCATGGAACATGATGAAGCGCTATCATAGAATATGGTCTTTCTATGCATACAGCATCTTCTATTATATTCCATGCTCTGCCGGTTTTCAACCGGTTTTTTTATTGCCGTATTGCAGCGGAAGCCGGTTGTTGTGTCTAATCTATTTAAATTTGTTATTAATAGTAAAGGGGAGTTTTTTTATGAAGAAATATCGTGTTGCAGTGGTTGGCGCCACAGGAATGGTCGGTCGGACCTTTCTAAAGGTGCTGGAGGAGAAGAACCTGCCGGTCAGCGAATATGTCCTGTTCGCGTCCAGCCGCTCCGCAGGCAAAAAGCTGTCTTTCATGGGCAGTGAATATACCGTGCAGGAGCTCAATAAACATAGCTTTGACAGCGGTTTTGACATTGCACTGTTTTCCGCGGGCGGCGGAACCAGCAAGGAATTTGCACCCATTGCGGCGGAGAAAGGCTGCGTTGTCATCGACAACAGCTCCCAGTGGAGAATGCATGAAGATGTGCCGCTGGTGGTGCCGGAGGTCAACCCGGAAGACATTATGAAGCACAAGGGCATCATTGCCAATCCGAACTGCTCCACCATTCAGGCAGTGGTGGCGCTGAAACCGTTAAACGACAAGTACAACATTAAGCGGATTGTCTACTCCACCTATCAGGCGGTGTCCGGCGCGGGTGTAAAGGGCTATCAGGACCTGGAAAACGGTGCGAAGGCCTTTGTTAACGGGACGGACTATGAGCTGCAGAAGTTCCCCTACCCCATTTTCAGCAACTGCCTGCCCCATATTGACGTCTTTCAGGACGACGGCTACACCAAGGAAGAGCAGAAGATGATTGATGAGACAAGAAAGATCCTACACGACGACTCCCTGTTGATTACGGCGACCACCGTCCGTGTTCCGGTCTTTAATTCCCACAGCGAGTCCATCAATGTGGAGTTTTACAACGACTATGATCTGGATAATTTGAAGGCTGTCCTGAAAAATGCGCCCGGTGTCGTTCTTATGGATGATCCCGCACATGAGGTTTATCCCATGGCGACCATTTCCACCGGCCATGACGAAGTGTATGTCGGCCGTGTCCGCCGCGACACCAGTGCCGAGTCTGCGGTCAACCTTTGGGTGGTGGCAGACAATATCCGCAAAGGCGCCGCTTCCAACGCAGTGCAGATTGCGGAAAAACTGATTGCCTACTGGGAGAAGTAGTTTTTACCGGTAGCAGCATCTTAAAGGAGGGTTTATGATGAAGAAAACGGTCTTTACCGGAGCAGGCGTTGCCATTGTGACACCGATGAACGCCGACGGCTCCATTAACTACGACCTGCTTGGCACCCTGATCGACTATCAGATTGACAACGGAACCGACGCCATCGTGATCTGCGGTACAACGGGCGAGTCGTCTACCATGACGGATGACGAGCATATTGAGTGTATCCGCTTTGCCGTTGAAAAAGTGGCCCATCGCGTACCGGTTATCGCCGGCGCGGGAAGCAACGACACTGCCTATGCCTGCATGCTGACAAAAGAGGCGAAGCAGGCTGGTGCCGATGCGGTGCTTCAGGTAACGCCCTACTACAACAAAACGTCCCAGCGCGGTGTGGTAAAGCATTTCATGACCATTGCCGACTGTGAGGATATCCCCAACATCCTGTATAACGTTCCTTCCCGGACGGGCATGACCATTAAGCCCGCTTCCTATCTGGAGCTGTCCAAGCACCCGAACATCGTGGCCACAAAGGAAGCCAGCGGCAATTTCTCCGACATTGCAGAGACTGCGGCACTGTGCGGAGAGGAGTTGCAGCTGTACTCCGGTAACGACGATCAGGTTGTTCCCATGCTGGCGCTTGGCGGCAAGGGCGTCATCTCTGTGCTATCCAATGTGGCGCCGAAAATGGTGCACGACATGGTTGCCAGCTTCTTCGCGGGCGACATGGAGACCAGCCGCCGTATCCAGCTGGAAAGCATGCCGCTTGTCAAGGCGCTGTTCAGCGATGTGAACCCCATCCCGGTCAAAGCCGCTGTAAAGCTGATGGGCTTTCCGGTTGGAGGGTGCCGTCTCCCCCTGGCAGAACTTGGCACGGCCCAGCTGGAGCAGTTAAAAAAAGCAATGAAGGACTCTGGAATTCTGTAAAGGAAGTGTTTTGAAAGAATGGTCAGGATAATTTTAAGTGGAGCACTGGGGAAAATGGGCCGGGTCATCGCGTCCATTGTGACAGAAAGGGACGACTGCACAATTGTAGCAGGAATTGACTTAAACACCGACCCCCAGGTTGCGTTCCCCATTTACAGCTCGCCTGCGGCTGTCAAGGAGGAGGCCGATGTCATCATCGACTTTTCCCATCCTTCCCTGCTGGTGGATCTTCTGGAATATGCAGGCAGCAAACGGCTGCCCGCGGTCATTGCAACCACCGGCTTGTCTGCGGAGCAGATCGAGCTGATCCATGACTATTCCAAGCGCCTTCCCCTGTTTTTCACCGCCAACATGTCCCTTGGCGTCAACCTGATGGTGGAGCTTGCCAAAAAAGCCGCACAGATTCTGTATGGTTTCGATATCGAAATCATTGAAAAGCACCACAACCAGAAAATCGACGCACCCAGCGGCACTGCATTGATGCTGGCGGACGGGATTAATGAGGCCTTACCGGAACCCTGTGAGTATGTGTATGAGCGGCACAGCAAACGGCAGAAACGCACAAAAAAGGAAATCGGTATCCATTCTGTCCGTGGCGGCACCATTGTGGGTGAGCACGAGGTGCTGTTTGCAGGCAAGGACGAGGTGCTGACCATCTCACACAGTGCGGCCTCAAAGGATGTGTTTGCAACCGGCGCGGTTGCGGCGGCTGTGTTCCTGCAGGGCAAACCGAACGGATTATATACCATGAAGGACATTATTTAAAAGGAGGAAGCGCCATGAAACCCGTCAGCAGCCTGACAACGGCGGAGGACATCACCCTTGTCAACCTGCGGGATATTCCCAACGATCTTGTCTTTTTCAGCGAGGTTTTGGGGGTCTTTGCCGCACAGAAAATCAATATTGACATGATTTCCCAGTCCACCAGTTTTTCGGACAAATTCGGGGTATCGTTTACGGTGCCCGGTGACGAGCTGGAAGAGACGCTGACCATTATTGCGGCACTTCGTGAAAAACATCCCAATGTCAAGTTGTCCGCCAACGGAGGCAATGCCAAAATCACCATTGCAGGAGAAGGTATGCGCACCACCTTCGGTGTGGCCTACACAGCTGTGAAAGCGATGTCCGATCACGGGATCCCTATCCAGCTGATTACCACCTCTGAGACGGAGATTTCGTTTTTAATCAGCGCCGCCTATCTGTATGTGGCACAGGACGCCCTGAAGGCCTGTTTCGATTTATAATTCTTTAAATGGAAAGCGGCCTCCCGCACGGGAGGCCGCTTTTTTCTGCTTTAATACTGCCTTTCCTACAGATAGTTCAGTAAAATGCTGTAAGCTTCTTTCAAATCTGCCTCACTCATGGCACAGTTGGCCGGGCTGGTGGACGGCAGCGGAATATCTTCCACACCGCACAGCGGCATGCACAACCGCCGGTAAAGGGTATGCGCCTTGCCGCCGGTGGTAAAAACCGCCCGGATAGGGGCCGCTGAAAGGATGGGGCGCAAATCATTGGGGACCGGGTCCTTAATGCTGCTGTCGGCCGCGCCGGTTATTGTGCAGCTTTTCAAGACGTCCCACAGCGCGATGTGACGGCGCAGGACAAGCGCCTTTCTGTCCGAAACGCTCTTGGGGATCGGCTCCCCCAGCAGGGCCGGGAGAACCGTCCAAAACCGATTTCGCGGATGCGCGTAATAAAAGCCCTGCTCCCGCGATTTGGGGGACGGCATTGTACCTAATACCAAAACGCGCGAACGGCTGTCAAACACGGGCTCCAGCGGGTGTAGGATGTTCTGCCGCATAGGGTTCCCTCCTTCCTCTCAGCTGTTTCCCCTTCTTTCTGCCGCCTACATGCGTAAGCGGAAGGTTCTGGGGGCCATTTTATAGACAAGAACGCACGACACGGCACAGTAGGCCAGGCAGAAAGCGATAACGGTAATTCCAAACGCAAGCGCAGGAATTTCCAAATTCATAAGGAAGAAACAGACAAGATAGGTTCCCCACATTGCAATTTGGTAGGTTGCGCTTTTCAGTTCTGTGCCTGCATTATAGGGCTGCACAAGATAGTACAGCGTTAAATAGTGCACAGAGAAAAAGATGCTCAGCGCAGGTATGGACACGGCATACACGGCACAGACAAGCAGATCCGCCCTGCCCGGGCAGGCAAGGTACAATGCTGTGATCCCAAGTCCGACTGTGCAGGCGGGTAAAAGATTCACCTTCATAATTTCCCAAAGGCGGAGGCGAAACAGTTTTAAAACAAACTTCGGCCGCTTATAAAATGAATAGGTCAGCAGACTGTGGTCGCAGTTCATAAACAGCGCCTGGGTGAAACCGGTTCCACGGTTGATAAGGTACATGAAAAAAACAAACCACGGCAGCTTTTCACTTAAGAAGATCCCCGCCTGCCTGCCGAATTCAGGCGAAAGAAAAGCCCCTGCTACCGCCACGCACAAAATGGCAGCACAGATGCCTGTCAGCCGCAGGGAGGATTTCCAAAGCAGTTTTCGATGGCGCTTGACAAACAGCTCGTTAAAATATTCGAAGCCCTTTTTCCGGCTTGTCACGGCAGTATCCGCCGAAATCATCCGGTCGTGTTGCATGCGCCTGCTGGCAGCTGCCGCAGCCTGCACATTGACTGCAGGATGGAGAATTTGCTGATAGCAGGCCCTGAAGTGCTGGAAACGGACAATTTTCTTTAAGGCCACCGCACCGGTCAGCACGACGGCAAGCATGACGGCGGCCGCGAACCACAGCGGAGGCAGGAGGCCCAGTGCAGGCAGGCCGTAGGCGGCGGCAAGCAGCACTGCCGCCGCAATCCACTGAAATTTTCCGGGGTTGTTTTCATTCACAGCCCTGCCTGTCTTTTCATATGTGGCAAGCTGGCAGACCGCCGCAATCATTTTCAGCCCTGAGACAAAAAACGGCGCCAGCAGGCAGAGCCAGACGGGGACGCCCCAGGCCAGGCCGAACAGCATGCCAAAGACAAGAAAGCCCACAAGCAGTTTGACCATATTGTAAGCATAATCCACCAGCGCATACTGGCGTGCATCCATTCGCATAAGGATAACAGCGTAGTATTTCTCCTTCGTCGGGTTGAACAGATAGGTATTGAAAAGCGAGCCAATCACACTCAGACAAAGCAGCATATGAAGAAAGGCTTCGGCTTTGGCGCCCGTTTGGTAGGCATTCAGCGGCAAGGAAAGCATGATGAGGAAATAAAGGTACTTTCCTAGAAAGGCCGACAGAAGCTCCCAAATGGCGGCAAGCACGGCTGCAAACCGGTTCAGGCCTTTCGAGCCGTACAGGCTGGCCGGAAGCAGCCGTTTTATCAGCGGCAACTGCCTTAAGGAATACAGGATACTGTTCACCTTGTAGGCATTTCGAAGCGAGAAAGAAATCCGCAGCGTCTTATTCATGATCTTCCTCCCGCAGGGCGGCCAGAATTTTGCCTTTCAATTCCGCACCGTCCAGATCCTCCTTATCCACAATCTCAAGTTCACCATGGCTGAGCAGGACGATGACGTCGCACAAATCCAGGGCAAGATCCAGCAGATGGGTGGAAAAAATGATAATTCGCTCCTTCTTAAGCGAACGCAGCAGCTGCTTCATCTCCTCTGCCACAACCACATCCAGCGAAGTGAGCGGCTCGTCCAGCAACATCAGTTCCGGTTCTGCGATGATGTTGACAAGCATCTGCATTTTGTTTTTCATGCCGTGGGAAAAATCCTTCATCAGCTTGTCGCGATCTTCTGCTGCAATGCTTATCAGCTCAAGCCATTCGTCAATGGATCGATGAATATGTACGGACTCACTGTTAATGTCCAGAAAGAACTTTATAAATTCCCTGGCCGTCAAAAATTCCGGTACTGTTGGGGTGGAAAGGATGTAGCCAACATCCTCCGGACGAATTTGCCGCTTTTGCCCATCCTGAACAAAATAAAAGCTGCCGCCATCCGCTTTCATATCGCGGTTGATACAGTTAAACAGCGTGGTCTTTCCCGCGCCGTTGCGTCCAAGCAAGCCGTAAATCTTTCCCGGCTCAAATGTAAAAGTAATATCCCGAAGGACCTGCTTGCTGTCAAAGCTTTTCGAAAGATGTTCAATCGCAAAATCCATGGCATGTGCCCTCCTCTGGCAAGAAGCAAATAAAAAGAAGCCTTTTCCGACAAATGGAAAAGGCTTCTTGCTGTTTGGAGGCGCCACCCGGATTTGAACCGGGGGTGAAGGTTTTGCAGACCTCTGCCTTACCACTTGGCTATGGCGCCGTAAAGGAAAAGGCGCCATCGTAATAATAGCGCCTTTCCACGTCTGGAGCGGGTTACGAGGCTCGAACTCGCTACCTCCACCTTGGCAAGGTGGCGCTCTACCAGATGAGCTAAACCCGCAAATCACACTCCGAAGAGTGCACGAATGACTACATTCAAATTCTATGTGAAGAATGGCTCGAATATAATCAGTCCGAAAATTTGGTGCCTCCGGACGGAATCGAACCATCGAC
>CAJFUF010000002.1 GCA_904420175.1 Candidatus Schneewindia gallinarum
ACTGTATATCCCACGGTTGAATACCGGGACAACGAGCCGACGTGGCGGAACTTCCGAAGCTACGGCACGTTTACACAGGGGGAGGATGGCAACCTTCAGCTTATCTCCGTCACGTTTAGGGCATTGCAGGGCACAACCATATCCTACGGCGAAAAGACCTTTTTAATTGAGTAAAAAAGGAAGAAGCCGGCCTTTGGGCTGGCTTCTTCCTTTTTGGGCGCTGTTTTCATCGCCCTTAAACTTTTGGTTTTTTTGAGAATCCCGTGCTTTTTTCCATCAGATAGTTGTTGAGGACGACACCTTTTCTTACCACCCACTGCATACGGACTGTGTGATAGCCGCGCTGCAAAAAGAACGGGCGCGCTGTGATGGAGGCATGGGTGGTAATGCGGTGCGCCTGTGCGGCAAACTGCTCCAGCCTGCTGCACAGGGCTGTGCCCACGCCGCGGCCCTGAAAGCTGCGGTGGACATACAGCCGGTCAAGATAGCCCTCCCGTGTGATGTCGCCAAAGCCGATAATCCGTCCGTTCTCCTCTGCCACCAATGTCCGATGGCGGAGGAAGGACCGGTTCCATCCCTGCAAATCCGTCTTTCCATCCGCCCATGCATTCAGCTGTCGCGGCGCATAGTCCTTCGCGCACACGGTGTGAACTGTGCTGTAAAAAAGCCGTGCAATCTGCCGGCAGTCTGCCGGGCGGTAGGGCCGAATTTCCATGCTGTTTTCCCCCTGTAAAAATTATATGTGCCTGATAAAGCGGAAATAAAACCACTTAAGACCCGATACCTGCGACCGGCACAGGCGCTGCAGACGCTGGGGGAACTGTGCCAGTTCCTTCTGCTGCTCCTTCCCAAGCGGGACGTCCGCATATTCGGCCTGCAAAATGTCCTGCATAATTTGTGTGAAGGACGGGCCATCCTTTTCCAGGTCCGGGAACGCCCCATCCACCAGGCGGGCGTATTGCAGCGGGGCCGTGCCGGGCTGATACGGCCGGCCCAGCAGCCGGAACACACGCAGGCTGTACTGCTTACACACTGCAGGGGCCCTGTCGCCCTGCAGATGCTTTTCCCTGCGGCGGTCCGCCAGAACAGGGGAAAGCAAAAGCAGCAGCACAAGCACCAGTATGCCGCAGGCCACAGTGAGCCACACGGCCAGAGCGGAGGGTCCGCCGGTTTCCTGCACTGTGATGTCGTCCGGACCGTCTGCTCCGCCGGGCTGCCCCTCCGTCTGGGAGCTGGAGGACGACGATGACTCCGGCGGGGTGGAGCTGCCTTCCTGCGTCACGCTGCCGCCGGTAGGATCCGCCTCTGTCAAGCCGGCGCCGGGGGTCACCTCAAACGGAATCCAGCCGAAATTTTCAAAATACACCTCCACCCACGCGTGGGCCTGGCGGTCCGTCACGTCAAATGTGCCGGTTCCGCTGTATGAGGCGCTGACAGGCAGCACATACCCCTCCACATATCTGGCGGGGACGCCGTTCATCTTCAAAATGACCGCAACGGCAGAGGCGAAGTGAACACAGTATCCCTCATGCGACTGGAACAGGAAGTAGTCCACGAAGTCCTCCCCCTCGGGCAGCATGCCCGGCTCCAGCGAGTAGGTCGCCACTGACTGCACGTCTGTCCTTACCCTGTCCACAAACTCCGCCACGGTGTACTGCTGCTGCCAGCCCCGGTATTGGTACTGCTGCCTTGTGCGGGGGGCATAGCGAATGTCCACACCGCCGTAAGCACTTACATAGTTGGCGTACTGGTCACTCCATGTGCCGGACGGCAGGGAGGCCACCACCGTGTCAAACGCGTTGCGGTAATCCGCTGAGTGCTGGTAGTCCAGATAGGGGCTGTACTGCACAAGCCTGCCGGTCTGCGTGTCCCGCAGCAGCGTCACCGGTTCTACATAGGTGGAGTTGCCCGTGCTTTGGAACAAGTCCTGCATGAAGTTCGGATTGTAGGGGTCAAGACGCAGATAGGAGGACGAGCCGTAGGGGGTGTACCGGTACTGCCCCGGAGCGTTTACCACTTCCACACGAACTTCGTCCGTTTCCATGCTGACAGACGTGCTGCCAGACTGGATCAGCTGTTCTGTAATATACATGCCGGGACTTGCAAAATCACGGTCCGTCTCTTGAAACATGGACAGGCTTTCCCTTTGCAGGTACGCCCTGCTTGCCGTCTGTGTCTGGTTCCACTGGTTCCCCTCATACCGGCTGCCCACATAGGCGCGTAGGTAGTAAGGGGCTTCCACCCCGCGGGTGACGCGAAGCGCCGTTTCCCCCGTGTACTCCAGCCGGCCAATCTGTCCAAGCACACCGCCGGCAATGCCGCCGCCCGAGGTTCCCGGCACACGGAAGGGCCCGTCCGGCATTTCCCCGGAAAACAGGCTGGAAACAAAAGAAAGCGTTCCGGCGCGCAGATCCACCAGCCATCCGGCACGCTCATACTCCTCCTGTTTGAACACGCACTGGGTGAACAAAAAGCATAGGACGGAAAACAACATCAGCAAGGTTGCCGCCCCGACGGAAAGCGACGGGCCGGTTCGCCCCCGGCGAAGCCGGCGGGAGCTGGAAAACGCCGCCACGTAAAAGCTTATCAGCAAAATATAAAACAACAGGTTTTCCGGCACCAGCCCGAAGGCCAGGCCGAAAAACAGAAAGGGAGCGGTGACCAGAATACACAGCAGGCCGGATCGCGCCTGGATAAACGCCATGCCCAGCAGCAGGGATAGAACCAGGCTGACGAGAACCCAGAACAGCAGCGGAGACCCGCTTCCCACCGGCTCATAAGGAATCGCCAGGTTGGCGTATCCGGCGCCGTTCATCACCGACGCCACACCGGCATACACCTCTATGGCGCCGGAAAACACCTGCCCGCTGAACAGCAGAATGACTGCGGTGATGCCAACGCCGGATACCAGCAGAAACGGAAAAGTCAGTTTCCTGTTCTGCCAGCACAGGGCCGACAGCAGGCACAGCGGAACAAGCAGAAGCACAAGCACCCCAAAATCTGCCGGGAAAACGCTGAATGTACTCATAAACACGCCCAGCGCGCCAAACATCCCGGCAAACAGCAGCAGGACAGACAGCAGATAGTCTGAAAAGGAGGTCGGGCTGCCCGCCACTTCGGCCGTGAACACAAATTCCTGCCCGGCGGCAGCCTTTGCCATTTTCTTCATGCTTTTTCCTCCTTTCCTTTACAGGGCCATGCCCTGCAGCACCTCGTCCACCGGCCGGTCCTCAAACGCCGTCACATTGCCCTGCTTGCCGTCACCGGGGCCAAACAGAAAAACACGCCTGCCACAGGTGGGCGGCAGGGTCTGACGCAGCCACTCCTCCGACTGGGCGGGGAAGCTGGTGGTGAAATAATACAGCTTGTCCACCCCGCGGGTGGGCTGCCTGCCCACAAAGTGAAGCAGCGCTGCGTCTTCCGCAGTGCCGCCTGCATGCAGCAGCAGACTCATGGCCTCCGGTATCTGATCCGGATCGGTAACAGTAAGTTCCCGCAGGTCCTGCAGCGCACTGTCATACCATACAAGACGGTGGGGACGCTCCGCCTCGGCCAAAAAGGAGGAGATAGAAAACAATGCGGTCAGCTCCCGGCTCAGCTGTGCGGGCTCCCCCTGGTGCAGTTCCGCCAGCAGAATGGTGCCGTCCTGGATGGGTAGGCTGAACTCTTTCACGATAAGCTCGTTCCGTTTTGTGCTGAGCTTCCAATGAATGCTTCGCTGTGGGTCGCCCGGCCGGTATTCCCGCACGCCGAACACCTCGGACGGGTCGTCGCCCGGCCGGTGCTTTGAAAACGTATCGGATTCATAATCGCCGCTTTCCTGCCTTGAAAGGGTACAGGACAGGGGCAGAACCGCCGGAAAAACCGTCAGTTCCGGCGGGGCGTTTAACAGCACGCCCTTCACCCTGAACAGGCCCAGTGCATCGTAGCAGTAGAACGAGTCTGCCGTCAGCTTCAGCCTGCCACAGCAGGCCGACTGCAAATGCAGCGTGCAGGCCGTACTGCCGAAAGAGCGCAGACGGAAGCGAAGCTTCAGCCTGCGTTCCTGCCCGGACAGCAGGTTTTCACACCGGAAGGACAGCCGCCCCATGGACAGGGGGAGGAAGCTGCGGTTTTTCAGCCGGATGGATATCTGAAACGGCTGGCCCGCCTCTGCAATAAAATCGGCGTGTTCCGGGCACACTGCCGTTATTTTCCCGCGCAGCAGCAGGGCCTGCACCGCCAGCAGAACCGGCAGCAGCAGGGCCGCGCACAGGGTCAAAAAAGAGATGTAGTCCGCAATCATGACCATGTAGCTGAAGCACAGCGCCAGCACAACAAGATAGAGGATTCTGACACTTTTCACTGGGCGCCCCCTACTTCATGCTGGGGACAGGCGTTTCCCTCAGGAAGTCCTCCACCAGCTTTTCCGCACTCTGCCCGGCGACACGTGCCTTGGCAGTCAAAATCAGCCGGTGGCAGATACAGTCCGCAAACACATACTGCACATCGTCCGGGATGACATAGTTACGGCCGTTTAACAGCGCGCAGGCCCGCGCCATGCGCAGCACGGCAATGCTGCCGCGGGGGCTGGCGCCAAGGGTCAGGTGCGGGCAACGGCGTGTTTTGTCCACCAAATCCACAATGTAGGAGAAAATTTTCCCGTCCACAAACACGCCCTTCACCGCCTGGCGCATGGACAGCACCTCATCGGCGCCCACAATTTTCTTCACGCCGGACAACGGGTCGCCCAACGCCTTGTTTTGCAGGATTTTCGCCTCACTCTCCTTAGAGGGGTAGCCCATACTCATCCGGATCATAAAGCGGTCCATCTGCGATTCCGGCAGCATCTGGGTGCCGACGGTCCCCACCGGGTTCTGGGTGGCGATGACGATAAACGGGTCGGGTACTGCGCGGGTCACCGCGTCCACCGTGACCTGCCCCTCCTCCATCAGTTCCAGCAGGGCGGATTGGGTTTTAGAGGATGTACGGTTGATTTCATCCGCAAGGAACAGGTTGCAGAAAGCCGCACCGGGCTTGTATTCAAACTGCTCTGTTTTTTTATTGTAGACGGTGAAGCCGGTAATGTCGCTGGGCATCACATCCGGGGTGAACTGCACACGGTTTGCCACCAGATCCATGGACCGCGCAAACGCCATGGCGAGGGTCGTTTTTCCCACGCCGGGAATATCCTCCAGCAGGACATGCCCGCCGGCAAGAAAACTCATAAGCATTTTAACCACAACGGTGTTTTTCCCGATAACAACACCCGCCACCTGATTCAGAATATCAAGAATGGTTTTTTCATAAAGCGCGGCTTGCGCTTTGGATAGCTGTTCTGTCATTTTTCACCCTCCTGTCGGTATCTTTCTGTTTTAGTGTATCATAGAACCGCATGGAAGTACAGTGAAAAAGAGATGAACACCTGTTAAGGTGTTCATCTCTTCTCTCCATTTAAAAAGCAATTCAAATTGGCAGCGGCCACCATCCCGCCCTGTCCGGAGGGCAGGCCCCAGCGGCGCTCAATCAACTTTTCAGAGCGCCGGAGCGTTCCCAGATAGTCTGCACGCTGGGTGGTTCCGGCCGCCCATGAGATGGCGTCCGGCCCGTCGCTTTCCGTTAAAATCCGGTTTAGCGGCGCATGGCGCAGAACCGGATCATCCTCCCGCGAGAAGGGGCCAAGGGTAAAATAACAGCCAAGGGCCACATAGCGGTCGATATCCTTCGGGCAGCTGTACCAATGCACCAGATAGGTGTTGGGGAACTGTCCAATCAGTTCCAGAATGCGCCGTTCTTGCCCCTTTGTGTGCAGGATAACCGGCATGTTCCGCCGGGCGGCAAGTGCCAGCTGGTCGATAAACACCCGCTCCTGCACACAAAGGGGGACGTCGCACCACACACTGTCCAGGCCGATTTCTCCCAGTACCCGGCACCGGCCGATAAAGGGCAGCATGTCCTCCACCCGGAACCGGTCCGCCTTCCATGGATGCAGCCCAAAACTGCAGCATACCGTGGGGCAGTTCCTTGTAAGCCTCTCCGTGCGTGCCGCGTCGTCCGGGTCGGTGCCGCAGACGACGGCGGAAACCCCCGCCGCCGCAAGCAGGCGGGCAAACGCATGGCTGTGGACGTGGCAGTGCGCGTCAATCATAGCGGTGCTCCTTCAGCAGGTTGTAGATCTCCCGGCGCAGCTCATTTTTGGAAAACAGCCAGTCCCGGTCCCGGTTCTCCTCCGGCAGAACGATCTCCTTCTGGAAACCGGCGGGGCTGCCGTCCATCATTAGAATACGGTCGGACAGGTAAATGGCTTCGTCAATATCATGGGTGACCAGCACCGTGGTCCGGCCGAGGGCCGCGCGCTTCTCCTGCAGCCAGTTCTGCATATCCGCCCGTGTAATCACATCCAATGCGCCGAACGGCTCGTCCAGCAGCAGGATGTCCGCTGTGCACATGGCGGTGCGAAGAAATGCCGCCCGCTGGCGCATGCCGCCCGACAGCTGCCGGGGATAGGCGTTTTCATATCCTGCAAGGCCGAACGCCTCAAAATTGGCGGCGGCCCGCTCCCGAAAGTCCTTTCCCAGCTTCTGCACCTTGCCGTACAGGCAAACGTTGTCCAGAATTGTCAGCCACGGGAACAGCAGGTCGCTTTGCGGCATGTAGGCAAAGTGCGGTGTGACGCCGTGAATCTCCTGTCCGTCCACCTGGACACTGCCCGTCTCCGGCTTCAGCATTCCTGCCAGAATGTTTAAAAAGGTGGATTTCCCGCAGCCGGACGGGCCCAGGATGCTGACGAACTCGCCCGTTTTTACGTCCATATTCAGTTTTTCCAGTACCCGCTGCCCATCATAGGAATAGGACAGGTTTCTGACGGAAAGTTTCACTGCAGTTCCCTACTCTTTAATAAATTCGTTGGTGTAGCATTCGGACGCGGCAATCTTCTTGGTGATAAGGCCATTCTCATACATAAAGTCGGTATAGTTGTCCCACACCTCGTCCTTCATCAGGCCCCAGGTCTCGCTGTCCTCGCTGTATTTGGGGCTGAGGATTTCCTGAGATTTTTCCAGCAGCTCCAAATCATAGTCCGGGACATACTTGTGAAGGATTCCCGCGGACTCCTTCGGGTTGGCGATGGCGTACTCGTATCCCTTCTTGACCGCATTCATAAAGGCCTGTACCGTCTCGGGATCCTCTTCAATCATTTTGTCGCTGGTGATGATAACCGGGGTATAGTAGTCGAGGCGGGAGTCAAACTCGCGCAGCTCCATGTAGTTTAAGTCAAAGCCGGCCATCTCCGCCTTTACGCAGTCCCATGCCTCGAAAAACCACATGACGTCCACATCCTCCGCCAGTGCGGAAAAGCCGGAACCGTCGCTGGTGATCATCGTCAGCTTGGAGAAGTCGGCACCGACAGCCTCCATGACCGCACGGATCACTGCCTCCTCGCCGGGGCCGCCCCAGCCGGCATACACCTTACCCTCAAAGTCCTTGGGGGAGGTGATGTTTTTGGGCGCATAGGTTGCAAAGCCGGAGGTGTTGTGCTGAATCACCGTGGCAATGGCCTTGATGGGCAGCGGATCATCGCTGGTTAAGGCATAGGTTAAGTCCTCCTGATAGCCGAGGCCGAATTCCCCGGTGCCGTTGGCAACCAGTGTCAGGCTGTTGGAGTTGTCGCCCGGCTCCTCAATGGTGACATTCAGGCCCTCCTCCTCAAAGTAGCCCTTATCCAGCGCCACATACAGGCCTGTATGGTTGGTGTTGGGCACATAGTCCAGAACCAGTGTAACATCTTTCAGCGCAGCGGTGTCCCCGCTTTCGCTTCCGCTTCCATCCGTACTGCTGCCGCCGCAGGCCGCAAGGGACAGTGCAAGGGCGCACAGCAAGATGATACTAACGATTTTTTTCATATCCTTTTCCTCCAACTGTTTTGTTTTCTTTCCCCCGGTGTGCAAATATACCGCAGCAGGCCCACAAGGCCGTTCATGGCAAGGGACAGCAGAATGACCACCACCACGGACGCGAACACCTTTTGCAGCTGGCCGCTGTTTTTGACCCGCAGCATGTAGTAGCCGAGGCCGGCTTTGGAGCTAATCCATTCGCCCACCACGGCGCCGCTGATACAGTAAGTAGCGGCGACTTTCAGCCCGGAAAACAGGCTGGGCAGCGCGGAAGGGATTTTGACCATGCGGTACTGCTTCAGTGTTCCTGCCCCAAAGGACTTTAACAGGTTCAGCTGATCGGTATTTGTCTGACCCATGGCGTCCGCAAACGGGACGACAATGGGGAAAAAGCACATCATAACCACGGTGACGATTTTGGGAAGCATGCCGAAGCCCATATAGATAATGAACAGGGGCGCCAGCACGATGACCGGGACGGTCTGCGTCACCACCAGGATGGGGTAAATGCTTGATTTAAAGTGCGGGAACCGGTCCATCAGGATGGCCAGAATAACTGCCAGCACGGCCGCAATCACAAGGCCGATTGCCGCCTCCTCCAGGCTGACAAGCGCGTGGTAGCACAGGGTGCCCGCATCCGTAATCAGCGCAGACAGAATGCGCGAGGGGGACGGAAGTGTGTAGGACGGTATCTGGAACAGAGCCACCAGCCCCTCCCACAGGGCAATGCAGCACAGAAGCACTGCTGCCGGCAAAAGAATTTTGCTTCCCCGCTTAATTGGTTTCATCGTCCTCTCCCCTTTTCTTCACAAAAAAATACCGCATCATATTTGATACGGTATCGAAGTTCCTTCGCAAATATGATTTCCTACGTTGGCATTACCCAAATCAGGTATAAGGGTCGAAGCTGTCAGCTTCCTCTCAGGCCGTTCACGGCCTCCCCGTTTTGTCGAACATTATTATAAACGAAGTTTTTCTGTTTGTCAAACCCCGCCGCCCGAAAATTTTCCGGAGCCCCCCTGAACAGGAAAAAGCGGCGGGCCTTCGCCTGCCGCTTTCACTTCTGTTTCGTCCTGTCTCACTGGGCAGTTACAAGGATTTCCAGCGCCTTGTTCAGCTGGGTGTCATTGTCGTCCGTCAGGGTGGTCATGTCTCTTTTCTGCTCGCTTGCAAGCTCCACCGTGAAGTCCAGCTTGACGCCGGTGCCGTCAAAGGAGGTGCCGCTGCCCGTCAGCAGGGTGCCCACGTTCAGCTGAATGGCGGAACCATCGTTCAGGCGATAAAACCTGCGGTAGCCGCCGTCCCCCGCGGTGGTGCTTCCCACAATTTTGCCGTAGCCCGCGTCACTGATGGCGGCGGCGAACAGCTCCCCTTCTGCCGCTGTTCCGGAACCCACCAGAACCACGGCGGAGGAAACCTCTGTCCCGGCCCCGTTGGACTCGTACAGCACTTCCTCATTCCCGTCTTTGTCCCTGTAGGAGACAAGGACACCGTCCGGCAGCAGCTTGTCCAAAACGGAGGCCGCAACCTCCAGTGAGCCGCCGCTGTTCTCACGCACATCGAATACGAAACGGCTAATCCCTTCCTGACGCATCCCCTCAAACGCGGAGATGAACTGGGACAGGGTCTGGTCGTCGAAAGTTTTAATTTTGATATACCCCACATTGTTTTCATTGCTGTCCGCAATGATGCGGGAATAGACGCTTTGGATGGTGACGTTGCGCCTTGTAAGCGTAACGGTGCTTTCCTCCGTGCCACGCCGGATGGTCAGGGTCACATTGGAGCCCACATCGCCCGCCATCAGGCTGTCGTATGTGACGCCCCCCGCATTGGCAAGGTCCGTGTCGTTCACCTTGACAATCAGATCCTGTGCCATCAGGCCGCTTTCCTCCGCTGGGGAACCCGCGTAGACTGCGGTAATCTTGCGGTAACCGTTGGACTCCGCCACGGTCTCTATGCCGATACCCGTAATCTGTCCGGATGCCGTGGCAAGGTAGCTTGCGTAGCTGGACGCACTGTAATAGGTTCCAAGGCCGCTGCCAAGGCCGCGCATATAGCCGGCAGCAATGCTGTCGTTCAACGCCGTCTCGTCAATCGTTCCGTTTACATTGCCGCGGACAATTCCGTCCACCTCGGCAAGCTTGGCATAGGTTGCCTCCCGCTCACTCAGGCTTTGCACCTTCTGGTTGAAGTACTGCATGGAAAACAGAATGGTGATGGAAAACGTCACCGCCGCAGTAATTGCCATTAGGGTGGCCACTACAGCCAAAGAGATTTTTTTACCCATCTTGGCCTCCTTTTCTGTAAGCCCTTAAGAGTATTTTACAAAGTTCAGCGGGTTGGTGCGCACCTTGTTCTCATACACTTCAAAGTGCAGGTGCGGGCCGGTCACACGCCCGGTAGCACCAACCAGCGCAATCGTATCCCCCTTTTGCACGGTCTGTCCGGCTGTCACAAGAATTTTGCTGCAATGCCCGTACAGCGTATAGTTTCCGCCGCCGTGGTCAATCAGCAGATAATAGCCGTAGCCGGAGTTATAGTAGCGTACATACTTGACAACGCCGGAGTTGGCCGCCACCATGGGCGTGCCGGTGGGCGCCGGAATGTCGATGCCGGTGTGGACATCCCTCACACCGTTGATGTTGCGAACCTCTCCATAATAGGAGCTGATATTACCATAGCCCGGGACCGGCCAGCGCATACCGCCGCCCACATAGTCCCCGTTGGACTGGCTTTCGTTAATTAGCCTTTGGATTTCCGCAGCGGCAGCGGCCATCTCCCTTGCGATCTGCTGTTTTTCCTGTGTCAGCTGATCGTTGGATGCGCTGAGCTGGGCAATAATATTCTGGCTTTCCGCCTTTTTGGTGTTCAGCGTCTCCTGCTCGGACGCAAGCTGATCCCGCGTTGCCTCCAAAGATTCCTTACTGGCCTCAATCTGTTTTAACTGTTCGGTCAGGGAGTCAATCAGTTCCTTGTCGCTTCTTGTTATGCGCAGAAAATACTCCGAAGAAGAAAGAAACTCCGAAATACTTCCGCTGGTCAGCAGGATATTCAGCATCGACTGCTTGGGCGTCATATAATTGGCGCGCACACGTTGCTTAAACAGCTCATACTTTTCGTCATATTCGGCATTCATCTGCGCGAGCTGGGCGTCCAGATCGCTGAGCTGCTTCGCACACAAGTCCACCTTTTGCTGAAGGACATTGATCTGTTCATTTAAATCGGCAATATATTCCTGCTGCTTGCTGGAGTTGTTTTTGTTTGCCTCGATCTTCTGCTGCAGCTCTTTATTTTTTTCCTCCAAATCCTCATACTTCTGCTGCCAATCGTCCAGCGAGGAGGCAGAGGCAGGAAAAGAGATAAGCACGCAGCCGATGAGCAGCGCCAGTGCAAGGCATAAGCTTAAAATCCTAGCAGTTGTTGCATGGTGTCGCATGGTTTTCCGTTCCCTTTCCTGTCCCATTTAGGAGTATTTAACATAGTTGAGCGGGTTGGTGCGCACCTTGTTGACATACACTTCAAAGTGCAGGTGCGGACCGGTTACACGCCCGGTGGCGCCAACCAGTGCGATGGTCTGGCCCTTTGTTACAGTCTGCCCCGCAGAGACCAGGATTTTGCTTGTGTGGGCATACAGGGTGTAGTAGCCGTCGCCATGGTCGATTAGCAGATGGTAGCCGTAACCCGTGGTATTATAGCGGACATATTTGACAACACCGGAGTTGGCCGCCACAATCGGCGTGCCAGTGGAAGCCGGGATGTCGATACCGGTATGTACGTCCTGCACGCCGGCAATATTACGGTCCTCATTATAATAAGAGGAGATGTAGCTGTGTCCGGGCAGCGGCCAGATAAGCGGCCCGCCCACATAGCTGCCGCTGGACTGGCTTTCATTGATCAGCCGCTGAATTTCATTTGCAGCGGCGGCCATCTCCTTTGCAACCTGCTCCTTCTCGCTGGCAAGCTGGGAATTGGAGCTGTTTAGCTGGGAGATGATGTTCTGGCTCTCCGTCTTTTTGGTGTTAAGGGACGCCTGCTCGGATGCAAGCTGATCCCGGGTACTCTCCACCTCGGTTTTGCGCTGCTCAATTTCTGTAAGCTGCTCAGTCAGGGAGGTGATCAGTTCCTTATCGCTTTTCGTAATACGCAGAAAATACTCCGAGGAGGAAAGAAATTCCGAAATGCTTCCGCTGGTCAGCAGAATACTCAGCAGCGACTGCTTGGGCGCCATGTAGTTGGCGCGTACACGCTGCTTGAACAGCTCGTACTTTTCATCATACTCGGCATTCATCTGCGCAAGCTGGGTGTCCAGCTCGCTAAGCTGCTTTGCACACAAGTCCACCTTTTGCTGAAGGACATTGATCTGCTCGTTCAAGTCGGCAATATATTCCTTCTGCTTGTTGGCGTTGTTTTTGTTTGCATCAATCTGCTGCTGCAGCTGCTTGTTCTTCTCTTCCAGTTCATCATATTTTTCCTGCCAGTCGCTGACCGTTGCCGCACTGGCAGGAAATGCAGCCAGGGCACAGGCCGCAACCAGCACCAGTGCAAGGCACAGGCTGAGTGCACGAAGCACCGCACGTTTTTTATTCCTCATACCAAAACCCCTCCATTACCCTACACTTTTAAATGCTTTCGGACTGAGAAATAGCTGGACAGAATGCCGGTCAGCACGCCCACCACTGAAAAGACGACCGCCAGCATGGGCAGCATGCTCCACTCCGACACGAAGGAGCTGAAACCGGAACCCAGAATGGCAAAGTCGGATTCCTCAAGCCAGCCCAGCAGGAGGTGGTAACCGCCCAGGCACACGGCAAGGGACAGAATGGACGACATGATGCCGATAAGCCCGCCCTCCACAATAAAGGGAATGCGGATGAAGCTGTCCGTCGCGCCCACGTATTTCATGATATTGATTTCCTTGCGCCGTGCAAACACCGTCAGCCGGATGGTGTTTGCGATAATGACAAAGGCCACCACCGTTAAGACCACGGCAAGGATGATGCCGATGGATGAGACGATATTCCGCACGGAGACCAGCGCATCGGCAAATTTCTGCGGGGCGTCCACTTGATAGACCCCCTCTATTGCCTCCAGCTGCGCTTTGACCTCCGCCATTTGGGACACGTCCTGCAGCCTTACTACAAAGGAGTTGGGAAGGATATTATCCTCCTCGAAGCCGTCCAGCAGGTAGGCATCGTCCCCCAGCTGTTCCCGCTGGGATTGCAGCGCCTCCTCCTTGGAAACAAAGCGGAGTTCACTGATGCCGCCGACAGTCTGAATCTGCGACTCAATGGTGGAGATGCCGGCCTCGTCCACATCGTCGTTGATATATACAACAATCTCATTCTGATCTTCCACGTAGCCCACCAGGCTGGCCACGTTTTCGGCAAACATAACCGCCGCGCCCACCAGCACAAGGCAGGCGGACAGCACGCCGATGGAAGCAAGGGTCATATACTTGTTCGCCCACAGATTGCGGTAACCCTCCTTCAGGAGGTATTTCAAGACACTTCCGTTCATTGTGCCCCCCAATCCGCGCTGTCGCCGGCAATGGAGCCCCCATCGATAACGATAATGCGCTTGTCGAACTTGCTGACCAGCTCATGCTCGTGGGTAACCACAAGGATGGTGGTGCCGCGCCGGTTGATGTCGCACAGCAGTTCCAGTATTTCAAAGGACAATTCCGGGTCAATGTTGCCGGTGGGCTCGTCCGCGATCAGCAGGGACGGCCTGTTGGCAAGGGCGCGCGCCAGCGCCACACGCTGCAGCTCGCCTCCGGAAATCTCGTGCGGGAAGTTTTTCGCCTTCCTCGCAAGGCCCACCTGGGCCAGTACCTCCGGCACACGCTTTCTCACATCCCGTGTCAGTGCGCCGGTTACACGCATGGCAAACGCCACATTGTCATACACATTCATGGTAGGGATCAGGCGGAAGTCCTGAAAGACAATCCCCATGCTGCGGCGCAACATGGGTACCTTCTTCCTTGGAAGGCCCGGCATTTTAAAACCGTTGACCTCCACCGTACCCTTCGTCGGCGTCAATTCCGCCAGAATCAGTTTCAGAAACGTACTTTTCCCCGCGCCGGACGGCCCCAGAATAAAGGCAAACTCGCCCGTTCCTACCGTCAGGTTCACATCCTTCAGCGCGCAGGTCCCATTGGGATAGGTCATGGATACCCCACGAAAACTAATCAACACTACACCGCCCTTATTCTATTCCCCAGTTACCTCTTAACACACAAAAACACTATCTTAGAATTAATAGCGCACAGGGTTGGCAGTCAGATACTTTTTCACCATCAGCGCCACCTTGAACACAATGGCATCTTCAAACTCCCTTAAATCAAGCCCGGTCAGCTTACGGATTTTCTCCAGCCGGTACACCAGCGTGTTGCGGTGCACAAACAGCTTTCTTGCCGTCTCGGACACGTTCAGGTTGTTTTCAAAAAACTTCTGGATGGTAAACAGCGTCTCATAATCGAGGGATTCAATGCTGCCGCGTTTAAAGACTTCCTTCAAGAACATTTCACACAGGGTGGTGGGCAGCTGGTAAATCAGCCGGGCAATGCCCAGATTTTCATAGCTGACAACCAGTTTTTCATTGTCGAACACCTTGCCGACCTCGAGGGCGACCTGCGCCTCCTTAAAGGAGCGGGCCAATTCCTTGACGCCGGTCACAATGGTGCCGATTCCTACCAGCGTGCGGGTGAAATACTCTCCGGAAAGGGTGTCGATAATGGACTTGGCCAGTTTCTCCACATCCTTCGACTCGATCCCGTATTTTACCTCCTTAACAAGCAGAAGATCTGTTTCCGAGATGGTAAAAATAAAGTCCTTCTGCCTGTCCGGAAACAGTTTGCGCAGCACGTCGAACACCGACACGTCGTTGGCCGCCACCAGGCGGATTAACAGCACAACCCGGTTCACATCCGAGTTGAAGTGCAGTTCCCTTGCCTTGACATAAATGTCACTCGGCAAAATGTTGTCAAGGATGACGTTCTTAATGAAATTGCCCCGATCGTACTTTTCATCGTAAAACTGTTTGATGCCTGACAACGACACGGCCAGCATTCCCGCAAACTGGGCCGCCGTTTCATCTGTTCCTTCCACAAACACGCAGTATTCCGGCTGAATGTGGGAGCCGAAAGTCTTGTATGTATAGCCGTCACCCACAACAGCATCGTGCCCCTCCATCAGGACAACCTTCATGGACGGATCCGCCTCCCCGATGCGCGACAGGTCGCTGCACGAGATAATGACAGAATTTTCGTCCAGCACACCGATCACCCGATCGACCACGTCCCGCATCTGGTGTACCAGGCTTTGAAACAGTCTGTTCGACATAGTGCAATCCCTCACTTCTTTTGTTCGCTGTACGCGAAGTATAAAAAATCACCAATAGCATCTCTTACATTTTACCCAATCCGTCATGGTTTTGCAATATATTTTGGAGAAAAAGATTAAAAACAGCCCTGCCATTTGGATAATTTGCACTTACTATAAGAAAAAACGGCCAAAAATTGGCCGCTTTTTCCGTTAGAATGCCTAGATTTTCCTTTGTTGAAATTGACGAACTGTTCCTGTGGATGTTACACAAATGTAACCTTTATTCCGGCTGAGTTGCCGGAAATGCAAAGCCCTGCAAAAAACCGCCCAGCTTGGTGGAGGATATGTCGCCCGCCACAACGGCGTTTTCATACTGGTACAGGTTTGCCACCACATCTGTTTCGCCGGTGGGGTAATTGGTGATGCGGTAGGTGTAGCGGGTCAATGTCTTACCGCAGTACGCCTCCAGATTGAAGCCCTGCTCCACCTGAATCTGGTTGTAATTTTGCAGCGTCTCATCCAGTACCTCCGGCAGGGTTACCTGCGCCTGCTCCACCTCATCCGTGCCGACCTGCCAGCCGTACTGCTCCAAAAAGCGGATGCGGTCTGCGTCCCCGGCCACCTCAAACTGCGCGGCAGTCGGAAGCGAGTGTCCCTCCCCGTAGGCAATGGCCAGCACGCCCACTACCAATAATACCATAATGGAAAAGAAAAAGGAAAACACGGTCTTTTTATTCAGCTTGATAACCAGCGTGCGCACGGTTTCCGCCCCCTTTCACCTAATTCAGTCTATTCCCTGTTAAGGGGCTTTATTCCGCTGTGGGGTCCCCCTCCGACTTGTAGGATACCTGAAGGCGGTAGGTCACCTCCGGTGTCTGTCCCCTGTCGCGCAGCGCCTTCCAGTTGGAATAATCTGTCATTTTAAACGTTAGGTCCACCGGCAGCGCGCCCACCTCCGCCAGCGTTTTCCCAATCTGTCCCAGCTGCTGCTCCAGTGCGGCGCGCTGGGCGTCCGTGCCGGAAAAGACAAGCCGCAGGCTGCTTTCCGTCTGCAGCGCCCCATCCCCATACCGGACGGACAGCGCCTGCTCGCACCGGGTAATTTCCGCGTTTTCCCCGTTCAGCACCAGCTGCTGCGCGCTGCTCAGCCCCAGCAACAGCTCTGCAAGCCGGTACTGTTCCGGCGAAAAGAAGGCGGCGGCGCGGCCGCTGTAGAATGCGGAGACACCGCTTACAACCCCGTCTGAAAGGACAGGCAGCATAAAAGCAGACGGGGTGCGAAGCCCCTGTTTCAGTAGGTCCACCATGCGGTTCTCATACGTCTCCTCATCCTTTTTCTGCTTTTCCGTCAGATAATATAAGTCGTCAATCGAGGCGCCGTCCTCCCCGAAATCCAGCAGTTCTGCCGCAGTGCCCTGCGTAAGCGCCACACAGGCAAAATAGTTTAAATCCCTTGTGGAGGAGAAAAAGTCCAGCAGCTCCTCCATACGGGCGGCCGCGGCCGGGCCGATAAGCAGCAGCTTGCACTGCTTTAAAAACAAATCCTTTCCCTCTGTGAAAACAAAGTTGTCCACAGCCTCCTGCGGGGTGGCCCCGGAGGAGACGCACAGGCGGCCTTTCATCCCGCCCTCTCCAAAATCGGTCACACCATAGGCGCTGACGACATACACCCCGTTTTCGAAGTCAATGGCGGCAGCCTCCGCCACCATACGGCGGCTTGGCTCCAGGGAGGGCATGGTGCCCGCCAAAAACAGAATGAACAGCACAAGAGCGATTTTACTGACAAGCTTCATGCGCGCCGCCCCCTTTCCAGCAGGAACAGGACAAGAGGGGTTCCCACAAGCAGCACCGTCAGAATCAGGCCGTTTTGAAACAATGTGCTTGCGGCAAGAGCCGCATTTCCCACCAGGGCGAACAGGCTGCACAGCACCGTCAGCACGGCGGCGAAGAGATAGAACACCGGGACAGCCCGTTTTGCACCGCCTGCGTAGTACAGGCACCGGTAGGCGCAGAAGCCATACAGTGCCCCGCGTACGAAACTTAGCAGCGTCCAACAGACAAGATACCCGGCGTCCAGGCGCTGAAAGATGCTCAGTTCCGAAATGCCTGCAAGGGTGTGCACCGGGAAGGAGACGCGGCTGATGAACCCGTCGCCCAGCGCCGCAGAGACCATGACGGACAACACCGCCACCGTGGCGGTGCCAAGCACGCCGGACCACACAAAGCTGTGTCCGCGGCCGCCCTTTGTGTTACCGTACAACACGGCGAACGCCAGCAGGTCAAAAAAATATCCGAACGTGTCCATGGCCTGTTTCCACACGCCGTCCACCGGGAACAGCAGCGCGCGCAGGTAGATGGGATCGTAATTTCCTGCCGCACCGAAGCCGATAAGCAGGAAGGTGACAACGGACACCGCCAGCACAAGAAAGGACATGCGCGCCACACTCTCCAGCCCCATAAACGCGGCGTAGGACACCGCCAGCGCCATGAGGAACGCCACAATAAGGGTGCCGGTGTTCTCCATAATATATTCCCGGTAGTACAGGCCGAACTGGTACACCGTTTCCGCACAGTAATAAAAGCTGGGGACTGCAAACAGCAGGCCCACGATGCGGCCTGCCGCCGGATGAAGCGCATGGGCGTTTTCCAGCAGCCCCCCGTCCCTGCCGCGCATGTAAAGAAGAAACGGCAGCATGACTGCAAAGCCCAGCAGCATATCCACCGCCAGCGCCAACAGGGCGCTGGACAGGGTGAAGCCCTGTTCCCCCTGTGCGCCGGTTTTGGACAGGGCGAGAAAAACGCGGGACAGATACAGCAGGCAAAACAGCTGGAAGGCGGAAATCCTTGCAGACAGCTTTCCCTTCAGGACAGGTTCCGAACCCCTATTCATGTTCCACCCCCGTCATATCCTGAACCGGCACGCCCCGGTTCCTCCGGTTTGTCCAGCTGCGCCGGAACAGCGTGTCGCCGAGGCCTGCGGTTTTCAGCGGCGTAATGGGGGACAGGAACGGCACACCCATGGATTTTAAGCTGCACAGGTTCACAAGCACCACGCCGCACAGCACGGAAATCCCGTACAGGCCGGCCAGGCCGCCCGCCAGAATGAAGGCGAAACGCAGCAGCAGCGTCGACTCATAAAGCGAGGGGATAACAAAGGAGCTGATGGCCGTCAGCGCCACAATCATCACCATCGGCGAGCCGATAATGCCCGCGTTTACCGCCGCGTCGCCGATGACAAGGGCGCCCACCACGCCGATGGCATGGCCCACAGGCCGCGGCAGGCGCAGCCCCGCCTCACGCATGAGTTCATAAAACAAATGGATGACCAGCGCCTCCAGCACCATGGGAAGCGGCGTGTTCTGCTCCGACGCAATGATATTGAGCAGCAGATCGGAGGGCAGCAGTTCCGGATGGAACACCGTGACGCCCACATACAGACCCGGCAGCAGCGTACACACAAAGAAGGAAAGATATTTCAGCCACCGTAAAAATGTGGCGAAAAACGGCCGGTGGGAGTAGTCGTCAAAGGTCTGGAAATGCTCCACAAACAGGTGCGGGACAATCAGGGCAAACGGTGTGCCGTCCACAAGGATCCCGATGCGCCCCTCGGACAGCTTGCCGCACAGCACGTCCGGGCGCTCGGTGGTGCCCACGGTGGAGAACAGCGAGGTGGGCTTATCCTCAAAAAACGGTTCAAGAAAGCCGGAGTCGAGAATATATTCCAGATCAATGCCCTTCAGCCGCTGCCGGACGGTGGCAAGGATACTTTCGCTGACTGTGCTCTTCATATAGCACAGCGCCACATCGGTGTGGCTTTTGGTGCCTTTGTTGATGATTTCAAACGTCAGCGCCTCATTTTTTACCCTGCGCCGCACCATACTGAGATTGATTCTCAGCGGCTCGACAAAGCCTTCCCGGCTGCCGCGCTCGTTCATCTCGGAGGAGGGCTCTCCTGCGGAACGGAAGTGGAAGCCGGTGAAACCCGCGATAAAGCAGGTGCCGCATCCCTCCATCAGCACGCATGCAAAGCCGGACATGAGAAACAACAGCAGGGTGTCGATGTCCTGCGTCTCAGTATAGCCGTTAAACAGGGGGGAACGCTCCCTCAGCCAACGCTGTACATCCGTTCCGGAGGGCAGTTTCGACAGCGGGCCAATGAGAATGTCGCCCACCGCCTTCAGGTCGAACTGTCCTTCACACAGCAGCACCGCCAGCTTCACGGTGCCCACCTGCATTTCCCTGACGACAAAATCACTGGTTCCACGCAGCCGGCCTCTCAGCTCCTCAATATTTTCCTGCAGTTGTTCTGAAAGCTGTTCCATATCCTTCACCTCCCTTTCAGTATCTCCAAACCTTTCCGTATAAAACCCTGCGGAGACTAAAAACTAAAGGAAGAAACCGAACCGGAGGAGGAAGCTTGATGAGTATTATGGTTCTGCGCACCCTTGTGCTGTATCTGCTGATTGTATTTGCGCTGCGCTTCATGGGAAAGCGGCAGATTGGCGAGCTGCAGCCGGGCGAGCTGGTGACGACCATTTTAATTTCCAACATCGCGGCACTGCCTATCGAGGACTATAAAATCCCCATGCTGGGCGCGATGATCCCCATCATTCTTTTGTTCTGCCTTGAAATCATTGTGTCCTATCTCGGCTCCCGCCACACGCGGTTCCGCTACCTTGCAACCGGAAGCCCCAAAATCATCATCAAGGACGGGCTGGTGGACCAGAAGATGATGGACAAACTGCGCATTTCTGCGGGCGACCTGCTGGAGGAGATGCGGCAGAAGGACATTTATGATATCAGGCAGGTGCAGTTTGCCATTATTGAGACCAGCGGAAAAATCAGTTTCTATAAAAAGGCGGACTACCAGAACGCGGAAAAAGGCGACGTGCTGCGAAAGGTGCCCCAGTCCGCCAACCCGCCGCTGGCGGTGGTGACGGCGGGCACCATCATCAAAAACGCCCTTCACTGCTGCGGCAAGGACGAGAGGTGGCTGCTGGAGGTGCTGAAAACCAACGGGCTGGAGCTGAAGGACATCTATCTCATGACGTGCGACAGCACCGGCCAGTACAGCATTGTGGAGGCGATGAAGCGATGAGGCGGTATGTCATTTCCATTTTCGTATTGGTGCTGATGGCGGTCGGAATCACCGCGGCTCTTTTCTACGTAAAAGACACGACGGACCGGCTTTACACCATTGCCGCCTCCGCCATGCAGGCGGCGAAAAACGAGGAATATGAAGAGACAAAAGAATACCTTTTGCAGCTGAAAGAGGCGTGGAAGCAGAGGGAGGCCATGTTTACCCTGTTTGTACGCCACGACCATATTGATTTGCTGACGGATTCCCTTGCCAAACTGGCGGTATATGTGGAGCACCGTAATTTTGAAGAGGTGGAGGTACAGCTGGGAACCATGATGTACCAGCTGAAAAACGTCTGGGAAAGCGAACTGCCCACCTTTACCAACGTGTTTTAAAAAACAAAGGCAGCCCCCGCGGGGGCTGCCTTTATTTTTTGTTGCCAAGCAGGGTTTTCAGCTCCTGCATGAAAGAGTTGATGTCGCCGAACTGGCGGTAAACCGATGCAAAGCGGACATAGGCCACCTCGTCCACACTTTTAAGCTTTTCCATCACAAGCTCCCCAATTTTAGAGGAGGGAACCTCCCGCTGGAGGGAGTTCTGCAAGTCCGCCTCAATCTCCTCCACCATGCTGTCCAGCAGCTCCACCGACACGGGCCGTTTTTCACATGCACGTACAAGGCCGCGCAGCAGCTTGTTCCGGTCGAAGGCCTCCCTGGACTTATCCTTTTTGATTACCATAATGGGGATGGTTTCAATCACCTCATAGGTGGTAAAACGGCGCGAGCATTTTAAGCACTCCCGCCTGCGGCGGATTTTTTCCCCGTCCTCCGCCGGGCGGGAATCAACCACCTTACTTTCCGTGTAGCCGCAAAAGGGGCATTTCATGGTCCGTTTCCTCCTCCGTCATTCAAAATAGGACGCTGCCGTCCGGCAGCCTTCCAGCAGTTCCTCATACCGGCCATAGCCGTCGGCGTACAGTTCCACCACGCCGTCTGTTTCCGGGCTCATCCCTGCTGCAAACAGCCGCCGGCGGATATCCGCATAATCGGCGGTTCCTTTCCCCGGCGGGATACAGTCGTGCTCTGCATCGGCATCACTGAGGTGCAGATGGCGGATACAGGGGCCCATGGCGTCGATATACTCCTGAAGGGGGACGCCCGCCCGGCGCGCCTGCTTAAAATCCAGCACAAAGCTGACATCATCGTGCAAAAAGCGGCGCAGGCCGGCAAGATATGCCGGGTCGGCCCCGGAGTGGTTGTACACGTTTTCGTGTGCAAGCCGCACCCCGTAAGGGCGGCCGCACTCCGCCACCTGCGCAAAGCGCGCGTAGCTTTCCTCCCGCGGCAAATGGTTGCCGCTGCGCTCGCCGTGCAGCACCACAAACTTTGCGCCCAGCATCGCCGCAGCCTTGTAATACCGTTCGTACAGCTTAAGGCTGTCCTCAAACCGGCGGCGGTAACCGGAAAAGAACAGGTAGTTCTCCATACCGGAGGTAAACGGGTGAACAGAGGTGACCCGCATCCCGTGGGCCGCGACGATGTCCGCCAGCTGTTTCAAAAAGCCGTCGGACAGCTCACTCGGTGAATTGAAGAAAATTTCTGTCGTCGCCACCCCGTGTTCCCCGAGGAAACGCAGCGCCTTTTCCGTCTCCATCGGGTAAAAGCTGGCTGTGGAAATTCCGATATGCACCTGTGTTCACCTCCCTAAAACAGGAAAGGGGCAGGATAGCCCTGTCCCTTTTCCCCATCATTTTGCAGATTTTTCCGCCAGCCTTTTTTTGCTTTTATGATCCTGCCACATGACGTACAGGGGGTTGGCGATAAACACCGTGGAATAAAAGCCGGACACCAGGCCCACAATCATGGGGATCGCAAAGGAGACGATGGAATCGACCCCGGCCACGACTGCAACAACCGCAACGCAAAGCATGGCCAGCACCGTGGTAATGCTGGTGTTCAGGCTGCGTGTAAAGGACTGGTGAATACTTTTGTTGACAAGCTCGTGAAAGCTGAGCTTGTTCCGGTACAGCCGCTCATTTTCCCGAATCCGGTCGTAAATGACAATGGTGTCGTTTACGGAATAGCCGATGATGGTAATGGCCACAGCCATGAAGTTGTTGTTCAGCGGAATGCGCAAAATCACAAACACGCCGAAAACCATGATAACATCGTGAATCAAGGCGACAACCGCCATCACACCGGCGGACATTCCGCCGATTTTCCGGAACCGGATTGCCACATAAATCACAATCAGCAGCGAGGCAAGCGCCACTGCCAGCAGGCTTTTCATCAAAAATTCACGACCCATGGTGGGCTCCACGCTGTCAACGCTCAGCAGGTGGATGCTGTTGTCTGCATAAGCCTCCTGCAGGGCAGATGTCAGCTTCTCCTGATCTTCCACGTTCAGGCCCGCATCCGACGCCAGCGTAATGACGATGCTGCTGCTTCCGTCTGCCATGTCCTGCGTCTTTTGCACACTGACCTGCCGGCCAATGGCGGCCTCTGCCGTGGACTGTACGCTGTTTTCATCCAACTCACCGGTATAGGTGTATTCCGCGATAGCGCCGCCCTTAAACTGGATGTCCAGCTCCACGCCGAAGAAAATGGCGGCAAGCAGAATAACGCCAATCAGTACGAGGGAGATTGTAAAGAAAATCTTGCGATGACCAATGAAGTCAAAGTCTTTCATTCCTTCTCACCCCTCTTTCCACCGTAAAGCCAGGGGTTGCGGAAGCATTTAAACCGCGAGATGGATTTCAGCATCAGCTGGCTTGCGCCCACACCCATGATGAAGTTTAAAATCACGCCCACCAGCAGCGTATAGCCGAAGGAGTAAATGCTGCCGGAAGCGGACGGACCGAACATGAAGAACACCGGCGACAGGATGGTGCTGAAGAACGACCCGGGAGGGCCGAAGGCGCCGAGCAGGACAATGGCAACAATGATGATGGTGATGTTGCCGTCCAGCACGGCGGAAAACGCCTTTTTAAAGCCGTTGCGCACCGAGGTGTCGACGGTTTTCCCAAGGCGGATTTCCTCTTTAATGCGCTCTGCGGCAATGATGTTCGCGTCCACACCCATACCAATGGCAAGGATGATGCCCGCAATGCCGGGCAGGGTCAGCGTAAAGCTGGACACAAACGGGAAGAAGCCGGAAGTCGCCGCAATGGTGCCCGCAATCTGCCCAATCAGGGCAATGCAGGCAGTCACAGCGGGCAGCCGGTACTTAAAAATCATAAATGCGCATACGAGAACCAGCGCAAGGACGCCCGCCAGCAGCATGGCGTCCAGCGCGCCGCTGCCCAGTGTGGGGTCAATGGTTCTGAAATTTTCCGTCTCCAGCGCAAAGGGCAGCGCGCCGGCATTGATTCTACTGGCAAGTTCCGTAGCAGTCTGCGCTGTAAAGTTGCCGGAGATCTGCGCCTCCCCGTTGGTGATGGCCTCATCCACCTGGGGATAGGAGATCAGTGTGTCGTCCATCCAGATGGAGATGGGGGTAGTCGTCCCGGCAAGCCGGGTGGTTGCCTCGGCAAATTTCTCCTTGCCGCTGTCATACAGCTTTAGGGACACCACATACTGCTGTGTCCCGCTGTTGGTGGTGACATAACCGGCCGTGGCCGACTCCACATCCTTGCCTTCAAGGATGATTTCACCGGTGGGGGTGCCCGACTCGTCAGTGCCGATCCCCTCCCGGAAGGTCAGCCGCGCGGTGGTGCCCAGCTCCTTAATGGCCTCCTCCGGGTTGAAGTCCGCCTCGTCCTCCTTCCAGGGGAAGCGGACAATAATCCGCTGGTTGTTATAGTCCGTATAAACCTCGCTGTCGGTGATGTTTAACGACACCAGACGGTTCTGGATCACCGCTTCTGCGGAAGCCATCTGTTCCCTTGTTGCATCCACGCCCTCAGGCGGTGTGAACGTGACGTCCACACCGCCGCGAATATCAATACCCAAGCGTATATCCGAAGCGCCCTTGATATAGACGTTCTTCTTATCCGCATACTCGGTGCTGATGCCGAAAACCGACAACAGTGATAACAGGACAATGGCCAGCGCAACAATAAAAAAGACTGGTTTTCCAACTCTTTTCATTGTTCATCCTCCATTGTTTGGAATGGTATTCCGTTCTCGGAACAACTAACCAATATTATAGGTGCTTTCTGAACAAAAGTCAACAAAGCCGTACAAAAGCACGGGGCCTGCCCTGGCAGCCCCCGTGCTGTCGCTTTTCTCGCCTTATCCCTTAATCAGGACGGTAATTTCCTCTTTCATGCGGGCGGTAATCAGCTCGCTCTCCTCCCTTGTGGCACCTTTGGCCGACAGATAAATCTTGATCTTCGGCTCTGTCCCGGAGGGCCGGATGATGAAGCTGCTGCCGTCCGACAGGCCATACTCCAGCACATTGGAGCTGGGCAGGTTGACTGTGAAAGGCTTTCCTGCCTCCTCGCCTGTGCCGGTCTTGTAGTCCACCGTACGGACAATGTCCTTTCCAATCAGCGCCTTGGGCGGGTTCTGGCGGATGGAATCCATCAGCTTTGTCATATTGGCCATGCCGTCCGCCCCTTCGAAGGCGAAGTCGAACACCATGTTTTTATAATAACCGTACTGCTCATACAGGCTGTTCAGCACGTCCACCAGGGTCCGGCCCTGCTTCTTGTAGTACGCCGCCATCTCGCAAATCAGCATGGAGCCGTCCACCGCGTCCTTGTCCCGGACGTAGCTGCCGGACAGGTAGCCGTAGCTCTCCTCAAAACCGAGCAGGTACCGCTCCGGATGGCCCTCCTGCTCTAAAAGATAGATCTGCTCGCCGATGAACTTGAAGCCGGTCAGCACATTGCGCATCTCCACGCCGTAGTGCTCCGCCACCCGGTCCGCCATTTTGGAGGTGACGATGGACTTGACCGCCACGGGCCGTTCCGGCATGGTGCCCTGCTCCAGCTTGCGCTTGCAGATGTAGTCCAACAGAAGCACGCCGACCTCGTTCCCGGTCAGCAGCTGGTACTGCCCATCCTGGCGCACAGCAATACCAACACGGTCGCTGTCCGGATCGGTGGCCAACAGCAGATCCGGCCCCACCTTTTTGGACAGTTCCAGGCCGAGGTGCAGCGCCTCTTTAATTTCAGGGTTCGGGAAGGGACAGGTGGGGAAATTGCCGTCCGGCTGCTCCTGCTCCGGTACAACGGTAATATCCGTCACACCGATTTCCTTTAAAATGCGGCGGACACATTTGTTGCCCGCGCCGTTTAAGGGGGTGTACACCACCTTCAGCGCAGCGTTGGCCGCCGGGTCGTCCGACAGGCTGCACGCCTTAACCGCGGCGATATACGCATCCACCACGTCCTGGCCAATCAGCTTGATGGACCCGTCTGCAATGGCAGCATCGTAATCCACAGTTTTTACGTCTTTAAAAATATCGGTCTTTGCAATATAGTCGCTGACCTTCGCAGAGGACTCCACCGTCAGCTGGCAGCCGTCCGGCCCATAGACCTTGTAGCCGTTGTACTTGGCGGGATTGTGGCTTGCGGTGATAACAATGCCTGCGTCACAGTGCAGATGCCGGACCGCAAAGGACAGGGACGGGGTGGGCATCAGCTCCGGATACAGGTGTACCTGCACACCGTTTGCCGCCAGCACGCAGGCGGCGCTGCGCGCAAATTCAGCAGAGAAGTTGCGGCTGTCATAAGCGATAGCGCAGCTTGGTTTTTCACAGCTGGCATTTAAAAATGCAGCAAGGCCCTGCGTCGCCACATTGACTGTATAGATGTTCATACGCGCGCTGCCGGCGCCCAGCACACCGCGCAGGCCTGCGGTGCCAAACTCCAGTTCGCCATAGAACCGCTCGTAAATTTCTTTTTCATCATCCTTTATGGAAAGCAGCTCGGCCCTGATATCGCCGTCCAGCTTCTCATACCCCAGCCAGTACTGGAACCGTTCATTTGCAGTCATTGTTTTTCCTCCTTCGAGTAGAGCAAAGTGCTTTTTTCAATTTTACCATAACCTTCTTTAGAAAAAAAGTGGTTTTCAGTACTTTACACATAGAAAAAACGGGCGCATTTTCGTTGCAAATCACGAAAAAAGCGTGTATAATGATGTTTCATAATGTTATTTATGAAATTCATTTTCTGGAGGATCAGCCATGATTACACAGATTTACACCATTCAGACCCCGGAGGAGGCGCTTGCCATGATCGCGGCAGGTGTGGACCACATCGGTACCACCCCCACAAGCTGCGGGCTGCCCGGGGAAATTTCCTTCGACACCTGCAAAGCCATTTTTGAAGCCGTCGGCGACAAAGCGGTAAAAAGTGCACTGACTGTTGCAGATGACGAGCAGGAGATTATCGACATGATTACTACCCTGCGTCCCGATATTGTCCACATTTGCGGCTCCCGTTACTACGCCACGCCGGAATTTGTGAAAAAGGCGAAGGAGCTGGTGCCGGGCATCCGTGTGATGCAGGCCATTCCCATGTCCGGCCACGAGGCGGTCGATGTTGCGCTGAAATACGGCGAGTTTTGCGACATCCTTATTCTCGACTCTGTCTCCCCCGACATTGACGGAATTGGCGCTGCGGGCATCACCCACGACTGGAACGACTCCAAAGCCATCTGCGAGAAAAGCAAGGCCCCCGTTATTCTGGCAGGCGGGCTCGGCCCGGACAACGTGGCGGAGGCCATCCGCTTTGTGAAGCCCTGGGGCGTGGATAGCCTGACCAAGACCAACAAATTTGCCGCCGACGGGACCTTCGTCAAGGATCTGGACAAGGTGGCCGCCTTTGTAAAAGCTGCGAAAAACGCATAGATGCCAGGAGAGCAAAAAAAGGGGATGGCGCGGACAATTTCCGCGCCATCCCCTTTTCCTTTTTGTCGCTGTGGTTTTATCAGCCGTTCCTGCGCCGTTTGGCAAGTACGGTCAGCCCGGCAGCCGCACAGCCTGAGACAACCAGCGCAGCAAACCAGGCTGCGGTGGGTGTATGTCCGCCGGTCTGGGGAACATCCCCCGGTTCTTCGGAAGCAGGGATTTTTTCCCACACCGCGGTGTAGCGGACATCCTCCGTTACCGTGCCGGCAACTGCCGGGGTCCATCCGGCAAACCGATAGCCCTCCCGCTGAGGGGTTCCTCGGAAGGCAGGTGTCGCTACGCCGGACAGAAGCCCGGTTGTCGTCTGATCTGTAAACAGTTCTTCCCCATCCACGCCATCAGTATACGTGACTGTGTATTTCGTCTCCTCCTCATCCGCCAGTCCGTTCTGATTACTGTCCGTCTTCCAAAGTGCATACAAGTTCAGTTCCGTGACCCCGGAAGCAGAAAAATCATAGGACTCGCCGCCTTCATAATATGTTCCGGTGCCGTCTGCCGCGGTGCTCCATCCGTCAAGGACATATCCTTCCCTTGCCGGCGAATATTCCGGAATGGCGCCCACGCCGACACCGGTTTCCGGAACCGGAAGCGCTGTTTGCTGGAAAATGCTTCCTTCCTCTCCGTCATGGAAGATTACCTGAAAATTCCGGTTCACATACAGCGTCGCCCTGGAAGCTCCCGGGTGATAGTCCGCGTCAAGAAGCCATCCGCCGAACCGGGTTGTCCACGTGCCGTTCGGCCGGTCTGTATAGCTTAATTTATTTTTGAAATGGATTGTAAGATTTTCCACCGGGGTGTCCTGCGCGTTAAATGTATAAGTTTCTTCAAGCCCGTAGTCGCTGTTAATCTTCTGCGTGTAATATGCCGCGTAAGCGTCGGGATCCGTGATTACGGCCGTTGCGGTGTAGCAGTTATTTTCACTGTCCCAGACCGTTTCCGTGACTTCAAAAGTCCCGTCAATCAGATCGACCGAGCGGAGGTCGAAGCCCCCGTTCTGGCGAAATTCATCCGTTATGCGAACCGCCCCGCGGTCTATCGCCTCCGCCTCGTCCAGGGCGTCAGGCGCTTTAATCCAGCGGGCGCTGAATGTTCTGTCCCTTGTGACGGTCTCCTCAATCGGCTCATTGGCCTTGTATTGGTTATTCCATCCAGTAAAAACCCAGCCCTCGCGAGAAGGCGTCCCCTGAAAGGCCGGGACCGGGTCCCCTGCCTCCACCTGATACACCTGATCTGTAAAAGAGCCAGACGGATCCGTATAAGTAACCGTATAGCTTGACTCGCTGCCATTCTGGGCAAAGGCCATTGCCGGGAACGCCATGGCAATGCTTAGCAGCATGATGGCAAAGAACATCCAAAAGCGCTTTTTCATCATTTTTTCTCCTTTCATCAATACGGGAACGGGTTCCTTTGTGGGCGATGGAAAAAACATTGAAACATGCAGGCAGCATACAATGGCGCCTGACCCTGTTTTTTTCGTCACCTGTCCCCTTTATGTACGTATTATAGCACCGGCCAAACTGCACGATCAAGCTTGAAAGTTGACGATATTTTGCCGTTTATTTTCCGCCCTCTTTGTGCAATCTGTCGGTTTTGGAACATTTGTCCCCTTTATTCTTATTATCATAAATATACGGACAGCTCAATCAAATATGGCTGATTTTACTGTAAAGTTTGTGGATGGCAGCGCAGTCCGTAAGCAGGGAGCCGTCTTTCCGGTTAGCCAGGCAGGGCACAGCCCGAAGCAGGTGCCCACGGCCGATTGGCGCGTCAGAAAGGAACATGGTAATAATAGAAAAAGCATCCGGCAGTAAAACTGCTGGATGCTTCCTGTTTTATAAGATGGCCGGTTGGTGGTTAGACGCTGAACAGCAGATCGGAATAGGTTGGGAAAGGCCAGTAATCCTTGCCCACCATGGTCTCCAGCTCGTCTGCAACGGCCCGCAGCTGCCCCATGGCCTCAAACACGATATTTTTATAATACTTCGCTGTTTCAAGGCAGTCGTCCTCAGATTTTGCGTCGATAACAGCGGCGTCCAACCGGTCGATTTTATCAATTAGGCAGTCGGTCAATTCCGTCAGCTTGCATGCCAATGCCTCTTCCCTCTCCGTCTTGACCGGCAGGCCGGAGGTCTTTTTTTCCTTCAGGCCCTCAAACACCTTGCCGGTGTAGGCAAGGCATGCAGGGAGAATCTCCCGCTTGGCCATTTCCAGCATGGTCAGCGCCTCAATATTGATAATTTTGGAGTAGTCCTCCACCAGAATCTCATAGCGGGAGGCAAGTTCCGTCCTGGAAAAGACACCGTGGGTTTCAAACAACTTGACATTTTTCGGCGCGATGAATGCGGGCAGTGCATCCACGGTGGAGCGCAGGTTGGGCAGGCCGCGCTTTTCCGCCTCGTACACCCACTCCTGCGAATAGTTGTTGCCGTTGAAAATAATGCGCTTATGGTCGCGGATGGTGTCGTGAATCAGCACGTCGGTCTCCGCCTTCACATCATCCGCCTGCTCCAGCCTGTCGGCGAATTTGCGCAGTTCCTCCGCCACAATGGTGTTCAGCACGATGTTGATGCCTGCAATGGACTGGCTGGATCCGGGCATCCTAAACTCGAATTTGTTGCCGGTGAACGCAAAGGGCGAGGTCCTGTTGCGGTCGGTGTTGTCCTTTGCCAGCACGGGCAGGCTGTTGACGCCGGTCGCCAGCACGCTTTTTACCGTTTTCCCCGCCTTGTGCCCGTGCTCAATGGCATCCAGAATCTCCTCCAGACGGTCGCCCACAAACATGGAGACGATGGCAGGCGGCGCCTCATTCGCGCCGAGCCGGTGATCGTTGCCCGCCGTGGCCACGGCCACCCGCATCAAATCGCCGTACTCGTCCACGGCGGCGATGACCGCCGCCAGGAACAGCAGAAAACGGGTGTTGCTCTCCGGGCTTTTGCCGGGATCCAGCAGGTTCTCCCCCTTGTCGGTGGAGATGGACCAGTTGTTGTGTTTGCCGGACCCGTTTACGCCTGCAAACGGCTTTTCATGCAAAAGGCACTCCAGCCCGTGGCGCTTCGCCACCTTTTTCATCATCTCCATCGTCAGCTGGTTGTGATCCGTGGCGATGTTGGTGGTGGAAAAGATGGGAGCCAGCTCATGCTGGGCAGGGGCCACCTCGTTATGTTTCGTCTTGTCGTATACGCCAAGCTTCCACAGCTCCTCGTCCAGCTCCTGCATGTAGGCGGAGACACGTTCCTTAATGTTGCCGAAGTAGTGATCCTCCAGTTCCTGCCCCTTGGGAGGCTTTGCCCCAAACAGGGTGCGGCCGGTGAAGATAAGGTCCTTGCGTTTGTCAAACAGGGCCTTGTCCACAAGGAAATACTCCTGTTCCGGGCCAACGGTGGTAGTGACGCGCTGTGCGTCGCTTCCAAACAGCTTTAAAATGCGCAGGGCCTGTCTGTTGACCGCCTCCATGGAGCGCAGAAGCGGCGTTTTTTTGTCCAGCACCTCCCCGGAGTAGGAGCAGAAGGCAGTGGGGATGTACAGCGTGCCGTCCTTGACAAAGGCAAAAGAGGTCGGATCCCACGCGGTATAGCCCCGTGCCTCAAAGGTGGCGCGCAGGCCGCCGGAGGGGAAACTGGATGCATCCGGCTCGCCTTTAATGAGCTCCTTGCCGGAGAACTCCATCAGCACCTTGCCGTCACCCGTGGGGGTGATGAACGCGTCGTGCTTTTCCGCTGTAATGCCGGTCATGGGCTGGAACCAGTGGGTGAAGTGGGTGGCCCCCTTCTCCATGGCCCAGTCCTTCATGGCGGCGGCCACCACCTGGGCCACGCCCTCGGTCAGCGGCTCGCCGGTGGTAAGCGTCCGTTTCAGTGCCTTAAACGTCTCCTTCGGCAGACGCTCCCGCATGACGCTTTCATTAAACACACTGGATCCAAATAAATCAATGACTTTTTTACTGGTTTGCATAATTCCTTCCTCCCTTACGCTTTGGGCCCGCGGCGCGGGCACCCTGAAATGTATAGAAAACGGCGCTTCATGGGACGGAATCCTCCGCCCCTGAAACGCCGTTGTTCCAGAACTTTGGGTATTTTTCTGTCACGCCGTACTACGGCTCCAGATGGTTGACGTCCCGTGGGAACAGGCTGGCCCTGCGGATGTTGTCCAGCCCCAGCAGCTTCTGCACCAGCCGCTCAAGGCCGATGCCGAGGCCCCCGTGGGGCGGCATGCCATACCTGTGAATGCTCAGATAGGTGGAGAACTCCTCCGGGTCCATGTTCATGCGCTTCAGCTTTTCCACCTGGGCGGCATAGTCGTGAATCCGCTGCCCGCCGGTGGTGATTTCAAGCCCGCGAAACAGCAGGTCGAAGCTGAAAGCCTGCTTCGGGTTCTCCGGGTCGTCCATGACGTAGAACGGCCGTTTGGCGGAGGGGAAATGGGTGACAAACACAAAGTCGCTGCCGCGCTTCTCCTTCATGTACTCGCACAGCCGCACCTCGTCCTCCGGGTCAAGATCCGCCTTTTTCCCGCTGTACCCGAGGATTTTCAGTGCCTGCCGGAACGTGACGGCAGGGATCTCTCCGATGATGGGTAGCTCCGCACCCAGTGCGGTAAGCTGCGCCGCATAGTGTCCCTTCAAATACTCCATGATATAGCGCAGCATGGCGGTCTCCATCTCCATTACGTCGTACATGCTGTCGATGTAGCCCATCTCAAAATCCAGCCCCACATACTCGTTCAAATGCCTTGTGGAGTTGTGTTTCTCCGCGCGGAACACAGGGCCGATTTCAAACACCCGGTCGAAAAAGGCCACGCAGGCCTGTTTGTAAAACTGGGGGCTTTGGGACAAGTAGGCGTCCCTTCCGAAATATTGCAGGGAAAACAGGTTTGCCCCGCCCTCCGCGCCCATGGCGGTGATTTTGGGGGAGTGGATTTCCGTAAAGCCCTGCTCCAGCATAAACAGCCGGAAGGCGGTGCACACCCCTTCGCTGATTTGGAAGGGCAGACGCTCTGCCGGGTTGCGCAGGGCCACCGTGCGGTGGCGCAGGTTCGTGTCAAGGGAGCAGCCAAGCTTCCGGTTCGACACGTGCAGCGGGTAGCTCTCCGCCGGGCTGCTTAACAGCGTAAGCGTTTGCAGCCGTAGTTCCACCCCGTGGGCCGCCCGCGGCTCTTTTCTGACCTGTCCTGTGGCACGCACATAGCAGCCCTCGGAAAATCCGGACAGATCCGCCGGGCATTCCGCCTTCTCATACACGGACTGGAACACCGCGCTGCCCGTCCTGAGAAGCACAAAGGAGAAGCTTCCCATGTCCTTGATTTTATGGATGCAGGCGCACAGCGTAATACTGCCGCCCTCCGCTGCCTTCACCTCGTCCACGGTGACGGCGTGCAGCGGCTGCAGGCCCTTTAACGCATAAGTTGCTTCCATCAGCCGTCCACCTCCTTAAGCTTCTGCTCCAACAATGTTTTTACGGCCTTGGGATCGGCCCCACGGCCGATTTTTTTCACGGCCTGCCCCATAAGGAAACCGAACACCTTGGCACTGCCCTGCCGGTATTCCGCCACCGCTTTCGGGTTTTCTTTCAAAACCCCGTCCACTGCGGCGGCAAGTGCCTGCGGGTCTGTATTGATAAGATATCCCCTGCTTTCAGCCAACTCCTGCGGGTCCCCCGGCGCATCAAACAGCAGGTTTAACAGCGCTTTTGCATCGTTCCTTGCCACCTGGCCCCCGTCGCTGAGCTTCACCAGCTGTGCAAACTGGACAGGGGTAAAGGGAATCTCCTCCGGGGCAAGGCCCCGGTCGTTTAACCGCCGCAGCAGCTCCCCCACCATGAATGCGGCAACACTCTGGTAGTTGGGGTGACAGGCCACCGCCGCCTCATAAAAATCGGCCAGCGGGCGCTCGCTTGTCAGCAGCAGCGCATCCGCATGGGACAGGCCGTACCGGGTTTCATACCGCTGTATGCGGGAGGCGGGCATTTCCGGCATGCCGTCCGCAATGCGCCGCACCTCCTCTTCAGACAGTTGCACAGGGAGAATGTCCGGTTCCGGGAAGTAGCGGTAGTCGTGCGCCTCCTCCTTGCTGCGCAGGGCTGTGGTTCTGTCGTGGTTGTCGTTGTAGCGCCGGGTCTGCTGGATAACCGGCTTCCCGGCGTCCAGCAGCGCGCTTTGCCGCTTAATCTCGTAGTTGATGGCGCGTCCAATGGACTTTAGCGAGTTTAAATTTTTGATTTCCGCCCTGGTGCCGTATTCCTTCGCGCCCTGCGGCATAATGGAGATGTTTACATCGCAGCGCAGGGAGCCCTCCTCCATTTTGGCGTCGCACACGCCCGCATACTTCAGACGCCGCGCAATCTCCTCCACAAGGTTTTTGGCCTGCTCCGCCGTTTTGATGTCCGGTTCTGTCACAATTTCAATCAGCGGGACGCCGCACCGGTTGTAGTCCGCCAGTGACACGCCCTCCATGTCGTCGTGGATAAGCTTGCCCGCGTCCTCCTCAATGTGGATACGGTTGATCCTTACCGGGCCGCCCTCCACCTCCACAAGCCCGTCGGTGCAGATGGGCCGCTCCATCTGGGTAATCTGATAGGCCTTGGGCAGGTCCGGATAGAAGTAGTTCTTGCGGTCGAAGCTGCTTAGCAGGTTGATGCGGCAGCCAAGCGCAAGGCCTGCCCGCACGGCGTATTCCACCACGCCTTTGTTCACTACAGGCAATGTGCCCGGCAGGCCCGCACACCGCGGGCAGCAACGGGTATTTTCCTGCCCGCCGAACTGGGCACCGCAGGTGCAGAACACCTTGCTATGCGTGGACAGCTCCGCATGAATTTCAAGTCCGATGACAGGGATGTAGCTCATGCCAGCGCCTCCCTTCTGGGAAATACCGCTTCAAAGGCCTTCGCACAGTTTAGCAGCAGTCCGTCGTCCCCGGGACGCCCCACCAGGGACATGCCCACCGGCAGGCCCTGCGCCGTGTAGCCGCAGATTGTGTTCAGTGCGGGCAGTCCCGCAAGGTTGGCGGTGACGGTGCAGACGTCCGCAAGGTACATCCGCACCGGGTCGTCCTCCTGCGCGCCGATTGTGTAGGCGGCGGTAGGCGCCGTCGGGGTGATGAGAAGGTCGCAGTGCGTAAAAAGCCCGGCATATTCCGCCTTCAGTTGATCCCGAATCCGGCTTGCCCTGCCGTAGTATGCGTCGTAAAAGCCGCTGCACAGGGCATAGTTTCCGAGTAAAATCCGGCGTTTTACCTCCGTACCGAAGCCCTCGCTTCTTGTGTTTTTAATCAGTTCGTCATAGGTGTCCCCCTTCCGGCTGCGGTAGCCGAATTTCACCCCGTCGTACCTTGCAAGGTTGCTGGAGGCCTCCGCAGAGGAGATAAGGTAGTAGGCGGATACCGCAAACCGGAGGCCCGGCAGGGAGACGGGCTTCACCCGGGCACCCATGTGTGTAAAGGCGGACAGGCCGTCCTCTACCGCGTCCTTCACCTCCTGCGCGGTCCCCTCCCCCATGAACTCCGCCGGAACGCCCACGGTCATGCCGGAAAGGGGCCGCGCCTCGCCGGGGAGCTGCAGGGCCTGCGGCAGCATGCTGCCGTCGTTCTCGTCCGGGAGCGCGATGGCAGCCAGCACCGTCTCGCAGTCTGCCGCACTTTTGGCCAGCACGCCAATCTGATCGAGGCTGGAGGCGAACGCAATCAGCCCGTAGCGGGACACGGCGCCGTAGGTCGGCTTGATACCCGTCACCCCGCAAAAGGCGGAGGGCTGGCGAATGCTGCCGCCCGTGTCGGATCCCAGCGCCGCCACGCACAGGCCCGCAGCCACCGCCGCAGCGCTGCCGCCGGAGGAGCCGCCCGGCACCCGGGTGGGATCCCATGGGTTTTTCACCCCGCCGAAATAGGACGTCTGGGAGGCGCCGCCCATGGCAAACTCATCCATGTTGGTTTTGCCGAGCAGCACTGCGCCCTGTTCCTTTAAAAGGCGGATCACCGTCGCATCGTAGGGCGGGACGTAGTCCGCCAGCATTTTGGACGCGCAGGTCGTCCGGATTCCTTCCGTAGAGATGTTGTCCTTCACGGCAAGGGGGATCCCGGTCAGCAGGGTCCCCTTTCCCGCTTTCAGCATGCCGTCGGCCCGGTCTGCGGCCGCCAGCGCCTCTTCCGTACACACGGTGATATATGCGCCGTACTGCGTGTCCAGACGGCCGATTCTTTCAAGAAAATACTCTGTCAGCGCCCGCGCGCTAAGCGTTCCTTCCGCCAGCAGCGCATGCAGTTCGCTGATACTCCGTTTCCAGTATTCCATCATTCCACAACCTTCGGCACGGAGAAAAACGTCTCCGTGCGCCCTTTCGCATTTTTCAGGATCTCCTCGCGGGGGAAGCTGTCCCCCGCTGTGTCCGGGCGCTGCTGTGCAAAGCTCCGGACGGTTTCGTTGCGGTTGGGATTGCCGTTAAAATTCTGAACCTCGTCCATCAACTCGATGATATCGGACAGGTCTTTTTTCAGCCGTTCCAGTTCCGCTTCGTTGAAGTGCAGCTTGCTTAAATCCGCAAGGTGCAGCATCCGTTCCGTGCTTACCATACGTTTCACCCTTCTTTTCCTAAAAAACTGAAAACACCCGCAGCCTGCGCCCTTCCACCCCGCGGCCGTCCGCCGCAGGCCGTTCCGGAGTCAGGCACAAAAAAAGAGACGCCGCGGGAGAAAACCTCCCACAGCGTCTTTGCTGCGTTTTCGATGTACGTATTATAGCACCGGCCAAACTGCACGATCAAGCCTGAAAGTTGACGATATTTTGCCGTTTATTTTCCGCCCACTTTGTGCAATCTGTCGGTTTTGGAACATTTTTTCTTTCCCGGATACGAAAGGATTGACAAAAAAACAGCTTTCCACTATAATAACTGCCAAGAACAATGAGGTTCTCTGAAAGGCGAAGTGCCTTTCGGAGGACCTCTTTTTTTGTCAGGGAGGATGATACCATGTTAAAAGAAGGAGAAGTGCGGATTCCTGCCGGATGCGCCATTTCCGGCATTTTTTCAAGGGCTGGGAAGCCCATCTCAGGCGGGGAGATCGTGTCCTCCATCTCCACCATGCACGACCGCTCCAACGGGCTGGGCGGCGGCTTTGCGGCCTACGGCATCTATCCGGAATATCCGGAGCATTTTGCCTTTCACCTGTTCTACGACAGCGACGCTGCCAAGCGCGCCTGTGAGGCGGAGTTAAAAACGTTTTTCACCGTGGCCGACGAGGGGCCCATCCCCACAAGGAAGGTGCCCGGCGTTGGAAACGGGCCCATCATCTGGCGGTATTTTGCGGCGCCGCGGCCTGAAAAAATGGAGGCGCTGAAGATGGACGAACAGGAATACACCGTGCGCTTCGTCCTTCGTATCAACCGGGACATCGGCGGGGCCTATATCTTTTCCTCCGGCAAAAACATGGGGGTGTTCAAGGCGGTGGGCTTCCCGGAGGATGTGGGAGAATTCTACAAGCTGGAAAGCTACCGCGGCTACAGCTGGACGGCGCACGGCCGATACCCCACCAACACACCCGGCTGGTGGGGCGGTGCCCACCCCTTTGCCCTCGGCCAGTACACCATTGTCCACAACGGGGAAATTTCCTCCTACGATGCCAACCGGCGGTTTATTGAGATGTTCGGCTATCACTGCTCCCTTTTAACGGATACGGAGGTCATCACCTATGTGTTCGACTACTTAAACCGGGTCCAGGGCCTTTCGCTGGAGGACATCGCCCTTGTTATCGCCGCCCCGTTCTGGGAGGAAATCGACTGCATGCCGGAGGAGCAGAAGCGCAAGCTTTACTACCTGCGCAACATGTTTGCCAGCCTGCTGATTACCGGGCCGTTCTCCATCATTCTCGGCTTTGATAAAGGAATCATGGCCTTAAACGACAGGCTGAAGCTGCGCAGCATGGTGGCGGGGGAAAAGGACGACCGGCTGTACATTGCAAGCGAGGAATGCGCCATCCGCGTGCTGGCGCCCCAGCTTGACAAATTCTACGCGGCGCAGGGCGGCGTGCCCATTATCGCCCGTTTAGAGGAGGGGACAAACTAATGTCTGGTGACTTTTTATATCCGGATTATGAAATTATCAGGGATTTTTCCCGCTGCACCGTCTGCCACGACTGCGAACGGCAGTGCGCCAACGGCTGCCACAGCTACAACGAAAAGCTGGGCCGCATGGTGGCGGACAACGCCAAATGCGTGGTGTGCCACCGCTGCGTGTCCATGTGCCCGGTCAGCGCGCTGAAAATTGTGAAAACAGACCACACCTTTAAGCAGAACGCCAACTGGACGGGGGACGTCATTGGCGACATCTACCGGCAGGCGGGCTCCGGCGGGGTGCTGCTGTCCTCCATGGGCAACCCGCAGAAATATCCCATCTACTGGGACAAAATCCTGATAAATGCAAGCCAGGTGACCAACCCCTCCATCGACCCGCTGCGTGAGCCCATGGAGACCAAGCTTTTCCTGGGCGGACGGCCCGACCGTGTCGAGTATGATGAAAAGGGACAGCTTAAGGACAACCTGCCCGTCCATTTAAGCACGCAGGTGCCTGTGCTGTTTTCCGCCATGAGCTACGGCTCCATCAGCCGCAACGCCCACGAGGCGCTGGCCAAGGCCGCCGCGGCCCTCGGCACCTACTACAACACGGGCGAGGGCGGCCTGCACGAGGACTTCTACCAGTATGCGGACAACACCATCGTACAGGTGGCCTCCGGCCGGTTCGGCGTACACAAGCGGTATCTGGATGCAGGCGCGGCCATTGAAATCAAGATGGGACAGGGGGCGAAGCCCGGAATCGGCGGGCATCTGCCCGGCTCCAAAATTACCGAGGACGTGTCCCGCACCCGGATGATTCCGGAGGGGACGGACGCCATCTCCCCTGCGCCGCACCACGACATCTACTCCATTGAGGATCTCCGGCAGCTGGTCTACTCTCTCAAGGAGGCCACCAGCTACAAAAAGCCCATTATTGTAAAAATTGCGGCGGTGCACAATGTGGCGGCCATCGCCTCCGGCATTGCCAGAAGCGGGGCCGACATCATTGCCATCGACGGCTTCCGCGGCGGCACCGGCGCCGCCCCGTCCCGTATCCGGGACAATGTGGGAATTCCCATCGAACTGGCGCTGGCCGCAGTGGATGAGAGGCTCCGGCAGGAGGGAATCCGCAACAACGTCTCCATTATCGCAGGGGGAAGCATCCGCAGCAGTGCGGACATTGTCAAGGCCATTGCCCTTGGGGCGGACGCGGTTTACATTGCCACGGCGGCGCTGCTGGCACTGGGCTGCCATCTGTGCCGGGCCTGCCAGCTGGGCCGCTGCAACTGGGGTATCGCCACCCAGCGCCCTGATCTGACCGCCCGGCTTGATCCGGACGCAGGCGCCAGGCGGCTTGTTAACCTTGTCACTGCCTGGAACCATGAAATCAAGGAGATGATGGGCGGCATGGGAATCAACTCCATTGAGGCGCTGAGAGGCAACCGGCTTATGCTGCGCGGCATCGGCCTGACGGAAAAGGAACTGTCCATCCTTGGCATCAAGCATGCCGGGGAGTAGCGGAAAGGAGAGCAAACCATGAAACTGAGCGGGAAAAACCTGTCCTTCCAGGAACTGAACGAGGCGGTGCGGGACACAACGGACGAGCACATCGAACTGTGCGACATTCTCGGCCACCGGTACATCGGCGCGGGCAGTTCCGGCAGGGATATCGTCATTGAGGGAGTACCGGGCAACGCCCTCGGCGCGTATCTAAGCGGCTCGTCACTGACAGTGAAGGGCAATGCGCAGGACGCGGTCGGCGACACCATGAACGACGGCCGGATTATCATCTCCGGAAGCTGCGGTGACACGGCCGGCTACGCCATGCGCGGCGGGAAAATTTATATCGGAGGAAACGCCGGGTACCGGGTGGGCATCCACATGAAGGAATACGGCGCACACAGCCCGATCATTGTCATTGGAGGGCGTGCAGGCGCCTTCCTCGGGGAGTATCAGGCGGGCGGCACCATTGTGGTGCTGGGGCTCGGCGGCTCCGGCTGCCCTATCGGCGGGTACTGCGGGACGGGCATGCACGGCGGCAGAATGTTCATCCGGGGTACGGTGCTACCCGGCACCCTGTCCGATCAGGTGCTTGTGGAGGAGCCCGACCGTCACAGCCGGCTGCTGCTGAAAGAAATCCTTTCCGACTACTGCCGGTATTTCCCGGAAGTCAGCGCAAACAGCCTGCTGAAAGACCACTTCTTTCTGCTGACGCCGAACACGAAAAACCCCTTCAAGCAGCTTTACACCGCCTGTTAAATGAGGTAGAATGAATGACATTAGAAAGCCTATTTTCCCGCAAAGGAGACGGTACCATGTTCAGAACCAAAGAGGATGTGTTTGATTTTATCTACGAAAACGACGTGAAGTTTGTCAGGCTGATGTTCTGTGATATTTTCGGCGCGCTGAAAAACATCTCCATCTCCCCTGCACAGCTGGATCTCGCGTTTGAGCATGGCATCAGCTTTGACGCCTCCTCCATCAAGGGGTTTTTGCAGGTGGATAAAAGCGACCTTCTGCTGTTTCCGGATCCCAGCACGCTGAGCGTGCTGCCGTGGCGGCCGCAGCAAAACGGCGTGGTGCGCCTGATGTGCGACATCCGCTATGCGGACGGCACCCCCTTTGAGGGGGACTGCCGCACCATCCTGCGGCGTCAGGCGGAAAAGGCGCATGCACAGGGGCTGTACCTCAACTTCGGCCCGGAGTGCGAGTTTTATCTGTTTGAGACGGACACGCAGGGCCGTCCCACCTTTACGCCCCATGACGAGGCCGGCTATTTCGATTTTGCGCCGCTGGACAAGGGGGAAAATGTGCGGCGGGAAATCTGCCTGTTGCTGGAGGAGATGGGCCTGTCTGTCGAGTCCTCCCACCACGAGTCCGGCCCCGGCCAGCATGAAATTGACTTCAAGTACTCCGGCGCGGTGCAGGCGGCGGACAACCTGACCACCTTCAAGGCGGTGGTAAAAACCGCAGCAAGCCACAACGGGCTTTATGCCTCCTTCATGCCGAAGCCGCTGAACAATCAACCCGGCTCCGGCCTGCACATCAACCTGTCCATCGAGAAGGACGGGCGGAATCTGTTTGCAGGCGGGCTGGACACCCTGGCGGAGCAGTTTATGGCAGGGATTTTCAAACATATTGCCGGGCTGTCCCTGTTTCTCAATCCCACCGTGAACTCCTACAAGCGGCTGGGCAAGGGGTTTGAGGCGCCCAGATACATCACCTGGTCGCGGGAAAACCGCTCCCACCTTATCCGTATCCCCGCCGCGCAGGGCAACTACTCCCGTATGGAGCTGCGCAGCCCGGACGGCAGCTGCAACCCCTACCTGTGCTTTGCGCTGCTGATTGAAGCGGGGTTGGAGGGCATCCGTCAGGGGCTGACGCTTCCCGAAAGCGCGGGGTTGGATGCGGAGGTGGATGTATCTGCCCTAAAGACATTGCCCGCCTCACTGTATGAGGCGTTGGTCGCCGCCAAAAGCGATCCGCTGATTCCTGCCGCCATCGGGCAGCACTGCTACGACAAATTCCTCAGCGCCAAACAGGCAGAGTGGGATGACTACACCGCCGTGGTGGACAGCTGGGAGCGCGGACGTTATTTCGGCCAGCTGTAGCCGGTTCATATGGGGAAAGGGGGTGCCGTTTTGAAAAGCTGTCTTGTGGTTTCCAGTTTTGATAAATTCAGCGACGCGTTGTCGGAGCCGCTGAAGCAAAGCGGCATCTACCGGACGGACACGGCCGCAAGCGCGGACGCCGCGCGAAGAATCCTGATTGATAAGGAATATGATCTTATCATTATCACGGCGCCCCTGTCGGACGAAGCGGGACTGACCTTCGCAAAAGACGTCAGCGAGGGGCACGACTGCGGTATTATCCTGTGCTGCAGGCCGGAGAAACAAAGCGCTGTTGAGGCGGATTTGGCCCCGTACGGGGTGTTTGTCCTGCCCTTGCCGGTCAACCGGCAGGTGTTTTACAGCGCCGTCCGGTTTTCCAACGCCGCTGTGCAGCGGCTTGGCAAGCTGAGAAAAAAAGAACGCCAGCTGCAAAAGCAGCTGGATGACATCAAGCTGATTGACCGGGCGAAATGCTGCCTTATCCAATGCCTCGGCATGACGGAGCAACAGGCGCACCGACACATTGAGAAGCAGGCTATGGATCTGCGCCGCCCCCGGCGGGCAATTGCCGAGGATATTTTAAAAACCTATGAGATGTGAGCATGAAAAGAGGAGCAGTAGGCCTACTGCTCCTCTTTTAATATTTCTATTGTTTTTTTAATACCTTCTGCAATTGGCGTCTGTGCCTGCCAGCCCAAATCTTCTAGCTTGCTCGCATCCAACACGGCTTTCGTTACCACTGTGTACCCTTCCCGCTCTATCTTATCCGGAAGGTCAAATACGACATGCTTTCCGCTTGCCTCTGCAGTCAACTCTGCAAAGCGGCGTATTGTCACCAGCGAATTTTTATCTGCAACATTATAAGCCTCTCCGGCTTTTCCTTTAAGAAGAATACACAGAATCGCGGATGCACAGTCTGTCCCATAGCAGTAGGTTCGAAGCTGCAGTCCCTGACTTTTTAATACAATGTCTTCTCCACGAAGGACATTGTTAAAAAACTGTGCGGATGCACGGCTGTCCTGCTTTGTTGCAGTTGGGCCATATACATGACACGGCCTTGCTATCACCGTTTCCAGGCCATACTGTTTATAGTAACTCGCACACAATGTCTCTGCTGCACGTTTACTGCTCGGATAGCAGGCACGGGGGCTTGTGCAATCTACATAGCCGCTGTACCCCTCTTTAAAACTTTCTATCCCTGTCCCCTCACCATATACCTCGCCTGAGGACACATACAGTACACGGGCGCCATGATTCTGATTAACATAGTTTAAAACTTGCAGCATTCCCAAAAAATTCCCTGTCATCGTTCCAACAGGGTCAGTGGAGTAGGTCCTGGGATCTGCATTACTGGCGGCATGAATCGCAAAATCCACCCTGTCTTGCAAAGTAAAGGGGGTCGTGACATCCTGAACCGCCATATGAAACCACGGGGTGTCCTGATACGATGCAAACCGCGCTGCTAAACGTGCGGGATTTCTTCCCATAGCAATCACGGTCGTTTTCTGATTATGATATCGGTTGCGATACATCAAAATATCAATCACTGCAGACCCAATCAGGCCGGAGGCCCCTGTAACAAGGACAGTTTTTTCACTCAGTTTCTCCCAAGGAATATCTTGAGTGCAGCTGTTTTTTAGATCATGAAGATATAAACGATGGTTAATATTCATCATTTTCTCCTAACGTAAGGCCAATAGGCTTTTAAACATTTCCAAGTCTTCCGGGTTGGTTATTTTCAGATTTTTTTCTGAGCCTACGGCAAAATATAGCGTTTCTCCAAGTTCAATTAGAAGTGTGTTGGCATAGACGCAATCTGTGATTCCCTTCTCTTTTGCGGTTTGATAAGCCTGATGGATCAGACCGAAGCGGTATGCCTGCGGTGTTTGGACGCGCATAATCTTATCCCTTGAAATGCTAATATTCGATTTTATTTTGTCTTCTGTCATCAACATCGTGTCCACGCAGGGGATTGCTGATACTCCGTTTCCAAAAAGCTTACATTTTACTATGCAGTCAGAAATAATCTCCGAAGAGATGAGTGGACGAATAGCGTCGTGGATCATCACAATGTCATCATCGCTGCAGATATCAGCCAAAAAATCAATTCCATTGTTGATAGACTGATGACCCGTTTTTCCCCCGGACACAACCCAAGCGAGTTTGGAAATAGAATATTGTTTCGCATAAGCTTTTAAAATTTCATGCCATCCATCCAAACAGACAACCAAAATTTTATCAATATCAGGATGGTTTTCAAACTGTTCCAGTGTATAGATAATAATTGGCTTATCATTCACATTTACAAACTGTTTGGGAATATCCAAATGCATCCTCTGGCCGCTTCCACCTGCAATTATCAGCGCGACGTTCATAATACATCCTCCTTTTACAAATTGTTGCTTTTCTCACTGGAAGAATAGGCCTTTGTCAGTTTTTTTGCAATAAAATCAGGCCAAAACTTACGGAACATCTCGTAATCTTCTTTGCCCCGGATATTTTCTCTAAGCACCGCTGTCGTTTCCGATCCTTCATGGACACGATGCTGCATAAGCGGGGTTTTGCAATAAAGAAACGCCCCTTTCTGTCTGGACAGCTTCTCCCATGCCTGCCAATCCAAATTGCTGCGAAATCCCTCTTCAAAAATAATAGGAGGAAGATTATCCTTCGCAAAGGTAACAGAAGGGCAACATATCGGACAGCCAAAAGACAGGCACCTTCTGCGGACAAAACGGCTGTTTTTAAACAGGCCTATCCGCAAGGGCAGCAGGAGAATACGTTTCACCTTCAGCAGCCGGTTTTTTCTTACCACCTGCTCACCGCGCCGCTCATAATAATCCGTAAAAAAGATCAACGGCCGTTTTGCGTTTTCAAGATAACCCAGGGCCGTTTCCAGATATGCAGGCTCGTACAAATCGTCCTGATGCGCAATGGTAATATAGGGGGTGTCTGCCTGACGATAAGCAAAATTCCAATCTTTTGCAATTCCGGAGGGCTCCCCACTGACCAGCAAAGGCAGGTTATACCGTTGTGCCAATCCGCGAATAGATTCATTTGGTGTAGAAGTGGCAAGCAGGATTTTACTTTTCACCGTCTGATTTCTTAACGACTGAATACAGTCGTTTAAATAGGGACTTTCCTTATAGGCACAAACCACAAAGGTATGCTTGTCCGTTTTGCTTTCTGTCATCCCGGTTTCTCCCCTTCGTAATTCTTCGCTTATTATATCACAGCCGTCCCGTTTTGAAAACAAAAAGCGCGGCGATTCTTTCCGCGCTTTTCCTTATATCTCCCTCTGTTTCTTTTCCGACAGGGCCACCGGGCCGCCGATTGTTCCAAAGTGCACGCTGCCGTCCTTTACCTCCACCTGTGCGGATATCAGCCCGCCCGGCTGGATAAAGCCGAAGCGGTGGTTTCCATCGCCTTGTTTCAGTGCCTGGAAGCACGCGAGGGCGAATGTTCCGGAACCACAGCTGCGCTCCCACACGGTGGTTTCCGTCCCCTTTACATAGACAACGGGCGTCATGTGCCGGCCATCCGTAAACAGCACGCCGGTGGCCTCCGGATGAAAACGGGCCTCCGCTGCGGCGATTAGCTGCTTTACCAACCCTTCGTTCGGTTTTTTGTCCTGCACAATCAGGTGAACGATCCCTTCAAATATCACGGCCGGTGTGCCATCCAAATCCCCAACCGCCTGCGGAAGGGGCATTTCCACCTGGGCGTCCGATCCGGTCACGCTTACCTGAAGGGGATGCGAGCTGCCTGTGATTTCAATCGAAACCGCTTTTCTCCCCCGGCTGCACAGCAGGCCGAAGCTGCGTGCCGCGTTGCCGCAAAACTCTCCGCCCATCATTTCCAGCCGCGCCTCGCCGCCCAGTATGGAGGGCTTTACAAAACCCACCTGCTCCGCTTTCAGGGCCGGGTCAGCCAAAAAGTGCTCCGCCACCGGGACATACTGCTCCTTTGGCACATTGCTCAGCACAAATACCGTAATATTCCCCGCCGGGTCAGCCACCATGTAGTCCAGCTTCACACCATTTCCCCTCCTGTCCATTCTCTTCCCGGCCGCAGGCTTCCCGCCGGAGGCCGCATAGAACTGTCCGGTGAAGCACCGGCTGCCGCCATGTTATCACATCTTTTCCCGTCCTGTCAATCCAATTCCCCTCATATTATGGAAGGGTGCCGTGTAAAATGCCGTGCTGTGACGAAATATGGCGACGAATCTTTGTTGACAAATGCTGGACAGGATGTAAAATATAAAAGGAGAGGAGTGAGTATACCAATTATGAAGAAAATTATCAACAGAAAAACATACAATACGGATACGGCGGAGCAGCTGGGTCATTTGTGCATAGGGACCTTCGGGGACCCCGCAGGTTATGAGGAGATGCTGTTTAAAACCAAGTCCGGGAACTTTTTCCTGTACGGGGCCGGAGGCGCGGACAGTAAATATCCGCAGCAGGCCATTACCCCTGTTACAAAAAAGGAAGCGGATGCGTGGCTGAAAAATAACCAGTAGGTAAAGCAAACAGAAAGAGAGGCCGGAGACGCCGCAGGCGCTCCCCGGCCTCTCTTTCTGTTTTACAGGCGCACGCTTTGCAAAGACGGCGCGCAAGAGCAATTCCCATCTACCTATTTTTTCTGTTTTGTGGTATGATAGTAAGGTATTACGCAGAAAAGGAGCGAAAAGACCATGAAAGGACATTTAAAGGAACATGGTATTATCGCATGTGTCTATCTTGTGCTGTTTTATGCGCTGCCGGGGATTCTGCTTCTGGTGGATGCAGAGCTGATGGACCGTGCCGCACCGGTGCTGGTGTTGGTATTCAACAGCCTGTCCGTGCTGATTTTAAGTAACTTCTCCACACGCAACTACGGCTTTCACATCCTGCCGTTGTTCATTCCCTGCCTGCTGTTTTTGCCCAGCGCCTTTTTGTTTTACGCTGAATTGCAGTACGCCTATCTGTTCAGCATGTTCTATCTAATCGCCGGCCTGATGGGCGCCATTATTGCAGAACTGATGCGCAAAAGGGACATTCACATTCTTTAGAAAAGGAGTTTTCTCATGATTCGACCGCTGCAACCCTCCGACCGGGAGCTGTTTTTAGAACTGACCAAGGAATTTTACCACTCCCCTGCGGTGCTGCACGAGGTGCCGGAACAGTACTTTGTCAACAATTTTGAGGAGGCGCTGTCCGAAAGCCCCTACTTAAAAGGTTACATCCTGGAACTTGATGGAAAGCCCGTCGGCTTTGCCCTGCTTGCTTTCACCTATGTTGCGGAAGTGGGCGGACGACAGGTAATGATTGAGGAAATCTACCTGCGGGAAGAGGCGCGCGGCGCCGGGCTGGGGCAGGAATTTTTCCGTTTTGTGGAACAGTCATTTCCCGACTGCCGCCGTCAGCGGCTGGAAGTTACGCCGGAAAATGAGGGGGCCAGACGGCTGTATGGACGGCTGGGCTTCCAGACTCTCGGCTACCTGCAAATGGTGAAGGATCGGGAGGAATAGCCGTGGCCAAGCTGTATTTCCGTTACGGCGTCATGGGCAGCAGTAAGACGGCCGGGGCGTTAATGGTCAAATATAATTATGAGGAGCGCGGCCAGAAGGTGCTGCTGCTGAAGCCTGCGGTGGACACAAGGGAAGCGCCGGACAAAATCGTTTCCCGCAGCGGGCTGTGGGCGCCCTGCCGGCTGTTCGATGAAATCTACCGGCTGGATGTGCGGGACTTCGACTGTGTGATTGTGGACGAGGCACAGTTTTTGACAAAGCAGCAGGTACGTTATCTGTGCCGTGTGGTGGACGAGTACGGCGTTCCCGTTATTGCCTACGGCCTGCGGGCCGACTTCAAGGGCGAGCTGTTTGAGGGCAGCCAGTGGCTGCTTGCATGGGCGGACGCCATAGAGGAGGTTAAAACCATCTGCTGGTGTGGGAAAAAGGCCACCTTCAACGCGCGGTATAAGGACGGAAAGGTGCTGCGCGACGGGGAGCAGGTGCTGATTGGCGCCAACGACCAGTACACCAGCCTGTGCCGCAGGCATTATTATGAAGGAAACCTCGGGCCGGGGCAACGCACCGGCCGCCAAAGCGATAAGTAAAGGAGACTGCGTATGGACAACTTTCGGATTCCGGCGGATTACCATTCCTCTCTGGATATTAAAAACACCCAGGCCGCCATTAAAAAGGTAAAGGATTTTTTTGAAACCGCACTGGCTCAGGCCCTGAACCTGACGCGGGTCAGCGCGCCGCTGTTTGTGACGCAAAGCAGCGGTATCAATGACAACCTCAACGGGGTGGAGCGCATGGTGCACTTCACCATCAAGGAGGATCCGTCTGAGACGCTGGAAATCGTCAATTCCCTTGCCAAGTGGAAGCGGTATGCGCTGGGCGCCTACGGCTTCCTGCCCGGGGAGGGGCTGTATACAGACATGAATGCCATCCGCCGGGATGAGGAACTGGACAACATCCATTCCATCTATGTGGATCAGTGGGACTGGGAGAAGGTAATCCGTAAGGAGGACCGCAACATGCAGACCCTGATGGACACGGTGAAGCGCCTGTACGGTGTGTTCAAGGACACGGAGGCATTTGTACACCGGGAGTACCCCTCCATCCCCATCAGCCTGCCGGAGGACATCACCTTTATGACCACGCAGGAGTTGGAGGATCACTTCCCTGCCCTCAGCCCCAAGGAGCGTGAGGACATTGTGTGCAAGCAGTACGGCGCCGTATTCCTTATGCAGATTGGCGGCGAGCTGGAGTCCGGCATCAAGCATGACGGCCGTAGCCCCGACTATGACGACTGGAAGCTGAACGGCGATATTCTGTTCTACTCCCCCCTGTTCGACCGGGCATTTGAGATGTCCTCCATGGGGATCCGTGTGGATGAGGAGACGCTTGCACGCCAGCTGACCCTTGCCGGCTGTGAGGAGCGGAGGGAACTGCCCTTCCACCAGCAGCTGCTGAAGGCACAGCTTCCCTATTCCATCGGCGGCGGCATTGGCCAGTCGCGTATCTGCATGTTCTTTTTGAACAAGGCGCACATCGGTGAGGTGCAGTGCTCCTACTGGCCGGAGGAGATGCGGGAAAAGCTGGCAAAGCAAAACGTCCATCTGCTGTAAATTTACAAAAAATTAACAGGGCACCGCCGGAAATGGGCGGTGTCCTTCTATCTTCCCGCCTGCCTGTGTGGTATAATAGATAGAACAGATAGAATAAGAAAGGCCGGTGTATCTCTTTTGAAAAAATCTGTGGTTTTACTGATCATTTTACTTTTCCTGTGCGGCCTGCTGCCCGCCTGTGGAACAGACGGCGGCATCGGGTCGGACAGTGGATCCGCATCTGATACCGCGGACATTTCCTCCAGCGGGAGTGAGAGCAGTTCTTCCAGTTCAACGGGACAGGGCAGCTCTTCCAGCCAGCAATCCTCCTCTTCCGGGTCCTCCACATCGACAGCTACGCCTGCGGATGGCAGCTGGAACCTGATTCTTGTCAACAGCAAGTATCTGCTGCCCGACAACTTTACCGTTTCCCTTGCGTATATCGGCGCTTACCGGGTGGACGAACGCATTAAAGAGCCGCTGCAGGACATGATTGCCGCGGCCAAGGCGGACGGCGTTGAGCTGATGCTGTCCTCCGCCTACCGGACAAAGGAAAAATCCGCAGAGCTGTATGCCGCGCAGGTTGAAAAATGGAAAAAGACCGGTCTGTCGCAGGCAGAGGCAGAGGCGGAGGCCGCCAAGTGGGTGGCTCCTCTCGGAACGAGCGAGCACCACACCGGGCTTGCGGTGGATCTTGTGACACCGACCCATCAGGTGATGGATCACGCGTTTGCCGACACGGAGGCAGCCAAATGGATGAAGGCCCACTGCGCTGAATATGGTTTCATTCTGCGCTACCCTGAGGATAAGCAGGATATCACCGGCATCACCTTTGAGCCGTGGCATTTCCGCTATGTCGGAGTGAAGGACGCAAAGGCCATCATGTCCGCTGGGCTGTGCCTTGAAGAATATCTCGGAAAGTATTAGGACGTGGAGGCAAGCCATGAGTTATGTAGAATTTCACGACGTTACAAAATGCTATCATGTGGGGCAGGTGGATATCCATGCCCTGTCAGGTGTCAGCTTTACGGTTGAAAAGGGAGAATTTGTCGTTATTGTCGGCCCCTCCGGCGCAGGAAAGACCACGCTGCTGAACATTCTCGGCGGGATGGACGCCTGCGACAGCGGCACCATCCTGCTGGATGGGAAGGAGGTCAGCGGATACTCCCAGAAGGAGCTGACCACCTACCGGCGGTACGATGTAGGGTTTGTGTTCCAGTTTTACAACCTTGTGAACAACCTCACCGCCAGGGAAAATGTGGAGCTGGCCTCGGAAATCTGCACCCATCCGCTTAATCCGGACGTTGTGCTGGATGAGGTGGGGTTGGCGGACCGGAAGGACAATTTCCCCTCCCAGCTGTCCGGCGGTGAACAGCAGCGTGTGGCCATTGCTCGCGCCCTTGCCAAAAACCCAAAGCTGCTTCTGTGCGACGAGCCCACTGGCGCCCTTGATTACAACACAGGCAAGGCCATTTTGAAGCTGCTGCAGGACACCTGCCGTAACATGAACACCACCGTCATCGTGATCACCCACAACTCCGCCCTGACTGCCATGGCGGACCGGGTCATCAAAGTAAAAAACGGGACCATCTCCTCTGTCACTCTCAATCCGGATCCCCTGCCGGTAGAAAGGATTGAATGGTAGATGAGAAAACCTCTGTTCAAGGACTTCTTCCGTGAACTGCGCCACACGCTGGGCCGATTTATGGCCATTTTCGGCATTGTGGCGCTGGGTGTGGGGTTCTTCGCAGGACTGAAGGCCACCAGCCCGGACATGAACCACACGGGCGACGTCTATTTTGACAACAACGGCCTGTATGATGTATATCTGCTGTCCACCATGGGCTTTACACAGGAGGATATTGACGCCATCCGCGGTGTGGACGGGGTCAGTTCGCTGATGCCCGCCTACAATGCGGATGTCATCATCGAGAAAGACGAGTCGGAAGCAGTGCTTCGCCTGCACAGCATCCCGCTTTCGGAGGACGGCCAGACAGCCGGCGGTGAAATCAACCTGCCGGTGCTGAAGGAGGGACGCTTTCCCCAAAAAAGCGGCGAGTGCGTGGTGGACAGCTACCAGTTACACAGCCTGCAGCTGGAGGTGGGCGACACCTTTACCCTGTCTGAAAAAACGGGGCAGGACACGCTGGACGGACTGAAAACCCACACCTATACGGTGGTGGGCGTTGTGGATTCCCCCATGTATATCAGCTTGACACGGGGCAACACCTCCATCGGCAACGGAAGTATTGATTACTTTGTTCTTATCCCCGAAGTCGATTTTGACATGCCGGTGTACACTGAGGTGTACGCCCTGCTGGAGGGTGCAAAAGAACTGGACAGCTTCTCAGACGAATATGACCAGTTTGTGGATGAAAAAACGACCCTGTTTGAGGACCTGGGGGCTGAGCGGTGCGACATTCGCTACCGTGAAATCACCGATGAGGCGCGCCAGCAGATTGCGGACACGCAGCAGGAGATTGAGGACGGTCAGAAAGAACTGGACAGCCAGCTGGCGGAGGCGGAGTCCACCCTCAACGCAAAGGAAAAGGAGCTCAGTGACGGACAGCAGCAGTTGGAGGCTGCGCGGGATACGCTTGCCGAGAAGCAGGCGGAACTGAACAGCGGGCAGCAGCAGTACGAGGCCGGCCTTGCAGAATTGGAGGCAAACCGCACCTCCATGGCGGAGCAGAAACAACTGCTGGATGAGATGAAAGCCGGAATCGACTCCGGCCGCGCAGACTATCAGGAAGGCCTGAAGCAGGCAGACCAGTTGGAACAGATGGGACAGGTGGAAGCCGCAGAGAAGCTGCGTGCCCAGCTTGCCCTGATGGATCAAAAGCTGACGGAAATGGAGCAGCAGTACAGCGGCTACATGGCCGAATATGAGGCGGGCCTTCAGCAGTTTGAGGCTGCCGAGCAAACACTGCAGCAGACTGCCGAACAGCTGAAAAACGGCTGGAACGAAATTTCCGCCGCCTCTGCTGTGCTGGATGAAACGCAGGCAGAGCTGGAAAGCGGCCGCAGCCAGCTGGACGCCGCGTGGGAAGAGTACCGCACGCAGAAAGCGGAAGGGCAACAGAAGCTGGACGACGCCCGCGCTGAGGTGGAGGATGCCGAGGCGGAGCTTGCCAAAGTTTCCCGGCCGGAATGGTATGTGTTGGATCGTGATATGAACGTGGGTGTAGCCAGCTTCCAGCAGGATGTGGAACGGGTTGACCGGGTCGCCGTGGTGTTCCCGGTGTTCTTCTTCCTTGTGGCGGCGCTGGTATGCCTGACCACCATGACACGCATGGTGGAAGAACAGCGTGTGCAAATTGGTACCATGAAGGCCCTTGGATACAGCAAAGCTGCCATCTCCATGAAGTATCTCTACTATGCGGCGCTGGCCGGCGTGCTGGGCAGCATTGCGGGCCTTACAGTGGGATATTTTATATTCCCCACCGTTATCTGGAACGCCTATACCATGATGTACACCATGCCCCCTATCATCATTGAGTTCAATATCCCTTATGCCGTAATCTCCTCCGCAGCGGCGCTGATATGCACGCTGGTGTCCACTTTTGCCGCCGTGTATGCGGAGCTGGCCTCCACCCCGGCGGCCCTCATGCGGCCGAAGGCCCCCAAGGCGGGCAAGCGGGTTATTTTTGAACGGATTGGCCCGCTGTGGCGCAGGCTGAGCTTCACCAAAAAGGTGACGCTGCGCAACCTGATGCGTTACAAAAAGCGGTTTTTTATGACGGTTCTCGGCGTCGGCGGCTGTACGGCCCTGATGCTGGCCGGATTCGGGCTGAAGGATTCCATCGGCGACATTATTACCAAACAGTATGATGAAATTTATAACTATTCCGTTATTGGCACGCTGTCTGAGCCCGTAACCGGGCGTGACGGGCTGGATGCGTCCGCTGTCTCGGACAGCCGCATTGAAAACAGTATGCTGAGTTTACAGGAAGCCCACGACGTCTACAGCGACACCGCCATGGTCAGCACCTATCTGTTTGTCCCGGAAAACACCGAGCTGCTGGGCCAGTTCATCAACCTGCGCACCCGGGTGGGGCATGAAGCGCTGGAGATGCCGGATGAGAACGGCGTGGTCATCTCTGAAAAAATGGCAAAGCTGCTGAATGTGGGGGTGGGCGACACCATCCGTGTGGAAAGAGATGACAGAGTAAGGGTTCCGCTGACCATCAACGGGATTTGTGAAAACTACGTCTATCATTATCTCTACATCTCCCCCGAACTGTATGAACAGCAATTTGGCGCTGCGCCGGAGTTCTCCACTGTGAATATGATGCTGCAGGACGGTATGACGGATGAGGACGAGGACGCTTTTGCGGAAAGTCTGCTGGAAAACAGCAGCTATACCTCCGTCTCGTTTACAAGCGACACCGGCAAGGCTTTTTCCGATGTGCTAACCAGCCTGGACGCCGTTATTCTGGTGCTGATTGTGTGCTCTGCTCTGCTAAGCTATGTTGTGCTGTACAACCTGACCAACATCAATGTCACTGAGCGGCTGAGAGAAATTGCCACGATTAAAGTGCTCGGCTTCTACGACCGGGAAGTAGCCGCGTATGTGTACCGTGAAAATCTGCTACTTACCCTTATCGGCACGGTGGCGGGCCTTGTCATCGGCGTTTTCCTGCACGCCTTTGTGGTCGATACCGCAGAAGTGGACATTGTGATGTTCGGCAGGGATATCAAGCTGCTCAGCTTTGTTCTCAGCGTTGTGCTGACAATGGTCTTTGCCGCGCTGGTGGATGTTGTGATGTACCGAAAACTGAAAAACATCAGTATGGTGGAATCGTTGAAAAGTGTGGAATAGGAGGTATTCCGTATGATACGGCCAATGGAAAAGGCAGATATGGAACAGATCCTCAAATTGTGGGTAAGCTGTGCAAAGCAGGCCCACCCTTTCCTTGCACCCGACTGGTGGGACCAGTATGTGGAGCCCATCCGGGAGAATTACACCCCGGCAATGGACACTGCCGTCTTTGAGAAAGACGGGCGGGTGGCCGGCTTTATCGGCGTGGCGGAAAAGCGGCTGCTGGGCGCGCTGTGTGTGGATCCGGCCCTGCAGGGGCAGGGTATCGGCACTGCCCTGCTGCAGCACATGGCAGAGCGTTTTCCGGGGCTTTGGCTGTGGGTGTACGAACAGAATGAAAACGCCGTGCGTTTCTATACAAAGCGCGGCTTTTCCCTCTTTGGAAGGGCGGTCAATCCCGCCACTGGGAAAGCAGAGTTGGTTTTAAAGGCAAAATAAAAAGGAGGAGGCTTTCCCATAAAGCCTCCTCCTTTTCTTATGCCGATACGCCTGCCGTATCTTTTTCCCGTGTGGCCTATGTCCAGCCCTGCAGAAAGCAGGACAGTTCCCCCATTGTGTATTTTTCCCATACTGTCTGAAAACACCGCTTTAGGGAAACTCTTTTATTTTATAGTGATTAATAGTTTGTATAGGCAAAGGTGAATGGCTTGACCGATGGATCCAGCGCCTTGAAGGTATACCCTTCCGCCAAAAGTGTCTCGATAATTTGCGGCAAAGCCTCTACTGTGGTGTTTTTTGCCACACTGTCATGCATCAGAACAACGCTTTTCTTTCGTCCCCGGACATTTTCCACCACTTCCGCATAAATTTTTTCTGCCGGCACATGGTTGGACGCTGCATCCCCTGAGCTGACGTTCCAGTCGTGGTAAGTGAAACCACGGCGCAGCATTTCTGCAATGATGCTGTTGTAGACGGTCGTATTGTAACTGTTGATGCTGCCCCCGGAAAAACGAAACAACTGAACCTTTACACCGGTCTGTGCATAAATGTGGTCGTACATCGTTTTAAAATCTTCCAGATAGCTTTCTACCGATTTATAGATCTTTGTCATTTGATGGGTTGTACTGTGTACACCGATGGTATGGCCGCGCGCCACGATATCCCGGTACAAATCATTGACTTTTGCCGTGTTGTAATATACTACGAAAAAGGTTGCCTTAATGCCATACCGGTCGAGGATGTCCAGCACCTCCGGCGTGCGTACAGAGGGTCCGTCGTCAAAGGTGAGATAGACCACCTTCTCCTGTGTCTCCTCCTTCTTTTCCGTCTTTTCAGCGACCATGTCGGGATACAGCTTTTGATAATCAAATAACTCCGCAGAGTAAAGCGGGCTGGATTCATACTCCTGCAATTTCTTCTCGACCTGCGAAAAATGCAGCTGGGTCTCCTCCAAAAGTTTTTCGGATACTGCCACCTGTTCCGCTGTATTACACATCTGGAAGTAGAAATAGACACATAAACAGGCCAGTACAATAAAAATCAGGCCAACGGTGCCGACAATCAGCCGTTTATAGGTTCGGACAGAAAGTCTGTTCATTGTGGTATGCGTCCCCCGTTCCTACTTCATTCCTCCAAAGGCAGTATTTGCGTCGCTGTCTCCGGCTCATCAGGATGGATTTTGACAAAACCGCTGATAGAGGCGCCCGTCGCAACACTAAGCCTTCCTCCGGTGATATTGCCCTGGATAACTGCATCCTTGTCCAGAACCACTTCCCCGCTGACCGTCAGGTCCCCTTTGCATTTCCCATTGCAGCGCAGCGATTCTGCCTCCACATTGCCGATAACTGCAGAACCATTTTCAATTTGTACGTTGACGGCAGCTTTCAGATTTCCAACCACACTGCCACCATTGATACTGATACCGTTTCCCTTTACATTGCCGCCGACGCTGCCGGTAATAAATACGTCCCCTTCACTGACAATATCGCCGTTGACCTGCCCGCCGATACGGACGGTACCTTTGGCGGTAATGGAGCCTTCAATTACAGTCTGTGCATTGACAACCGTCTCCTGGCCGGTAGGTGCAGGGACAGAGCGGAAACGCGGTTCTTCCTTCACCGTTTCCACTGAAGGTACTTTTTGTTGTGCTTTGCTGTTTTCCTTATCACCGAGCAACTCCTTCAGTGCTGTTTTAAAATTATTTCCCTCATTTGCCATGTCTTTTTCCATCCCCCTGTCAAAATTCTACACTCTAAAACAAAATTATACCGATTTATCGAAACAAAGTCAGCCTAAACACTCCAAATTAACACAACAAAAGGAGGCAGGGAAAGCCATTGTACTTTCCCTGCCTCCTTTTCATGCAGCCTGTGATAAAACTGCGCAGTCTGCCTCTACCGGTAATTTTTGCAGGCGTCCAGCAGAATGTCCAAGAACTTCTCCCGGTCGCCGCCAAAGGCAACCGTGCAGTTGTCCGGCAGGTCGCGGTTGTGACGGGTGTCAATAACGGTCTTTCCGTCGGCAAAGCCGCCGGAGAAGTCCACATCCACGCGGGTGGTCAGCAGGTTGTCCAGCACGGAAGGATCGATGCAGTACGCAACGCACAGCACATCGTGCAGGGCGGCAGATTCGTCATCCTCCATGGCGCCGGGCTGGATGGCCTTATAGCCTGCGATACGGTCCTCCAAAAGCTGAAGGATGAAATCGGACACAGGATTGCCAATCTCCTTAAAGCGTCCAAAATCGGACCGGCTGACGCGGGACACCTTGTGGGTGCAGTCCAGCGGAACCAGCGTGATTTTTGCGCCGGACTGCATGACAATCTCCGCGGCCTCCGGATCGGCCCAGATGTTAAACTCGCCCGCGGCAGAATGGTTGCTCTCCGCGTGGCCGCCGCCCATGATGACAATTTCCTCCACATTGTCCAGCACGGTGGGATCCGCGCGAAGCAGCATGCCGATGTTGGTCAGCGGGCCCACCGGCACAAGCGTGACCTTCTCCGGGCAGTTCTTAATCGTGTCGATATACCAGGTGATAAAGTTCTCCTTTACCGGCTTGGTCACGGATTCCGGCAGGTCGAAATAGGGATGGTGATAACCGATGTAGTTGCCGTTCTCATCAATTTTGTAAGGCTTGGTATAGGGGTTGTGCTCCCGGCCGGGAAGCAGGTCCTTTACCATGGGGCGGGCGCAGCCCTTTGCCACGGGAACCTTGTTCTGGACGCCCACCAGCTCTATAACGCGCAGGGTGTTTTCCAGCGTGTTTTTCAGCGGCAGGTTTCCGTTGACGGCACACACGCCCAGCAGGTCAATGTCGGGGTGCAGGGCAGCGAGCATAATCGCAACCGCGTCATCGCTGCCGGTGTCCACATCCAGAATGATTTTTTTTGCCATTGTTACATCCTCTCCTTTTTCTTGTGATGAGAAAAGGGGCCGGCAACCATAGCAGCTGCCGGCCTTCCTCTTGCCGTGGGTTATTTCTTGGGAACAGTCTCCCAATCCTTTAAGAACCGCTCGATGCCGGAGGTGGTCAGCGGATGGCCGATCATCTGCTTAATTACTGCATAGGGAACGGTGGCAATGTCGCAGCCCGCCTTGGCGGCGCCGATGACATGCATGGGGTTACGGATGCTGGCGGCGATGATCTCCGTCTCGATGTTGTGGATGGCGAAAATCTCAGCAATGTCGGCAACCAGGTCCAGACCCTGCTGGCCGATGTCGTCGTAACGGCCGATGAAGGGGCTGACATAGGTTGCGCCGGCACGGGCGGCCAGCAGCGCCTGGGGAGCAGAGAAGATGAGCGTGACGTTGGTGTGAATGCCCAAGTCGTGCAGCATCTTGGTGGCCTTCAGGCCCTCAGCGCACATGGGGATTTTGATAACGATATTCTTGTGGATTTTGACAAGCTCCTTCGCCTCTTCCACCATTTTGTCCGCCTCGAGAGAGATAACCTCAGCGGAGATGGGGCCGTCCACAATGCCGGTAATCTCGGTGACAACCTCTTTGAAGTCGCGGCCTTCCTTCGCAATCAGGGAGGGGTTGGTGGTGACGCCGCAGATGACGCCCAAAGAGGCAGCTTCGCGGATTTCGTCCACATTTGCGGTATCGATAAACAGTTTCATCTAAATTCTCGCTCCTTTTTTCTTAACTCTTGCTGGGCAAAGCCCACTACCGTCATTCTATCACACGTGCGGCCATTTTACAACCGTGAATTTACTGTTGTATTTTGCTGCGTTTAACGGTAAAATGGTATTGTAACACGCTGTATTTGGGGGAATGAAGAATGGCTGGCAGCCGGGGGGAAAAGCGTCAAAGCTACCTGCTGATTTTTTTAATCTGTGCAACTTTGTTTACCACTGGTATCCTGGACGGATACCGCAGCGTGATACTTCCCATCATTAAAACCGCCTTTGAGGCGAGCTATGACAGCCAGGGGCTGTTTAACTCCCTCTATTCCGTCGGGCATATTCTTGCCTGCTTTACGACCAGCGTCACCCTGCGCAAGCTGGGGGTGCGTGGTACGCTGATTACCGCGTACTGCATGCTGATGCTGTCCTTCGTCGGCATGCAGTTTGTCAGCTCCTTTGCCATGGCCACCGCCGCCTTCGTGCTACTGCGGTTCGGCCTCAGCTGTGAGGAGGGCGGCGTCAACGGCATGAGCAACACCTTCGGGCTGCGCACTGCCAAGATTTTAAGCTTCGGCCACTTTTTCTACGGCGTGGGTTCCATTATCGGGCCGAAAATCGCAGGCGCGGTGCTGGGCACAGGCGTGGACTGGCGAAGGCTGTACCTTTTCACAATAGTGCTGCCGCTGTGCTTCACGGTGCTGGCCCTGTTCATAAAAATCGCCCCTGCCCCTGCGGCGGGCCGGGAGCAGGAAAATACAGGCCGCGCCTTCCGTGCAAGCGATGCGCTGAAAAGGAAAGAGGTCTGGCTGTTCGCACTGTGCATTGCCGTTATCGGGCAGGTGGAAACAGCCACCACCATCTGGGGCGGGCTGTATTTGCAGGACAACTTCGGCATTGATCCGCTGACGGTCGGCGCCACCTTTATGTCCGTCCACTTTCTGCTGTTCACCCTTGGCCGGCTGATTTGCAGTGTGCTGATTGAAAAAGTCGGCCCGGTTAAAATGGAGTATTTTCTGCTGCTGGGCTGTGTGCTGACCTTCGGAGTGGGCTTCCTGTTGGGGGCAAACGGACTGTATGCGCTTTCTGCTGTCGGGCTGTTTACCTCCGGTATCTGGCCCACGGTGGTGGCCATGTCCTCCATGGTCTATAAAAAAAGCGGCTACGCCCCCATCTGTATGAGTGTGGCGGGCGGAATTTCCGGTATTTTAACTGCTATTTTTGCTTTTCTTGTGGGGCTTGTCAACCAGTATGTCGGGCCCGCATGGGGTTTCCGTACCACCGTCTTGATGAGTGTGGTCGCCATTGCCCTGTTTACCTATACCGTCCGGGATGTCAGGCGCAGGGGCCTGTATCCGGCGGCAAATGCGTGAGGTGAATGTTATGGAAAACGAGGCCATTGCCGAGGGGATCAGCCCCGGCGGCTTAAACAGTGACTTGGAAATTAAAATCCTGATATGTTACCTGCTGAAAAGCATCGGCAGGCCCATCAGCAAAACGCAGCTGAACAGTGCGGTTTCCGGCCATGGGCTGGTCAACTACTTCGATTTGTCCGGCGCACTGTCGGAACTGCTCCGCTCCGAGCACATCCGTCTTGTGGAAGACGGCGGGGAGGAATGCTATACCACCACCCCCCTTGGGGAACAGACGGCCGACTCCCTCGGCAAGTCCATCCCTGCCTCTGTCAAGGAAAAGGCGCTGGGCGCCTGTATGCGGCTGCTGGCAAGGCTGCAGACGGAGAAGGAGACCGCAGTGTCCATTGACAAAACGGACGACGGATTCGTCGTGCACTGTGCCATTCTGGACGAGGGGACGGATTTGATGCATTTAAGCCTGTTTGTCCCCGACCTGCTTCAGGCGGAAAAGGTAAAGGAGCAGTTCCTTGCCGCGCCCGGCCCCTTTTATGAAGAATTGATGGAAACTTTACTGAAAAACAGAAGCTGACAGGAAAGGAAGGCCCCCGGTCGGGGCCTTCCTTTTTTCTTCTTTTGGAAATCCCCTTGACAGGAGCGGGCTATAATGATATTATTTTGATATCATATAGAAATCAGAAAGGGGATTTTTATGAATGAGAAAGTTCTGAACAACAGGAAAAACGGTATGCTTGTCCTGCTGCTGACGGTTCTGCTGTATGCGTTGTCGGTCGCCGGCCTGGTTTTCGGCGCGATCCTGCTGGAGGGCGGCGGTTCACCCATACTGATGGTCGTCAGCGTCATATGGATGTGTATCGGCTGGATTCCCCTGATGGGCTTAAAGGTGCTAAAGCCGCAGGAGGCGCTGGTACTGACCCTGTTCGGCAAGTATGTCGGCACGCTGAAGGATGACGGGTTCTATTTTGTCAATCCGTTCTGCACCAGCGTCAATCCGGCAGCCAAGACGAAGCTGAACCAGAGCGGCGATGTGGATGGGGCAGGCCGTAAGTCCATTGTCTTTTCCACCGGCTCTGCCACGGCCAGCGCCAATTTTGAGGCGGGCAGCAAAAAAATCTCCTTAAAAATCATGACGCTGAACAACAACCGGCAGAAAATCAACGACTGCCTCGGCAATCCGGTGGAAATCGGCATTGCGGTGATGTGGCGGGTGGTCGACACGGCCAAAGCGGTGTTCAATGTGGACAACTACAAGGAATATCTTTCCCTGCAGTGCGACAGCGCACTGAGAAACATTGTGCGCATTTACCCCTATGACGTGGCGCCGGGTGTGGACACCACCGGCGACGGAATTGCCGACGAAGGCAGCCTGCGCGGCTCCAGCGAAATTGTCGCCTCCCGCATACGGGACGAAATTCAGCAGAAGGTGGCCGGGGCCGGGCTGGAAATTATTGAGGCCCGCATTACCTACCTTGCCTATGCGCCGGAAATTGCCGCCGTCATGTTGCAGCGGCAGCAGGCCTCCGCCATTATCGACGCCCGGAAAATGATTGTGGACGGCGCAGTGGGTATGGTGGAAATGGCGCTGGAACGCCTGAACAAAAACAACGTGGTGGAGCTGGATGAGGAACGGAAGGCCGCCATGGTCTCCAATCTGCTGGTGGTGCTTTGCGGCAATCACGATGCGCAGCCGGTCATTAACTCTGGCAGCCTGTACTAAGATGGCAGCCGCCCCGAAGAAGCAGATTCCGCTGCGGCTGTCCAGCAAGCTGTATGACGCCATCGCCGCCTGGGCGGAGGACGACTTCCGCTCCGTCAACGGGCAGATTGAGTATCTGCTGAGCGAGTGCGTGCGCCAGCGCAGGAAAAACGGCGGCTATGTGCCGGATGAGCTGGACGTCCCGCCGGAACTGGACGTGAAATAAGATTTTTTCTCTTGACTGCTTTGCACAAAGTAAAAGGCCCTCCCGCTGGCGGGAGGGCCTTTTACTTATTTCAGGTAATATTTTGATTCATACTTGTTGCGGTGGGCGATGTAATTCCCTTTCACCTTGTTGCCCTTAATCTTCTCCAGCGGGTCCTCTTCCCTGTTTATCAGTTCCAGATACCGTTTCAGGCGCAGTCCGCGGCCGTAGTTGTCAATCACATACTGCCTGCCCGCTTCGCCCATCAGATCCATCACCTCGGGCGGCAGTTCCGGCGCGGCGGTTAACGCCTCCTTCACGGCCTCCGGATCGGATGGGGAGACGGCCAGGCCCGCTTTGGCCGTGACCACATGGCTGCTGCTGCCATCCCCGGCGTACAGCACCGGGCGGCCGCTGAGCATGGCGCGGAACAGGCCCGGGCAGTCGGAGCCAAAGCGCTGCAGGGTGTGATACTGTTCGCCAAAATAAACCATGTCCGAAGCGCGCAAAATATTGTCGAGGTCATTATCGTCCGTAAAGGGGAACAGCGTGATATTTTTCGCGTCCCCTGCCAGAGTACGGTACTGTTCCAAATTTTCCTGCTTGCAGACAAGCACGCCGTGCACCGGTTCCGGCACGGTCTTCAGCGCCTCTATCAGGCACTTTATCTGCTCTCCCTCTGCGGGATCGTCAAAGGCGGACACCACAAACTTCCCCTGCTGCCGCAGGGAAACAAACAGGTCCACCACTGCCTGGCCCGGCGTGTTCAGATGAAGATGACGTGTTTCGTCAATGCCGACGGGAATGTACTGAAAGCGTCCCTCAACCCGGTAGCCCCTGGAAAACACATATCCGCCTGCATATTGTAATTCCGACACGATAAAGTCCGCGTTGTTAAAGGCCACATCCTCAAAATACTGCATTTTGGTCAGGAACTTCTCCCCAATGTGGCGGCCGTACCGCTCCACAGCGGTGGTGGGCCACAGGTCGCTGATGTGATAGACCAGTTTTTTATTTTTCAGCTTGCCTGCACGTTTGAAGTCGGCCAGCTTATCTATGTCCGCAGGGGCGGTGGAATACACGATGATGAGATTGGCCTGCCGCACATACTTTTTGATGACGCGTTTGTAAATGCGGGTGAAGGACTTGACACTGCGGTAAAAGGGCTTGCCCATATCCTGTTCGCTGAACGGGCGGGAGTGCACCAGAACAATCCGTATCCCTTCCTGGACGGACGACGTGCTGAAAAGGGGCGACTTGCGCTGCCGCCCGCTGTAGGTGTCCGCAGAGGTAACCAGCGTTACCTCATGCCCTTCGGAAATGAAGTCCTTGCACAGCATCATACACGGATCCGCCGGATTCTCCAGATCCATGTAGCGGTTGATGATCAATACTTTCATTGTGTTCCTTGTTCCTCCGGTTCGTCATTTTTCAAAACTTCTGTTTCCTATTATACACGATTCGTCCGTGATTTTCCACCATTTCCGCAGCGCCCCCTTTCGCTTGACAAAGAGGGGAAACACAGGTATGATTGTACTGTTAAAGGTGCGTTAAGATTTTGTGTTTTAACTGACTGGAGGGTTTGCATGAAGCCTGTTATCAATATGCTTTCTACTGCGGACAAGGTGTCCGGGCAGGGCGTCGGCGCCGCCTATCTTGAGCAGGTCGCCCTTGTAAAGGAGCGGCTGAAGGACAAATATACCGTAACGGTAAACGCCCATGGCTATGCCGACATCACCCACTACCATACCATTAACCCTACCTTCTACCTGCGGGCCAAATTTGCCCGCGGCAGAACCAAAAATGTGGGATATGTCCATTTCCTGCCCGAAACCGTCCAGGACAGCCTGCAAATGCCCGGCTTTGCAAAAAACGTGTTTTACAAATACATGCTGTCCTTCTACCGCAGTATGGACCGCCTGGTTGTTGTCAACCCCTATTTCATCGAGCGGCTGGCGGCTTACGGCGTGAAGGAGGATCGGGTCACCTACATTCCGAACTTCGTCTCGGAGGAGCAGTTCTATAAAGTCAGCCCACAGGAAAAGGCGGCGCTGCGCAAGCAGTACGGCATAAAAGAGGATGCCTTCGTGGTGCTGGGCGTCGGCCAGATGCAGACAAGAAAGGGCATTTTCGACTTTTTTGATATCACGGAAAGCAGGCCGGACATCACCTTTGTGTGGGCCGGCGGCTTCTCCTTCGGTAAAATGACTGCCGGATACGAGCAGATCAGAAAGCGGCTGGAACACAAGCCGGAAAACCTGGTGCTGCCCGGCATTGTGGATCGCAGCAAAATGAACGAAGTCTACAACCTGGCGGATGTGATGTTCCTGCCCTCCTTTGAGGAGCTGTTCCCCATGAGTGTGCTGGAATCCATGAACTGCCGGCTGCCGATTTTGCTTCGTGACATCGACCTGTATAAAAATATTTTGTTTGATTACTATCAGAAAGCGACGGATGTGCAGGGCTTTACCGACATCATCGACCGGCTGAAAAGCGATCCCGCCTTTTATGAAAAGGCGGCGGACGACGCATGGCGCGGCCATGTGTTTTATTCCAAGGATCATGTCGCCTCCATGTGGGAGGAGCTGTACGACGACGTGCTCCGTTCTTGCAACCGGGAGTAGGCTTTTATGGGGAAGAAATTCAATTACATTTTTATCGGCCTGTGCTGTGTAATTATGCTGGTGTATGTGTTTGGCTTTACCGACTGGGCCGGTTTTGCAGAGATGGTCAATTCCGTCTCCCCGTTCTGGCTGGTGGCATCCGTGCTGTGCATGGTCGGCTACTGGGCGCTGGAGTCCTTAATCCTGCACCGCTTTATCAACAAGCTGTGCCCCGGCCAGCCGCTAAAGCTTTCCATCCACGTTTCCATGATTGGGCAGTTTTTTAACTGCGTTACGCCCTCCGCCTCCGGCGGGCAGCCGGTGCAGGCCTACTACATGATTAAAAGCGGTCTGCCGGGCTCTAAGTCCACTTCGGCGCTGATCTCCAAATTCATGGTCTACCAGTGCACGCTGATTGTTTATACCGGCATCCTGTTTATCTTGAAATTCAGCTTTTTCAAGCAGCAGGTGGATAGCTTCGTCTACCTCGCTATGGTGGGTTTCGCCGTCAACCTGATTGTCATGGGATTCCTCATTTGTATCTCCGTGTTTCAGGCACCGACCAAAAAGGTCATCCGTTTTGTGCTGTTCCTTGGTGAAAAGCTTCACATTGTGAAGCACCGGGACATCCTGCTTGGCAAGGTGGACAGCCAGATTGCCGACTACTCCATCGCCTTCCGGGAGAACTGCAAGGACATTAAAAACCTGCTATTTACCGTCGGACTTTCTGCGGTGCAGCTGACGCTGTACTTCCTTGTGTCCGTTTGCATCTATCTTGGTTTCGGGCTGCCGGACCCCCAGGTGCTGAACATGCTGGCCGCCCAGTCCTTTGTCCTGATGGTCTCCTCCTTCGTTCCGCTGCCCGGTGCGTCCGGCGCTTCGGAGGGGACATTCGTTGTGTTTTTCGGCATCTTCTTCACAGGGGCCACCTTAAACGTCGCCATGCTGCTGTGGCGTTTTGTTACCTTCTACTTGACGCTGCTGGTCGGTTTCCTGTTTACCACGCGCGCGGGCGTCATCGGCAAAAAATCCGAGCCTGCAGATCACTCGGACAATCTCGACTAAAAACGAATAAAAAAGCCCGGCCGCTGGCCGGGCTTTTTTATTCATTAAAATACTTGCGCAGGACTTCCTCGTAGGACAGCTTAATTTCAGCCTTTTCCTCTTCTCCTTTGGCGGAGGGCTCTTCCGGCGTCCTGGCCGGCTCTGCCGGGGGTTCCCGGTGCGTCTCCGCCTGCTGCGGTGCCGGCTGCTTAAAGTGATCTGTTACCGGCTCCGCCTGCTCAGGTACAGGCTGTTCGGGTGGGGCCAGCAAATCCACTGTGCCGGCAGGCTGCTTCTGCACCACTTTTTTCTCCGGCTGCTCCTTCGTTCCATTCTTGACCCGCAGGATAAGATACACAGCGAAAAAAATGATGGCAAGAATGGCCGAGGAGGCCGCGACCAACAGGGATACCGTAGAAATTAAGTGCTGCTGCATGATGCTGAACCGTCCTTTTTTATAAAGTAAGGACCGTTTTCAAGCGGCCCCTTCCGACGCAAAGCGACATTTCCCGCCTATTATACCACAAACAGCACCCGGAAGGAAGCCTAAAATCTGGATAGGAACGCCTCAATCCGCTCATTGCCGGACCCGCTGAAAATCGCCTCCGGCCGGTCGTCCGCCACAATCACGCCGTCGTCCATGAAAATGACGCGGTCCGCCACCTCCCTGGCAAAGGCCATTTCGTGGGTGACCACCATCATGGTCATCCCCTCATCCGCAAGGCCACGGATGACTTTGAGCACCTCCCCCGTCAGCTCCGGATCAAGGGCGGAGGTGGGCTCGTCAAACAGCAGCAGCGCAGGACTCAGCGCCATGGCGCGGGCGATGGACACCCGCTGCTGCTGCCCGCCGGACAGCTGGTAGGGGTAAGCCCCCTCCTTGTCGGCCAGGTTCATCTTTTCCAGCAGGCGACGGGCGATCTCCTCCGCCTCCTGCCTGCTTTTCCCCTGTACGTCCATGGGCGCCTTAATGATGTTTTTCAGCACATTGTAGTGGGGAAACAGGTTAAAGCTCTGGAAAACCAGGCCCATTTTCAGCAGCAGTTCATGCCGTTTCTGCTTGTCCACATAGACGCTGCCGTCCGGGCTGTCTTCACACAGCACCTCCCCGCAGATTTTGATGCTGCCCCGCGTCGCCCGCTCCAGCTGGGTGACGCAGCGCAACAGGGTGGTTTTGCCGGACCCGGAAGGGCCGATGACCGCCACCACTTCCCCCTCATCAATTTTAAGGGAGACGCCCCGCAGGACCTCCAACTCCTTAAAATTTTTATAAAGGCCGTTTACTTCCAACATGGTATTCATCACAGCACCCCCCCTTTAACGGTAGTAGTCAAGCTTGCGCTCCGCCAGATGGAACAGCTGCTCCACAATGGCGTTGAATGCAAAATAGAAAATACCCGCTATGTACAAGGGCGTCAGATCAAAGTTACGCATGGCGTTGTTTTGCGCCACGGTGAACATTTCCACAATGGACAGGGTGGAGGCCAGCGCCGTATCCTTGACAAGGGTCATAAACTCACTGCTCATGGGGGGGAGGATTCGCTTGACCACCTGGGGCAGGATGATGCTTTTATTGGTCACCCACTTACTGAGGCCCAAAACCTTGGCCGCCTCATACTGACCGCGGGGGATGGACTCAATCCCGCTGCGGAAAATTTCCGAAAAGTAAGCGGCATAGTTCAGAATAAACGCCACAATGGCCGCCGTCATACGGTCCCACGTAAAGCCCACGATATTAAACGGGGCAATGTACACCACAATCAGCTGCAGCATCAGCGGCGTGCCGCGGATAATCAGGTTATAAATACGGATAATACCGCTGAGAATCCTGTTTTTGGACATGCGCCCAAGGGCCAGCAGCAGGCCCAGCGGCAGGGAAAACACCAGGGTAACCGCAAACAGCCAAAGGGTGTTGCCCATGCCGCCCATCAGCTGCATGAACAGTTTCATGAATGATTCCATAGCCTTTACCTCTTCCTGACAGAACAGTTAGCATACCCCCAAAGCAGGGGTATGCTAACCGCTGTTTTCATCTGTACTGTGTTTTTATAAACCAGGACTACTCAATGCTGATGATGTCCTCGCCGAACCATTTTTCAGAGATTTCCGTAAGGGTTCCGTCCTGCTCCAGCTTGACCAGCGCGTCGTCAATGGCGTTCTTCAGCGCCTCTTCGCCCTTTCTCAGGCCGACGCCGTATTTGTCGCTGTCGTCCAGCACCTCGTCCAGGACCTTGCAGTCCTCGCCGCTGGTCGTCAGATAGTAGCGGCCCACCGCCTCGTCCACCAGCACTGCGTCAACGCCGCCGATTTTCAGATCCTGAAACGCCATGTTGTAATCCTTAAACTCAACAATATTGCTTAAGCTGTCCTTAAACTCTGCATTGTTGTCCAGCGCTGTGGTGGCTGCGTCGTTTCCACCCTGCGTGCCCAGCACCTTGCCGGCCATATCACTTAAGGAGTTGATGCCGGAGTCGGACTTTGTGATGATGACCAGCCGGTTTTTCATGTAGGACTTGGTCATGGTCAGCTTCTCCAGACGGGCCGGGGTGATGGACAGGCCGTTCCACAGGCAGTCCACATTTTTGGAGTTCAGCTCCGTCTCATTACTTGCCCAGTCCACCGGCTGCAGAACCAGTTCCACGCCCAGTTCCTCAGCGACAGCCTTCGCCACGTCAATGTCGAAGCCGACGATTTCACCGTTCTCATCCGTAAAGCCCATGGGGGGGAACGCATCGTCCAGGCCCAGAATCAGCGTGCCCTTATCCTTGATGTACTGCAGGCTGTTATCCTCGCCGCTGCCGCTGCCGCCGCAGCCGGCCAGCATGCCCGCCACCAGCAGGGCCGCCAAAAGAATTGCCAATAATTTTTTCATTATTCCTTCCCTCCTGAGAAAGTGTTTTACTGTGCTATCATATTAGCACAGTAAAGTACAATTCACAAGCACAATTTACTCTTTTTTCACAAAACCAGCATATTAACCAACCGGCTCTGTATTATTAGACAGATAAATTAGCGAAAACGCTGTTTTCTGTTCGTCTGTCAGAGACAATTGTTACTGTTTTTGTGCCATAAACTTTAAATACGCATTGATAAACCCATCCAGCTCCCCGTCCATGACGGCGTTGATGTTGCCCATCTCATACCCGGTGCGGTGATCCTTCACAAGGGTATAGGGCATGAACACATAGGAGCGGATTTGTGAACCCCACGCGATGTCCTTCTGCTCGCCCTTGATGTCCTCAATCCTGTCGAGATGCTCCCGCTCCTTAATTTCCAGCAGCTTGGATTTGAGCATTTTCAGCGCAACTTCCTTATTCTGGTGCTGGCTGCGCTCGTTCTGGCAGGCGGTGACAATGCCGGTGGGCAGATGGGTGATACGCACGGCAGAATCCGTCTTGTTGACGTGCTGCCCGCCTGCGCCGCCGGAGCGGTAGGTATCGATTTTCAAGTCCTCGTCCCTGATTTCAATGTCGTTGTCGTCCGCGATTTCCGGGATAACCTCCAGCGAGGCAAAGGAGGTGTGCCGCCGGCCGGAGGCGTCAAAGGGGGACACGCGCACCAGCCGGTGCACCCCCGCCTCCGACTTCAGCAAGCCGTAGGCATTCTCCCCCTCTATCAGGATGGAGGCGCTTTTAATGCCCGCCTCCTCCCCGTCGAGATAGTCCAGCACCTTCAGCTTGAAGCCGTGGCGGGCGGCATAGCGGGTATACATGCGGTACAGCATTTCCACCCAGTCCTGCGCCTCTGTCCCGCCTGCGCCGGCATGGAACGTCAGCACCGCATTGTTGGCGTCATACTCGCCCGAAAGAAGGGTGGTCATGCGCAGGGTGGCCAGCTCGCCTTCCACCTGCTGCGCCAGTTCCCTGCACTCCTCATACAGGGAGGCGTCGTCCTCCTCCACGGCAATTTCCACCATGGTGACTGCGTCGTCATAATTCTGCGTAAGCTTTGTATAGGACGCAATTTTCCCTTTTAGGGAGTTTAGCTCCTTCAATGTTTTTTGGGATGCGGCCGCGTCGTCCCAGAAGCCGGGCGCAGCTGTTTTCTCCTCCAGTGCGGCAGCCGCCTTTGTGATTTCCTTGATATTCAGCGCCTCTCCCAGATCGTCCACCTCCGGCTTCAGGGTGGAGAGGTGCTGCTTCAGTTCATCCAATTCCAGCATGGTTCTTCCTCCGTCTTTCGTCTATGTATGATTATAAATGGAAACCGCACGGTTGTAAAGTACGGAATATACTTTTCAAACCGGGCGGAATAAGGTATAATATGCACAGACTCAAGGCGGTTTTCCCGGCTTGGTCCGCCGGGGGCGCCGGCTGTAATCCCGCGCACGGCCGCGGCTTTGTCCGGTTTCCCTTACCGGCCCTTTATCAAAAAACTTTGCCCGGACGCGGCGCTAAGGCGGATGCTGTCCGGGCTGAAAGGGAGGCCTTACCATCAGCAAGCAAATCTGTCCTGTCTGTGGGCAGGAAATTACCGACATGGCAGACCGGGTGGTGTGTCCCGAGTGCGGCGCACCCCATCACCGGGAATGCTACAACAAAAATGGGGGCTGCGCGTTTACGGCACAGCACGGTCCAGGCTTCCGTTACAACGCCGGCCCGGAGCAGACCTCCGAGCCGGGCGGACAGGAGCAGTAGCGCGCACAGGGCGCAGCTTTCCCCTGCCGGGTCTGCGGCGCGCCGGTCCCTTCGGACAGCCTGTTCTGTCCGCGGTGCGGCTCACCCACCAACGCGCAGGTGTTCCATTCTGAAAGCGGCACCCCCTTTGGGGCCAGTCCCTTCGGGCAGCGCGTAGGCGCCGCCATCGACCCGCATAAGGAATTGGAGGACGGCGTCACGGTGGAGGAGGCGGCTGCCTACGTCAAAACCAGCCAGACGTATTACCTGCCGAAATTTGTGGCGTTCAGCGAAACGAAAAACAAGCTGTCCTTTTCCCTGGCCGGCTTTTTCTTCCCTTCGCTGTATTTCTTCTACCGCAAAATGTGGGCCACCGGGGTGCTTGTCTACCTCGGCTACCTGCTGTTAAACCTGCACCTGTTTGCAGGCGTTATCTCCGCCTATATTACAGAGATGCAGCTGGGCGCAGTGCCTGCATTTCTTGAAAAACTTGCCAACCCCAGCCAGGCGGTCTATCTGACCATGTCCCTTCTGCTGCTGGCGCTGTGCATTGTGTGCGGCCTGTTTGCAAACTACTGGTATTATCGGCATGTGCTGCGTGCCGTTAAAAGGGAAAAGATGGACACCACCTCCCCCTTTCCTGTTGTGACCCGCCTGCAAAGCAAGGGCGGCGCCACAGTTGCCCCAGTGATTATTATCATGTTCGGTTTTTCTTTCCTGTTAAGCGCCCTGACGCTGGTTCTAAGCCAGTTCCTATAAAAGAAAAGGAGTTTTGAGCACATGACAAAGGTAAAAAAGGCCGTTATTCCCGCTGCCGGTTTCGGCACAAGGGTTCTGCCCGCTTCCAAGGCGGTGCCGAAGGAGATGCTTCCCATTGTGGATAAGCCCGCCATTCAGTACATTGTGGAGGAGGCGGTTGCCAGCGGGATTGAGGACATTCTCATTATCACCGACCGCGGCAAGGAGGCTATGGAAAACCACTTTGACCGTGCCCCCGAGCTGGAGGAAAAGCTGCTAAAATCCGGCAAGCGCGAGCTGTACGACGAGGTTGTGCGCATTGCAGATTTGGCCAACATCACCTTTATCCGCCAGAAGGAGATTAAGGGCCTTGGCCACGCCATTTTCCGCGCCAGATCCTTTGTCGGAAACGAACCGTTCGCCGTGCTGTTCGGGGACGATGTCATCATGGGCGACGACCCGGTATGCGGCCAGCTGATTCGCGCCTACGAGCAGGAGGGCCTCAACGTGCTGGGTATTAAAGAGGTGCCGAAGGCCGATATCTCCAAATACTCCTCCCTCGATGTAACGCCGGTGCGGGACAATCTGTACCGGGTTACCGACATGGTGGAAAAGCCCGCCCCCGGGCAGGAGAAGTCCCTGTTCTCCATTTTGGGGCGGTGCGTACTGACCCCGGACGTGTTCGCCATTCTCGAAAACCTCGGCCCCGGGGCGGGCGGGGAAATCCAGCTGACGGACGCACTGAAGGTGCTGGCCCGAAAAGGGAAAATGCTGGGCGTGGACTTTGTCGGCAAGCGGTATGACATGGGGAACAAGCTGGGAATCCTGTCCGCCATCTGCGAGACGGCGCTGCGTCACCCGGAGACAGCGCAGGAATTCCGGGTTTACCTGAAAGACCTGGTAAAAAGCCTGTAGCAAAAGGCCAACGCATGGATTTTGCTTGACTTTTTTGGGGCTGTCCTGTATAATTTAATGGTTCGGAAGAAATTCCGGACAGATTCCTTGCTCTTAGAAATTAAGAGCCTAATGTCCAAAAGGAGGTGCTGAAAAATGGCAGATATCTTATCAACCTACGAGTGCTTTATCGTCCTGAAAACCGATCTTGGCGAAGAGGTCACCCAGAAGCTGACGGACAAGTTTTCCGCGCTGATTAACGAGCATGGCAAGCTGCTGTCCATCGACGAGTGGGGCAAGCGCAAGCTGGCCTACCCCATTGAGGACGAGACGGAGGGTGTGTACTACCTGTACAACTTTGAGAGCGGAAGCGAATTCCCCGCCGAGCTGCAGAGAGTGCTGAAGATCACCGATGGAATTCTCCGTTACCTGGTCGTCAAAAAAGAGGCGTAAGGAGGAAACGTCATCATGCTGAATGTTGCAGTTGTCGTCGGCAGGCTGACTGCTGACCCTGAATTACGCTATACCCCGAATAATGTGGCGGTGTTGTCCTTCACCGTGGCCTGCGGCCGTTCCTACGTCAAGGCAGGGGCAGAGCGGCAGACCGACTTTATTGATGTAGTTGCATGGAGAAGCACGGCGGAGTTCATCTCCAAGTACTTCAGAAAAGGCAACCAGATTGCGGTGCAGGGCTCCATCCAGACCCGTTCCTACACCGACAGCCAGGGGAACAAGAGAAAGGCTGTCGAAATTGTGGCCGACAATGTCCATTTTGTCGACTCCAAGGCAAGCCAGAACAGTCAAAGCGGAAATTCCTACCCCTACCCCACCGACGCGCCCGCCGTACAGGAGCCTTCCTCCTTTACCAGCGGCTCTGTCGATGACTTTGCAGAGGTAGAGTCCGATCTGGATGTGCCGTTCTAAACTGAGAAAAGGAGGCGTTTTCCATCATGGAGAGAAGCGATAGAGAGAGAAGCCCGCGCGGCCGCCGTCCCCGCAAGAAAGTGTGTGCTTTCTGCGCCGACAAAATCGAGACCATCGATTACAAGGACGTTGCGAGACTGAAGAGATTCCTTTCCGAGCGCGGAAAGATTATTCCCCGCCGCGTGACCGGCACCTGTGCCCGTCACCAGCGCGCGCTGACCGTTGCCATTAAGCGTGCACGGCATCTTGCCCTGCTGCCCTACGTCAGCGACTAAAAAAACAGCAAAAACAGCGCGGCTTCAGGGCCGCGCTGTTTTTTAATGCATAAAAAAGGAAGGGACTCTGCTGAGCCCCTTCCTTTTTTTGTTCTACTGGCCGCTCTGATCGTTTGCCACCTTTAAGATGGGCCGGTCGGAGGACAGGATCACGTCCGAACCTGCGGCAAAATCACAGTCAAGAACCGTGCCGGGCGCATCTGTTGCGCTGTAGGCCATTCGTACTTCATAGATAATCCCGTAATTGTCAAGGGTCGCTTTGGCCGCATTGATGTCAAGCCCGACCACTGTTGGCATCTTCACGGTTTTGGGGCCCTTACTGACCACCAGATCAAACGTCTGTGTGGAGGTAATCTCCTCCTCTTCCTTGGGGGTCTGGGAAATTACAACCCCCTGGACCACATTGTCGTTATACTCTTCCGTCACGTTAAAGGTAAAGTTGCTGTATGCCTCATTCGTCTGGATGGAGGCAATGGTTTTGCCCACGAAATTCGGTGCAACCAGCTCCTCCTGTCCGGCCGAGGTCTGGGACGTGGTATCCGAGGAGGAGGGCATCTCATCCCCACGGGACATCAATCCTGAAATCATCAGGATGATTAGGGACAGGGCCACCACTGTAATACCCGCGGAAATGCCCATAATTTTCAGGTTCCGAATCCGCTCTGCCGTAAAGAAAGGCTTTTTCCCGTTCTTTTTCTTCTTTTCCTCCTGCTGGGCAGACTCAGCCTGAGGGGGCCTGCTGCGGATACCCAGGCCGTTCAGGCCGTTTATCAGTTCCTCAATAGTGGCAATACGGCCCGCAGGCGCAATGGCAAGGCCCGCTTTCAGCGAGTCGGACACGGAGGCCGGCACCGTGTCGTTCAAGATGCAGGCGTCCACCAGCTTATCAGACACGAGCCGCGTGGCCGCATCCTGCGGCACCACGCCGGTCAGCATGCGGTACAGGGTCGCGCAGATGCCGTATACATCCGTCCATGTTCCCTGCTTGCCGTTGATCCGGTACTGCTCCGGCGCGCTGTAGCCGCCGAATATTTCCGCGGAAATTTCCGTTTTCTCCGTACGGGCGCTGGACACGGAAAAGTCCAGCAGTTTGATTTGCCCCTCCCGGCTGATGGTGATTTTTTTCGGGCAGATGGCACGGTGCACAATCTGCCGCTTATGTACCCGGTCAAGGGACTTCAGCAGCGGCATCATCAGCATCTCGGTCTGCTCCCAGCTGAGCGGCTCGCTTCCGCGCTCCTCCAGCAGGTCGCTTAAGGCTATCCCTTCAAAATATTCCTGCACCACGTAGGCTGTACCGCCCAGCTGGAACATCTCCATAATGTTCACAAGGCACTCCTCACCGTTGAGGGCATACAGCGAATTGTACAGATCGATGAAGTCCATCATCAGCGCTTTGTACAGCGTTGCGTTCTCCGCCGATACGGTGACCGCCGTACCTGTGCGGACCGGCTCCAGCATGGTGGTGGGCAGGAACTCACGGATGATGACGCGTTCCTCCGTCAATTCATTCCGGCCGATGTAGACCGCACAGTCCCCGCAGTAAGCAATCAGTTTGCCGACCATGTACCCTTTTATGACACTGCCGGCCTGCAAAAAGATTTCCCGGTTGTGGATTTCCTTTTTATTGCCGCAGTGCGGACACTGTTCCGCATTTAGCGGCATCTCCCTCATGCAGTTGAGGCAAAGTTTGTTGCCGTTATCCATCTTCAAACTCCGTCCCGCGGGCAAAGCGCCCGAGTCCGCCTGTCACGGCCGGCGGCAGCCGAATTACACACAGGAGTATGGAGCAAGCCCACTACTCCTCGTCCTCATTCTCCCAGTTGTGCCAGATGTTGCTGACGTCGTCGTTGTCCTCCATCATTTCAATCAGCAGGCCCATCTTCTTGCGGTTTTCCTCATCCTCAATTCTTGTGTAGGTGTCCGGAACATAGGCCACCTCTGCCGACAGGAAGGTATATCCCATGCCCTCCAGCGCCTCGCACACGCTGGAAAACTCGGCCACGCCGGTGTTGATTTCAAACACGTCGCCCTCTGCCGAGAAGTCCTCAGCGCCGGCGCTCAGTGCGTCTTCCAGCACCTTATCCTCATCCAGGTCCCCCTTCTCCACAAGGATGACACCCTTCTGGTTGAACATGAAAGACACACAGCCTGTGGTTCCGAGATTGCCGCCGTATTTGTCGAAATAATGGCGAACGTCTGCGGCGGTGCGGTTACGGTTGTCCGTCAGCGCCTCCACAATTACGGCCACGCCGCAGGGGCCGTACCCCTCATACACGATGCTTTCATAGGTGTTCTTATCCCCTTCGCCCGCCGCCTTTTTGATAATGCGGTCGATATTGTCATTGGGAACGTTGTTGGCCTTGGCCTTGCTGATTAAATCACGCAGCTTTGCGTTGGAAGCGGGATCCGGGCCGCCCATTTTTACAGCCACGGCGATTTCACGGCCCATCTTGGTAAAGACCTTCGCACGCGCGTTGTCTGTTTTTTCCTTTTTGCGCTTAATCGTGCTCCATTTGGAATGTCCCGACATAAAACATTTCTCCTCAAGTAAAAATCTATCATCTTATTTTAGCATATTTCACAGGCCTGTTCAACACAAAAAAAGCGCGGCATTTCCTGCCGCGCTTTTGCTTTTCTACTGGCCCAGCGTATTGTTTTTAAATTCCGAGACGGTCAGCAGCGGGGTGTCCCCCTCATAATAGGTCAGGCTGACACTGTCCCCCTCCCTGGTCAGCGCCAAGGCTTTGCTGACGTTTTGCGGGCACTCAAAAATTACATCCGGCATGGTGTCAATCAGCATCCGGTACACCGTGTTACCGTCCTTTTGCTCGGACGCAAAACGCAGCACGGTACCTTCAAGGACAGCGGTCTGGTTGTTGTCAAAATTCAAATCCGTATCGCCGCCGCTCTGCAGGTTCGTCTCGTAGCTTTGCAGCGCATCCGTAATGGTCTCCCCCGTGCCCACAATGAGGTAGTCCTCCACAGACACGAAGGCGTACTGCTTCACCAGGCCCTCATTATCCTTCAGGGTCATAAAATAGGTGGGTTCGCCCCCCACATTGATAATCAGCGGGAAGGACGCGGTATATTTCAGGTTCTGCACCTTACCCATGGCAGAGCTCATGGCCGCAGTCTCCGTTGCGCCCGCAATCTGATAGCGGTAGGGCTGCTTTGTAACCATATCCACCATCATAAAGCCGATGGCGCTGTCGTCGCTGCCGACACTGGTAAGCCCTGTGAACAGGTAGCAGCGCCCGCCGTTGTAGACGATGGAGTGCCCCTCCGACGTGCTGAATTTATCCTTGTTGGAGAAATTGAACACGCCGTGCACATATTCGCCCATGTTGTTGATTTGGTTGATGATAAAATCCTCCGGCTGGACGCGATCCACCCACTCGGGAATTTCGTCAAGCCCATAGCGGTGAGTCTCGCCCGTCTGTGCGTCCAGAAGGATAATCCCATCCGCCTCCGGCAGGCTGAAGCCCCAGCTGTTCCGGTAGGTCGTCACCACCCAATAGGGACGGCCGGTGTCGTCCAGCTCGAACGAGAAATCATCGATGCCGGTGAAAAAGCCGCCGCTGAAGCGGATTTTGCGCTGCAGGTTGTCAAACAGGTATGCATTCGGCTGGTATTTGATTTTGTAACCCTCCACATACTCCACATCGCGCATGTTGGTGGCGGAAACCACAATATAGCCATCCGATCCATCCATGTTGGAGACCCACTTAAACAGGCCGGAGTGGTACAGCGGTACCACCCACACAAGCTCCTCATTCACGGTCTGAATCACCGGCTCGCCCAGCACCACCTGGCTGCCGAGGGACGGTTTCTCGCCCAGCTTTTTGTCTGCCAGCTTGGCGGCCAGCGCCTTATCCACAACAGGGATGCTGTCCACGTCGATGGCCTGCATATCAGAGCTGAACACCTTTTCCTCCGGCTCGGTCAGCTGGTTTTTGTAAGCGTCCGAATTGAACAGCGGCATGGAGATGACATTGACCACCACAAACACAGCCCACGGCAGCAGCACCCACACAAGCCGCTTAAAGGGCGGGTGCTTGGCGCCGCCAAAGTCGATAACCGTGCGGCCGCCGGGAGTGGTAGTGGTTTTCAGCTTAAAGCTGCCGCGCAGCGTAAGCACTGCCACCACCACGGAGATGACCACACACCACAGGAACGCCCCCTCCGCATACAGCGGGTTGAGGTTGGGCATGGCAAAAAACAGAAACAACAGAACGAACAGCACCGCCCCGGCGCCGATCAAAATCTTCTTTTTCATAATGTCTCCTTTAAAAAGCCTTTCGTTTTCCTGCCCCATTGTAGCAGATAGAAGCCCGTATTGCAAGCGAAGGCAGTTTCTACTTTTTGTGCCGGGTCATCCCTTTCGGCGCAGCCCCTTCGGATAGTGGTTTTTCAGCCGTCCGCCGCTCAGCTTGCCGAAGCCCACGGGCCATCCCCCGGAAAGAACCGGCAGGTAGCCCTTACCTGGCAGATCCGTTTCCAGCTCCTGTCCCTGAAAGAACAGGTTCAGCCTCCCGTCCTCCAGCGGCAGATCCAGCGCCCGTGCAAAGGGGCGGCCGGTCTGCGCCAGAAACAGGCCGTGCTCCGGAATCAGGCGGCCGCTGCGCAGAGTTCCAACCGGGATGCCCTGCCGCAAAACACCGGGCAGACGGACGGGCAGCTGTGCGGCAACCAGCGTAAGGCGGTCGCCATTCCGGCAGACGGTGCCCCCCGGCCGTTCAGTGAACAGCCCGTCAAACAGTGCGTCCACCGCAGCCTGTTCCTGCCCTGTTAAGGTGCAGGCCGGGGCGGAAAGAACCGCCGGTTCGCTCTCCCCCCGGCGGCGGAATTTCGCCACAAAGTGCCCTTCTCCCCCATCCATGGGGAAAACCCGCAGGGTATGGCCTGCGGGCAGACAGGCGGTATCTTTTAAAAACGGGCCCTCCGACAGCCGCCCGAAGCCGGTGCGGCAGGACAGGCACTCAAACTCCGGAAAGGATGCCAAAAACCAGTCTGCCGTTTGTTCATCCTCCTCCGGGGCGAAGGTGCAGGTGGAGTAAACAAGAATGCCGCCCGGTTTCACAAGTGCCGCTGCGCTTGCCAAAATTTCCCGCTGACGCACCGCGCAGGCACGTACCGCCTGTTCCGACCAGTCGTCCACGGCGGCCGGCTCCTTACGGAACATCCCCTCCCCTGAGCAGGGCGCGTCACACAGCACCCGGTCGAAAATCGGGCCGGCAGCCTGGGCAAGCCGGTCCGGGCGCAGGCTGGTCACAACCGTATTTACGGCGCCCATCCGCTCCAGATTGCCCAGCAGCGCCCCTGTGCGCGCACGGACAAACTCGTTGCTGACAAGCAGTCCCTGTCCCTTCAGCAGTGCCGCAATCTGCGTACTTTTTCCGCCGGGAGCGGCACATAAATCGCATACCAGCTGGCCGGGCTGCACATCAAGCTCCGGCACGGCACTCATGGCGGACGGCTCCTGTATGTAGATAAGGCCCGCACGGTGAAACGGATGGTCCCCGACGCCCTGCGCGCTGTCCGGCAGATAGTATCCCTCCCGGCAGAACGGTGTTTTTTCCAGCGGCCATGGCGACAGCTTTTCAAAGTCCTCCGGCAATATTTTCAGGGTGTTGACACGCAGGCCGCGGAAGGGCGCATGCCCGTAGCAATGGTACAGCGCCGGAAACTCTGCGCCCAGCAGCGCCTTCATCCGTTTCAAAAAATCTTCATTTACAGCCATGTTTCTCTTCCTTTCAGGTAAAACCAAAAGTTGCTACCCATAACAGGGGGACAGGCGGCAAAAACTAAGCGCAGGAGGGAGGTGAAAACAGGAATGGATCAGTACAACAACTATCACAACGAGGCCGAGCAGGGCATGAACGACAAGTGTGACAAGAAAAACGCGCAGAATAAGAAAAAGGGCGGAGCCCAGAACAAAAAGCAGAACGGCGCGCAGAATAAAGCGGACCGCGGCGAGATGCGCTAGGCCGTACCCCCTCAAAAAGGAAGCCTTTTCTTTCAAGAAAAAGGCTTCCTTTTTTGTGGTTTCAGCGGTTCTCCTTAAAGCCCTTTCCAAGGATTTCCGCCGTGTTGGTCACCATGATAAATGCGCAGGGATCAAGGTGGCGCACCAGCTTTTTAAACCGCACAAATTCCGGCGTACGCACTGCGCACAGCAGCATCTCGGATGGGTTTCCGGTGTAGCCTCCCCTGGAATCCAGCAGGGTGACGCCCCGGCCCATGGTCCGGGTGACCTCCTGTGCAATATCCTTTGAACGGGGGGATACCACAAATATCAGCTTGCCGGCCTCCGCCCCGTAAAGCACCAAATCGATGGCTTTCGCAGACACGGCCACCGTCAGCGCCGCATACAGCGCTGCGTCAATGCTTCCGTACAGAAGGGCGATGACGGCCACAATCACCGCGTCGATGGCAAGCACCATGGTGCCCATCCGCACATGGGGGAACCAGCGACGCAGGAGGAACACCACGATGTCGGTGCCGCCGGTGCTGCCCTGACGCAGATACGTAAGGCCCAGCCCCAGCCCGATCAGCGCCCCACCGTACAGGCAGCTGAGCAGCCTGTCGTCGGAGAGCGCGGGCAGGGACGCAAAGAGGAAATCCACAAAAAAGCCGAACAGGAAAACACAGTAAAGCGTTTTCAGCACGTACTCCTTCCCCAGAAAGAAGAAGGCCGCCGCCAGCAGAGGGATGTTAAACCCCCACACAATGGCGCCGATGGGCAGGCCCGTCAGATGGTTGACAGCGGTCGCAAGTCCGGTGACACCGCCCGGCGCCACATCATTGGGGGCCGTAAAGCACACCACGCCCAGCGCATATGCCATGACGCCCAGCGTCAGCAGCAGCGCATCCAGCGCGGCGCTTCCCACCTGTTTTCCCGTCGGTTTTTTCATTCTCCTCCCTCTTCCTTGTCAATCAGGCCGGTTTTAATGCTGTCAAGCAGCACCCTGAGCCGGTTCAGACGGCCGTCCGCATACAGAAAGCCAAGCAGCGCCTCCACCCCGGTGGCCTTACGGTAATCCGCAGGGCAGCCGTTTTTGGGGACGGTGGACGTATTGCAGTTGCGGCCGCGTTTCAGCACGGCAGTCTCCGCTTCGTCCAGCTGGGGAAGCAGGAAGTCGTACACCTTTGCCTGATATGCCGCACAGACATAGTGTACGGTGCGGCGGTGTAATTCATACACCTTCCGGTCAGGGCCGCATATCAGGCCGCGGATGAACAGCTCATACACCGCGTCGCCCAGATGCGCCAGTGCCAGCACATTCCATGAATTCGCACTCATGCCATGGCCCCCTTACCGCACATAATCAAACTCGAAGTCAAAGATGCGCACCGTATCCCCTTCCTCGATTCCCATTTCCTCCAGCCTGTCAATAATTCCGCTCAGGCGCAGTACCCGCTGGAAATATTGCAGCGACTCGTAGTCCTCCATATTGACGCCGGTGAGCACCCGCTCCAGCCACGGCGCATCGATTACATAGGCCGCGTCGTCCGCACGGTGGACGGTAAAAGCCGTGTCCTCCGGAATATCCGGCAGAGGTGCGGGCTCCGGCTCGTAGACAGTGATGGGGGGCAGCGTCTGGACCTGCCGCCAGACGGCGTGCACCAGGGCGTCCACCCCCTCGGTCGTGGCGGCGGAGATGGGGAAGAACGGCAGGCCCCTTTCCTCCACAAACCGGCGGAAAGTATCAATCTGCTGCGGTGTGGCGCTGTCGCACTTGTTGGCAGCCACCACCATCGGCCGGGAGGCAAGGGCGGGGCTGAACCGCTCCAGCTCCTTCATGATCGCCTCAAAATCCTCGGTGGGATCCCGGCCCTCACTGCCGGAGACATCCACCACATGCACCAGCAGGCGGCAACGCTCCACATGGCGCAAAAACTCGTGTCCGAGGCCCACGCCGTCGCTGGCCCCCTCAATCAGGCCGGGAATGTCCGCCATGACAAAGCTTTCCTCCTCGGCAACGCGGACCACTCCCAGCATGGGCGACAGGGTGGTAAAGTGGTAGTTTGCAATTTTGGGCCGGGCCGCACTGCACACGGACAGCAGCGTGGATTTTCCCACATTGGGGAAGCCCACCAACCCCACATCCGCCAGCAGCTTCAGCTCCAGCTGGACCTCATACTCCTCCCCGGCGGTGCCCGGCTTTGCAAAGCGGGGCACCTGGCGGGTGGCGGTTGCAAAGTGCTGGTTTCCCCAGCCGCCGCGGCCGCCGGACGCCACCTTCACCGGCTCGTCCCCGCTGATGTCAGCCAGCAGCCGCCCGGTGGAGGCCTCCCTTACAAGGGTGCCCTTCGGGACCCGGATCACAAGGTTTTGCCCGCTTTTTCCCGTCATACGTTTGCCGCTGCCGTCCGCACCGTTCTGTGCAAGGAATTTCCGCTTGTAGCGGAAGTCCACCAGGGTGGACAAATTGGTGTCTGCCTGAAACAGTACATCGCCGCCGCGGCCGCCGTCGCCCCCATCGGGGCCGCCTGCCGCCACATATTTTTCACGGTGGAAGGACACGGCGCCGTTGCCGCCGTTGCCCGCCTTGATTTTAATGGTTGCCTTATCCACGAACATAAAGGCATCCGCCTCCTTTCAGGACGGCCTGTCCTTAGTTTGCCCGGGACAGCCCGTCTTATCGAAAAACTGCCCGGGGAAACTGGTTCCCCGGGCAGTTTTGTGTTTTTTCTTACTGCTCCACGGTGTAGACGCTGACCTTTTTACGGTCACGGCCCAGCCGCTCGAACTTGACCTTGCCGTCCACAAGGGCGAACAGGGTGTCGTCAGAGCCACGGCCCACGTTCTCACCGGGATGGATGTGCGTGCCGCGCTGACGGACGAGGATGTTGCCGGCCACGCAGTGCTGGCCGTCTGCCTTCTTCACACCGAGACGCTTGGACTCGGAGTCACGTCCGTTTTTGGTGGAACCAACGCCCTTTTTATGGGCAAAAAACTGTAAGTTTAACTTTAACATTCTTTACACCTCCACAAGTTTGATACCTATCGTTTCGGGATAACCCTCCTCAATCAGCCTGAGCTGCAGAAGAAGGCTTTGAAACAGCAGCTCCGTCTTTTCATTTGGAGCGCCCTGCAGTGTAACGGCGACCGTGCCGTTTTCCGCCCGGCTTTCACAGGGGGTTCCGGACAGTTCTGTCAGCCCGTTGGCCGCCATCTGCACTGCGCTGGTCACCGCGGCGCACACGATGTCTTTTCCCGCATCGTCGTACCCGGCGTGGCCCGTCACCGTACAGCCTGTAAAGAACCCGTTCTTTTTATAAAACCCAGCAGAAATCATCTCCGGCCGTCCTTACGCCTTGATTTCGTCAATCTGCACCTTGGTATAGGGCTGTCTGTGTCCCAGCTTCCGCTTGGAATCCTTCTTGGGACGGTAGGTAAAGACCGTAATTTTCTTTCCCTTTCCGGTTTTGACCGCCTTGCCGGTCACGGTTGCGCCCTTGATGGGGTTGCCAACCGTCATTTTTCCTTCGTTTTCAACCAGCAAAACCTCGTCAAAAACGACTTCGGCGCCGTCAGCAACATTCAGCTTCTCGACAAAAATGATGTCGCCCTGCTGAACCTTGTACTGCTTTCCGCCGGTCTTAATAACTGCGTACATGAATGGAAGCACCTGCCTCTTTCTTTCAGACTCGCTACTATGGGGCGGGCATAGCCACTTAAAGCCCCTAATATGCGGCCTTATCATCATAGCACAACTTTTCCCGGTTGTCAAACTGTTTTTGCAGGAAGTCCTACAGTCCGGCGCGCATTTTTGCGGCGGTCAGGGTGTTTTTCATCAGCATGGTGATGGTCATGGGGCCCACGCCGCCCGGCACCGGCGTAATTTGAGAGCAGACCGCCTCGCAGGAGACGAAATCCGCGTCGCCGCACAGCTTACCGTCCGGAAGCCTGGAGGTGCCCACATCGATCACCACGGCGCCTTTTTTCAGCATGTCCCCCGTCAGGAACTTCGGACGGCCGATGGCCACCACCACCACGTCCGCACGACGCACCACGTCCGCCAGGTCCTTCGTCCGGGAGTGGCAGATGGTGACTGTGGCGTTTTTGTGAAGCAGCAGCATGGCCATGGGCTTGCCCACAATGTTGCTGCGGCCGATGACCACACACTCCTTCCCCTCAAGTTCCACCCCGCTGCGCTCCAGCAGTTCAATGACACCCGCGGGGGTGCAGGGCACAAACCGGTAGTCCCCGATCATGATTCTGCCCACATTGACCGGGTGGAACGCGTCCACATCCTTGTCCGGGTCAATGGCGGCAATTACGCTCTGCTCGTCAATCTGCCGGGGCAGCGGCAGCTGGACAAGGATGCCGTGGATACGCTCGTCCCCGTTCAGCCGTTTTACCAGTTCCAAAAGCTGCTCCTGCGTGGTGTCGGCAGGCAGCGTATGTTCCTCGGAATAATAGCCGAGTTCCTCACAGGCGCGCTTTTTGTTGCGCACATATACCTTGCTTGCCGGGTCGTCCCCCACCAGCACCACTGCAAGGCCGGGCACCACGTCCTGTTCCTTCAGCCGGGCCGTCTCCTCCTTCAGTTCCGCCCGGATGGCGGCGGAAATTTCCTTTCCACTAATCAGCTGAGCCATGGTTTCTCTCCTTCTTGTCCGCTTTTTTCTTTTTCAGCGCCTGCTGCTTCTGTTCCGCTTCCTGCAGACGCTGTTTCGACTGCTCTGTCTGTACATACAGCAGCACGGGAATATTCTGCTCACGTTTTTTCTTAATCCGAATGCGTGCATAGATAATCAGGCCCAGCGCCACAACCGCGCAGGCAAAGCCCAGCACCTGCGACACCCGGACGGGCCCCCACATGAGGCTGTCCGTCCGCAGGCCCTCAATCACGCCGCGGCCAAAGCCGTACCAGCCGATATAGGCAACCGCGATCTCCCCGTCAAAGCGACGGTGCTTAAACAGAACTATCAGCAGTGCAAGCCCCAAAAAGCACCACAGCGACTCATACAAAAAGCAGGGATGCACCGGCACGGACGGGTCCACCGTGATTCCCTGTGCGGCCAATGCCGCCTGATTGCGCGTGAGGTAGGCCTGTATCCGCTCGCTGGTCATGCCCCACGGCAGGGTGGTATTGCTGCCGAACGCCTCGTGGTTCATAAAATTGCCCCAACGGCCGATGGCCTGCCCCGCGATGACGCCGATAACCATCACATCCGTTACCGGGCGCAGGGGGATTTTCTTCTTTTTACACACCACAAGCGCAGTAATCAGGCCCGCGATGATACCCCCGTAGATGGCAAGGCCCCCCTCCCACACGCGGAAGATTTTCATGGGATCGGCGCTGAATTCGTCCCAGGCGAACACCACGTAGTAAATCCGTGCGCCAATCACGCCGAAAATCACCGCCAACAGGCCCACATCGAGGATGTCGTCCTCTGTAATTCCGGCTTTTTTGCTGAAGTGGTATGCCAGCAGGATCCCCACCACCATGCCCACCGCAATGATGATGCCGTACCAGCGGACCGTCAGCCCGCCAATGGTGAAAGCCACAGGGTTGACGGGAATGGACAGGCCCAGCCCGGGAAACTCCAATACATTTGACATCCCTATTCCTCCTTTAAGGGTTCGATAACTGACAGGCAGCTGAACTGCTCCAGCAGATGATCGGCAAGGTATGCCTGCGCATCCTCCACAGTCAGTGCGGACAGGATGCTGATGCCGTCGAACAGGCCGCCGCCCACAAACTCCATCTGCAGCATGTTGGTGGCCACTGCCTCCATACTGCCAAGCTGGGCCACACTCTGGCCATACAGAACCCTTCTGGCCCGGTCAAAGTCCACAGCACTGATCCCCTCTTTACGCAAGCGGGCTGTTTCCTCCAATATGGCCCGCTGCACCGCATCGGGGTCCTTCGTCTCCCCGCCGATAATCTCCGTGAAATAGCCCCGGCCGGAGAACACCTCCGTCTCAAACGGCTGGCTTAAAAGCCCCTGGTCGTGCAGGCGGCAGTAGAGGGCGCTGCCCTCCCCAAACAGCAGTTCCATCACAAGCCCTGCGGTAATTTCCCTGCGGATGTCTACCTCCTCCCCGGCGGGCTCCTTAAAGCCCAGCTGGAACAGGTTGTTGGATACAGGGAACCGGGCGGATACCCGGCGCTCTACCACCTCGCGCGGCTCCGGCGGGACATAGGAAATGACCTTTTGACCGCGGCGGCCCTTGGCGTTCTTTTTTACAAGCTCCATCACCCGTGCGGGGTCGATGTTCCCGGCGATGGACAGCACCATGTTCCCGGGATTATAAAAAGTGTTGTAGCAGCGGTACAGCAGCTTGTCAGTGATGTGGGAAATGCTTTCCTTCGTGCCTGCAATGTCGGTTTTCACCGGCAGGTTGTGGTACAGCCCGCCCAGCAGCCGGAAAAACACCTGCCAGCCGGGATTGTCGTCGTACATGGTGATTTCCTGGCCGATGATGCCCTGCTCCTTCTGCACCGTCTCCGCTGTAAAGTACGGGGAGGTGACAAAGTCCAGCAGGATGTCCAGTGACTCGTCAATATTGTCGCTGGCGGAGAACAGGTAGCAGGTCTTATCAAATGAGGTATAGGCATTGGCCGAAGCGCCGGTTTTGCCGAACCGCTCAAAAGCGTCCTGTTCCTCGCTTTCGAACAGCTTGTGCTCCAGAAAATGGGCAATGCCTGCCGGAACCTCGGTAAATTCTTTCTCGCTTTCCAGACGGAAGCGGTAATCCTGCGAACCGTATTTTGCCCCGTACAGCGCATAGACACTGCGGTAGCGGCTATCCGGGTACAGCAGAACCGTCAGCCCTGTCTCGTCCACAAGGCGCAGATACTCCATACCCAGTTTTTCGTTTCTTATCTGTTCACGCATTACTGCTCCTCCTTTCCGCTTAAGAGATAGACGGTGTCAAGGCTCAGGCTCCGTGCGGCCTGCACCACCTGTTCGGCAGTAACTGCCTCAATCCTGTCGGCCATGTCGGAGGGGGACGTCTGCTCCCCGTCGTAGATACAGCCGAAATACCAGTTTTCAAGCCGGCTGATAGAATCGGGAACGCCGTAAAAAGCATTCTTCAACGCTGTTTTTGCGTCCTTTAGCTCCTCCGCCGTGAATGCGCCGTTTTTCATGTCCTCCAGCTGCTTTAAAATTTCCTGTTCCGCACGGTGTGCATTCTCCCGCTCCACGCCGGAGTCCACAATGACAATGCCCTTCTGCCGGTCGTACCGGGAAGCGCAGTAGTAACAAAGGCTCAGTTTTTCGCGCACGTTCATAAACAGCTTGCTGGTGGGCAGTGCGCCGTACATTGCCAGCATCACGCGCATGGCGTCGCCCAGGTTGTGGCCGGAGCTTACCGTGCTGCGGAAACCGAGGCACAGCTTGCCCTGCTTGACGTCCAGCTGTTCGTTCACACGGCGGACGGTATCCGCACTGAGCTTCACATGGTCGGACAGCGGCGCGGTGTCCCGCGGCTTGACGCCGCCGAAAGTTTTTTCAAACAGGCGGGCGGCCGGCTCCTGCTCAAAATTGCCGCACAGCATAATCTCAATATGCGCGCATTTTAACAGCCCGTAATAGCAGGCGGCTGCATCCGCCGGCGTCAGCGCGCGCACCGTCTCCGGTTCGCCCAGTTTGTTGACGCTGTAATTTTCGTCCTTACACATGGCGCCGATAAGCTGTTTGACCGCATAGGAACGTTTGTCGTTAATTTCCGCCTCGATCTGCTCAATGAGGTTGGCCTTTGCCGTTTCAACCTGTCTTTCAGGGAATGCGCCGTTTTCAATATGGGGGTCAAGAATCAGGGAAATCAGCAGCTCTGCCGCATCGGTAAAGGCCGCGTCCCCGTTCAGGGTGAACCGGTCCGAGAGGGTGCTGACCGACAGGGATAGCACCTGCGTCTCCCCAAAGCGTTTGACATCGGTGTCAAGGCTGGCGCCGTACAGCTCATCCAGGCGAAGATTCAGCGCGCGCAGATCCTCATACTCCCCCCCGCCAAGGCGCAGGATGTGCGGTAGCAGTGCAAACCCGGAGGCGGTCTGTTTCTTTAACGGGACAAGAAACAGCACGGAGGCCCGCGCAAATTTAAATTTATCATCCCTGATGAAATTGATATGGATGTCTTTTCCTATCTGCTTGCGTATCAATTGACTCATTTAGCACCTCTGCTGTGTTGATGTAGGGCCCCCGCCGGGGCAACGGATGGAACGGCCATACGTTTGCAATAGTATACCACATTTTTCCCCTATTTTCCATTTCAGCGCACAAAAGGACAGAGCGGGAGAATTTTCTCCCGCTCTGTCTCGCTCATTTATTCCCTGTCCAAAAAGGCTGCATGGATGGCGGAAACGGCCCGGTCCGCATCCTGCCGGTCAATGAGTACGGAAATTTTAATTTCGCTGGTGGAGATCATCTGGATGTTGATGCCCGCCTCACTCAGCGCCTCGAACATGGTGGAGGCCACACCGGGGTGGGACTGCATGCCCGCACCCACGATGGATACCTTGGAAACGGTATCGTCCCAGTGCACATCGGAAGCGCCGAACGTCTCCTTATGGCTTTCCAGTATGTCCACTGCGGCGTCCTTGTCCGCCAGCGGCACGGTAAAGCTGATGTCCTTGGAGCCGTCGCGCCCGATGGACTGCAGGATAATGTCCACGTTGATCCTCTTGGATGCAAGCAGGGAGAAAATTTTATATGCCACGCCGGGCTGATCCGGCACCTTCAAAACTGAGATGCGGGCGATGTCGCTGTCCTTTGCCACGCCCTTGATTAACGTTTTTTCCACCTTCGTTACCTCCTTCACCTTGGTGCCCGGCAGCCTTTCCAGACTGGACAGAACCTCCAGGTTTACTCTGTATTTTTTCGCCATTTCAACGGAACGGTTGTGCAGCACCTGCGCGCCCAGTGTCGCAAGCTCCAGCATTTCGTCAAACGTGATTTCCTGAAGCTTTCTTGCGTTTTCCACCTTGCGGGGGTCGGCGGTATACACGCCGTCCACGTCGGTGTAAATTTGGCACAGGTCCGCCTTCAGTGCAGCCGCCAGCGCCACGGCGCTGGTGTCCGACCCGCCGCGGCCCAGCGTGGTGATGTCGTCGTAGCGGTTAATGCCCTGGAAGCCCGCCACCACCACAATGTTCCGCTTGCTAATCTCATTTTCAATCCGCTCGGTATCGATGCGCTTAATGCGTGCCGACCCGTGGTTGGAGTCGGTTTTCATCCCCGCCTGCCAGCCGGTCAGCGACTTGACCGGGAAGCCCAGAGACTCGATGGCCATGGCCAGCAGCGCGATGGAGATCTGCTCCCCGGTGGAAAGCAGCACATCCATCTCCCGTTTGGAGGCGCGGGGGTTGATTTCCTTCGCCTTGACAATCAAATCGTCTGTGGTATCGCCCTGTGCGGACACCACCACCACCACGTCGTTCCCCTGCGAGTAGGTGTCCGTCACCCTGCGGGCCACATTCAGTACCCGCTCGGCGTTGGCGACGGAGCTGCCGCCGAATTTTTGTACAATGATTCCCATAAAACCACTCTCCTTACTTTGCCTAGATCCCAATGTGCCTGACGGTGGCGCCTGTGTTGTCCACATGGTGGATGCGCAGGCGGTAGCTGTCCAGCCCGCGCTCTTTCAAAAGTGCCGCGGCGCGCTGCTCGAACAGGTCGTCGGCACTGTCCACAATGGCCATGATGGTGGGGCCTGCGCCGCTGACATACACGCCGTAGGCGCCAAGCTCATACGCCAGGTCAAACACCTTATCCGCCCCGGGGATAAGCCCCAGCCGGTAGGGCTGGTGCAGCCGGTCGTCCACTGCGACCCGCAGGTTCTGCAGGTTGCCGGAATACAGCGACACGCTTGCCAGCGCCGCACGGGAAAGGTTGAACACCGCGTCCTTGTGGCTGACCATCTCGGGCAGGGCTGCGCGCGCCTTTTTGGTGCTCAGCTCAAAGTTCGGGATGAACGCCGCAAATTTGACGCCGGTGTGGATCTCCTGTTTGACATAGTAGACGCGCTTCCCCTCCAGCGCCGAGGTGACAAGCCCGCCCAGCAGTGCCGGCGCCACGTTGTCCGGGTGCCCCTCCAGCACGCAGGCGTAGTGGATAATCTCGTCCTGCGGGATGGGGCCGCCCATCAGGGTGTTGGCGCCCAGCAGGCCCGCAATGATGCAGGCCGAGCTGCTGCCAAGGCCCCTGGTCAGCGGGATGTCGTTCTTTTGGGTGATACGGAGCCCGGGGAAGGCACGGCCGCACTCCGCATACAGGCGGCGCGCCGTGTCGTATATCAGGTTGCTTTCATCGGTGGGGATGACAATGTCGTCCATGGACTGGATAATGAGGCCGTCATGCTCCTCCATCCAGACATAATTATACAGATCCAGCGCAAGGCCCAGCGAATCGAAGCCGGAGCCAATATTGGCGCTGGTGGCAGGGATTTTCAGTTCCAGCATGTTTTATCTCCTTCAATAATTCAGTACAGGCATCATGTTGTGCACCTGCGTGCCCTGGGACTTCGCCTGCTTCAGGCGGCTTTCAACCTCCCCAAAGGGCAGTTCCGGCGTGATGACGGCCTGCTGCCCCTCCGGCAGTTTGCCGCCCAGGGCAGTGGCGTCCGGAAAGGGGTTCTGCCCGGAGAACCGCACGTAACAGCGCACGTTTTCCTCCGAAAAGGGGTGGAAGTTCTCCCGATCCACATCGTTCCAAAACAGGCCCTTGTAAGTCCCCCTGTTTTGCACAAGGTCGATAACGTCCGCCACCACGGCGCTGGCGGTGGGCAGCTTGCCCGCGCCCCGGCCGTAAAACACCACGTCGCCCAGCACATCCCCGCGCACGAGGATGGCGTTGAACACATCCTCCACCCCGGCCAGCTGGCTGTCGTGTGAAACAAGGGCCGGCGTAACCGCTGCGGACACTGCGCCGTCCGGCAGACGCTTAGTTTTGGCGATTAACTTCACCGCATAATTGTTGCTTTCCGCACATGTAATGTCAGTGGGGGTAATGTCCCGGATCCCCCGTGTGTACACCATATCGGGGTAGATGTGGCTGCCGAAGGCCAGTGACGACAAAATGCAGATTTTCCGGCATGAGTCGTGGCCGTCTATGTCCGCCGACGGGTCGATTTTTTCTGCGTAGCCGAGATCCTGCGCCAGCTTCAGCGCATCGTCAAAGGCCATGTTTTCATTTTTCATCTTGCTGAGGATAAAATTGGTGGTTCCGTTGACAATACCCGCAATCTCGCACACCTCGTTGGCGGCAAGGCACTGGTGCAGCGGCCGGATGATGGGCACGCCGCCGCCCACGCTTGCCTCAAACAGCAGGTTGACGCCCTTGTCCCTTGCGGTTTTCAGCAGTTCAGCGCCGCGGGTGGCAATCAGTTCCTTGTTGGAGGTGGCAACGTTCTTCCCTGCAAGCAGGCTGCGCTTCACAAAAACATACGCAGGATTCTGCCCGCCAATGCATTCCACCACCACTTCCACCTCCGGATCGTTCTCAATGATGGAAAAATCCTTAATGAACAGGTCCCGGTTCGGATCCTCCGGGAAGTCCCGCAGGTCCAAAATGTATTTGACGGAGATTTCCTCCTTTGCCTTTTTTGCAATGCTGTCGTGGTTTTTGTGCAGCACCTCCACCACGCCGGAGCCGACCACCCCGTAACCCATGACCGCTATTTTCGCCATTTCTGAAACTCCTCTCCTTCCAACGCCTCTACAGCACCGTGGCCTCCACCACGCCGGGCAGCGCCCGCAGGCGCCGCAGAATCTCCTCGCGGGGCAGATCCTCCTTCATGCGGACCGTGACGGATACCAGCGCCACCGAGTCCACGGGAATGTTCTGGTTAATACTCAGCACGTTGGCGCCCACGCGAAAAAATACCGACAACAACTCCTGCAGGACGCCGGGGTTATCTTTTAAGGATACCACAAATGTCAGCGCCCGCCCACTGTCCTCGTCGGTTCGTGTAAAAATAAAATCCTTGTATTTATACAGCGCACTGCGGGAGATCCCCACGGCCTTTGCCGCCTCCGTCGCATTTTTAACCTCCTTGGAGGCCAGCAGGCGCTTGGCCTGCGCCACGCGGAGAAACACATCCGGCAGTACCCGCGTATCAATCAGCAAATAACGGGGTTCATCCTGCATGTTGTCCGCCTCCCATAAACGACTGTAGTTAACACGTGTACAACTATACCACGGCGGTACGGAAAAATCAACCTTCAAAACAAGGTTCAGCGTTTTCCACAAGAAGCTCCTTCTTTGATACACAAACCTATCGACCTTGACGAAAGGGGGCATGCCCGTTATGGAGGACCGGCTGTTTTATCTGTTTCTTGCGGGCGTGTGCCTTGCAAGCCTTGTGTGGCAGAGCCTGTTCCTGCCGCTGTGTTTCTGCCTGTTTTTTGCCCTTTGCCTGAAAGGTCCTGCCCAAAAACTGTCCCGCCTGACGCGGCTGCCCTTCTCCCTGTGCGCATTTCTTCTGGTCAACCTGTGTTTCCTGTGCCTTGCGGGGGCGCTGTTCCTGCTGTGCTACTCCCTGGCGGGATTTCTGCCCGGCCTGCTGGAGGGTGTGACAGGCCTGCTGCAGCGTCCGGAGGTGGCACAGCTTTTGGCGGGGCTGCAAAACGGCCTGCCCGACACCCTGAAAAACGATTTGACCGGACTTATCTCCAGTGCGGCACTGGGCGTTGGCAGATGGCTGTCCGGCTTCGGCGGCACGCTGTTAAGCGTTATGCTTGTCTCCCTCGGTACGTTCTTGTTTACCGTCAACTACGACAGCGGGGTCAGGGGGCTGTTCCGCCTGCTAAGCCCGGGGCTGAGAAAACAGTTTTTGTTCGTCAAGCGGGTGCTGCTGCGCGGGGTGCTTGCCACCGTCAGAATGCACGCCGTTATGTTTCTGCTGTTTGCAGGCTGTATTTTCGCCGTGCTGGCCGCCTTCGGCGTGAAAGGGGCGCTTTCCCTCGGCCTGCTCATCTCCCTGTTTGATCTGCTGCCGTTTGTGGGGGTGGGCGGCGTGCTGGTGCCGTGGGGGGTGTATGAAATTTGCTGCGGCAGGCCCTTTTTCGGCGCAGCGCTGTGCCTTGTGACCGCCATCCTGTCCATTGTAAAGGGGATATTGGAGCCAAAACTGCTGGGCAGCGGCATGCGGGTAAACCCCATACTTACCTTTTGCAGCGTGTTTGTGGGGTTGTCCGCCTTCGGCTTCATGGGGGCGGTGCTGCTGCCCATCTATGTCTCCGCCGGGGTGGAGCTGTTGAAAGAAAATCGGCTGCGGCCGTTGACAACAGGGGCATCCGGGGGATACACTGAAAACGACGGTTTGGAAAGGGGAAAACCACATGGCAAACACACTGGATTATCTTAACTGGCGGGGCGACCTGTCCCTTGAGACGGCCCCCTTCTGCGAGGTGGACAGCCTGCTTCTGTCCCAGCTGGCCTATCTGCCCATGGACGGACTGGTGCCCGGTCGGCAGGCCCAGGGGTCGGCACCGTTGCCGGAGGTAATGGCCGCCCTGACGCAGTCAAAGGCGGAGAAGGCAGTGCTGGAGCATTATCGCGCACTGGGGCCGAATTACCGCCTGCTTGCTGAAAAGCTGAAAACCTGCCCCCGCTTTCGCGATGTGCGGCTGTGCCGCTTTGCCAACGACTTTGACGAGGCGCAGCAAAAGCAGTTTTCCGCCGTCAGCGTTCTTTTGCCGGATGGGTGCGTGTCCATTGCCTACCGCGGCACGGACAACACGCTGGTTGGCTGGAAGGAGGACTTCAACATGTCCTTCATCACACCGGTGCCCGCCCAGCGGGAAGCGGTGCAGTACCTTGCTGAAACTGCCCATGCCTTCCCGAAGGCGGCACTGCGCCTTGGCGGGCATTCCAAGGGCGGCAACCTTGCCGTCTATGCGGCGGCCTTTTGCGGCGCGGGCATCCAAAGCCGCATACTTTCCGTCCACAGCCACGACGGCCCCGGATTTCAGCAGGGTGTGATGGACAACGACGGCTACCGCGCGGTGAACGGGCGGATCACCACCTTTGTCCCCCAGTCCTCCGTTGTCGGGATGCTATTGGAGCATGAGGAGGAATATGTGGTGGTACACAGTACGGGAAGCGGGCCGTTTCAGCACGACTCCTTCTCGTGGGAGGTACTCGGCCCCGCCTTTGTCAAGGAGGAGGGAACCAGTGCAGGCAGCCGCATGTTCGACGAGACGCTGAAAGACTGGCTGTCCCGGATGGATGCCGCCCAGCGCGAGCAGTTCTCCGACGCGCTGTTTGAGCTGTTCGGCGCCGCAGGCGCCACCACGCTGAAGGAGCTGACTGCCAGCCCCGGAAAAACGGCGGGCGCCGTTTTGGGGAAGCTGGCGGGACTGGATGCAGACACAAGGGGCGTCCTGCTTGAGACACTGGGCGAGCTGATGAGCGCCACCGGGAAAACCCTGCAGCACACGGCGCTGGAGCGGCCCGGAAAAGGAAGGAACGGCGGAAAGCCGCCCCGTTTAAAGGGCGGCAGCCGAAATGCCCGGTAAGAAAAATTTTTTGCGGCCCTATTGACAACAGGGAGGCAACATGGTATTTTTTAAGTGCAAGCATTGCAATTTTGCCGCTTCGATATGGTGTGGAAGCATAAAACCGACCAGTTAAAACTGGCCGGTTTTTTTATTTTGTAACAGTTTCAGGAGGTTGATGAAATGAGTAACGCACATTCCCTAGGACATGCGCAGATGGGAAGTGCGCCGGTTCTTCCCTTGGTAATCCGAATGAGCATCCCCGGTATCACATAGTTAAAGATATTGGTGTCATTCAATCAATC
>CAJFUF010000003.1 GCA_904420175.1 Candidatus Schneewindia gallinarum
ACACGCTGAGAGACTACAACGATGTGGCCGTGATTGAAGGCGGCGAACGCACCGAGCATTACGCACCGGTGACGCCGCAGGCCGTGTTTGCAGCAGAGAAGGTGCTGCGGCAGCAGATTGAGGCGCTGGCGGAGGAATGGTACAACACGGTGCCCTGCCCGGCCGAGCGCGGTACAGAGGACTGGCTTACAATTGACAGAGTCACTTTTGATGATGTCAAAAACGTGATAGGTGACGGAACGGGCTTCACAGGAGGGGCTGTTTCCATCCAGGGCGGGCAGACGATTATCCCCTGCTGGGGCACTGTGTCCCCCACGCTGGAGCACCGGGACAACGAGCCGACGTGGCGGAACTTCCAAAGTTACGGCACATTTACACAGGGGGAGGACGGCGACCTTCAGCTTATCTCCGTCACGTTTAAGGCATTGCCGGGCGTAACCATATCCTACGGTGAAAAGACCTTTTTAATTGAGGCGGCATAGCCGTTTCCTGCCTGAGCAAAACAAACAGCAGAAGAGGGGGGAGCCTTTCGGCTCCCCCCTCTTCTGCTGTTATCCGTCTATATTACGCAGTTTTGCGGATGTTCAAAATTTGTTTCAGGGTTTTCAGCAATGCCTGGAAATTGGCTGCCAGCATCAGCACAAACAGGGCAATTTCAATGGCAACCCAGTACTGCACCTCCGACAGGAGGACGGCACACTGGACGGCCAGGATTATTAAATTCAGATAGAACAGCGGCGTGGCCCAGCGGATGTGGACAATTTTCCTGGTTGTTACCGCACGGATAACGAACACCGTAAAGAAGCTGATGAAGGTGGCAAGGGCCGCACCGTTCACACCCATTACCGGTATCAGCAACCAGTTGAGCACCACATTGGTTACTGCGCCGGTGACTGTGGTCAGCAGGGTCATTTTGCTTTTGCGCGCCATAATGTACACACTGCCGAGGAAAGAGACAAAGCAGGTGAACACGGTGGCCATGACCAGCAGCGGCATATACTCCCACGCTTTATAATAGCTGTCGCTTGTCAGCAGGCGCGTCAGCGGTTTCACCAGCAGCACAATGCCGGAGCCCGCCAGAAACAACAGCGACTGATAGGACCGGAACACCCGGCGGAAGAACCGGTCGCGGTCCTTGCTGTCCTTTTCAATTACAGCGGACATCTGCCATGCGCTGAGGAACACACTGGACACCAGCACAACGATGTTGGGGATTTTGTATGCGATGGCATACAGCCCCCCTTCCGATTTGTCCATCATCCAAGTGACCATGTACCGGTCGGAAACATTGGTAATCCACCAGAAAACGGAGTTCGGAATCATGGGGATGGCAAAGCGCAGCATGGCCCGCGCTGTGGACTTGGTCACGCTGCCAAAGTTGACAAAGCGGCCCATGCGGCCCACCACGAACAGGAACACCGTGCTGATGAGGTCGGACAGAATGGTGGCCAGCACGTACCCTGTAAAGCCCATGTGGAAGCCCAAAAGGAAAACCAGGTTAAAAATGATGACAAGGGCTGTTGCCAAAATGCCTGCAACGGTATTAAGCCTGATTTTCTGCAATGCAATGGAAAAGTTAGAGCAGACGGTGTGCAGCATGGAGGCAAACACATACATATACACAAGCAGCGTTTGATCCGGCGGCGTGCCGAAACCGAATACCGCCAGGGGGGAGAACAGCAGAAACACGCCGAAGCCGCACAGCACCGTCATCAGGCCCATGGAAAACACTTCCGACTTGCGGAAGCTGCGGTCAAGGCCAAAACGATCCACTGCGTTAAAAATCCCCAATGCCACGATGGGCAGCAGCAAATTCGCCGTGTTCACAATCAGGTCCGCAGTGTTGTACTGATCGGGCGAAAGCACCGCTGTGTAAATGGGCATTAAAAGGAACACCATCAGTTTGGAACTGAAAGTGCCGATACCGAACAGAAACGTGTTTTTCAGCAGTTTTTTGTACTTGTTCACCGGATTACCTGCCTTTATTCAAATTCCCATAGAAAAACAGAGTATAACAGACGGTTCCCGTTTATTATACTCCATTTTTTACATTTTTCAACTGTTTCCTGGTTCTTTCACCTGCGCGCCGAGGCTTTCGGCGTACTGTTCCATCCCTTCTGTGTAGTAGGACGAGCCATCTGCGTAGATATAGATCGCCTGTGCGCCATACTGCTCCAGCAGCTGCCGGCCACGCTGCTCGTCCATCAGAAACAGGGCGGTGGACAGCATGTCCGCCGTGCCCGAGTCCTTCGTCAGCACCGTCACCTGCCGGTACCGGGTGCCGGGATAGAGCGTGCGCGGGTCGATGATGTGGTGGTATCTCACACCGTCCACCTCAAAATACCGCTGGTAGTCCCCGCTGCATACCACGCTCATATCAGAGACGTACACCGTGTCCACAAGCTGCGACTGCATCCCTTCCGTGTTTTGCGGATCTTCAACACCGATGCCCCATCTGTCCCGTCCGTCCGCCGGGCGGCCCACGGCGACCACATTGCCGCCCGCACTGATCACGAGGGAGTCGGCCCCCTGCTGCTGCGCATAGCGGGCCACCTTCTCCGTGGCATAGCCCTTGGCCACGGCCCCCACGTCAAGCCGCATGTCCGGGTCCGCCAAAAACACGGTGCCCGCCGCCTCGTCAAGGACGAGGTTGTCCATATCGCAATGCTGCGCGGCCTCCGCCAGGGCACTTTCCGAGGGCAGTGCGGCATGGTCCGGGTCGCTGTTCGCCGCTTCCCTGCTGTCGTGCCAAAGGCCCAGAACACTGCCGAAAGCCACATTGACCAGACCGTCCGTCTGCTGGTAGTAGGTCTTGCAGAGGCTTAGCAGTTCCATAATTTCGCTGTCCACCTGCACGGGGGCGATTCCTGCGTTGTCATTGACCGTTTTCAGGTTATTCAGATTGTCATAATTCTTGTAAATATCAAACAGCTGGTTGTAACGGATAAACTCCTCCTCAATCAGGGAGAGGTAACGGTCAAACTCCTCCCTCGTGTCCGCATAGCCGGTGACCTGGACCACCGTGTCAAAGACACCGAAAAAGCTGCCGCTGAATTTCTGCGGGCCTGTCTGCCCGCAGGCGCCCAGCAGCAGGGCCAGAGCCAGCGACAGGACCAGCAGCAAATAAGACAGCCTTCGCATGTTTCATCGCCTCCTGTACAGAATGCAAAACGGGGCGGAAGAAAACCGCCCCATTTTTCCCGCACCGCTTATTCCGCGTTGTTCACGGCCTTTTCCACCGCGGTGACAAAATCAGTCACATGAATGGTGACGGAGGTCACCAGGTCAATGGTATTCGGGACGCCGTCCTTCAGGGGGATGTTTTTCACCTCGTCCACGGTTTTCCCGATGCACCACTGGGCGAATGCCTCCGCCTGCTCGTTCCATTCCTTCTGGATGGAGCTGGCCCCTTTCATGTTATAGTCCGCTCCCAGCTCGTCTTTGGTCTTGTATTCCGCGCTTTTGTCGGACGTGATTTTCCCGGCTGCGTCAAACGTCACCTTCGTCTGGGCAGCATCAATCTGGCAGTCCACAATCCGTCCGTTCTCATCCACTGCAACGGTGGCGATTACAGAGTCCACCTGCGCGGCACCCTGATCCCCTTCCAGATCCTTGCTGCTGCCAATCGACGTGACCACGCCCAGGCCGACCTTGACCGACCCGCTGCTGCCGCCGGACTGGCAGGCGGACAGCAGGCCCACCGCCAGAACACAGACTGTTATTAATGCAACAATACGCTTCATTGCTCTCTCTCCTTTAATAAAATAATTCTATGACACCGGTTCGGTTGTCACCGCTGAATGTGCTGAAACAGCGGCATGGACGCCTTCAGCACAAGGCCTGTCAGCAGGCCCATCACAACGCCGGAGCACAGCACCACCGGCAAATAATACAGTACCATGCCGGAGCCCAGAAGCAGGGATGCAGCCGCCGTCTGCCCCAGATTATGGCAGACGGCGCCGGCAATGCTGATGGACAGATAGGTCAGGTTCAGCCGTTTCAGCTGCAGACACAAAAGCATCACCGTAACGGACAACAGGCCGCCGCACAGGCTGAGCAGGCCCGCCGTAAAGCCGCGGGCAAGAAAAACAAACAGGGCCTTCAGCACCGCCAGCACATAGGCGCACGGCGCGTTCAGAAAAAAGAGGCAGTACATAACCACCACATTGCTCAGCCCCAGTTTCATGCCCGGCGGCAGCATGGGAAGCGCAGGAAGCGCCCCTTCCACCAGGCTGAGAACCATGGACAGGGCAAACAGCAGGCCCATCCGGGCCACCTTTCCCGCCTTGCTGTTCATGGTGCACCCCCTTCTAACCCACTGTGATGTCCGTGCCGCCGGAGCCTGTAATTTTCAGCACCACACCGTTGGGCAGGCAGGCCGACGCCTGTCCCGGCTTGCTGAGATACCCCGCACGGATGCAGGTCTTATCCGGACAGTCGGAGGAGGTGAAAGCCACTGCGTGATTTTCCAGCCGCAGATGGACATGGGGACGGCTGGAAAGAACAATCTCCCTGTCCGGCCCGGACAGAGGGACCGTTTCCACAAGCGTACCGTCCACATAAATTTCTGCGCGGGCATCTGCCCCCGAAGGGATGAGACCCAGCACAAGCCAGAGAATTCCGGCGGCTGCCAGCAGGGAGGCAACAAGCAGGATATCCCGTTTTCTGCCAAATTTCCTGTCCATACTCTCTTCCTTTGTCCTCAGTGTTCAAATAGTATACCACAGGTATCCAATTTGTGCAATCAACAGATTTTCATGCAGTTCTCAGGAAAAAGGGCGCACAGGGCTGTCAAAACATGGTATACTATAGTTTGGTTACGTCTTTTTTGCTTATTCAAGACTTTGTTCAACGGGGGATGATCTTTTTATGAGTTCGTTTTCATTAAAACTGCTCGCACTTGTCACGATGCTTATCGACCATACCGGCGGCATCCTGTTTCCGCAGGTCGCGGTTCTGCGCATCATTGGCCGCCTGGCGTTCCCAATTTACGCTTTTCTTTTGGCGCAGGGCTGCCACTTCACCCACAACATGCGCAAATATCTGGCACGTCTGCTGCTGTTTGCGTTCATCTCGGAAATTCCCTATAACCTGATGAGCGCCGGAGAGCCGTTTTTCCTCGGTGACCAAAACGTCTATTTCACCCTGTTTTTAGGCGGTCTCGGGATCTACTTCTACCAGCGCATTAAAAAGAAAAACCACAATGTGCTGCTGGCACTGCTGCCCTCTGTCGGCGCCATTGCCGCCGGGCAGCTGCTGCAGGTGGACTACCGCTTCTACGGCGTGGCGCTGATTATCGCGTTCTATGTGTTGAACGACTGGCTTGGGAAGGCCGGCTTCGGCACCGCCGGGGCAAGCCGGCTTGTGCCGCTGATTCTGGTCCCCTTTGCGCTGTTTATGGCATGGTGGCTGGGCAACACCCTGTTCCTATATGCCATGCTGGCCATTATCCCGCTGGTATTCTACAACGGCAAAAAGGGGCCTGCGCTGCCCAAATACCTGTTCTATGCGTTCTACCCTGCACACATCCTCATTCTGTATGGGATCAGCCTGCTGATAAAATAATTCCCCCCTCCTCCGAATATACTGGTAGTGCCAAAAGGAGGAGTTACAATGGATTTCGTACTGTTTGCCACGCGGTTTGAAAGCATGGGGCTGTTGTTTATTTTCCTTGTTATTTTTCTGGAGTATGCCTGCTTCCCCATTCCCAGTGAAATTGTCCTGCCCCTGTCCGGGGTGATCTGCCTTCAGCTGGGCGTTCCGTTTCTGTCCCTGTACCTGCTTAGTGTGCTGGCAGGGCTGTGCGGCTGCGCTGTGTGCTTTTTCATCGGTTATTGGGGCGGCTATCCCCTGATTCGGAAGTTGTTCGGCCGCAGCGATAGAATGATGCGTGGTCTGACGCGCACCTGCAACTGGTATGATAAGAAGGGCTGCTATACCGTGCTGATCGGCCGTGTAATCCCCATTTTCCGCACCTGGATTTCCTTTGTTGCCGGCCTTTGCAGGCAGCATCCGCTGAGCTTTTTCCTCTACTCTGCCATTGGCATTGGCGTGTGGAACGCGCTGTTGCTGGGGGCCGGGTACTATTTTACCGAGAATTACCGCGCGGTGGCGGGCCTTATCAGCCGGTACAGCACCTGGTTTGCGCTGGGGCTTGTCCTGTTTTTTATCCTGCGCGCTTTCCTGCGCTGCTTGCGCCGCAAGCGGTCGGCGCGGACGCTGTAAGCAGAATACTCGCGGCGGCGGAGCCTGTCCGTCAGGTTTGACACCGCATAGCTGCTGATGTATACTTTAAGAATAAATACGAAATGGATGTGAGGTTCTTTTATGAAGTGTAAGGCTTGTCAGAAGGAATTGGCCAGAAAAGATACGGTCTGCCCCGTTTGCGGGTTGCCGGTCGATCCCATCGACCGCTTTGTGGACACCGCGGAAGCCACCTTTGCAGAGCTGAAAAGCCCTGGGACGTTCAGTGTGAAGAAACAGGCGGCCGTCACCCACTCCACCCTGAACCTGAAGCTGGCGGAGCAGGAGGAGCCGGACATGCCGGCGGCTGAAGAAAAGGAGGAAGGGCCGTCGCTTGAAGAAATTATGGCACGGCGGAAGGGCAATAGTAAGCCGCTGCTTCTGTCCATCTGCGTGACAGCGGGGCTGCTGGTGCTGTCAGCGCTGATTTTCGGCGCCTATCAGCTGTTCTTCGCCCCCAAAATTTCGCTGACCAACATCAGCAACGACATCTACACCAGCACGCAGAGTATTCTGCAAAAGGCCTGCGATGAGGAATATCTTAACACGATGGCTCAGAACCTGGAAGCGAGCCTTGATACTTTCAGCACAGCTTTCGACAGCTACACCGCTGAACTGCAGGCTGTGTACGACTCCGCAACCACCTCGGAGGAACTCACCTTTGTGGGGATGGCCACCAACCTCTGCTACAATAAAGTGCTGAACCTGTATTACACCTCCCTGCTGCCGAGTTATACGGAGGAACAGCAGGCGGAGAAAGAATACCTTGAAAACTACATCAGCAGCATCGACGCTTTAACCATACAGATGCTGAATGTGCAGACGGATGAACAGCTGGAGGAGTTCACCGCCGCCTACAACGCTTTTGCGGCACAGCTGCAGGCGGAGTCTGAAAGTGCGGAGTAAGCAGCGATTGAAAAATGGGGAAAGCGCCCTGTTCCCACGGCCCCATTTTCCGCTTCACCCGCACCCGTAAACCTGTATGGGACAAGGCTTTTCGCATCTGCGGGCCGCCCGGCAGGTATCTGGCAGTTACCATGGCTGAGGGGCTGCAAACCCGAATAAACACCGGGTTTGCAGCCCCTCATTTTTTGTTCTGAACCCCATGCCGGGAACATAGTGGAGGGCCCTGGGCACGGGGCCTGACGGGCCGTGCTTTGGCTTTGCCCCAAGGGCGGCTGGAGGTATCTGCTTATCCGTGAATTTTAACACTGTTCAGCTGCTGGGCCGTGCAGAAACTGTGGTGGTCGGTAATTTCACTGTGTGCAAGATCCATGGCGGCAATGGCATCCATTTCCCGGTCGCTCAGGGAAAAATCAAAAACATCCCGGTTTTCTGCCATATGATTTTTGTGGATGGTTTTGGGGATGGTGGGGATTCCCCGCTGATAGTGCCATCGGAGAACCACCTGGGCCGTGGTCTTTCTGTGCTTTTCTGCAAGTTTGACCAGTGTTTTATCCTGGAAAATATGTTTTTGCGCCTCCGCCAGGGGGCCCCAGGCCTGCGGCGTAACGCCGTAGGCCTCCATAACCTTCAGGGCCTCCGTCTGCTGGTAAAAAGGGTGGATTTCAATTTGATTCACCATGGGTTTGATTTCCTGGTTCATACACAAATCCACCAGACGTTCCGGGGAGAAGTTGCTGACGCCAATGGCTCTCACCACTTTTTCCTGATACAGCCGTTCCATGGCCCGCCAGGCGCCGTAGTAATCGCCAAACGGCTGATGGACTAAATAGAGGTCTATATAATCCAGCCCAAGGGTCTTTAAAGAGGTTTCAAAGGCTTTCAGGGTGTTGTCATATCCTGCATCCTGCACCCACAGCTTGGTGGTAATGAACAGTTCCTCACGGGGCACGCCGCATTGTTTGATGGCTTCGCCCACGGCCCGCTCATTCATATAGGCCGCGGCCGTGTCGATAAGACGGTAGCCGCAGGCAACGGCCTTTGTCACACACTGTTCGCACTGTGCGCGGTCCGTAATCTGCAGGGTTCCGTACCCGATTATCGGCATTTTCACCCCATTATAAAGCGTTACATCCTGCATAGCAGGCTCTCCCTTCTACATAAAAGGCCGACAGGTATCAACACCCGACGGCCTTCGCGTTTTCCTGTTTTAGAACGGTTACCCTACGGCCGCATAGAATAGCGGCCGGGAACTATATGCCGGCACATTCCCTGCCCCGCCGCATACTTTCCCGTGTTGCAAAGCGGCACGGGTTTGCAGGGAAATTCTCTGCCTTTCTTTACAGCCCGTCCTTATTCATGAATTTTCATGCTGTGCAGCATCTTGACAAAGCCGGGATCGCTGTGGTCCACAATCTCACTGCGGCCGATGTCCAGCTTTGCAATCTCCGCCATGTCCCCGTCACTGAGCTGGAAATCCCAGATATTCAGGTTCTGCTCCATACGCTCCTTATGGACTGATTTCGGGATCACCGTCACGCCCCGCTGCACATTCCAGCGCAGCGCCACCTGGGCGGCAGTTTTACCATACTTCTGCCCAATGGCAGTCAGGACGGGATGGGTAAAGATGCCGTGTTTTCCTTCGGCAAAGGGGCCCCATGCCTCCGGCTGAACACCGTATTCTTTCATGACGGCCAGTGCGTCTTCCTGCTGGAAGAAGGGGTGCAGTTCCACCTGGTTGACAGCGGGGATCACATCCACGGTTTCGCACAGGTCGGCCAGACGGTTGGGGTAGAAGTTACACACACCAATGGCTTTCAGCTTGCCCTGCTGATACGCCTCCTCCATGGCGCGGTACGCACCGATGTAATCGCCCATGGGCTGATGGATGAGGTACAGGTCGATAAAGTCCAATCCCAGATTATTCATCGAGGTCTCAATGGCTTTCTTTGCCCCCTCATAGCTGGTATCCTGCACCCACAGCTTGGTGGTAATAAACAGTTCCTCACGGGGCACACCACATTTTTTGATGGCTTCGCCCACGGCCCGCTCGTTCATATAGGCCGCAGCCGTGTCGATAAGACGGTAGCCGCAGGCGATAGCGTCCAGCACGGCCTGCTCGCACTGGGCAGGATCCGGTACCTGAAACACGCCAAAACCCTCCAGAGGCATTTTGATTCCATTGTTTAAAGTGACAAATTCCATGATAGTTCTTCCTTTCTATATTTTTTAAAATTTATTGTAAAAGGGTTCAGCAAAAGCGTTCGCATCAATTCAGTGAAAATACCTGTTCCAGCCACTGGGCGTAGTCCTCCACCCAGCCGCCGTCACCGCCGAAGCCGTGGGGCCAGTCCTGCAGGACAATCCGCTTGGTGGTGACGCCCACATCCTGCATCAAGTCATATTGGGCCTCAAACTGCCGGTAAAACGGGTCCTCCGTCCCATAGCAGTAAAAGGTGGGCGGAAGATCCCCTGCCCGCAGTGCCTCTTCGTCCATGGAGGCCACGCTGAGCCGCCCATAAAAGGAGTAAATCATGCCCGCAGCGGAAGCGTGGGCCGGAACAGCGTCCAATTCATCCGGAACGTAGTCCGGGTCCAGGGCCGTGGGTAAAACGTCCTCATCATAATGAAGGAAAAACTCCCCCGCCTGGATCCCTCCGGCAGAATAGCCCATGACGGCGATATCGTCAGGGTCAATGCCGTAGGCATCGGCATTTTTGCGGATGAACCGCACCGCCCGGGCCACATCCAGGGCCCCTTCCTGCTGGGTGTAGGGGCGCAGACGGTAGTCCACGATAAAGGTCTGGTATCCCAGTTCCCGCAGATGGGCGGCAGTGGGCAGGGTGTCGGTATAGTTGGCCCGCGCCTGAAAAGCCCCGCCCGCCAGCAGGACGACCGCTCCCTTTACCTCTGTCCCCTCCCGTACAGGGATAGCGGTGAGGTAAGGGCGGAAATCCACAGGGTCAAAATTGGCCCTGGTCACCTCCGTCTGCGCCGGGAAGTTCCCCTCTTCCCACAAATATAGCGTCTGGATTTTAGTGGGGTCGGGCGCCGTGTTAAGTACGGTTTCGTTCCCTTCCGGCTCCGGCAGGCGGCGGCTCGTGATATTGTAGGCCCAGTCGGTGTAGCGGCCGCTGCCATAGTTATAGCTTTCCGGAAAGTCGGACGGGGTGACCAGGGTATCCTCGTGGGTACCGTTCCTTACTTCCGACTCCTCTTCAAGCAGAGAGGGCCCGGCCGATGACTCCTGACCGGACTGCGGCTGCGCCGGGTCCTCTCCTGCCTGTGTGGCGTCTGAAACTGTGTCGCCGGAGCACCCGGATAAAAGCAGCACCGTCAGAAAAAGCGCCCCGGTTTTCCAAAGCATCCGTTTCCAAATCCCTTGTTTCATTTAATTCCCGCCTTTCTATCCGTTATTTGCTGAACAGCCATCCCATAACGGCCCCGTCATGGGCAAAGGCCAGGCCGCCGGCGTGCTGGTCCGTATACCCCCGCTGGGTAAAGTAGGCCTGATCTTTTACATCAAGCACTACGAGCCTGTCTATCTCCTCTTCGGTCAGTCCCTGTTGCTTATAAAGTTCGCGCAGCGTCCCGTAGGCCTGCTGTAAAGAGCCGGCCCCGTAATAACTGTCCTCTGCGCCAATGGCCAGGTAGACCGGCGTCTTCGCCTGTGCCAGCACTTCCAAATCGCCGTCCCAGCGGGTGCTGGTGGCGAGGTAGGCCGCATACAGCTCCGGGCGCTTTCCCATTACTAGGGAGCCTGTCTCCCCACCGCCGGACATCCCGTGAAGATACACCTTTTCCGGGTCGATGTTGTAATGGGCCAGAAAGTACTCTGTCAGGGCAATGGTCATATCGGCGGAGGTTTCGCCCCAGTCATTCAACTGCGTGGAGAGGACAATCATTTTATCGTTGTATTTCGGCGCCTCTGTGCCGAAGTCCTCCGCCATATTTGCGCCGACGCCCTGAAAATACAGTCCTTCCCAGCCGGGCAGTGTAATAAACAGCGCATAAGGCTCGCTGCCGTCGTAGCTTTCCGGGATGTAGCTGCTGTAGTGGATGTCGCCGTATTCTTCCGTATGCAGAATATTGTCATTCAGAAATCCGCGCTGCACCTGTGTGCCGACGGTGATGTCCGCCGGTGCTGTGGGGGCTGTATCCGGCTCTTTTCCCGGCTCGGATGCATGGAATGCATCCTCTTCCGCCTGGGAAGGAGTCTGTGATGCGGAAGGAGCGCCGCCGGCCGCCCCGCAGGCTGCAAGGCACAACAGAATGCCCAAAAGGAAAAGGGCAAGCAGGTTCTTTTTCCATCTCAGCACGTTTGTGTCACCTCTTTTTCTGGCATTATTGTACTCTGCAAACGAAAAAAAGTACAATGCCGGTTGTGAAATGTGGTATAATTGAAACGCATAGTGAACAGGAAGGGGTGCCCCACATGTTTGAACTCTACCAACTGATTCAGCTGATTGCCATTGCGGAATGCGGAACCATTTCCAGAGCCGCCGAGCAGCTGCATCTTTCTCAGCCGGCTTTAAGCCGCTCCATGCAGAAACTGGAGGATATTTTGCAGGTCACGCTGTTTGACAGGCAGAAGAACAAAATCACCCTTAACAAAAACGGAAAGCTTGCTGTGGAGCAGGCCCGGCGGGTGGTGCGGCAAGCGCAGGACCTGATGGATCAGGTGCGTGCGTTTGATCGCAGCCAGCGCACAATCTCTATTGGCTCCTGTGCGCCCGCCCCTTTGTGGAAGCTGGTGTCAATGGTCTCCCAACTTTACCCGGAAATGACCGTCTCATCTGAAATGAAGGACACGGATGTGCTGCTTGAGGGTCTTCAAAAAGGTGGGTACCAGTTCATCATTCTCCCTTTTGAATGGAAGGAACCGGAATACTGCTGTTTTCCATTTGAAAAGGAGCAGCTGTACTTCTCTTTGCCTCCCGCCCATCCCCTTTCCGGCGCCGGGGGACTCTATTTTAAGGATATTGACGGGGAGAGTATCCTGCTGTTTTCCCAGATCGGTTTTTGGAGGGAAGTATGCCGGAAAAAGATGCCGCTGACCCGCGCCCTCGTCCAGACAGAGCAGGAGGATTTTCGGGAACTGGTGCAGGCTTCCGCACTTCCGTCCTTCGTTTCGGATTTGGCCATCCGCTGGTCCGGCAAACCGGAAAACCGCGTGGTAATTCCCGTACTGGACCCGGAGGCCACCGCCGTCTACCATTTTGTGTGCAGAAAAGAGGACCAGAAAAAATTGTCCGCCCTGATTCAAAGAATCAAGACGGACAAAATATAAATCGGAGCCGGCCGCCTGTTTTTGGCCCGCCGATAAGCGGCCGTCATCTGCTCCTGTGCCTTGCCCGGGCGAGATGCAAACAGGCCGTTTCTGTTTTCGAAGTATACGGAGCGGAAGGGCGCAGACGGCACGCAGACGGACGATTCTGCCGGGGCCAATACGGGATACGTCCAAAAAGGAAGCCCCGTTTTTATCCGGCACAAAAGTAGAAGGGAAAAAGACATGGAAGTTTTTTCGAAATATCTGTCAAAAATCGAAAATGAGGCACAGCGCGCCCGGATGCGGGAGGTGCTTTCCTGGGTGGGAAAGATCTTTCCGACACTGACGCCAAAACTTGCGTGGAACCAGCCGATGTTTACCGACCACGGAACCTTTATCATTGGATTCAGTGCTGCTAAAAGGCACCTTGCCGTCTCACCGGAGCCACAGGGGATGGCGGTGTTTTCCGATGACATCGCAAAATCGGGATACAGCTGGACAGGCAATCTTTTTCGCATTGCATGGGACGAACCAGTGGATTTCTCCCTGCTGGAGCGAATCATCCGGTACAATCTTGAGGATAAAAAGAACTGCACTACCTTTTGGCGCAGGTAACCGAAAGTAGCGTCAGTCGTTGAAACCGTTTTCAGCCCTTAATCACTTTGGCGCTTTCCGGCTTTCCTGCATGCGGAGCCGTCTGGCAGACGGCAGCTTGAAACACATCTCCGTACGTCCATCTGGCCAGGCGGCGGTTACGCATTCATCCGCTTCATAAGAAATACGTTTAACAAAAAAGGCGTCCCGCACGCCTTTTTTCTTTGCCCCAATGCACTCCGGCGCCTTTTCGGCAGCTTGGCGCTGAACCGGCCCGCTGTTCTAAAAATTTATAGGAAACAGTCCGGTTTTCGAAGCAAATTATGAGACCGTTTGTCTCGATTTTCTTTCCCAATGCATCAAAAGGGAAAAACTGTGCTATAATGGTTCAAAAGTTTAAACCATTTATCAAGGGGGATGGACATGGACGAGTGCAGAGCACAGCGGCAGTCTCTGGCGGAAGGATTCAAGGCGCTGCAAAGTTCCTTTGTGGCGCTGGGTGATGAGACCCGCCAGCAGATTTTTATCGCCCTGCTGGAGCACGAAACTGTGGGGATGCGCGTGCCGGAAATCACCAAGCGCACCCATCTTTCCCGTCCCGCCGTGTCCCACCATCTGCGCATTCTCAAGGATGCCGGGCTGGTCAATGTCCACCGGCAGGGTACGATGAATTACTACTATGTGGACGCCAACCTGGACAAGTGGAGCGAAATCAAAGCGCTGGTGGATCATGTGTGCCAGGTGGCGCAGGACGCCGCACGGGCCCACTACCCCCGTTTGGAAGAATGAAAGGATGTTTGTCATGACGATTTTAGAGGCGATGCAAGCCCGCCACTCGGTGCGCAGCTACAAGGATGTTCCGCTGAAGCCGGAGGATATCCAGACCCTGCAAAGGGAAATAGACGCCTGCAACAAGGAGGGCGGCCTGCATATCCAGCTGGTGACGAATGAGCCCAAGGCCTTTGACAGCTTTATGGCCCATTACGGCAAATTCTCCGGCGTGCAGAATTACATTGCCCTTATCGGGAAAAAGAGCGCCGACTTGGATGAAAAACTTGGCTATTACGGGGAGCGGCTGGTTCTTCTGGCCCAGACACTGGGCCTCAATACCTGCTGGGTGGCCATGACCTTTGGCAAAGGGGCGGCCAAAAGCCGCTGCACCATTGGCCCCGGCGAAAAACTGGTGTGCGTGTTGTCCCTGGGCTATGGCGCCACACAGGGTGTCGCCCATAAAAGCAAACCCATGGAAAACCTCTGCCGGGTGGACGGAACCATGCCGGAATGGTTTCGTAAGGGCATGCAGGCGGCCATGTTGGCCCCCACTGCCATGAACCAGCAAAAATTTATGATTTCTCTTACCGGGAACACTGTCACGGCAAAATCTTTTAGAGGTTTTTATGCCAAAACAGATTTGGGCATTGTCAAGTACCACTTTGAGGCCGGCGCCGGGAAAGAAAACGTTACCTGGGCTGAATGAAAGGCCCTCCCCTTTGGGCCGCACTAACTGGGAGGCAGAAACGCCGAACGGACTGAGCGCCGATAGATATAAAACAGCAAAGGGCGGGAAAGCCGTACGGCTTTCCCGCCCAATTTTGATAGAAAGGTTCTGCTTTAGCGAAGCGGCCAAAGCGGAACCTTTTGCTTTTTCCTTATTGTGCCCCCTTACAGCGGCAGGCACAGCTTAAAACAGCTATACCATCGCATTCACAAAGCGAAGCGGCCGGGCGCAGTGTGGTTTTTGCGCGGTCGTTCAGGACCGGCAGCGATCCCTCGCGGAGCCTTTGCGCTTTTCTAACCCTGAAACTGTACGTTGATGCTGCCGACGCCGTTTGTCAGCAGCAGCTCTGCTGCCCCGGCAGAAGCAGTGCCGGGAAGCCCTGTAAAGTTGCTGCCGCCAATTCCTATGTCGGTGGTAATGTTGTAGTCCGCCTGCTGTCCGCGAAGCGACAGCTGTAGCGCACCCATTCCCACTTCTGCGCTGCCGTAGCCATAGAGGACACCTTCATACTCCACAAGGCCGAGGCCGCCCTTCAGCTCCGGGTTGGTCAAACTGCTTTCGTAGATACGCAGGGTTCCAAGCCCTGCTTCCAGTTCCGCACTGTTCTGTGCTGTCACACCCTGCGCCTGCACGCTGCCAAGGTCGGTTTTCGCTGCAAGCCGCTGTACCTGAAGGTTTTCCAGGTTAATCCGCCCTGCTTCCGCACTGATTGTCAAACTTTCCAGCACGGTCCCCTCCGGTACAGTGACAATCACCACCGGCTGGGAGAAAAAGGAAAACAGGCCCTGTCCCTCCAGTTCTACCGTCAGGCTGTCCCCACTCCGGCTGGTGTGAAGCCCGTCACCTGCTCCCGCCGCCTCGACGCAGAGGCTGCTCCCCTGCCGGACGACAATTTCCCCCACCGCGCAGTGAATATACAGCGAGGTCACGCCGGGAAACTGCTCTGAGTAGGCGGCCTGCCCGGACGGCGCCTCACCTGCAATAAAGCCGACGACACGCAGGACGAAGCAGCCCGCATACACAATGCTGGAAATAATCAGCACTGCCAGGGCCGCAGCCAGGCACAGAGCAATATTTCGGGCAAGCCGTCCCAAACTGCGCTTTTTCATTTGATTTCAACCCCGCCAAACGCGCACACACCGCTGACATACACTGTGGGCGCGTTTTCAGGCAACTCGCCCATCATCAGCCGTTTGCAGGACATCCCGCCAAAGATCGGTGTGTTGTGGGTAACGACTTTCACTGTGGTGGGCAGGTAGATGGTAATGCCGCCGAACACGGCGCTGACATCAATCACCACATCCTTCTCAATAATCGCTGCGCGCAGGTCCAGTTCCACCCCGCCGAACACGGCGCTGCACTCCGCCCCTTCAAAGGGTTCTGCCGGGTAAAACGCTTTCTGGCTGCCAAATACTGCGCTGTAGTTTTTTCCGTCGCCCGGGTTCGCCTGCCGCACCTGCTTCAGCTTTCCCCGGATATGGGTGCCAAACACAATGAACAGCCCGACCACAATCAGTACCACCGGGAAAATCAGCTTCAGGACAAGCTCGAACGTAATGACATCCTGCCTTGCAAGCAGCAGTGCCACACCTACCAGCGCGCCGATGACATTGGCGATACCGGGCCCGTCGGTAAACATGCTGACCAGACACGGGATGATAATGAACAGCGTCCACCATCCTTTAAAGAAAACGGAAATCTGCCACAGGCCAAGGACATTGCCTGCAAAAATGACACCCAGTGCCACCAGTGCAAGGCCAATGATAATACTGCCGATACGGTTTTTCATAAAATCATCCTTCCTCTGCCGCCCTTTCGGCGGCAGAACACATAGATTGTGCCGTACCCATTATACCGCGGCGGCGGATGGTCTGTAAACCCCTTGCACGAGAAGCAGCGGAATGAAGTTTCCCTTGTCACTTTTTCCGGCTTATGATACAATGAAGCCAACACAAAAGGAAAAGAGGGAGGCACCATGCCTGAGGAATTGGTACCGGTCATCTCGGAGGGGCTGTTCGGTGTCGCAGCGGGGTTCAGCATTCTTTTTTCCCTGCTTAACTGTTTTTTCGGCTATAAACTGCGGAAGCTGTGGATTGCCCTGTTCGGCTTTCTTCTGGGTTTCTTCATCGGTTTCGCCGTTGTCACAGTGGTGGCGGGCGGCGGCACCGCAGTCGGTGTACTTATCGGTGCGGCGGCGGGATTGCTGTGCGGCCTGCTGGCCTATAAAATTTACCGGCTGGGCATGTTTCTGTGGTGTGCCGGCTGCACATTCACGGTGGTCTGCCCGTTCATTTATCAGGCGGGCGGCGCAGACTGGCTTGCCGTCACGGTGGGCCTTCTTGCAGGGCTTGTGGTGGGCGTGCTGGTACTAAAGTTTATGCGCGCCATTACCATTGCAACCACCGCCGTCAGCGGCGGATGGAACGCCGCGCGGCAGACGCTGGCCCTGTTTTCCATTACAGACCTTGCCTGGACACTGCCTGTGGCTGTGCTGCTTGTCCTGCTTGGTATCGCGGTGCAGTTAAAAACAACAGAAGCCTAACAGCCGGGGCAGTCCGCGTCTGCCCCTGTTCTTTTTAACCAACTGCCGGATAGCAAAAGGGAGCGACCTGCAGGCCGCTCCCTTTTATTCGTTTTGCCGGGTTATCTCGGGCGTTTTCGGTCAAATTCCGGGTTGATGGCGTAGAAATTCTTGGAGTTCAGGTTGTCCTGCACCTTACGTAATGCCTCGCCAAAACGCTGGAAGTGGACGATCTCCCTTTCGCGCAGGTATTTAATAGGATCCCGAATCTCCGGGTCCTTAATCATACGCAGGATATTGTCGTAGGTGGTTCTGGCCTTCTGCTCTGCCGCCATGTCCTCCGTCAAATCGGTGATGGCGTCGCCCTTGGACGCAAAGCACACGCTTGTAAACGGCATACCCGATGCGGCGCACGGCCACAGGCCTGTGGTGTGATCCACAAAATAGGTGGCAAGGCCTGAATCGGCAATCTGTTGCGGAGTCAGGTCCTTTGTCAGCTGGTAGACTATGGCGCTGACCATCTCCATGTGGGCCAGTTCTTCCGTGCCGATATCGGTCAGCGTGCCCACCACATCCTTGTAGGGCATGGTGTAGCGCTGAGATAAATACCGCATAGAGGCTGCGAGTTCACCATCGGGGCCGCCGAATTGTGTTATAATAATTTGGGCGGCCTTGGCGTTGGGTGTGGTAATCCTTACCGGGTACTGCAGTTTCTTCTCATAATTCCACATACGCTAATCCTCCACATACCAGGGCCACGGCTCTTTCGTCCATGTCCACGTTCCCGAAGCTGTGTCCACGCCCTCCACAGTCAGGGGGCCGAACTGCTGTTCGTACTGCTTCGTCAGCTGTTTTTTCAGCAGCTTGTATTTTTCAAAATAACACAGGGCCTCGGCATTGTCCGGATGGCTGTCTAAAAATAATTTGACGTCGTCAATGGCGAAAGAGGCCGCCTGGACCTTGCGGAGCATCGCTTCCCTCTCAGTCATTGTCCGTCACCCCCCAGCCTTTGAAGGGCAGAACCAGCTCCGGGAAAATGGTTCCGGCACTCATGCCCTGCTCTGCGTCGAAGGGTTCTTTCCACTGCTGCATGGGCACGTAGGCCATGGCCAGCGGAAGGTCGTCGATGGGGGTGCTGCCGCCCGCCGTACTGCGGCGTTCCATGTCCATCGGACGGCCGAAATAAATGGATTTGCACTCTTCCACGTTACGTTCTCCTTTGCTGTTATTTACGCATACAATGCGCAGCGGGCGTATCCCGCCTTAACACATTTTATGTTTTCGCTTTCAATCGGTTCGCCCACGGGCGACAAGATAAATTATATAGAAAGAGGTATCCTATGAAAGAGCAAGAAAAACACACCTTTACCATCCGTCCCGCCTGCAGGGAGGACGCCGCACTTGTTTTTTATTTCATCCGCCAGATTGCCATTTACGAGCACATGCTGGACGAGGTGAAAAACACGGAGGAGATGGTCCGAAAGGTTGTCTTTGACGAAAAGCATGCCGAGGCGGTAATCGCCGAAGAGGACGGAAAGCCCGTCGGCTTTGCCCTGTTTTTTACCACCTACTCCACTTTCGTGGGCAGGCCCGGCATCCATCTGGAGGATCTGTTCGTGGAGAAGGAACACCGTGGCAAGGGCTACGGCAAGCTGCTGCTTCAGCATGTTGCAAAACTTGCTGTGGAGCGGGGCTGCGGCAGACTTGAGTGGTGCTGCCTCGACTGGAATGAGCCGTCCCTGCGCTTCTATCGCAGCCTCGGCGCCTCCTCCCTTGACGAGTGGATTGATTTCCGCCTTCAGGGGGACACGCTGAAAAAGGTCGCTGGGCGCTAGGTTTTCTTGACACGTTTTGGCGGGGACGGTACAATAACCCTAGAAAGAAAAAGGAGATTCCCTCATGAATGACACCCTGTATTTGGTTATCCCCTGCTACAATGAGGAGGAAGCCCTGCCGGAGACTGCCCGGCAGCTAAAGGAAAAAATGGACGAGTATATTGAGGCGGGCACCGTGTCGAAGGACAGCAAAATCCTGTTTGTCAACGACGGTTCCAAGGACGGCACCTGGGCGCTGATCCAGTCCCTGTGCGATCAGGACCCCCTGTTTGCCGGGGTATGCCTGTCGCGGAACCGGGGGCACCAGAATGCATTGTTGGCCGGCCTTATGACGGCGAAGGATCACGCGGACGTCGCCATCTCCCTTGACGCGGACCTGCAGGATGATATCCACGCCATGGACCGGATGTTGATGCAGTACTACGCAGGGCATGATGTCGTTTACGGCGTGCGCTCCTCCCGCAAAAAGGACACGTTTTTCAAGCGACACTCGGCGCAGGGCTTTTACAGGCTGATGCGGGCGTTGGGCGTGGATGTGGTGTATAACCACGCAGACTACCGGCTGATGAGCAGGCGCGCGTTGGAAGGGCTGGCGGAGTTTGACGAGGTGAACCTGTTCCTGCGGGGTATTGTGCCGCTGATAGGTTTTCCCTCCACCACTGTGGATTATGAGCGGGGCAAGCGCATTGCCGGGGAAAGCAAATACCCCTTTAAAAAAATGCTTTCTTTTGCACTGGACGGCATCACGTCCTTCAGCATCAAGCCCTTAAAGCTGATTACAAGCCTTGGCATCCTCATCTTTGTCGTCAGCCTTATTATGGTTATCTGGGCGCTGGTGGCCTACTTCAGCGGCTGGACGGTGTCCGGCTGGACGTCCATTCTGGCCTCTATCTGGATGATTGGCGGCATTCAGCTGCTGTGCCTCGGCGTCATTGGGCAGTATGTCGGTAAAATCTATGGGGAGGCCAAGCACCGGCCCCGGTACCTGATTTCTGAAACGATTATTCATAAGCGGCCTTAGGAGGAGAAATATGAAAGACGGATTTTTAAAGGTTGCCTGCGCCACACCTGCCATCCGTGTGGCGGATACAGACTACAACGCAGGACAGATTACAGACCTGATTGGCCGGGCGGCTGAGGCCGGGGCAAAGCTTGTTTTGTTTCCCGAGCTGTGCGTGACCGGCTACACCTGCGGCGATTTGTTTTTGCAGCGCACCCTGAAGGATGGGGCGCTGGACGCTCTTCACCGCATTGCTGAGGCAACCGGGGGAAGCGGCCTGGTTGCTGTGGTGGGCTGCCCGCTGGAAGTGCAGGACAAGCTTTATAACTGCGCCGCCGTGCTGTCGGGCGGGCGGGTGCTCGGCGTTGTGCCCAAAACATTCGTCCCGAACTACGGCGAGTTTTATGAGCTGCGGCACTTTTCCCCCGCCCCGGCGGAGACCGGTGTTATCCGGCTGTGGGGACAGGAGGTGCCCTTCGGCACAAGGCTGCTGTTCCGGCAGGAGGAAATGCCGGAGTTCACACTGGCGGCAGAAATCTGTGAGGATGTGTGGGTCCCCTGCCCGCCCAGCACCGATCACTGCCGGGCCGGCGCCACGGTTATTGTCAACCCGTCCGCCAGCGACGAAATCATTGGGAAAAGCGACTACCGGCGCAGCCTGATGAGAAGCCAGTCCGCTCGGCTGCTGTGCGGGTACCTGTACGCCGACTGCGGCGAGGGGGAATCCACCACCGACCTTGTTTTCGCAGGGCACAACCTGATTGCGGAAAACGGCAGCATCCTTGCCGAAAGCGGGCTGTTTACCACCGGCCTTACCGTGACAGAGCTGGACTTACAGCGCCTGAAACAGGAGCGGGCGCGTCAGAACACCTTCTCCCCCTCCTGCGGCGGCTACACGGTTGTCCCCTTCTCCCTTCCGGTGGAGGAGACACGCCTGACGCGGCCGGTGGCAAAATCCCCCTTCGTACCCGCAGAGGGGAAAGACCTGGGAGAACGGTGTGAGACGATTCTGTCCCTTCAGGCCACCGGGCTGAAAAAGCGGCTGGCACACACCGGCTGTAAAACGGCGGTGCTTGGCATTTCCGGTGGGCTTGACTCCACCTTGGCGCTGCTGGTGGCTGTGCGGGCCATGGATGCCCTTGGCAGAAGCCGGAAAGATATTGTTGCGGTGACCATGCCCTGTTTTGGAACCACCGCCCGGACAAAGAGCAATGCCATGACCCTGGCTGAACAGCTTGGCGTCACCCTGCAAAGCGTGGACATTGCAGACGCGGTACGCATTCATTTCGGCGACATCGGCCAGCGGGAGGATGTGCACGACGTAACCTTTGAAAATGCGCAGGCGAGGGAGCGCACCCAGGTGCTGATGGATCTGGCCAACCGGCTGGGCGGCCTGGTCATCGGCACAGGCGACCTGTCGGAGCTGGCGCTGGGTTTTGCCACCTATAACGGGGATCACATGTCCATGTACGGGGTGAATGCCTCCGTCCCGAAAACGCTGGTCCGGCACCTGACCCGGTATGAGGCAGAGCGTCTCGGCGGGCAGGCAAGGGACACGCTGCTGGACATTCTGGACACGCCGGTCAGCCCGGAGCTGCTTCCCCTTGTGGACGGGGAGGTTGTCCAAAAAACGGAAAACATTGTCGGTCCCTACGAGCTGCACGACTTCTTCCTGTATTACATGCTGCGCTTCGGTTTTTCCCCCAAAAAAATCTACCGGCTGGCAAAGTACGCCTTCCAGGGTGAGTATGAGGACGGTGTGATTCTGCACTGGCTTAAGATGTTTTACCGCCGCTTCTTCTCCCAGCAGTTTAAGCGCTCCTGCCTGCCGGACGGGCCGAAAGTGGGCACTGTGGCGTTGTCCCCCCGGGGCGACTGGCGCATGCCCAGCGACGCGTGTGCGGCACTGTGGCTGAACGAGTTGGAATCCCTGTAAATCAAAACCGGAAAGGGCCGCCCGCAGGGCGGCCCTTTCCTTATTCCAGGATTTCATGAAGCAAAGGAAAGTTGAACAGCAGGGTGCGATCCTCCCCTTTTTTTGCACATTTGCGGATGGGGCCCACATTCCTGATATTCAGCACGTTTAAGCTATCCTCCGGTGCGTCCAGCACAATGTCGGTCACGTCCCGAAACCGCACGCCGCTGCCGCCGATGTCATTCCCGTCAAGGGAAAAAACATTCAGCCGCCTGCTCTGCCCCTTTAAATACAGGTTGGTGCCTGTCAACACGCACTGTCCGGTGGTATCCAGCTTTTCAAGTTCTGTGCTGAAACGGTAAAAGGCCGACAGGCCCTGTTGCTCCGACTGCTTCTCCTTAAAATAACCGCGCATTCCCGCCCCTCCTTCACTCTGATAACCCATTGTATGGCCTTTCCCTGAAAAGTGTGTTTTTCCCTTGTCCACCCTGCGGCATTCCGCTATAATGGAAATAGTTTTATGAAAAGGAGCGGCTGTTTTGGAAAAGCTTATCTGGAGGGGCGGCGCGCTGCTGGCCCCGCTGTGCCCGGCCCTTGTCACCTGCGGCACCATGGAAAACCCGAATGTGCTGACTGTGGCGTGGACAGGCATTGTCAACACCCTTCCGCCCAAGACCTATATCTCCGTCCGGCCGGAGCGTCACTCCTACGGCCTGATTGAGCAAAGCGGAGAATTTGTCATCAATCTGCCCACTGCCGCCCTGCTGCGGGCTGTGGATTTCTGCGGTGTCCGCTCCGGCCGGGATATGGATAAATTTGCGGCTGCCGGGCTGACGCCGGCCCCCTCCGGCCTGCGCTGCCCGCTGATTGACGAAAGCCCCCTGTGCCTGGAGTGCCGGGTGACGGACAAGCTGGAGCTTGGCTCCCACACCATGTTTTTAGCGGATATTTTAGCGACGCGGGTGGACCCGTCGCTGGTGGACAGGCAGGGCAAGCTTCACCTTGACCGGTGCGGCCTTGCAGCTTTTGCCCATGGGGAGTATTTTGCGCTGGGTGAAAAGCTGGGCACCTTCGGCTTTTCCGTTAAAAAAAAGGCGAAAAAAGGGCGCGGGCAGGGGCCGCGTGAAAGCCGGAGACGCCGGGATGGACGCAAGGGGCATCGGTAATGCTGCAAAAGGGACACCGTACAATTCACGGCGTCCCTTTTCTTCATCACACCAACTCATCGTATTGCTGCCGGATACGCTCCCATGTGATGGGGCCCACCACACCGGTGACCGGCAGGTTGTTTTGCTGCTGAAATGCCCTGACTGCCGCCGTCGTGGCCGGGCCGAAATCGCCGTCCACGGCAAGGGACGGAAGGTCGGGGTTGTTGTCGGAAATCCTGTTTAAATAGGTTTGCAGGTTCCGTACGTCCTCCCCTGTGGCGCCTTGCTTCAGGTGATAACCGGGATAGATGGCGGCCCCCTGCCCCTGATATCCCGGCGGCAGGGATTTAATCAGATCGTTATAGACGGCGTTCAGCCTGACCCATGTGTTGCGGCCGACAATCCCGTCCTCTGTCAGTCCATAGTACCGCTGAAACGCACGGACCGCCTCCTCCGTCTGCGGGCCGTAAATTCCATCCACCGCAATGGTGGGAATCTCCGGATTGAAGTAGCTGACAACATTCAGATAATACTGGATGAACCGCACCTCATTCCCCCGGCTGCCGGGCTTCAGGGATGTTAAGAAGGGCGGTTCCACCTCCGGCAGGCTGAGCCCCTCGCTGGTCAGCTGTGCCAGGCGTTTGACGGACGCATAGATGTATTTGAGCTTATACCAGGTGGCTTTGCCGATAATTCCGTCCTGCTCGAGATTGAAGATGCGCTGGAATTCCTTGACCGCCCTTTCTGTCTCCACACCGAAGAATCCGTCCGGGGAACTGATTCTCGGAATGGCGGGGTAGTTCTGTCCAATACGGTTTAATTCCACCTGCGCGGTCTTTACCTCATTCCCAGCGCTGCCCACACGCAGGGGAAAACCGGGATAGGATTCAATATATGGCCGGATGGGCGCATTTTCCACAATGCCGATATTGTCCCCGTAATAATACTGCAAAATCCGGTAGGGGGTATAACCCTGCCCCGCCAAATCCACTGTACCCCACTGGGACAGGCCGTCGCAGGACACGGTTTTCCCATCGCAGTACTCGGCAAAGTACGGCTCCACCGAGCCCTGCTTGACGATGTAGTTGTTAAAAATATCGTCCACAATACGGCTGATGTTTTCGAAAATCTCCCTGCCCTCCACATAATACTGGTCGTACTGGGTGGAGTTTGTAATATCAAAGGGGTAGCCCTGGCTGCGGTACCACTCCGTATACACCCGGTTAAGGGCGAAGGAAATCTGCGCGAGGATGTTGGCACGGATGGCTTCCTCCGGCCAGGTGGGATAAATTTCACTGGAGGCCACGTTCTTGATATAATCCGGAAACGGGACGGTCACGTTGCGCGCATTCTCCTGCGGTTTGCCAAGGTGGACCGTAATGTTTTCCGGGATATAAGGTGCGCCGATTGCCATGTTTCTCCCCCCTATTCCTGCGATGCAGACTCGTCATAGACGTCCTCTTCGCCCTTATAATCGTCCGGAAGCCTGCGCATGCTGACCCCCTGGATGGATACAATCCCGTCGAACACCGGTACATTGAGATTGCGCACCGGGACATAGCCGTCCTTGTCCGTGTACACATCGTAGACGCTGTACGGGCGCAGTTCCGTCTCATACTGCTCAGAAAGGGCCTTGGGCGGGGCTTTCAAAGGGATCTCCTCCGTCTCGCCGCTCTGGTTGGTTAAAGAGGAGGTCAGCTCCACGCCGTCCTGCCGGATGGAGACCTTTGCCCCCGCCACGGGCATGGCGCCGCTGGCGATGGAAACCTGTGCTTTAATATATCCCTGTCCCGTCAGCTCCGCCTCCTCGGGCAGACGGGAAAACCGCTCGTTTGAGAGTGACCGCCATCCCTTCGGCGGCGCTGTCCCACTTTCCGGCTGCGGCGCCGTGTCCGGTTCCGGGGTGTCCGGTACAGCCGGTGCGGTCTGCTGCTCTTGTGTCTCCGCCTGTGTTTCCTGGAATGCCTGTACGGCCTCCGGCTCCGGTATGGCCGCCGGTTCCTTCTTGGTGTACACACCGGGATCCACGCCCCGCTGTCCCGCCTGCTTTTTCATGTCCAGTAGTTGGGCTTTATACCGTTCAATCATTGCTTCCATGCTGTTCTGCTTATGATCCATAGCAATCACCTCGCACCAATATATGAAAAAAAGGCGAAAAAAAGCACCGGGTACCGCCGGTTTCCATGCTTTCTTTGCAAGCGGCCCGGTAAACAAAAAATCACCGGACGGCGTCGTACAGCTTTTTCCCGCGGAGGCGCAACCGGTTTTTCTTTGGCGGCGGGGTGGAAATTCCTGTTCCATTCCGCTATAATAAAATTGATAATCCTGTGCTGTCCGGCTGAAAGGAGGCGCGCCTTTGAAAGCGTTGCGCTGCCCTGTATGCAAAGCGCCCCTGCTGTTTCAGGGGCGCAGTCTTGTGTGTAAAAAAGGGCACTGTTTCGACATGGCAAAAAGCGGATACGTCAATTTGCTGACCCCCAACCGCATGCACGCGGCCCTGCCGGGCGACAACCGACAGATGCTGCACGCGAGGGCGGACTTTCTTGACAGCGGCTGGTACCGGCCGCTGGCGCAGGCACTGTGCACCGCAGCGCAGCAGCATGCGCCGGACGCCACCACCGTTCTGGATGTGGGCTGCGGCGAAGGGTATTATACCGCCCTGCTGGCGGACAGCTACCTCTCACACGGCAAGCAGCCTGAAATCATCGGTGTGGATATTTCCAAAGCTGCGGTAAACCTTGCCGCCAAGCGCACAAAGGGCGCTTTTTTCATTGCCGCAAGCGCCTTCCACCTGCCGGTGGCAGACGCGGTGTGCGATGTGGCCTGCAACCTGTTTGCCCCCTTTTGCAGGCAGGAGCTTGTGCGGGTTTTAAAGCCAGGCGGCCTGCTGTTTCTGACCGTGCCGGACAGGCGGCATTTGTTTGAGCTAAAGGCTGCCGTGTATGACACGCCCTATGAAAATGAGGTGAAGGACGCCGCGGTGGAGGGGCTGACCCTTCTCGAGCGCATTCCAGTGGAGTACGCCATGCCGCTTGCAAAACGGGAGGACATCCAGAACCTGTTTGCCATGACGCCCTATTTTTACCGCACACGGTCGGAGGATCGCGCAAAGCTTGAAAAGCTGGATGCCCTGCAGGTTACTGCCCAGTTCATCCTGTTTATTTACCGCAAACCATAAGGAGGAGACCACTTTGAAACTAACCGTCATCGGGCCCGGCCGTTGGGGCAGTTTTATCGCTTTTTATCTGAAGGAACGGGGGCACGACGTGCTGTTATACGGCAGAAACGGCTCTGCTGCTTTCAGCCGGCTTCGCGCCACCCGCCAAAACGATCTGCTTACTTTTCCTGAGGATATGCGCTTTTCCAGTGATTTGCAGCAGGCGCTGGCTTTTTCCGACATCATCCTTATCTCCATTGCCTCCCAAAATTTAAGGGGGCTGCTGGAACATTTCGGCAGTGCGGCAAAAGGAAAAACGCTGGTGTTGTGCATGAAAGGCCTGGAGGTTTCCACCGGCATGCGGTTAAGCCAGGTTGTGGACGACGTACTTGGCAGCACGGTGCAGTGCGCCATCTGGGTTGGGCCCGGCCATGTGGAGGAGTTTTCCCGGGGAATACCCAACTGCATGGTCATCGACGCGCAGGACAATGCGCTGAAACACCGGCTGGTGGCACTGTTTTCAAGCGATCTCATCCGTTTTTACTACGGTGAGGACCTTATCGGCAACGAGATTGGCGCGGCCAGCAAAAATGTCATCGGCATTGCGGCGGGCATGCTGGACGGCTTCGGCGTCTCCTCCCTGAAGGGGGCGCTGATGTCCCGCGGAACAAGGGAGATTGCCCGGCTGATTAAGGCCATGGGCGGTCGGGAGCTGAGCGCCTACGGACTGGCGCATCTCGGCGACTACGAGGCCACGGTCTTTTCTCCTCACAGCCACAACCGGCGCTTTGGCGAGGCCTTTATTAAAAAGGAGCCGTACGACGCGCTGGCGGAGGGGTATTACACGGTCAAGGCGCTGTGCGCCCTTGGGGAGAGCTACGGGGTGGATCTTCCCATCTGCCGGACGGTGTACACCGTGCTGTACGAGGGGACTGAGCCCAAAACCGCGCTGAACGCGCTGTTTACCCGCAGCATTAAAGAGGAGTTTTACCAGTAACGCACGTTTTCCAGGCCCGCCGGAAAGGCGGGCCTTTTTTCGCCCCGGAGTTCCGGCGCCGGTGCCGAACTGTAAGAAACAGGGCGGGATACATCCCGGGTCATTCGGCAGAATCCGGCCTTTCTTCGGCATTTCATACAAAGTCATACGAAATTTTTTGGTGAAAACATTGAAGAACCAGGCGCCTTGTGCTAAAATAGGAATGTTTGAATTGTGAATGGAATTGGTTATGAGGGAGAAATGAACTTGGTTAGAAACGATCTGCGGAACATTGCCATTATCGCCCACGTCGACCACGGCAAAACCACCCTGGTGGACGAGATGCTGAAGCAGGGCGGTGTGTACAGGGAAAATCAGGTGGTGGAAGAGCGTGTCATGGACAACAACGCCCTTGAGAGGGAGCGCGGCATCACCATCCTTGCGAAAAACACAGCGGCCCATTACAAGGGCGTAAAAATCAACATCATCGACACACCCGGGCATGCCGACTTCGGCGGCGAGGTGGAGCGGATTTTAAAAATGGTCAACGGTGTTGTCCTTCTGGTGGACGCGGCGGAGGGGCCCATGCCCCAGACCCGCTTTGTGCTGCAAAAATCCCTGGAGCTGGGGCACCGGGTCATCATCGTCGTCAACAAGATTGACCGGCCTGACGCACGGCTTGACGAGGTGGGCGAAGAAGTGCTGGAGCTGCTGGTGGACCTTAACGCCAGCGAGGACCAGCTGGACAGCCCCATCATCTACTGCTCCGGCCGGACGGGCACTGCATCCCTGGACCCCCATACGGAGGGCAAAAACCTGGACGTGCTGTTTGACACCATTCTCGACTACATCCCCGCGCCGGAGGGGGATCCCGACGGGGATTTGCAGCTGCTGGTCAGCTCCATCGATTACAACGACTATGTGGGCCGTGTGGCCATTGGCCGCATTGACCGCGGCACTGTCCGCCAGGGGCAGGAGGTCATGGTGTGCGACTGGCACAAGTCCAAACCGGACAAAAAGGCGAAAATCGTCACGGTCTACCAGATTGACGGCCTGTCCCGCACACAGGTGGACAGCGCCAAGGTGGGAGATATCGTCTGCTTTTCCGGCATTGAGGACATCACCATCGGCGACACGGTGACCAGCGTGGACAACCCGGAGCCGCTGCCCTTCGTCAAGATTGGCGAGCCCACGGTGGAGATGACCTTCTCTGTAAACGACAGCCCCTTCGCCGGGCGTGAAGGAAAATTTGTTACCAGCCGCCAGATTCGCGCACGGCTTCAGAAAGAGTTGCTGAAGGACGTCTCCCTGCGGGTGGAGGATGGCGAGACCACCGACAGTTTCCGCGTGGCAGGCCGGGGCGAGATGCACCTGTCCATTTTGATTGAGACCATGCGGCGGGAGGGCTTTGAGTTTTCCGTCAGCACCCCGAAGGTGCTTTACAAGACCATCGACGGCAAGCTGTGCGAGCCCATTGAGCACGCCTACATCGATGTGCCGGAGGACTGCATGGGCGCTGTGATGGAGCGGCTCGGCTCCCGCAGGGGCGAGCTTGTGCAGATGGCCCCGTCCGGCAGCCGGATGAAAATTGAGTACCTGATTCCTGCAAGGGGCCTGTTTGGCTACCGCAGTGATTTCCTGACGGACACCCGGGGCGAGGGTATTCTCAACACCACTTTTGAGGGGTATGAGCCGTACAAGGGGGAAATTGTCAAGCGCAACACGGGCTCCCTAATTGCCTTCGAGACAGGCGAGGCGGTCACCTACGGCCTGTTCAACGCGCAGGAGCGCGGCAGCCTGTTCATCGGGGCGGGCACGCCTGTGTATGAAGGAATGATTGTGGGCGCCTCCCCCAAGCAGGAGGACCTGGCTGTCAATGTGTGCAAGAAAAAGCAGCTGACCAACACCCGTGCGTCCGGCAGCGACGACGCGCTGCGGCTGGTTCCGCCGAGAAAGATGAGCTTGGAGGACTGCCTTGAATTTCTGGCCGATGACGAGCTGCTGGAGGTAACCCCCAAAAACCTGCGTCTGCGCAAGCGGATTTTAAACACAAGCCTTCGCATGAAGGCCAACAGCAAAAAATAAAGCGGATGGACCGGCCTTTTGGGACTGGTCCATCTTTTTTCTTTTCCCATTACGGAAATTTTACCGGCATGAAACCGACTGTTCACAAAAATATGGGAAAAATCCGGTATAGTAAAAGAGAGAAAGAAAGGAGAAAATTATGATAAATGGAAAACTGCATGTGGGGATCGGCTTTGCCACAGGCAGAAAAAGCTTTCAGGATGTCCTGCGGGCCTACCTGTTTCATTTGGAGGAATCTGAGTTTTTAAACGGCCCTGTTGCCATGTCCCTGTTTGTGGCGTACGATTTGTCCTATTCCGGCACCACAAAAGAAGATTACACCCGTGTCGGCTCCATTATCAACGACCGGTTTGTCCGGTGCAATTTTATCGGGCGGGAGGATATTGCCGCCGAGGCGCAGGAGCTGTGCAGCCGGGGCGTTATTGCAAAGGAGGATGTGGAAACCTGCTTTGGCCGGGGCTATGCGGCACAGCGCAACATCATCCTGTACAAGGCAATGCAGCAGCACGTGGACTGCCTTATTTTTATTGACGACGACGAGTATCCCATGGCGGTGACCCGCTCCGGCGAAAATGCGCTGTGGAGCGGCCAGCATGTTATTGAGGATCACGTAAAATATCTTCAGTTTTCGGACATCACCAACGGCTATCACTGCGGCTACGTCTCTCCCCTGCCTGCGTTGGAATTTGACGGCATTGTGGATGAGCCGGTGTTCCGCAGCTTTGTGGGCGCGCTCAGCAGTGATGTGCTCAAATGGGACGATTTGAAAAAAGTCATGCAGGCGGGCGGCGTCACCTACGCCGACAAGCAGGTACTGATTGACCGCAAGGCGCTGCTGGTGGAGGAGGAGCATCACTCCAAATTTATTACCGGGGGCAACCTCGGCATCAACCTGACAAAGAAGGAGAAGGTTCTTCCCTTCTACAATCCGCCGGGCGCCCGCGGGGAGGACAGCTTTTTAAGCACCTGTCTTACAGGGCACACGGTAAAACGGATCCCCTGCTACACCTTCCACGACGGATTTTCCCTGTACGGCACCCTGCTGCACGGGACGTTGCCCACCAGGCTCAGGGAGATCAATTTTTATGACTCGCAGGCGGTTATCCGCCGGTTTTCCGCCGCCTGCACCGGATGGATCCGCTATAAACCGCTGTATGTATATATCACCGACCGGCCGCATTACCGCGCCGTTATGGACGGGGCCAAGGCTGCGCTGGAGGCGGCCATTCCCAACATCTGCGCCTACTTCAACGACAGCGCCTTTGCCGGAATTCTGGCGGAGCTTGACCGCTATGACGGCCTTGTGCAGGAGCATTACGGCCAGTTCCTGCACATGCAGGAGGTCTGGAAGGCTGTCCGCGACAGCATCTGCTAAGAAAATTTTGCCACGGAATAATCCTTTTGCACTGGAAAAACTACTGGTGTAAAGGAGATGAACGACATGAGAAAAAACGACAGCCTGTATGGCGGGCTTCCCGCCAACATCAACGTGGTCAACCCGGTGCCCCGCCCGGACGCCGCCAGCATTGTCAGCCTTGTTAAGAAAAACGGCCGTATTACCGGCTACCTGTTAAGCGACGGGCAGACGCTGACCAAGGCGCAGGGTGTGGAGCTTGCTAAACAGGGCGGCATCCGCGGTGTCGCTGTGGCGGAACGGAAGGGAACCGAATATCTCCGCTCCCTTCCGGACGGAGAGGATGGCAACAATTTGGGCAACCTGCCCTCCACGTCGATGTAAATTCCTTCCTTTTTAAAGCAGCCCCTGCGGGCTGCTTTTTTGGTTTTCATCCATTTCCATTTTCCTTGAATTTTCACAAAAATTGTGTACAATGGAAGAGGAACCGGAAAGGAATGAAACTCAGCACATGACAGAGGTATTGTTGGACAGCTTTTGGGACACGCTGAAAGCGCTGCCCATTCTTTTTATTGTTTACGCGGTGTTTGAGCTGCTGGAGCAGGTCATGCCGGACAAGCTGAAATTTGCAGCGGCGCGCATGGGCGCCCTGGGCCCGCTTATCGGCGCCGCCCTCGGCCTGATTCCACAGTGCGGCGTTTCAGCGGCGGCTGCATCCCTGTACGCCTCCGGCTTTATCAGCCCAGGCACGCTGATTGCGGTGTTCCTTGCCACTTCGGATGAGGCGGTGCCCATCATGCTGGCAGGCGCCGTGTCGGTGGATTTGCTGTACCTGCTGGCAGCCAAATTTTTATTCGGGGTGCTGTTCGGTTACCTGACGGATCTGCTGCTGGCGCGCAGGCTGAAAAAGCAGCCAGAGATTGCTCCGCCGGACACCGGATATGAAGAAGGGGCGGGCCGCTATGCCTTTTTGTGGGAGGCGGTTAAGCGCACGCTGCACATCGGCCTTGTTATTTTCCTTGCAAATGTGCTGTTCGGTGCGGTGGTGGAACTGATGGGCGAAGGATTCTTCAAAAGCCTGTTTTTGGAGGGGACGCTGTTCACCCCGTTCCTCTCGGCCCTGTTGGGCCTGTTCCCAAACTGCGCCACCTCGGTCATTATTACCGAGTTATATCTCAGCGGGCAGCTTGGCTTTGCGGGCACCATTGCCGGGCTGTGCACCGGTGCAGGCGTTGGGCTGATTGTGCTGTTTAAAAACAACCGGCCGATAAAGGAAAGCCTGCTTCTGCTGCTGGTGTTGTATCTGTCCGGCAGCCTGTCCGGCCTGCTGCTGCTTTTATGCGGTGTCCATCCATAATTTTTTATAAAGGAGGCCTGTTTCATGCTTACGGCCTGCCGCCGTAAATGGTTTCTGATTGTGGGCGCTGCCTGCTTGGCCGCCTTTCTCTGCGTGCTGGTTCCGGTGCTGACCGGCGCTGTAACCGGCATGGACGATGCGGTATATTCCGCCATCTCCCCCGCCATCAATCCGGCGATGACATGGGTCATGCGTAAAATCTCTTTTTTTGCATCCCTGCCCTTTGTGTGCTCCGCCCTGCTGGCGTTGCTGCTGCTTCCCAAAACCCGACACAGGTTCGGCTTTCCCCTGAGTATTGCCATGCTGAGCTGTGCCGTTATCAACCAGTTGGTCAAATTTCTTGTGGCGAAAGAGCGTCCGGGCATCCTGATACTGGATGTGGAAAACGGGTTCAGCTTCCCAAGCGGGCATTCCATGGCCGCCCTGGTTTTCTACGGGCTGCTGCTTTACTTTATTCTTCGGTTTGTCAGGCACAAAAACCGGCGGGTCCTGCTCAGCTTCCTGTGTATTGCCGTCATCCTGCTGGTGGGCGTATCGCGTATCTATCTCGGCGTCCATTTCTTTTCCGACGTGGTGGGCGGGTTCCTGCTTGGCGGCGCAGTGCTTTTCTTTTTTCTTTATTTCTACGAAAAAAAGCTTCCGGCTTAACAAAGGCCGGAAGCTTTTTTCTGCCATTGGTGAAAAGCCGGGGATGACAAGCGCTCCGTTCTTTTGTATAATGGAAAAAAGAAGCGCAAGGGGGCCTTATGATGTATGATGTAACAGCAATCGGTGAGGTGCTGATTGATTTTGTCCAGACATCCTTAAACGACAGCGGTTACCCCATGCTGTCCGCCAATCCGGGCGGCGCCCCCGGCAACTATATCTGTACGCTGAGCAGGTACGGTATGAAAACCCGCATGGTGGGCAAGGTGGGCCGGGACACCTTTGGAGGGTTACTGAAGGCCACCCTGCAAAAGCAGGGGGTGGACACCGCTTTCCTTATGGAAGATCCGGATGTGTTCACCACCCTTGCCTTCGTCACCCTTGACAGCACGGGGGACCGCAGCTTTGCCTTTGCACGCAAGCCGGGCGCCGACACCTGCTTTCGGGAGGAGGAGCTGCCTGAGGACATTGGTGAGACGCGCATTTTGCACTTCGGCACCCTGTCCCTGACGGATGAACCCATGCGCACGGCCACCCTGACCGCCGTAAAACGGGCAAAGCAGGCCGGGGCGCTGATTTCCCTTGACCCCAACCTGCGCCTGTCCCTGTGGAAGGACGCACAGGCGGCGCGGGACGCCATGCGTACTGCATTGCCGCTGGCGGAGGTGGTCAAACTCAGCGAAGAGGAGCTGGATTTTCTGTTTGACGGCCTTCCCGGCAGCACAGAGGAACGCCTGCAGCGGCTGCACCGCATGGGGCCGCGGCTGATTTTCCTGACACTTGGCGCGCAGGGCTGCCGCTACAGCCTGGACGGAAAAATTGCCGGCAGCATGCCGGCGGAAAAAGTGAAGGTGGCGGACACCACCGGCGCAGGCGACATTTTCGGTGGGGCGACAGCTTACGGCCTGCTGCAGCATGGATGTAACCTGAATACGCTTAATAAAACGGACCTTGAAAACATCGTGCGGTTTGCCGGGCGGGCGGCGGGACTGTCCACAGAGCGGCACGGCGGCATCCCCAGCATCCCCTCCCTTGAGGAAATAAAACAACGTTACAGCGAATAGAAACGAGGTTTTTTGTTTGAGACACAGCGGTATCTTACTGCCTGTCAGCAGCCTTCCCTCCCCCTACGGCATTGGGACATTTGGAAAGGCGGCTTACCGGTTTGTTGATTTTTTACAGGGCGCAGGCCAGCGTTACTGGCAAATTCTTCCTCTCGGCCCTACGGGCTACGGTGACTCGCCCTATCAGTCCTTTTCCACCTTTGCAGGCAACCCCTACTTTGTCGATCTGGAGCTGCTTGTGCAGGACGGCCTGCTTAAGGAGGAGGAATGCCGTGCCTGTCATTTCGGGGACGAGCCTTCCCGGGTTGATTACGGCCTGCTGCACCAGAACCGGCTGCCGCTGCTGCGCAGGGCGTTCGGCCGGTTTGTGCCGGGGGAGGACTATTTCCGTTTTACCTCAGAAAACAGGGACTGGGTGTTTGATTATGGTCTGTTCATGGCCCTAAAAAAACGCTACGGCGGGGCGCCGCTTTCCGCCTGGCCGGCTTCGGTGCGCCGGAGGGAACCCGCCATTCTGGAGCCCCTTCGTGCCCAGCTGCTGACGGAGACCGTGTTCCATGTGTTTGTGCAATATCTCTTTTACCGGCAGTGGAAAGCGCTGAAAACCTATGCGAATGAGCGCGGCATACATATTATCGGGGACATTCCCATCTATGTCTCGCCGGACAGTGCCGATGTGTGGGCGCAGCCGGACAACTACCAGCTGGATGAAAACCTGACGCCCTGCTTTGTGGCGGGCTGTCCGCCGGACGCCTTTTCCGCCGACGGGCAGCTGTGGGGCAATCCCCTGTACCGCTGGGGCAAAATGGCGCAGGACGGTTTCTCCTGGTGGATGAAGCGGCTGCGGTTTTCAGCACAGCTGTACGATGTGGTACGGATCGACCACTTCCGCGGCTTCGAAAGCTACTACGCCATCCCCTTTGAGGACGAAACGGCAGTCAACGGCCACTGGGAGAAGGGGCCGGGGCACGCCTTTATTGACACGCTGAAGGCACATCTGCCCGGGTTCCCCATCCTTGCAGAGGATCTCGGCTACCTGACGCCGGAGGTGAAGGAGCTGCTGGCCTACAGCGGTTTCCCCGGCATGAAGGTGCTGCAATTTGCTTTTGACGCAAGCCGAAACAGCGATTATCTGCTGCACAACTGCGGGAAACATGCCGTTATGTACACCGGCACGCACGACAACACTACCACGGCGGACTGGCTTCACACCGCGGCGCCCCACGAGGTGGAGTTTGCAGTGCAGTATCTGAACACGGATGAAAAGCACTTCACAGGGCAGTTTGTGCGCGCAGCCCTGATGAGCCCCTGTGACACCTGCATCATCCCCATTCAGGATTATCTGGAGCTGCCGGGTAGCGCACGTATCAACACCCCGTCGGTTCCCCATGGCAACTGGGTGTGGAGGTTGACAGACGGACAGCTTACGGAGGGACTGCAGGAAAAAATAAGATATCTGTGCGCGCTTTATGCGCGATAAGCACAGAAAAAGGAATGTACAACCCCTGTGCATTCCTTTTTCTGTTTGTCTCCTGTATTTGTATTGCCGTTCTTCCTTTTCCCCAAAAATAAACAGTATCACGCCGGCGACTGTACAACCGGCCATGGGAAGCGCAAGGCCCGGCGGCGTTGGGACCGCCTTTCCCCTATACAGATTAAGCCACTCCGGTACAAAATGCAGGCCCATGGCGTGCGACAGGTAGTACGCCGCGGGAAGGAGCAACGCCAGAATAGAGGAGCGGAACAGATACATCAGGGCATACAGCATCCCTGACAGGAACAGCAGAAGAATCCCATTTTTGACGTAGTCCAGCCAGACAGCTCCCATACCGGGAAACAGGTTTTGCACATAGAGATAGGCCGGTATCATCAAAAGCAAAAACCATCCTGCTGCCGGCAAAATACTTCTCCCGTCACTGAATCTGTATGAAATCAGAGATTTTGCAGTTTTCCTTTTTTATATCACTCATAATATCCTCGGCACCAAAAATGTCTGTTTCCGTATTTGTATTTCAGATTGGCGTGTCTATCAAATATCATCAGACTGCTTTTCCCTTTTAAATATCCCATAAACTGTGCTACACTTATACTTGGTGGTATGCTTACCAGCATGTGTATGTGATCCGGACATGCCTCCGCTTCCAGTATTTCTACCCCCTTTTGCTCACATAGCTTTCTTAGTATCCGCTCTATGTCTGCCTTGATTTTCCCATATATCTCTTTCCTCCGATATTTCGGTGCAAATACGATCTAGTACTGGCATCTCCACTTGGAATGTGTTAAACTTTGTATGTCGTTCATCGACAAAACATCTTTTTGCTTTTGGGACGGTTGGCGAACCTGCTTCCATTTTAGCAAAAGGAGGTTTCTTGTATCTTAAGATTTTTATTCTCACCAGCATAGCTGGTGGTTTTCTTTCGCTAAAGCTACAATAAAAAAAGGAGGAGACGCAGCGAAAGTTGCGGCCCTTCCCTTTCGTTTCGGCCCCGTGTATTTGGCGGAAGGCCGGTTTTTTCGTATAATTTAGCGCAAGAAAAAGGGTATATTGTCCTCAGGTAAAAAAGACAGGTTCTGTTCTGTCACGCGGAAATAAAACGTCAAAGCAGAGGCGCTATATCACCGCCATCAGCCACCGGTAAAGGAGGTCGCTATGGGAAAAGTTATCCTTCTGTGCGGGAAAATTTGCAGTGGCAAAACCCATTACGCCGCCAGGCTTCTGTCCGAAACAGGCGGGGTTCTGCTGTCGTGCGACGAAATCATGTTTGGACTGGACTTGGACCGTCTGCTGGATCACCTTGAAGATGTGCATGCAGTCATGATTCCAAAAATACAGCATTACCTCTATAAAAAGGCGACGGAAATTGTCATTGCCGGTTCGGATGTGGTTCTGGACTTTGGATTTTGGAGCCGTCAGGAGCGTAAAGCTGTGTCCAAATATTTTTCAGACAGACACATTCCCTATGAATGGCATTATATTCATGTTTCCTGCGAAACCTGGGCACAGAACATCGCAGAGCGCAACCGGAACAGGCCCGCCGATACCGCGGCCTATGAATTAAACGACCGCTTACTGGCCAAGATGGAGCGCCAGTTTGAAGAGCCCCTGCCCGGTGAGGTGGATGTGTGGTTTAACAATGAGCGGGTTTGAAGCCGGGCCCGCTTTCCCGCCGGTGGCATGGGGGGACCTCCTTTCAAAATGGGAGTGCAGCGGCCACATTGTACAGGTTCAGCCCGATGATAAACAGCAGCACCAGATTGAACAGGACGGAAATCGCCCTCTCCGACAGCTTTCTG
>CAJFUF010000004.1 GCA_904420175.1 Candidatus Schneewindia gallinarum
AAGAAATTCTACAAAACCGCGGAGCGTGAAAAGATACAGATTGAAAAGCGAATCAAAGAGTTAGACAACATCATTCGGTGCCTATATGAGGACAGGGTATGCGGTCGGCTGACACCGGAGCGTTTACGATGTGATGGCAAACGGTTATGAGCAGGAACAAGCGGAACTGCAGCAGGAATTGACATCCATTACTGAGCGCATCAATGAACTGGATATGCGGGAAAAGTGCATTCAGGAATTTATGGACAAAGCAAAATCTTATATCGAGATGCCCAAGCTGACACCCGAACTGCTGCGGGTATTTGTCCGCAGAATTGAGGAGTACGAGAAGCCGGAAAAGTATTCACGCACTTGCGGGAACCCTATCATTATCCATTATGCGTTCCAGCTGCCGGAGCAGAACGGTATGCCCGCTATTAAAGTCCTCGCACGCCCTACAACTAAAACCGCTTGAAAAGCAGTACCCGAAAGGTAAAATGCCTTTCGGGTACATATAGCCCTCAAATCTCCGCTAAGAACATCTCGGAAACCGGCGGGTGTCGTTTTTTCAATCAGCCGCACTTGGAGTAGCCGCAGTTCCGGCACACCACGCAGCCGCCCTCATGCTCCACAGGCTCGCCGCACTCGGGGCAGAAGCGGAAATTCTTGCTGGCGCCCGTCTGATCTTCGGCAGGGCGGTGCTGCATTTCCTTCTTTTTCTCCATCAGGCGGTGCTTCGCAAAGGCGGCGGGTGTCTCCACGCCGTCCCCGTCCTTCTTTGTGAAGTCCACCACCTCTTTAATGACCCGGGCAATGGCATCCGGGCAGGAGGTGCACTTCATCCCCGGCTGGCGGATGGTGGACGGGCAGCGGATACCCTTCAGCTGCCGGATAATCTCCTCCGCCGGGACGCCGCAGCGCAGCGCCACCGACACAAGGCGCGCCGTCGCCTCTGACTGGGAGGGGCAGCCCCCGGCCTTTCCGGTGCTGGTAAACACCTCGCAGATGCCGTTTTCATCGTAGTTGACCGTCACATACAGCTTACCGCAGCCGATGTTCATCTTCTCCGTGAAGCCGGAGGTAATCTCCGGGCGGGGGCGGGGCGTTAAGGGCGCGGGCCGCTCCGGTGCGGCGCCCTCCTTCCCCTTGACAGAACCGATGTTCAGCACCTGCATGTCGCGGGACTTGTCGCGGTAGATGGTGATGCCCTTGCAGCCGGTGCGGTAGGCCAGGTGGTATGTCTCCGCCACATCCTCGCGGGTGGCGTGCTCTGCAAAGTTTACAGTTTTGGACACGGCGTTGTCCGTGTGGCGCTGGAACGCCGCCTGCATCAGGCAGTGATACTTGGGCGACACATCGTGGGCGCACACAAACACCCGGCGGATGTCCTCGGGAATTTCCTCAATATGGGCGATGGTGCCCTCCGCCGCAATTTTCTTCATCAGCTCGTCCGAGTAGAGGCCCCGCTCCTCCAGCACTTCCCTCAGAATGGGGTTGACCTCAATCATCTCGGTGTTGTCCATCACGTTGCGGATAAACACATAGGCGAAGATGGGCTCCACGCCGGAGCTGCAGCCCGCAATGATGGAGATGGTGCCGGTGGGCGCAATGGTGGTCACCGTACCGTTGCGCAGGGGTTTGCCGTCCTTATAGATGCTTTCCCCAAACAGCGGGAAGGCGCCGCGCCGCTCAGCCAGCTTTTGGGAGGCCTTATGCCCCGTCTCATTGATGAAGCCCATGACCTCCTCTGCAAGGGCCACCGCCTCATCGGAATTATAGGGGATGCCAAGCCGCAGCAGCATGTCCGCAAAGCCCATGACGCCAAGGCCGATTTTTCTTGTGGCCTTGGTGGTCTTATCAATAATGGGCAGCGGGTACTGGTTCACATCAATTACATTGTCAAGAAAATGCACCGCGTCGGACACCACACGGCCCAGGCGGTCGTAGTCCACCACTTTTTTGCCGTCCTTCTCCGTCAGCATCAGGGACAGGTTGATGGAGCCAAGGTTGCACGACTCGTACGGCAGCAGCGGCTGTTCCCCACAGGGGTTGGTGCTTTCAATCTCCCCCTGTCCGGGCACCACATTGTCGCGGTTAAGCCGGTCCAGGAAAATAATGCCGGGCTCGCCGTTTCTCCACGCGCCCTCCACAATTTTGTCAAACACCTCTTTGGCACGCAGCTTCCCCGTCACTTCCTTCGTGGCCGGGTTGACAAGCTCATACTCCTCGTCCTTTTCCACTGCGTCCATGAACCGCTCCGTAATACCCACGGAGATGTTGAAATTATTTAACTCATTACTGGCCTTTTTGCAGTCGATAAAGTCCAGAATATCCGGATGGTCGATGCGCAGAATTCCCATGTTGGCGCCGCGGCGGGTTCCCCCCTGCTTGACCGCCTCGGTGGCCATGTTGAACACCTTCATAAAGCTGATGGGGCCGGAGGCCACACCGCCTGTGGAATTGACCACGCTGCCCGCCGGGCGGATGCGGGAAAAGGCAAAGCCGGTGCCGCCGCCGGATTTGTGGATGAGGGCCGCCTGCTTCACACTTTCAAAAATGCTGTCCATGCTGTCCTCCACCGGCAGCACAAAGCAGGCGGACAGCTGGCCCAGCGGCCGCCCCGCATTCATCAGCGTGGGGGAGTTCGGCAAAAACTCCATGCTGGTCAGCAGCTCGTAAAACCGGTCCTCCAGCGCCTTCACATCTGCATTTTTATCATACAGCGCATCGGCCTTCGCAATGCTGCCCGCCACCCGGCGGAACAGCCCGTCCACCGTCTCAATGGGCTTGTTGTCCTTGTCCTTGGCAAGATACCGCCGTTCCAGTACCATTTGTGCGTTTTTAGAAACCTGCATCGTCTCTCATCCTTTATCTTGTGATTTTTCTGGCTGTAGTACGCTATATATTGTATCATCATTCAAACGGGGCCGCAACCATGATTTCTCGTCTGTATGTACTATCCCGTCGGATTATACGTCCAGTAAAATTTTTATTCCGATGGCAATCAGTACCAGCCCGCCTAAAAACACTGCCTGCCTGCGGAACACGCAGCCGAACCGGTGGCCGACCGCCACCCCGGCAAAACAGATGAGGAAGGTGGTCAGCGCAATCAGGCCGCAGGTGGCAGGGATGGGAAGCTGCATGGTGGAAAAGCCGACCCCCACCGCCAGCGCGTCCATGCTGGTGGCCACCGCCTGCACAAGGACCGTCTTTTTCGAAAGGGTGAAGCAGTCGCCGGAGTCCTCCCCCTTCCGCACGTCCCACAGCATTTTCAGGCCGATTACGCACAGCACCGTGCACACAATGGGCCGGCTGAACCGCGTGACCAGCCAGGCGAAGGATGCGCCTGCAAGATATCCTGCCAGCGGCATCAGGCCCTGAAACAGCCCGAACGCCCCTGCAATGCCAAACAGCCACCGGGGGCGCAGCCGCCGCAGGCACACCCCGTCCGACACGGACACGGAAAACGCGTCCATGGCCAGTGAAACCCCGATGATAAAAACTTCCTCTATCCCCATGCTGAACCCCCGCTCCCTTTTCCTCTGTACTATCCTATCAAAAAGAAGCGGCGGCTATGCTAAAAAACGGTTTTTACCGGCTTTGTCAGCCGCAGGCTGTCCGGGGCGACGGCACACTCCGCCGCAAGCACCTGCACCCCTGCGGCCTGCGCAGCCCGCAGCGCGTCCGCAAAGGCGGGGTGTATTTCCCGGTTGGGGGTAAATTGGCGGGCGCCTGCAAACTGCAGCACAAACAGTACCGCCGCGCCATAGCCCGCCTTCACGGCACGGGCAAGCTCGCCAAGGTGTTTGACGCCGCGTTCGGTGGGCGCGTCCGGGAACAGCGCCGTGCCGTCCTGCTCCTGCGTGACGCCCTTCACCTCCACAAAGCACTGCTTTTCCCCGGCCTGTACCAGTAAATCAATGCGGGAGGTGCCGAAGGAACGCTCCCGCAGGACGGTATAGGGCCCCTTCAGCCCGGGCAGGCACAGCGCGCCTGAAAGCAGCGCCTCCTCCGCCACGCGGTTGGGCGCCTGGGAATCAATGTTAAACAGCACCCCCTGCTTGTCCACCACAATAAGGTCGCAGGGGGTTTTCCGCGCTGCATTCCCGCTGTAGCAAAGCCACACAGGCGCGCCCGGCACCAGCAGCTCCTTACAGCGGCCGGTGTTCTTCACATGGGCCGTTACCTCGCCGCCGTCCGTCAGGCAGCGGGCAATAAAGCGGTTCGGCCGCTCCAAAAACACAGCGGGACGCACGTTGTGGTATTCCATCCGGCTTTTCCCTCCTTATAAAAAAGAGGGGGCCTCCCCCCCTCCTTCGGTACGATCCCGCTATTTCGGGCGGGACTCTTTTTCCGTTACAAAGCTGCTCCACGAGTCGGCATACTGCAAAAGCAGCGTCAGCGGCGCCTCCTTTGTGGCAACGCTGCGGTTGTCCTCCACATACTGCCCGTCATGGTAGATGATGGCCTGTACCTCCTGCTCTGTTAAATCGATGAGGGGCGCGGCCAGATACAGGCTGCGTACCGGCACGCTCAGGTAGGTTAAGTCATTGTTAAAGCGGTAGGGCACCGTGGCGGGGTAGCCGTACTGCTTCTGCCTGGCGGTGGGCTCGTTCGGCAGGTACTGGGGGTTGCCCGGCATGCCCGCTTTGCCAAGGTCGTGCACCAGCGCCACAATCACACAGCTTTCCACGCTGAGCTCCGGGGCCAGCGCCTCCCGAAGGCGCAGCAGGTTTTCCGCCACGTTGCAGCTGTGCTCCAGCAGGCCCCCTTCATAACACAGATGGAACCGGGTGCTGGCAGGTGCCTTTAAATAGTCTGTGTTGTTCTCCATAAACTCTGTCAGCCGGGTAAAGTCCTCCCGGCGCTCCACCACCAGCGCCTTCAGCGCCTGATAGCGCTGCAAAACCGAATCTTTCATCGTTTTTATCCTTTCAGTACAAAGAAATACAGCAGCACCACAAGGCCCAGGGCGATACGGTACCAGCCGAACACCTTGAAGTCGTGCTTTTTGACAAAATTCATCAGGAAGCGTACCACCACAAGGGACACAAGGAAGGCCACCACAAAGCCGACTGCCAGCACCAGCAGCTCCTCACTGGAAAAGTGGAAGCCGTACTTGAGGATTTTCAGCCCGCTTGCGCCCAGCATGGCGGGGATGGCCAAAAAGAAGGAGAATTCAGCCGCCGCATAACGCGAGCAGCCCAGCAGCACCGCCGCCAAAATGGTGGAGCCGGAGCGGGAGGTGCCGGGAATCAGCGCCAGCACCTGGAACACGCCGATAAGCAGCGCGGTTTTTCCGTTTATATGCTCCACATCGCGAATAGCCGGCCGGCGGCCCGGCCGCTCAATAAACAGGAAGGCGATGCCGTACACAATCAGCGCCACGGCCACGGTGGGCGCGTTGTAGAACAGGGCGTCAATCTTCTCCTCAAATACAAGGCCGATGACCGCAACCGGCACGCTGGCCACAAGTACCTTCAGCCACAGGCTCCACGTCTGCCGCTTTTGCAGGGTGGTCTTTTTGGGGGAAAAGGGATTCAGCTTGTGGAAAAACAGCACAATGACCGCAAGGATGGAGCCGAACTGGATCACCACAAGGAATAAATCAGTAAACGCCTTTGAAAAATTTAACGGCCACAGGTCGTTGAACAGGATCATGTGTCCTGTGCTGCTGATGGGCAGCCATTCGGTAACGCCCTGGATAACGCCCAGGATAACGGACTTGATTACTTCCAGCACCATATTCATTGCGGCTCTCCATCCCTTCCGTCTGTTCTTGCTGCGGGCGCCCCACCGGCAGCCCGCGCCAAAGCGGCACATCCGTGCCCGAATATCTCCTGCCTATTATACCACGGGGCAGGCAAAAGGCAAACCCCTGGAAAACCCTGCTTGCACGCCGGAAGGCGGTAAGGTATAATAAGTAACGGGTTCCCGCCGCCCTGCGGCGGGGCAGCATCGGCGGCAGCAGGCCGCCGCGGGGCAAAACGCAGGTGCCGCGCCGCATTTTCAGCACGGCACCGCTTTGCCGGCTGTAAATTCTTTTCACGGGGGTTTGACATGAAAGAGTATGTTAGAAAAGCACTGGTTATGCTGCCCGCTGTGCCCGTCGTTGCCTGCGGCGTGGCGTTTTACCTGCTGTCCGGGCAGGGGGCGGATCCGTTTACCAGTTTCCAGCAGGGCATTTCCATGCACGTGGGGCTCACGGTGGGCACCATCTCCATGCTGATGAACCTTACTATCCTGATTCTGTTTATCATCTTTGACCGCAAGCTGGTGGGCGTGGGCAGCATTGTGTTCACCTTTGGCATCGGTCCGTGCATCGACCTGTTCAACAACCTGCTGGGCAGCCTGTTCCCCGGTGAACAGCCGGTGTACATGATTGTGCTTTTCCTTGTTATCGGCACGGTACTGATGGTGCTGGGCCTGTCCTATTACCTGCCCATCGGCGCAGGGATCCAGCCGCTGGACATGGTGGCGACCGTCATCGGCCAGCTGGTAAGAAAGACTTACGGCGTGGGGCTGACCATTTTCTACCTCCTGCTGGTACTCGGCACTTTTATCCTGGGCGCACCGATCGGGATCGGAACCATCATCCAGGCGGTCGTCATCGGCAAGCTGGTGGACTGGTGCACCCCGTTTATGGGCAAAATCAGCGGCAGGCTTGCAGGCACGGTGAAATAAGCCGGCGGGCGGGGTGTCGTACCCTTCCCCACTTTCCCTCCTGCCGGGTCTTGCATACCAGGTGGCTTTCCGCTATAATGACGTTATAATACATTACTTCAAGAAGGTTTTTTCATGAATTCTTACTTGCGCAAAACACTGGTCATGCTTCCGGCGCTTCCCATCCTCGGCACCGGCGCCTCCTTTTTCCTGATTGCCGGGCAGGGAACCGACCCGTTCACCAGCTTTCAGCAGGGCATTTCGCTGCGTACCGGCCTTTCCGTCGGCACCGCCTCCCTGCTGATGAACATTCTAATCCTGGTGTTTTTCTTTTTCTATAAACGGAAGCTCATCGGTCTTGGCGCAATTATCTGTACGTTCGGCATCGGCCCCTGCATCGACTTGTCCAGCTCTATCCTTCATCAGCTGTTCCCCGGGCCGCAGCCGCCGTATATGATTGTTCTGTTCATGGTAGCGGGCCTCATCTTCAAGGTGGTCGGGCTGTCCTATTACCTGCCTGTCGGCGCGGGAATTCAGCCGCTGGACATGGTGGCAACCGAATTGGGCCACCTTGTGAAAAAAAGCTACGGCGTGGGGCTGACCATCTTTTACCTCATCCTGCTGCTGGGGGCGTTCCTTCTCGGCGCACCCATTGGGATTGGCACCATTATTGCAGCGGTGCTTGTGGGGAAACTGGTGGACTGGTTCTCCCCCCTGATTGGGCGTTTCAGCAGCAGGCTTGCTGGGAACACGCCGCCGGACAGCACGGCAAGGGCGTAGAATAATAAAGGAGAGGCAACCGGTTGCCTCTCCTTTTTCTTTTTTATTAACTATAGAAAGTGCAGCACATCCTGCACCGGTTTTCTTGTTTTTACCCGCTGCTTCTCCTCCCCGGACGGATGGCCGAGCGCGATCACCAGCCGCACCCGCGCAGCCCCGGGAAGGGGGAAGCGCGCCCTGACAGCCGCCTCGTCAAACCAGCCGAGGATACAGGTGCCAAGCCCCCGCTCCGCCGCAAGCAGCGTCAGGTTTGCAGCAAAAATGCCGATGTCCACCGGGGCAAAGCACTGCTCGTCCACAAACCGGGCGGCAATATCCTCCCGCAGGGCCGTTTCCATCTCATACAAAACCAGAAAAACCGGTACCCTGGCGGCAAACCGGTTGATTTTGCTGCCCTCACTTTGTACAAGCCGCCGTATGTCCTGCAGGTCCTCCTCCCGGTCCACTGCCACCACACCCCACGGCTGGCTGTTGCAGGCGGACGGGCTGAGGCCCGCCAGCTCTGTCAATTCGGAAATGGTCTCCCGCGGGACCGGCGCGCCGTCGTAGTGACGGCAGCTCTGCCTTTGTTTCACTGCCTGTGTGACCGTCATATCCGTCCTCCTTCATACTGCTTTAACAGCCGCTCGGCATACCGGCGCAGCTGGTCGATAACCGTCTGGGGGCTCAGCACCTGGACCCTGTCGCCAAACTGGAACAGCCACCCTAAGAAAATGGGGCTCTGCTCCACCCGGACAGAGGCGATGAAGTGCTCCGGCCCGTCGGGGCGGATACTGACCTCCTTGCCGAACCGGTCAATGACCACGCCCACAAGGCTGTTTTCAAACCGCAGCGTCACATCCGCCGGGCTGCCGCCGTACATGCCGAACACCGACTTGGTGTAGGCGGCCACATCCAGCCGGCTGGCCGCCTCCTCCCCCTCGCGGGGCTGCTTCTCCACCCGGATGTTCATCATCTTATCCACCCGGTAGTGCTTGATTTTTTTCGCCGCCCCGTCATAGGCAATCAGGTAATAATTCTCGTCGTCCCAGCACAGCGCATAGGGGCTGACCAGATACCGCTCGCCGTTTTTGCGGGGCACCCGCTCCTTGTAGATATTATACTCAAAGTATAGAAATGATATTTGTTTGCTCTCCGCAATGCCCATGCTGATTTTGTCCACGTTGTAGTAGATGCTTTCATTCATGGTCTTTACCCGGTTCTGCACATACACCTGCCGCTGCAGCATCTGCGCGTCGTGGCGGCTGCACAGCGTCTCCAGCTTTTTAATCAGTTCGTTACTTTTTTTCAGGGTGATGAATTTTGCAGACTGCACCGCGTCCACCATCATTTTAAGCTCCGGCAGTTCAAACAGGCGGCTGCCCACATAGTAGCCGTAGCTGCGGGTTTTCTGCCCCACAATATCCAGGCCGAAATTGCGCAGCTGTTCAATGTCGCTGTACAGGCTTTTCCGCTCCGCCGTGATGCCGTAGGCGGCCAGCGCCTCGCTCAGTTCGCTGAGGGTCATGGGATGGTTTTCATCCGTGCGCTCCAGCAGGATTTTTTCAAGATACAGCAGTTTCAGCTTCTGGCCGGGGGATTTTGCCATATGCCCCGCCTCCCTTCTGTGCCCCCATCATACCACACACCGGGCCGCCGGTGCAACCGCTTCGGCCCTGCCCGAAGGCGTCCCCTTTTTATTGACAGCGGTGCCGGTACGGATTATACTGAAAAAAATATCTTCCGCCGGGCCGGAAAATTTCTTCCGCAGTATGCCGCGGCACCGGAAAAGGAAAAAAGGAGGGGGCGCCCCATGATACGGCGGTTTGAAGAAAAGGACGCGCAGGCGGTCCACAACCTGATTGCGCGGACCATGCGGGAGACGAACAGCAGGGATTACAGCGCGGACTACATTGAAAACAGCCTGATGTCCCTCACGCCGGACCGCCTGATTGAGCGCGCCCGGCACACCCACTTCTATGTGGTGTGCGACGGGGATGCCATTGTCGGCTGCGGTGCGGTGGGTCCCTACTGGGGGCAGGAAGATGAAAGCAGCTTTTTCAACATCTTCGTCCTGCCGGAGTATCAGGGGCGCGGAATCGGCAGGCAGATTGTCGGCGTGCTGGAGCAGGACGAATATTTTCTGCGGGCCAAGCGGGTGGAGATCCCCGCCTCCATCACCGGCTGCCCGTTTTACCGGAAGCTGGGTTACCAGTTCAAAAACGGGGTGGAGACGCCGGATGACGAGCTGCTGTACCGCCTTGAAAAATTTAGATAACCTTTTCACCGGCTGAAAGAAAGGGAGGGCCGCCCCACAGGGCGGCCCTCCCTTTTCCGGTTGGAGGAAAACACAAAGCCTTTTCTTTATCCGTACCGGGCAGGCCGCGGGAAAATCCCGGGCCTGCTGCGGCGTTTCAGGTGGAAGGCGCTGCCCTAAATCAGCGCCAGCAGGATAAAGTTCAGAACAAACAGAGCAGTTGCAATCCACAGAATGGGATGGATGTCGCGGATTTGTTTTTTACAGATTTTTGTAATGCAGTAGAAAATAAATCCTGCGGCAATACCGTACGAAATGCTGTAGCAAAGCGCCATGAACACCCCGGCGAAGAATGCCGGAACCGCCTCGTCAAAATCGTCCCACTGGATTTCCTTAAAGGCCGACATCATCATCACACCGACCACAACCAGGGCGGGCGCGGTGGCGGCGAAGGGCACCGCACTGACAAATGTGGCGAAGAACGCGCTGACTGCAAAGCACAGCGCAACGACAACACTGGTAAGGCCCGTGCGTCCGCCGGCCCCGATGCCCGCCGCGCTTTCCACATAGGTGGTGGTGTTGGAGGTGCCGAAGATAGCGCCGATGGAGGTTGCCGTCGCATCGGCAAACAGCGCCTTGTCCATCTTGGACTTGAAGCCTGTGCTGGTTTCCATTGCCTTCTCATCCTCATCGCTGAAAATGCCGCTGCGGCGGCCCGTGCCGATGAAGGTGCCGATGGTGTCGAAGGTATCGGAAAGGCTGAATGAGAAGATGGTGATCAGTACCAGAGGAATTTTCGAGGCGTCTGCAAACAGGGAGACAAGACCCTCGCTGGTGAAAATGGCGCCAAAGGTGGAGGGAAGCTGCCGGCATGCCTCTGTAAAGCTGATGGCCTCGGTTGTCACCGTCACGCCCATGGGGATGCCAATCAGCGCCGTGGCCACAATGCCGATAAGGATGGCTCCCTTCACCTTCAGGACCAGCAGCACAATGGTTAAGGCCAGGCCAATCAGGAAAAGCCCGAAGGCGGGGTCGTTCAGTTTGGCCAGTGCAGGCACACCGGAGCTGAAGTCAATAATCCCCACATTCAGCAGGCCGATGTAGGCCACAAAAATGCCGATGCCGCCGCCGATTGCATTCTGCAGGCTGCGCGGAATCGCCTTAATAATGTACTTCCGGACTTTGGTTACGGTAATCAGGATGTTGATTAGGCCGCAGATAAACACCATGGAAAGGGCCTGCTGCCAGGTAAAGCCAAGGGTAAAGCAGACCGTATAGACAAAAAATGCATTAAGCCCCATTCCCGGCGCCTGTGCATAGGGCACATTCGCCACAAGGCCCATAATCAGCGTTCCGATTACAGCCGAGATAATGGTTGCCAGGAACACGGCGCCCCACTCCATCCCGGATTCACTGAGCAGACTGGGGTTGACCGCAATGATATAGGCCATTGCAAAAAAGGTTGTAAGACCGGCCATAATCTCCCGTCCTACCGTAGTTCCGTTTTGTTTAAGCTGAAACAGTTTCTCCATAAAACAACCTACTTCCTCTTTCAATATTTTGCCCTCCGGCCGGTCCGGCCCGTGTTTGTGCGCGGGCAGAACTGGAACAAGCCGCTCCGACAAATGACGGCTGTGCCGGTTCCGGAAACCGCGCTTCCCTTCCGGGCTTCAAACCCGCCGGTAGAGCCTCTGTGTGCCGACATCAGGCCCTTGTCATGAAAACGACGCTTTATGCCGTTGCCTTCTCAGGCCTGCCGCGGCACCGCGCCCCGGAACAAAAAGAAAATCCTTCATCGTTTTCCTCCAACCATTTATTTCCAAACAGGTTTCCCTGTTTGAGACAGAAAGGAATAGGGGGGCAGGCCTCTGCGGCCTGTCCTCCTACCGACAGAACACCGCCCTTCCCCGCAGCAGCGCAGGGAAAGCGCCGGTTTCGGTAGTCGGGCGCTTTACGGGCGCCCGGTAGAAACTCGGGGACCGTATCTCCCCCATTATACCGAACGATATACCTTTGTCTTTCCCGCCGGAAACGGCGGGATTTTTTCAAAAGAAAAAGGAGTGCAATTTGCTTGCACTCCTTCCGTATTATTCTTCTTCCTTTACTTCTTCTTTCTCTTCGCAGCAGTCGTCGCAGTCGCAGTCCCAGATGTCTTCGTCGTCGTACAGGTCTATCTCATTTCCGAGGCAGCCCTTGTTTTTCAGGTAGTTCAGTACCCCGAGGACAACCGCTGCACCTGCAGCAATGGCCAAAAGCGTAGAAACAAAAATGCCGAACCCTTTCATAGGAACAACCCGCCTTTCATCTTGGCTTTTCTTTATTATAGCATATATGGGCCGAAAGCAAAAGCATCTAAAAAATCCTTCCGCCTTTTCCCATGTCCGCAACGCCGGTACCAGGGGGCGGCTGCCGCCGCTTGTACCGCCGCGCACCGTGCCTTCCCGGAAGGGCCGCACGGAATCTGCTTGTATTATACCCTGATTTTACAAAAATTGCAACAGCGGAAGAAAAAATTCTTCCGCTGTCCCATTTTCTCAGTGTTCAATCAGGCTTTCGCCGTCCATTTCGGCAGGCTTCTCAAGGCCCATTACATCCAGCATGGTCGGCGCAATGTCCGCAAGGCGGCCGCCCTGCTCCTTCAGCTTCACATCCATCCCCACCGCAATAAAGGGCACCGGGTTGGTGGTGTGCGCTGTGAAGGGGGAACCGTCCGCTTCGTACATCTGGTCCGCGTTGCCGTGGTCCGCCGTGATAAAGGCGCGGCCGCCCATCTCCTCAATGGCGGCAAGCACCTTGCCGAGGCCGGTATCCACCGCCTCCACCGCCTTAACCGCCGCCTCAAACACGCCGGTGTGGCCCACCATGTCGCAGTTGGCGTAGTTGAGAATCAGCACGTCGTACTTGCCGGACTTGATGCGGCTGACCATCTCCTCCGTCACCTCGGGGGCGCTCATCTCCGGCTTCAGGTCGTAGGTGGCAACCTTCGGGGAGGGGATTAAAGCGCGGTCCTCGCCCGCATAGGGCTCCTCCTTGCCGCCGTTGAAGAAAAACGTCACATGGGCGTACTTCTCCGTCTCGGCGATGCGCAGCTGCGTCAGCCCCTTCTTTGAAATGTATTCGCCGAAGGTGTTGTGAAGCGACTGGGGTTTAAACGCCACCAGCACGCCGGGCATCACCGCGTCGTACTGCGTCATGCACACAAACGTCAGCGGGAAAAAGCCGTTCTTTCTCTCAAAGCCTGTGAACTCGGGGTCCACAAGGGTTCTTGTAATCTCTCTCGCTCGGTCGGGGCGGAAGTTGAAAAACACCACCGAGTCCCCTGCGCTGATGGTAGCGCCCTCACAGCAGACGGTGGGCACCACAAACTCGTCCGTGACCTCCTGCTCGTAGGACTTTTCCACCGCGTCCACAGGGTTGTGGTTCATAACACCCTTGCCGTATACCATGGCGGCATAGGCCTGCTCCACCCGCTCCCAGCGGTTGTCGCGGTCCATGGCGTAGTAGCGGCCCATAACGGTGGCAATTTTGCCCACGCCAATCTCCTTACACTTCTTCTCCAGCTCCTCCACATACTCGCTTCCGGAGGTGGGGGGCACGTCGCGCCCGTCAAGGAAGCAGTGGACAAACACCTTCTCCACGCCCTTTTTCTTCGCCATTTCAAGCAGGGCGTACAGGTGGCTGTTGTGGGAGTGGACGCCGCCGTCGCTGAGCAGGCCCATCAGGTGCAGGGCCGTCCCGTTTTTCACGCAGTTGTCCATGGCGGCACACAGCGCCTCGTTCTCGAAGAAATCGCCGTCCGCGACGGACTTGGTGATGCGGGTCAGTTCCTGATACACCACGCGGCCTGCGCCGATGTTGGTGTGTCCCACTTCGGAGTTTCCCATCTGCCCGTCGGGCAGGCCCACATCCATGCCAGACGCACCAATGGTGGTGTGGGGGCAGGTGTGCAGCAGCCTGTCAATAACGGGGGTGTTTGCCGCATCAATGGCGTTGCCATATTCATTCCGGTTAATGCCGAAACCATCCAAAATAATCAGTGCTAAAGGTTTTTTCATGCTTTTCTCTCCTCTGGTTCCGCCGGTTATTTCGCTGCGTCGACAATCACGGAAAAGTCTGCCGCCTTCAAGGACGCGCCGCCGATAAGGCCGCCGTCCACATCGGGCTGCGCCAGCAGTTCCGCCGCGTTTTTCGCATTCATGCTGCCGCCGTACTGGATGGTCATGCCGTCTGCGGCCGCCTTGCCATACAGCTGCGCCACCGTGGCGCGGATAACGGCGCAAACCTCGTTGGCCTGCTCCGCCGTGGCGGTCTTGCCGGTGCCGATGGCCCACACCGGCTCATACGCGATGATGACGTTTTTCAGATCCTGTTCGGTAACACCCTGAAGGGCAATCTTCGTCTGCATGGCGACCAGCTCCGCAGTGATGCCCTGCTCGCGCTGCTCAAGATACTCTCCCACGCAGACAATGGGCTTTAAGCCCGCTTTCAGCGCTGCCAGCGTGCGCTTGTTCACGGTTACGTCCGTCTCCCCAAAGTAGGTGCGCCGCTCGCTGTGGCCGAGAACCACGTACTCCACGCCCATCTCCTTCAGCATCACAGGGGAAATTTCGCCTGTGAAGGCGCCGCTTGTTTCAAAATGGCAGTTCTGTGCGCCCACCTTGATGGGGGTCCCTGCACATTTTTCCAGTGCAACGGGCAGGTCGGTAAAGGGCACGCAGATGACCACGTTGCACTCCGGTGCGGTGATGGCGGCCTTCAGTTCGTCAACCAGCACTGCGGCCTCCGCCGGGGTTTTGTTCATTTTCCAGTTTCCTGCAATGCAGGGGGTTCTCAGATTTTTGTTCATGGCAGTTAGGTCCTTTCTGACGACAAGACGGCACAGTTTCCCATGCCGCCCTGTTCATTCTGTTGTTTTATTTGTCGTTGAGGCACGCAATGCCGGGCAGCTCCAGCCCCTCGAGGAACTCGAGAGAGGCGCCGCCGCCGGTGGAGATGTGGGTCATCTTGTCGGCAAAGCCCAGCTGCTCAATCGCAGCAGCGCTGTCGCCGCCGCCGATGATGGAGATGGCGCCGCTTTCAGCCACAGCAGTGGCCACCGCCTTGGTGCCCTCGGCGAAATGCTCCCACTCGGACACGCCCATGGGGCCGTTCCAGACCACAGTACCGGCCTTCATGATTTCCTTTGCAAACAGCTGACGGGTGACCGGGCCGATATCCAGGCCCATCCAGCCGTCGTCAATGTCGTACGACTCCACTGTTTTGTAGTTGCAGTCCGGGTCGTACTTGTCGCCCACCACGTTGTCGTGGGGGATGAGGATGGCAACACCCTTGTCGGAGGCCTTCTTCATCAGATCCATGGCCAGCTCCACCTTGTCGTTCTCACAGATGGAATCGCCGATGTGATGTCCCAGCGCCTTCAGGAAGGTGTAGGCCATACCGCCACCGATGATGATGGTGTCGCACTTGTCAATCAGGTTGTTGATAACGCCGATCTTGTCCGAGACCTTGGCGCCGCCGAGGATGGCGACGAAGGGCCGCTTCGGATCATTCAGCGCGCCGCCCATGATGGAGATCTCCTTCTGGATGAGGTAGCCGCACACGGCAGGCAGGTAATCGGCCACGCCGGCGGTGCTGGCATGGGCGCGGTGCGCGGTGCCGAACGCGTCGTTGACATAGATGTCCGCCATGGAGGCAAGCTCCTTCGCGAAAGCGGGGTCGTTCTTTTCCTCCTCCTTATGGAAGCGGACGTTCTCAAGCAGCATGACCTCGCCGGGCTTCAGCTCGCTTGCCAGCTTTTTCGCATCGGGGCCGATGACGTCCTTCGCCATCTTCACCGGAATGCCCAGCAGCTCGGACAGGCGGGCGGCCACAGGGGCCAGGGAATACTTCATGTTGAACTCGCCCTTGGGGCGGCCCATGTGGGAGCAGAGGATCACCGCGGCGCCGTTGTCCACAAGATACTTGATGGTCTTGATAGACTCACGGATACGCTTGTCGTCGGTGATGACGCCGTCCTTCATGGGGACGTTGAAATCACATCTGGCAAGGACTTTTTTGCCCTTGACGTCAATGTCTTCCACGGTCTTCTTGTTTAAAGAGGTCACGCTAATCAACCCTTTCAGTTAAAACTTTTATAATGTTGTTAAAAAGGCCACAATCTAAGCTATATTCTACCCTATATCCGCTGTTTTTTCAAGCCTTTTTTGTAAATCTGCCGCGGGCTGCCGCTGTTTTTCGGCCCCCACGCACATATCCTGCCCCGTCAGTCCTGCGGGGCGTCCTCCCAGCGGTACCGGGTCAGCGCGCCAATCTCTCTTAAGCCCTGGTAATCCCCCTGCCGCAGCGCCTCGTACACGCCCACAGCCACAGAGTTGGACAGGTTCAGGCTGCGTGCGCCGGAAATCATGGGCAGACGGACGCACCGCTGCTCATTCTGGAACAGTAGCCCCTCCGGCAGGCCCGCATCCTCCCTGCCGAAAACGAGGTAGGCCCCCGGCTCATACCGCACGTCGCTGTGGCGGTGCCGGGCCTTGGTGGAAAAATAGTAAAACGGGCCCGTGTTTTTTTGAAAGAACTCCTCCAGCCCGTCGTAATACCGGATGTCCAGCAGGTGCCAGTAATCCAGGCCTGCGCGTTTCAGCTTTTTATCGTCAATCTGGAAGCCCAGCGGCCCCACCAGATGCAGCACCGAGCCTGTCGCCGCGCAGGTGCGCGCAATGTTGCCGGTGTTCTGAGGGATCTGCGGTTCCACCAGCACAATGTGGAAAGGGCGGTTTTCATTCTGTTCTTCCATTTCTCTCACAGCCTTTCGTATCCGCTGAACATCCGCTCCTCCGTCAGGAAGGGGATGACTTTTTCAAACAGCACGCCGTACCGGGTGTCCGTGCCGTAGCCGTAGGTGGTTTTAATAGCCAGCTCCAAAAACCTTGTGGACCGCTCCATGGCGATGGGCAGGCTGTCCCCCCGCAGCAGGCCGCCCACCAGGATGGCGGCAAACATGTCCCCCGTCCCGGGGTAACCGCCGGGCACCGTCTCACTTTTCACCTGCCAGAAGGAGCCGCGGGGCCGGTCGTAGGCAATGTTGACTTTCCCGCCGCCGTAAAGCGGGGCGGAGGTGATTACCACCATCTCCGGGCCCAGCTCCGCCAGCCGCACCAGCATGCTTTTCGCCTCCTGCGTGCTCAGCTGCGTCTCGGGATACGGCTCGTTTAAAAGGATACACCCCTCCGTTAAATTGGGGGTGATGAGATCCGCTTTTTTCGCAAGTTCCTTCATCCGGTCCTGAAGTTCCTTTGTAACCGTGCGGTATGCCTTTCCGTTGTCCCCCATGACCGGGTCCACCACAAGAAACGCATCCGGGTAGCGGTCCGCCCATGAAAGGCAGCTGTCAACCTGCCCGGGGCTGTTTAAAAAGCCGGTATAGATGCAGTCAAAATTCAAGTCCAGCTCCCCATAGTGGGCAAGGCTGTCCTCCAAATAATCGCTTAAATCCTTAATGCGCACATCCCCAAGGCCGCCCGTATGCGCGCTGAGCACCGCCGTCGGCACTGGGCACGCCTGCACGCCCATGACGGAAAGCAGCGGCATAATCACACTGAGCGAGCAGCGGCCGAAGCCCGCCAAATCGTGAATGGCGGCAACGCGCGGCATGGTGGGTTCCATTGTTTTCATCGTTTGTTTTCTTCCCTTCCTGCGTATAAGTTTCCCCGGCGGGCAAATACTAATCCAGACAGAATGTAGGAGGTGTAAAAATGAAGCATTGCATGAACTGCGCCGGCTTCGCCGTTCTGGGCCTGATTGTGGGCATGGGCCTGCACATGTGCCTTTGCAAAATGGACAAAGGGCACAAAAAACGGGCCAAGCGCTCCTTGGAAAAAGGGGTGCAAAAGGCCACCAGGGCCGCACAGAACCTGATTGACAACCTGACGGAGCTGGCCGACTGACCGTTTCCCCGAAAAGGAGCCTTCTTATTGAAGGCTCCTTTTAGTTTATCACAGTTTCCCCGTGCTGTCACCCTGTCCGGATTCCCCCGCCCGCCCTTGATTTTATACCGGCTTATCATTATAATAGGTATTATCCTGAAAGAAAAGGTGTGGGTGCAGTGAAGAATTTTAAGACCGACAAGCCGGTGCTGTGCATCGGCGATTTAATAGCGGACATGCTGATCCCCTACGGGGAGTCCAAGGCCTACTCCGCCGCACTGATGGAAGGCAGGGCGGATGGGATGACGCCCCCGACCCCCAAGCTGGTGTGCGGGGGTACCAACGGAAACACCGTCTGCGGCATTGCGGGTCTGGGGATCCGCTCCATGCTGGCCTCCCGGGTGGGAAACGACGGTACCGGCCGGTTTTTAAAACGCGCCGTGGAGGAGGCGGGCGTGGACACCCGCTACGTAGTTTTCGATGATGAGCATGAGACCCTTGTCAGCCTGACCGTCATTGATGAGGACCGCAGCTTTTTTGCCTGGCCGCCGGAAAACAGCGCCGGGCAGTTCTACTCGGAAAAGGATCTTCCGCCGGACCCGAAGGAGTTCGGCTGGGTGCACGTCAGCGGTGCGTTTTTCTTCCTGTCCCCCATTGCGGAGACGGTGGTCTCCTTTTTGGAGCGCTGCAAGCAGGAAGGCGTGCCGGTCTCCTTTGATCTCAACCTGCGGGCCGAGATGTTCGGCATGAACGAGCGGCGCACCAACCTTGCCAAGCGGGCCATGGCGGCCGCCACGGTGATCCTCGGCTCCATCAAGGACGAAATTTGCCTTATTACCGGCATCAAGGACGAGCTGGAAGCCGCCCGCTCCCTGGTGGACGAGCAGACCATTGTGGTCACAAGGGACGGGCCGCGGCCTGTGCGCGTCTTTACCAGTGAGGAGGAGTTCGCCGTCCCGCCCTACGACGCAAAGAAGGTCGACGCCACCGGCGCAGGGGACAACTTCGACAGCGGCTTTGTTTCCGCTGTGGTGTCGGGCAAAACACTGGAGGAGGCGGTGCGCTGGGGCAACGCCTGCTCCGCCTACTGTATTGCCCGTCAGGGCGGCAAAAACTGCCCCGACATGGCCACCATGCTGGACATCATCCAGAACATGCCCGTCGTCACCTACTAGGGCGGCGGTGCGCTGCGGAAAGGAATTTTACTGATTATGTATTCTCTTGTACTGTTCGATCTGGACGGAACCGCCTTCGACACTTCGGAGGGGATCTACCGGACCTCCTCCATGGTGTGCCGTGAAATGGGGTATGAGCCCCTTCCGCCGGAGGAAAAATATAAAATCATCGGGCCGCCTCTCAAGGAATGTTTTCAGATTATCGGCATGACCGAGCAGGACGCGGACCGGGCGGAAAAGATGTACATTGAAAACTTTTTCGACGTGGGCGGGCTGAGGGCCGTCCCCTACCCCGGCTTTGAAAACATGCTGAAGCGGCTGCAGGCCGCAGGCATCAAGCTGGCGGTGGCCACGCTGAAAAACCAGTCGTTCGTCCAGCCGATTTTCGGCAAGTACGGCTACGACCGGTATTTTACAACGCTGCGGGGCAGCGACCGGGACAGGGGCATTCTCACAAAGGACGTTGTCATTCAGCTGTGCCTGTCCGACTGCGGCATCACCGACCCGTCCACTGTGCTGATGGTGGGCGACAGCCCCTACGACGCGGAGGGTGCCGAACGGTGCGGCTGTGATTTTGCCGCCGTCACCTTTGGTTTCGGCTTCCGCAGCAGGGCGCAGGCGGAAGCGGTGAAACACGTCTTTATCGCAGACAGCAACGACCAGCTGTGTGAATTTATCCTGCATTCCTGAAAACCAAAAGAGAGGGGGACGGCCCGGGCCGTCCCCCTCTTCTTGTTATGTCCTACTTTACAATGGCCGAAAACCGCTTTGCCAGGCCCCTTATGTCATAGTCGTTGGCCCGGTCGATAACGTCGATATACTCCGCCGGATACGCCCCTGCGCCCTGCAGTGTCCCCAGCATGGAGCCCACCATGCAGGCCACTGTGTCCGCATCGTCCCCGGCGTTGACGCCCATGAACAGGCCGGTCATTGCATCCCCCTTCGAGGCGGCCACAATGCCGAAGGCCGCCGGGATGGACTGGTAGGCAGACAGACCGGTTCCGATCAACGCATTAAGGTCGTAGATTGTCCGCTCGAAGTCGTCCGAGCGCAGGCCAATCTCCACCGCCAGGCTAATCCTGCGATAAACACTCGGGACCGCCACATGTGCGCCGATTTTCTCGCCATACCGCGCGCCCTTCAGCCCCGCCTCCACAATGCTTAGAGAGGTGGCGTTTTCCCGCATGGCCGCCGCCACGCCCGCGGCAACCGCACAGCCGCCGGACATGGAACTGATATTGTTGTGGGTGGGGCGGCAGATGACCACCGCGTCCCCGATGGCCTTGTCAATGTCGCCGCCGGACAGCAGGCCCACAGGAAGGATGCGCATGCCGGAGCCGTTGGTGGTGGCAAAATTGTCAATGGTGATGTTGGGGTACCGCTTTTCAAACGGCAGGTTCCGCAGCCGGGCGACACACTCCACAATGGAGGGGCCCACCATGGCAAGGTAGGTTCCCTCATCGTACCATGTCAGCACCGCCTCCTCGGCCACTGCGTCCGTGACGGCCCCTCCGCTTTTTATCAGCGCCTCCGCCAGGTGCTTAATCAGCGAGAAGTCGTCCGTGACGGATCCGGCCGGCCTGCCAGCGGCAAACACGTCGTCCGGCGGGGTCAGAAAGGTCTTGACATATCCGCCGAACTTTTCCCTGATGTCGTCAATGGAGCGCGTCTCTGTAGCCGCCCCCATGGCGTCCCCCGCGGCGGCGCCGAGGAATCCGCCCAGAATTTTTTCTTCCTTGGACAGGGCTTGTTTCTGCATATCTTTTCCTCCTTTGATAACAGGGCCGGCAACGCGTACCGGCCCTGTTTGTTACAGCGTCTGTTCCCAGTCGAAATGGACAGGGTCGTCCGTCTGCCGCTGCCATGCAAGCAGCTTCCTTCTCATTTCCTTCAGAATTTCAGCGTATTCCGGGTCGTCGATGTGGTTGACCAGCTCGTACTTATCCTGCTTGAGGTCGTACAGCTCATCCCTGTTTTCCTCCCCTACGCTGCCCACGTACTTATAGTCGCCGGACACGATAACACGGCTTGTGATCTCCTCACCGTAGCCATGGCCATAGGTCTCGCACACCACACTGTCCGTCCAGTCGGGCTTCTCCCCTTTTGCCAGGGGCAGCAGGCTTCTTCCGTGCACCTTGTTCTTGGTAAACGACAGGCCCGCCGCATCCAGCAGGGTCACCGGCGTGTTCACCGTGTTCACCAGCGCGTCGCACACCTGGCCGGGCTCAATAACGCCCTTCCACTTCATGGCAAGGGGTACGCGCAGCACCTCCTGACACATGAAGCTGCCCTTGTCAAAATGGCCGCCGTTGCTGGCAAGGCTGTCGCCGTGATCCGTGCTCCAGATAATCAGTGTGTTTTCGTCCAGGCCCAGCTCCTTGATTTTGTCCAAAATCAGGCCGCCCGCCGCGTCAATCATGGTAATCTGCGCGGCGCAGTGCTGCATGAGCTTGTTGTAGAACTGCCATCCGCACGGGTTCGGGATGTTCAGCAGGTTGTTGGTGCCCATGGGCGGATTGCGCTCTCTGTGGTACGCCTTGGGCTTCCCGGGGATTCCGCTGTTCCAGCTGGGATACTCCGGCCACTGCACATCCTTGTACATGTCAAGGTACTCCTGCGTGGGGAAGTAGGGCTGATGGGGGCCCCAGAAATCCACCCGCAGGGCGAAGGGTTTGTCACGGTTTTTGTCCGCCGCCAGCTCCTCCAGCTTTTCGCAGGCAAGGTTGGCCAGGAAAAAGCTTTCCGTCGTCTCCTTCGGGGTCATCGTCACGCCCACGGCATGCTCGCCGCAGTAGGTGGGATCCTCCGACCGGTAGTGCTCGTTACCGGGTACCAGCTTCTCGTAAATGCTTCCCTTTTCCCCGTAGCGGAAGTCCTTCGCCTTAATCGGGAAGGTAATATCCACGCGGAACTCCGCATGGGGCAGGCCCTTGCGTTTGCAGTACTCCTCGTACTCCGGGCGGACATAGGGGTTGCCGTAACTGGTGTGGCAAAAGCCCTGGCAGTGGTGATCCAGCGCATCGCCGGGGCCCGCGTGCCATTTGCCGTAGTAGTAGTTGTCGTACCCGTTTTCCCACAGTGTGTCAAGGTACACCTCCTGGTCGTAGGGCGGGTCGCTGTAGTTAAAGTACTGCTTGTGGGCATGGGGATACAGGCCCGTCAGCAGGGTGCGCCTTGTGGGGCCGCACAGGGGCGCGGCGCAGTAAGCGTTGTCGAACCGCACGCCCTCCGCCGCCAGCCGGTCGAAGTTTGGCCGGGCAGGCTTTATATCGTAGTCCTGCCACTGATACAGCGCCTGGTGGTCGTTGTGGATAAAAATAAGATTCGGTCGTTTATCCATGGTTTTTCCTCCTTTAATCTTTTTATCAGTGCGGCGGGCCGTTTCCACGGCCCTTCCGCACGGTTTACCCTGTTGCGGCGGCCCTTCCGCCGCACAAAAATACCGGGGCCTATCCCAGCTGTTTTGTCAGCCGAGCCAACAGCGTTTGCAGCGCCGGGGCCGCCGACCGGAAAAAGGCCTTATACCCTTCGCAATAGCGGCTTTTTCCGTCTTTCCGCTCCCGCATGCAGCCGCCCCGGCACAGCCGGAAATAGGGGCAGACCGGGCAGTCGACCGGCAGCCGGCGGGAGCGCTCCACAAATTTCAGCTGTTTCCGCCTCTCGTCGCAGTCCTGCAGGCTGTCGGACGCCACATTGCCGAGGCGGTACTCGTCCAGCACATAGAAGTCGCAGGGGTAGATGCTGCCGTCCGCCTCGCACACATACTGGACGGCGCAGCCCCCGCGCATGCCGCAGTACTCGGGCATGCGGCCCGCCAGCGACTGAAGCAGGTTGTCGAAAAAGCGGATGTACAGCGGCCGCCCCTTCAGCGCATCCTCATACCAGCAGTGGAACAGGTCGGTAAGAAACCGGCCGTAGTCCTCCGCCGTCAGGGCGTAGTCCTTCCCCGCGTCGCCGTCCAGCGACTCGATACAGGGAATGAACTGCAGGTAACCGAAGCCCCGTGACTGATAAAAGTGATACAGCCGCTTTGCACTGTCCGCGTTGGCCGCCGTGACAACGCACAGGATGTTGCAGTCCACACCGGCGTGCCTCAGCAGCCGGGCTGCGTGCAGCACCCTGGCCGCGGTCCCCCTTCCGGCCGCATCCGGCCGCAGGCGGTCGTGCACCACCGGCGGCCCGTCCAGCGACAGGCCCACTAAAAAGCGGCCCCGGCGGAATAGATCCACCCACTGCCCGTCAATCAGCACGCCGTTGGTCTGGATGCTGTTGTGCACAGGCAGGTTTTTTTCGTTATACTTTTTAACAAGACGAAGATAGGTGTCGTAAAACTGCAGGCCGGCAAGGGTGGGCTCGCCCCCCTGAAACACCACGGAGACCTCGCCCTGCGCATGCGCAAACACGCGTTTCAGCAGGCTGTCCAGCGTGGCTTCACTCATCACGCCGTAGTCCGCCTCACAGCGGTGCTCCGTCTCGTCCCGGTAAAAGCAGTACCGGCACCGCAGGTTGCACCGGCCGGAAGCCGGTTTAATCATCAGTCCCACCGGTGGCATGGGGGACCTCCTTTCAAAATGGGAGTGCGGCGGCCACATTGTACAGGTTCAGCCCGATGATAAACAGCAGCACCAGATTGAACAGGACGGAAATCGCCCTCTCCGACAGCTTTCTG
>CAJFUF010000005.1 GCA_904420175.1 Candidatus Schneewindia gallinarum
GGAGAAATCAAACGAGAGCAAACGCAGGAGCAGAGAACAGAAAAGGATAGCATGTATGAACTGTCCGCAAAAAATGACCGACTGATGTTGAACCGCAGGGGGCATAAACCGGCGGGCTCCAGCCCGGTGGTAAAAATCATGTCGCACATGATGGCCGACAGAAAGGCCAAACGGGATCATTCCCCATCCGCCATTGCGGAAATGGTGATTCAGGGCAGCACCATGGGCATCACAAAAATGACCCGGCGGCTCCATCAGTATGATGGGAACAACCGGGATATCGTCCACCTTGCCAAACAGCAAATTGCAACGGAACAGAACAATATCGAAGAGATGAAGTCGTTTCTTTAATAAAAAAAGCTCCCCCGCGAGGGGGAGCTTTTTTATCGCCGGCTGATGGCATAGCTGCTGAAATGCCAGCCGGCACTTTTTATGTTTTCAAGCGCGAAATACTTTATGGAGAAACCGGGCGAAGCAATGTCGGCGAAAAAGCCACGTGACATCAGAAATCCCTACTGCGGAAACCTCTTTTGACACGGGCTCTTCACGGGTATCAGTCCGCGTCCCGCCGCCCATGGGCTTGTGTCCGGGCACTATCAAAGTGGATAGCATAGATATCGTACGCGGCGCTATAAGTGCATGTATACCCGTGGGACTTAGGCAAACTGCCCTGAAGGTGCGGTGCGACCCTTGCGGTAAGGGAGGCGCAGAGAAAGAATGATGCTGTGATAAAAGTCGCCGCAAATGGAATACACCACTTGCGGCGACGTGTAATGGTCATATGAAAAAGATTTTTATAAAAAATCGGAGCAAAGCGTACTTTGCTCCGACGTGGTGGACCCGAAGAGGATCGAACTCTCGACCTCCGCGTTGCGAACGCGGCGCTCTCCCAGCTGAGCTACGAGCCCGTTTGAAAATTGCTTTATTATTATAACGCGCTTTCCCTTCAAAGTCAAATACAATTTTGCAGAATTTCACGAAAAAAGGAAGCAGCCTAAAAGCTGCTTCCTTTTTAGGGAGGTAAGAGGTTTCATGCTTTTTTGATGAACTGTGTGCCGCATTTGGGACAGGTAATTTTTATTTTACCGCGACCTTTTGGCACCCGCAGCATCTGCCTGCACTGCGGACAATGGTAATACCGATGGGTTCTTTTATCCGCTCGGCGTGCTTTTTGCTTCTGAAAACGCTGGGACACCGTGTACCACAGCACCATCAGTTTTTCATTCTCCTTTCGCCGTACCTCAATCTTGTGAGAAAAGATGCGGTAGAATGCGAAAAAAAGCACCAGCCACGATAAAAGAAGTAAGGGAGTCCACCGGAAAAGCTGCCCAAACAAAGAAAGGAGGAAAGACAGGATAACGAGAACAAATCCTAACTGGTCGGGCCCATAACGTCCAACCAGAAACCGTCTTAAAAGATTCAACCCGCTTCCCCCGCTTTCTTGCATTCAGTATACCGGACGGCTTTGAAGAAAGTTTCTCTATTTTATGAATGGTCTGTAAATTTAACCCATAAAAAAAATAAAAAAGCCCTTGCAAATCGGGGCGGATTATGGTAAAATAATTTTCGTCGCACGGGGGCGTAGCTCACCTGGGAGAGCGCTTGAATGGCATTCAAGAGGTAGTCGGTTCGATCCCGATCGTCTCCACCACAAAAAAGACACTGCCAATTTTTTTCGGCAGTGTCTTTTTTTATTTTTTTGCCGTTGTAAACCGTTTTATATTATAATAATAGTAACACGAAAAATGGGGGATCGGTTGTGAGCTTCAAACAAAAGATGTTCCTTATTCTTTTTATTGTGCCATCCTTTGTTGCCATATTGGTTGGTTTTGGAATGCTGAGCAATGTCAAGGCCTCCCTGATGGAAAGCCTGTTTGACCAGCGGTATGCAACTTTGCAGCAAAAGTCGGCCTATGCTTCGCAAAGATTTGTGGAGGCCGACCAGTATCTTGAGGAGATTGCCAAAAATAACACAGTGCAGTCGGCCTTGCGGGTGCAAGACCCCGCATTTTATGAGGAGCAGAAGGCGGTTATCCGCCCGCTTTTGGCACAAAAAAATTATATCGAGGCGTTCATTCTCGTGGATGGCTCTCCCTATTTCGCGACCTCTCAAACGGATCATTACAGTGCGGACAAGCTCTCCGGCTACGACTGGTATCAGCAGACGCTGGACGTGGATGGAGGCATTGTGACGGCAGGGCCCTTCTTTGGCGAAGATGAGGGGATTTTTTCCATCTATCTTGTTAAATCCTGCCTGATAAAAGACCTGTTGACCGGGGAACCCCTTGGCATTGCGGTCTTTGAGGTCAGTACGGCCGTGATGGCCGAATCGCTGACAAGGCGTACAGACAATTACTCTGAAGCGGTGATTGCCGACAGGGCCAATGTGGTGGTGGCCAGCGCAGTAAGGAAAGAAATCGGCAGGAAAATTGACGAAGCATTCGGGTTGGACAAAGAGCTTGACACCGAATACGGCTACAGCCTGGTACACCGCCAGGGGGAGGATTATCTGGCGCTGCGCACACAGCTGGATCAGACAGGATACGACCTGGTGGAATTTGTGCAGATAGAGACCCTGACCCGGGAAATTACGCAAATGGGTTATGTCATTACCCTGCTCATCTTGTTTCTGGTCGTCCTGATTTTTGTCATTGATTTTTTCTTCACCGCTCTGATTTCAAAGCCCATCATTAAAATGGAACAGGCCATGCTGGAGGTTACCGGCGGGAATCTGGATGTCCGGGTTACGATAACAACAGATGATGAATTTGGCAGAATGAGTGAAATTTTTAACGAGATGGTGGAGAATACCCAAAAACTGATAACCTCTGTAAAGCAGAGTGAACGGAAGCGCAGGAAGGCGGAGACGGACTTCCTGTATCAGCAGATAAACCCCCATTTTACATATAACACCCTGACATCGGTAAAATTCCTTGTGGCCATGAATAAAAACAGTGAGGCGGAGGAGATGTTGTCCAATTTTATTAAATTTCTGCGCTACTCCGCGCACAACACGGCCAAGCTGGTTAAGTTGCAGCAGGAACTGGCGCAGGTGGAAACGCTGTGCAATATTCTGAAAATCAGCTACCCCGGGCGCTTCTGCTTCGAAACGAAAGTTGACGAAGAAACGCTGGACAAAAATGTCCCTGCATTTTCCATCCAGCCTGTGGTGGAAAATGCCGTGTTTCGCAACCTTGCCGGCAACAAGGGCATATGCCGGATTCGGGTGATGGCTAAAATGGTCTCAGGCAAAATGGTGGTCCGTGTCACGGACAATGGGGTTGGAATCAGCCGGGAGAAGCTGAAGGAAATACAGAAGGGCCACATCCACTCCAAGGAGGGGATCGGCCTTCGGAACGTGGACAGCAGGCTGAAACTGTATTGTGGTGAGTCGTGCGGATTGAAAGTAAGCAGTAAACTGGGCATTGGAACCAGGGTGGACTTTATTTTGAATTATAAAGGGGAGGATCGAATTGAGAATACTGGTAGTCGATGATGAAATGCCGATTAGAGAGTGGTTTCAGTACGCCATTGAAAAAATTGGCGACCCGGATATTGAGGTGCTGAGCGCATCCATGGGGAACGAGGCATATGATATCATCGCATCGCAAAAGGTGGACGTGCTGTTCACAGATATCCGGATGCCCGGCCTTGACGGGATTGAGCTGATGCGGAAAATCAGGAATGAGCTTGGTGACACGAACCTTGTTGTCATTTTGCTGACCAATCATGCGGAGTTCGACTATGCGCGTAAGGCCGTCACCCTCGGGGCGCACGCATACCTGCTGAAATCTGAGGTAACGACAGAGATGATACGGGATGAAATCGAGGCGATCCGGAGGATCCTCCCGGATCCGGAACCCGCTGAAGAGGAAACAGATGAACTGGTTGACAGTGCCTATATCAACCGGGCGGTGGAATACATCCGGAGGAATTATATGAACGCCCTGTCCCTGACGAAAGTGGCGGAGGAAGTACACCTTTCCCCGGAGTATCTAAGCAGGCTGTTTAAAAAGCAGAAGAATGAAAACTTTAACCATTATGTTACAAAGGTGCGGCTGAATGCCGCCAGGGAATTGATTGAGCACACAGACCTGCCGATTGTGGAGATTGCCGAGCAGGTCGGCTTTGAAAACCAGAGCTATTTCTCCTCCCAGTACCGAAAGGAGTTTCAGTGCAGCCCTCTGTCTGACAGAAAGCTAAAAAAGCAATAATTCGACAAAAAAGTGAAAAAAAGTGATTGTTTCGCAAACCACAAGACAAAAAAGAAAAAATCGTCGTCAATTCTGCGCGTAGAAAGAATGCCTCGTCGCAAGCTATACTCAAAGCAAGCTAAACGCTGTGCGACATTTATGAAAAAGGAGGCAATTATGAAAAAGTTAAATTGGAGACGTCTTGTGGCGCTTTTGACGGCAGTGGTACTGGCAGTGTCCCTTGCCGCCTGCGGCGGGGGAGACGGCGGAACGTCAGACAGTGGCAGTGGCACGGGCGATAATGATCTGAAAATTGCGGTTGTATTCAGCTCCAGCGGCCTTGGCGACAAAAACATGAACGACATGACGTATGAGGCCATGTTGCAGGCGGAGGAGGAGTTAGGGATCTCCTTTGACTACACTGTTCCGCCCACGGATAACGACATTGAAATGGCTGCAAGAATGTATGTAGAAGACGGCAGCTATGACTGCATCTTTTTCATTGCGGCGGCCACAGGTGAAGCGTGTAAAAACCTCGCCGCGGAGTTCCCGGATCAGAAAATGATGTGGCTTGACGGCGATGTGGATTTGCCCAATGTCTGCTCCATCTCCACCTTCTGGCCGGAACAGACCTTCCTTTGCGGTGTCATTGCCGGACTGGGAACCCTGAGCGATATGGAAAAGGCCAATGACGACAATGTGGTTGGATGTATTTTAGCACAGGAGCAGCCTTTCCTTGTATCAGGCACCATCGGTTTTGAGGCAGGTGCAAGATACGTCAATCCTGACGTGGAGGTTTTACATGCCACAATCGGCAGCTTTACCGATCCGACCACCGGTAAGGAAATCGCTGTCTCCATGTATGAAAAGGGCGCAGACTTTATCCAGCACATCGCTGGTGGTTCTGGCCTCGGCGTGTTCAATGCCGCAGTAGAGATGGATCGCTATGCTTTTGGCGTCGGTTCCAATCAGAATGATATTGAACCTGACTACATTGTGGCTACCTCTTTGAAGGACGTAAAGACCATTGTTTACAATCAGGTGAAAGCCCTGCTTGACGGAACGTGGGAACCCGGCCTAATGACCATCGGTATGAAAAACGGTGGTACCGGCTACACCACAGAAGGCTCCAACGTAAAGATCCCGGATGAGATTATCGAGGCTGTCGAGGAAATTAAGCAGAAGGTCATCGACGGCGAGCTGGTGCTTCCCTCCACCAGAGAAGAGTTGGAGGAATTCCTGGCAAACAACAAGTATGAAAAATAAAACAGCGTGAAATCAAAAAAGAAGCCGGACAGTGCCTGCGCACAGGCTTCTTTTTTGAAGGCAAATTTAAGCGGGGCAGGGCCGGTCTTGTTAAGCCCGGTTACTTTATCGAACCGGCCGGCTGCTCCGAATAGGAGAAATGCTATGAACTCGGTAGAAATGAAGCATATCATAAAAAGATATCCTCTGGTTACCGCGGTGGACGATGTGGATTTTTGCGTGGAGTCGGGTGAAATCCACTGTCTGCTTGGAGAAAACGGGGCAGGGAAGACCACCTTGATGAAAATCCTGTACGGGATGACCATGCCGGACGGCGGAAGCATCCTCGTCAACGGACAGGAAACGGATTTCAGAAACCCTAACGACGCCATTCACAGCGGCCTGTCCATGGTGCACCAGCACTTCCAGCTGGTGCCGGTGCTTTCGGTTGCGGAGAATGTGGTGGTGGGACAGGAGGGGCAGGCCTTTTTCCACTTTAACAAGAAAAAAGCAGTGCAGGAGGTCCAGCAGCTGATTGAGCGATACGGCTTTCACATTGACGCCACCAAAAAGGTGGGCGAGCTCTCCGTGGGGGAGCAGCAGCGCGTGGAAATTATCAAGGCGCTGTACCGCAAGGCGAAAATCCTGATTTTGGATGAACCCACCGCCGTGTTAACCCCGCAGGAAGTGGAGGAGCTGTTCGTGGTCATGCGGGAAATGCGTTCCATGGGGATCACCATTATCATCATTACCCACAAGCTGAAGGAGGCCGTTGAAATCTCCGATCATGTGTCGGTTATGCGGGACGGGAAAATGATACAAAGCGGAATTCCTACCGCGCAGTGCACGGTGGAGTCGCTGGCCAACATGATGGTGGGCAGGCAGATGTCCCTTTCCTCCACAAGAAGGACAAAAAACAAAGGCGATGTGGTGGCAGAGCTGAAAAACCTGACTGTGGTGAAAAAAGGGAAGAAGGTTGTGGACAATGTGTCCTTCTCCATCCATGCCGGTGAAATTTTCGGTATTGCCGGCGTGGAAGGCAATGGCCAGACAGAGCTGATAGAGGCGCTGACAGGCCTTATCAGGCCGGAAAGCATGTCCCTTAAGGTGGATGGAAAGCAGCTGCACGGCGGGGCCAACGGCTTTCTGCGCGGCGGCGTGGGACATGTGCCGGAAAACAGGAACACCAGGGGGCTTATCTCCCAGATGACGGTGGCGGAGAATATGATTCTTGGATACCACCGTACCGAAAGGTTTTCCAAAAAAGGCATCTTAAACCTGGGCGAAATTCACGCGTTTGCAAAGCAGGGAATTGCGGATTACGCCATCAAGGTTCCCAATGAGAATGAGCTGGTAAGCTCGCTGTCGGGCGGCAACCAGCAGAAGGTTGTCATCAGCCGTGTGTTCAGCGAAAACCCGAGGTTTATTGTGGTTGCCCAGCCGACGCGCGGCGTGGATGTGGGCGCCATGGAGTACATACACGACGTGCTGCTGAATCTGCGGGATGCCGGTGCGGCCATCCTTCTGATAAGTGCGGACCTGGACGAGGTCATCCGTCTTTCGGACACCCTGTCGGTTATTTATGAAGGGAAGCTTGTAAGTACGACGCCTGCCGATACCCTGACAGAGCTTCAAATCGGCCAGCTGATGCTTACAGGAAGCAATGAGGAGGTGGAAGAAAGATGAACAGACTAAAACAGCTTAAGCCAAATGACATCCTGTCCTCCACAGCGGTCAAATCGGTTATTTCGCTGCTGATTGCACTGCTGATCGGGGGCGTGATTCTCGGTGTGTCCGGCTACAACCCCCTGTCCTGCTACGGGGCAATTGTGAAGGGCTCTCTGCTGTCGCCCAGCGCACTGATTAACACACTGGTGCAGATGACGCCGCTGATGTTTACGGGGCTTGCCTTTGCGTTTTCCTCCAAATCCGGCCTTATCAACCTGGGTATGGAGGGGCAGATGTTTTTAGGCGGGCTGGCCGCCGCCGTGGTGGGCGGGCTGGATTTGGGCCTTCCGATGATCATCCATCTGCCGCTGACAATTCTCAGCGGGATGCTGGCGGGCGGCCTGTACGGCCTGCTGGCGGGCCTGCTGAAAGCGAAATTCGGCGCCTCTGAGTTTATCGTGACACTGATGCTGAACTATGTGGCCACTTTCCTGTGCAGCTATTTGGCAAATGGACCGCTTCGGGAGGAAGGTTCATTAATGGCGCAGACAAAAACAGTTTTACCCTCTGCCCAGCTGCCGGAACTGGTCGGCGGCAAGAACCTGACCATTGCTCTGATTCTGGGAATTTTGCTGTGCGTCGGCATCCATCTGTTTTTAAACAAAATGGCGCTGGGGTACGAAATCCGCGCCGTGGGACGCAACCAGATTGCATCTGAAACGGCGGGTATCAACATCAATAAGGTGACGCTTACCACCATGTTCGTCAGCGGTGCGGTTGCGGGGCTTGCCGGCGTCAGCATGTCGCTGAGTGGAAATAACCGGTTTGTGGACGGAGCCACTGCCGGCTATGGCTTTAACGGCGTGGCCATTGCATCGCTGGCCTCCCACAACCCCCTGGCTGTGATCTTGTCGTCCTTCGTGTTTGGGGCGTTGCGCACAGGCTCTCTGGCGTTAAGCATGACCCAGCGTATCCAGCCGGAATTTGCCGATATGATTCAGGCGCTGGTCATTTTGTTCGTAGCCATGCCTGCGCTGCTGACCGGCCTGAAAATCAGAAAAAGGAGGGCGAAGTAAATGGGAATCGAGTCCTTGCTTTTAACGACGCTTAGAATGTCCATTCCACTGGTCATTGCGGCCATGGGCGGAATCTTTGCAACCCGGTCCGGCATGATGGCCATGGGACTGGAGAGCATGATGCTGTTCGGCGCTTTCGGCGCAGTCTGGTGCTCTTACCTGACGGGAAATGTGTTCCTCGGCTTTCTCACAGGAGTCCTGTTCGGGATGGTGTTCGGCCTGACCTATGCCGTGCTGACCATCCGCTTCCAGGTCAATCAGGTCATCGGCGGTATCGCCCTTAACCTGTTCACGGTGGCGTGTACAACGGTGCTTATGCAGTTTGTGTGGGGAAATGCGGGCAACTCTCCCGCGGTAAACAGCCTTGAAGGCTCTGTTAACATCGGTATCCTGGCTGAGATTCCTGTCATTGGCCCTGTTTTAAGCGGCATGTCCATCAACTTCTACATTGCGATTTTGCTGATTGCGGCAACCACGTTTGTTATGTTCCACACCTGCTTTGGCCTGCGGCTTCGGATGATCGGCGAAAACCCCACTGCGGCAAGCACTCTCGGCATTAAGGTGCGGGGCTACAAATACCTCGCTATGCTGATCTGCGGCGCCCTTGCGGGCTTCGCCGGGGCCTATCTGTCCATTGATCAGCTGAACATGTTCTCCAAGGACATGATTGCGGGAAAAGGCTATATCGTGGTGGTTATGCTGGCACTGGGCAAGTACAATCCTGTGGGTGCGGCGCTGGCGGCACTGCTGTTCGGCTTCTCGGACGCGCTGCAGATTAACCTGCAGCAGATGTTCAGCGTTCCTGCCCAGCTGGTGCAGATGCTGCCGTACATTGTCACCATTCTTGTCATTACCTTTGCCGTCCGGCATGTGAAGGGCCCGGCGGGCACTGGAAAGCTTCCGGAGGAATAAGCCGGCCGGAAGAAAACAGCACGAAAAAGGAACATACAGAAAGGATGAAACAGAATGAAAGCGATTATGGTCATGTTCGACTCCTTAAACCGGCACCTGCTGGAGCCCTATGGGTGCGACTGGACGAAAACGCCGAACTTTGCGCGGCTGGCGGAACACACCGTAACCTTTGACAACTTTTATGCGGGCTCCCTGCCATGCATGCCCGCCCGCAGGGAACTGCACACCGGCCGCTATAACTTCCTGCACCGGGCATGGGGCCCCATTGAGGGTTACGACGACTCCATGCCGGAGATTCTGAAAAGCAATGGAATTTACACGCACCTTGTCACGGATCACTGGCACTACTGGGAGGAAGGCGGAGCCAACTACCAGACGAAGTACAACAGCTTCGAGTATGCCCGCGGGCAGGAGGGCGACCCGTGGAAGGGGCACTTAAAATGGGATGTGCCGGAACATATTGACGGGCGGCAGGACGCCTGCGGCAAACAGGAGTATATTAACCGCTACTACATGCGTGAGGAGAAAAATCAGGCCATAGCGGTAACATTCCAAAACGGTCTGGACTTCATTGAGACGAACCATGCAGAGGACAACTGGTTCCTGCAGATAGAGGCCTTTGACCCGCATGAGCCGTTCTTCTCCCCGCAAAAGTATAAGGACTTATATCCGCACGAGTACCACGGCATCATGTTTGACTGGCCCGCTTACCACCCGGTACGGGAAAGCGAGGAGGCGGTTCAGCACTGCCGGTATGAGTATGCCGCACTGCTGTCCATGTGCGACGCCTACCTTGGTAAGGTGCTGGACATGATGGATCAATACGGCCTGTGGGAAGACACCATGCTGATTGTCAACACAGACCATGGTTTCCTGCTGGGGGAGCACAACTGGTGGGGAAAGATTCAGATGCTGTACTACAACGAAATCGCCCATACCCCGTTCTTTTTGTGGGATCCCAGGCTGAAGCTAAAAAACGTGCGGAGCGACTGCCTCGCGCAGACCATTGACATCGCCCCCACTGTTCTCGATTTCTTTGGACAGGCAATCCCGAAGGACATGCTGGGCCGGCCGCTGCGCCAGTGCCTTGAAAGCGGAACGAATGCCCATGACTATGTCCTGTTCGGCCAGCACGGCATGCAGGTTTATATCACGGACGGAAGATATGTGTATGTTCGCTCGCCGCTGCCGGATAAGGAGGACGTGCTGTATAACTATATGTCGGTACCCAACAGCTACCCCAACGCCATGCCGGTGGAAGTGCTGCGCACAGGCGAGTGGCACCCCGGTTTTAGCTTCACGAAGGGCGTCCCGCTGATGAAATACCACGGCGGCAGCTGGATTCCTTCCATGCAGCAGAATGGAAAGCTGCCGGAAAGCCTACATGCAGCGGGCAACCTGCTGTTTGACCTTGAGACGGATCCGAAGCAGCTGAACCCCATCGACGACCCGCAGGTGGAGGAGCGGATGATCCGCGCCATGGTAAAACTGATGCTTGAAAACGACAGCCCGGCGGAGCAGTTTGAACGCCTGGGACTGGAGAGCTATCTGCCGACACCGTAACAGGAGGGAAAGGCCATGCCGCCGCTGAGCATTTTAATCAAACCCGTGTCCGACAGCTGCAATATGCGCTGTAAATACTGCTTTTACTGTGATGAGGCTAGCAAGCGGTCAGTCCACTCCTACGGCACCATGCAGGCGGATACGCTGGAAAAGCTGGTGATGAAGGCGCTGTCAGCCGCACAGGGGCAATGCACCTTTGCCTTTCAGGGCGGGGAGCCAACCCTTGCAGGGCTGCCCTTTTATCAGGAGTTTGTCCGGCTTGTACAAAAGCACAATGTAAAAAAGCTGGACGTCCATTTTGCCATACAGACCAACGGGACGCTGATTGACAGGGAGTGGGCCGGGTTTCTTGCGCAGAACGGTTTTTTAACCGGCTTGTCCTTAGACGGAACCAAGGAGGTAAACGACCGGTTCCGCGTGGACGCGCAGGGCGGCGGTACCTATACGAAGGTGCTGCATGCTGCACAGCTTTTCGACGCAGCCGGCGCCCAGTACAACATCCTGACTACCGTCACCTCTGCCGTGGCGGAAAATGTTGAACGGATTTACCGCTTTTTTAAAAAGAACGGATTTCAGTGGCAGCAGTACATCGCCTGCCTTGATCCAATTGGAGAGCGGCGCGGCGGGCATGACTACTCTGTTACACCGGAGCAGTACGGCGTTTTCCTAAAGCGCCTGTTCGATTTGTGGTATCTGGACTGGAAGCATGGAACCCCCATCTCCATTCGGTATTTCGATAATCTGGTGTTTCTGCTTATGGGCCAGCCTGCGGAGGCCTGCGGCATGATGGGCCACTGCACCTGCCAATATGTGGTGGAGGCGGACGGCGGCGTCTATCCCTGTGATTTCTATGTGCTGGACGGCTATAGGCTGGGGGACATTGAAACGCAGGACTTCCCGGACTTTGACAAAAAACGCCGGGAGCTTCGATTTATCGAGAAATCGCTGGTTCCCCATGAGGACTGCCGGGCATGCCCCTTCGGCTACCTGTGCCGAGGCGGGTGCCGCCGGGATCGCGACGGGTTTGACGGCGGCCCGCTTCAAAAAAATTATCTCTGCCCTGCGTACCGCGTCTTTTTCCCTTACGCTCTACCGAGGCTTCAGGAACTTGCGCAGGATGTCATGAAACGCTCCCGACCTTAAAACAGGGACGAAAGACGGCCGGATTTTTATCCGGCCGTCTTTTTCTGCCTCCAATCCACCCGGCCCCCGGCAGAGGACGCGGCAGAACAAAACCGCCGCCGCGGCACTTAAAACGGGGGAAAGTGCAGACAGGCAAAATCATATCATCGACTTGCGAGGGCATTTGTGGTAAGATAAACTGGGATTTTAAAAAGATCGCGCTGGACCGGCGGTAAGGCGGCGCGGCATATAGAATGGAAAAACCAAAGCCTTAAAAAGACGGGATGGGAGGAAAAGAAAATGATGGGAACAGTTGCGCTGGTGCCGTGCGCCGGCTACAACCGGCAGGAGGTGACGGAGGCTGTCCGCACCGGTGTGGAACTGCTTGGAGGGATAGGACGGTTTGTCCGCCCGGAGGAGCACATTCTTTTAAAGCCGAATCTGCTGCGTAAAGCGGAGCCGGACAGGGCTGTTTCCACCCATCCGGAGGTGTTTCGCGCCGTTGCCGCCCTGCTGCGGGAGGTGGGATATTCCAACCTGACATACGGGGATTCGCCTGGAACGGGCAGCATGGCCAAGACAGCAGAGGCCTGTGGAATGGCCGCCCCGGCGCAGGAGTTTAACATACCGCAGGCGGACTTTTCCACCTGCGTGGAAACCGCATTTCCGCAGGGCCGTGTCTCACAGCGGTTTTTCCTTGCAAAAGGGGTTGTGGATAACCCGGCTGTCATCAACATCTGTAAAATGAAAACCCATGCGCTGGAGCGGATCACCGGGGCCGTAAAAAACCTGTACGGCTGCGTACAGGGCTATAATAAAAGTGCAGGGCATGTGGCCTACCCCTCTGCGGAGCGGTTTGCCGCCATGCTGTGTGACCTCCACCGGCTGATACGCCCGCGGCTGCACATTCTGGACGGTATCACCGCCATGGAGGGAAACGGCCCTGCTTCCGGCACGCCGGTGCACATGGGGGTGCTGCTGTTTTCCGACGATCCAGTGGCCCTGGACAGCGTTTTTTGCCGCCTTGTTTACCTGAATCCTGAACTGGTGCCCACCAATGTGCAGGGCATGAAAGCGGGTGTCGGTACCTATGAGCAGGTGCGCGTGCTTACTCCGCAGGGCGAACTGGACGTGGATGAAGCGGTGGAAAGGCATGGCCACAGCGAATTTGATGTGTACCGCGGTAAGGAGGAACGGCCGTTTTTAAAAAACCTGCTGCGCTTTGCCAGATCCAAGCCGGCAATAGATGGGACGCGCTGCGTCGGCTGCGGCGTGTGCGTGGACGCCTGCCCCGTGCAGGGAAAGGCCGTGCATCAACCGCGCAGGGGTGTGAAGCCCACATACGACTACAAGGCCTGTATTCGTTGTTTCTGCTGTCAGGAGATGTGCCCGGAACAGGCCATCTTTGTGAAAAAACCGCTGATGGCAAGATTGGCGGACAGAAAGTGGTAGGGCCGTATAGATAAGAAAAAGCGCACGGGCCGCTGGCCCGTGCGCTTTTTCTGCAAAGACGAAAACAAACGTCAGCTGTTCTTCATCATAATTTCTTCCGCCATGTTGGCAGCATGTTCACACTTGTCCACACACTCCTCCATGACCTTATAAATCTCATTCCAGGTCAGCACCTCGATGGGATCCGCACCGGAGGTGTAAAGCTCCCGCATGGCGTCAATGTACAGCTTGTCCCCCTCGTTTTCATAGCTGTTGATATCGATGACCAGCTTAATAAGCTCACCCGACTTTTTAAAGTTGTGGAATTCAGCCATCAACTGTTTTAACGCCTCGCAGCTTTTGACGATGACGGCACAAAACTGTGGCGCATCGGGACGCATGACCTTAATGTCAAACATATACATGCGCAGTAAAACATCCTCAATGGAGTCCGTGATTTCGTCGATATACTGGCTCAGGCCGATAATATCTTCCCGCTCGATGGGGGTGATAAACTCGTGCGCAAGCTTTTTCATCAGTTTATGCTTGCTTGCATCGGCCGCGTTTTCCAGCTTGTGCATGGTGGCGGTGTTTTCCGCAAGCTTGTCATGGTCGTAGTCTGTCAGGCATTTTTGCAGCAGCAGGGCCTCCTCATAGCAGAAACCCGCCACTTCCTCAAACATGGAAAAATAAAAGTTCTTTTCCTTTTTACGCATGATTTATCCTCCTTAAAATATCAGCATAAACAGCTGCGCCATCAGATATCCGATAATCCCGCAGCCGGGGAAGGTCAGCACCCAGGTCAGCACCATTTCCTTGACCACGCCCCAGTTGACAAAGCTTAAACGCTTGGCCGCGCCAACGCCCATGATGGCGGTGGTCTTGGTGTGGGTGGTGCTGACGGGCAGGCCCGTCAGGGAAGAGATAAGCAGGCATCCTGCACCTGCAAGGTCGGCGGAAAAGCCCTGATATTTCTCCAGCTTCACCATGTCCATGCCAACTGCCTTAATAATACGGTAACCGCCGATGGAAGTGCCAAGCGCCATAACGATACTGCACAAGATCATCAGCCAGACAGGGACGTGGAAGCTGGTGACCCCGGCCTTACCCTGAGCAAGGAACAGCCCCAGCAGAAATACACCCATGAACTTTTGCCCATCCTGTGCACCGTGCATAAAAGCCATGGCCGCCCCGCCTGCAATCTGTGCGTAGCCGAAGAAGTTATCCGCCTTCCTTCTTTCACAGCGGCGGAACAGCAGCGCGGTCAGTTTGGCACTGAAATAGCCCATGGCAAAGCCCAGCAGGGTGGACAGCAACAGGCCGTACAGCACCTTAACCCACTCGGCCCCGTTGATTCCGGAGAAACCGCCGTGCATGGCAATGGCGGCTCCGGATATACCGGCAATCAACGCATGGCTTTCGCTGGTTGGAATACCAAACCACCATGCAGCAGTGGCCCACAACACAATGGCGAACAGCGCCGCGCACAGGCCGATCAGTGCCTCCTGTGCGTTGCTGCCGAAATCCACCATGTTATAGATGGTTTCCGCAACAGTGGCGTTTATCATGGTCATGCAGAAAACGCCCAGAAAGTTGAACACCGCAGCCATCATAATGGCTGCCCGCGGGCCGATGGCCCGTGTGGACACGCAGGTGGCAATGGCGTTCGGTGCATCGGTCCACCCGTTAACCAAAATAACGCCCAGCGTCAGTAACACCGTCACCAACAGGGCGGGATTACTAACGAGCTGGGCGAGAAAATCGGGAAATGAAACAGTCATTGAATTCCATCCTTTTTCTTTACAAGCTTCTTACGTATTTTTTACGAACACACTCATCTTAACATACCCGTGCGTTGTTGGCAATAAAAATATAGAAGACAACTTTCGTTGCAATCAGCCGGTAGATATGGTAAACTGACAAAAATTGTTGCATGAGGAGGGAAGCAGATGATCGCGGAGCTGATACTGAAATTTACAATTTACAGTTTTCTCGGTTGGCTGTGTGAGACAGTGTACTGCAGTGTGGGTCAGCGCCGGTTTGTGTACCGTGGGTTTCTTAACGGGCCGGTTTGCCCGATTTACGGGTTCGGTGCCCTGCTGGTGCTGTTCTTTTTAATGGATGTAAAGGACAACCTGCTGGCCCTGTTCACTGCGGGGATGGTGGTAACCAGCACGCTGGAGTATCTGACTTCCTTCCTTATGGAAAAACTGTTCCATGCCAAGTGGTGGGACTATTCCAACAGGCCGTTCAATCTGCACGGCCGGGTATGCCTGCTGAATTCGGTGCTGTTCGGCCTGATGGCGGTGCTGCTGGCCCATTTTGTGGATCCGGCAGTGGATCGGCTTATCGGCGGGCTTCCGGCGTGGCTGCTGCCATGGGCAGCCGGGGTTTTGCTTGTGCTGTTTGTTTTGGACACGGTGGTCAGCGTATGCGCTGCGTTGCACCTGGACGCACGCCTGCGGGAACTGCAGGCCGTCACGGAAGCCTTTATGGAGGGAAAGCGAAAAGAGCTGCAGGGAAAACGAAGTGCTTTACAGACAAGGCTTTTAAAGGCTTATCCCAACCTGCACTCTCTCAAGTATGACGAGCGCCTGCAGGAACTGCGGCAGGCGCTGCGCCGCAAAAAGGAAGAGAGGAAGAAAAACAGAAAAAAGGGGAAATAACTGGGTGCTTTTCTGCCCGCCGGCGGTTCTGACTTCGTCAAACCGGGCATACACTTGACAGAGGCGCCATTTTCCCGTATGATCATAATAACTAATGATGTTAGGTAATCCGGGGGCTGTATATGGATTATAGAGCAATGGCAGAGGAGCTTTTAAGCATTCGTGCAGGCTTGCTTCATGTTCCTGCAATTCAGCACATGACAAATTTGGTGAAGGGTGAGATGAGCGTGCTGAACTATCTTGTCACCCATGAGAACAGGGCCCATCCCAAAGATATGAGCAGGGATATGCTGGTCAGCACCGCACGCATTGCCGCCATCCTGAACCACATGGAGGAGAAAGGGCTGCTTACCCGCACGCACGATCCGGAGGATAACCGGCAGGTGATTGTGTCGCTGACCCGCGCCGGAATGAAGGAAATTCAAAAAAGGCGTGAGGAGGCCATCTGCTACATCATGCGGATGCTGGATTACCTTGGTCCTGAAGAAGCAAAGGAGTACCTTCGGATTCAGGAAAAAATCATCCATGGTTTTGCCGGGCGAAGATAGGGCGGCAGGAAAGGGCTTTTTCGTGTACCCAATTTGCTAATAGTGTTAGCTATCCGCTTGCTGTTCCCCATGAAATCCCGGCGGTACCGGCCAAAGAAAGGAGGGGTGGGAGACCCACATGAATGAAAAATTAAAAGAAAAGACCCGGGAATCACTGGCCAGCGTCCTGCCAATTACCCTGATTGTCCTGCTGCTAAGCATTACCTTTGTTCCGATGCAGGTCGCCACGTGGGAGCTGTTTGTCATGGGGGCGGTGCTTGTCATAATCGGAATGGGCTTTTTTCAGCTGGGCGCTGAAATTGCCATGATGCCGCTTGGACAGGGAATCGGCGGGCAACTGGTGAAAAGCAGGAAGCTGATTGTGACCATTGTCATCTGCTTTCTGGTCGGCACGGTTATCACCGTGTCCGAGCCGGATTTACAGGTGCTTGCGGCGCAGGTGGCCTCCATTCCCAATGAGGTACTCATCTGGTCGGTGGCAGTCGGCGTTGGGATTTTTACCGTTGTCGCCATTTTGCGGATTTTGCTGAAAATCAGCCTGTCCAAGCTGCTGAGCGTGCTTTACATTCTGCTTTTTGTGCTGGCAGCCTGTGCCCCATCGGAGTTTCTTGCAGTTGCGTTTGACTCCGGGGGAGTGACCACCGGGCCAATGACAGTTCCCTTTATTATGGCCATCGGCGTCGGCTTTTCCGCTGCCAGAAGCGACAGGGAGGGCGCCAGCGACAGCTTCGGACTGATAGCCCTATGCAGCATCGGCCCGATTATGATGGTTCTGCTGCTTGGGATTTTCTATCATCCGACCGAAGCGGTCTACACTGCGGTTGAAATTGTGCCGGCGGACACGCTTCAGGATGTGATCCGGCAGTTTGTCAGCGCACTGCCCCAGTACACCAAAGAGGTTGTTGTCAGTATGCTGCCGGTGGGCGCGGTGTTTGTCCTGTTCCAGCTGTTCACCAGGCAGTATCATAAGTATCAGGTGCTGAGGATGTGTATGGGCTTTTTGTATACGATTCTCGGCCTCATCCTGTTTTTGACCGGGGTCAACGTGGGGTTTGCGCCGGTGGGAAGCCTTCTGGGGGGAAGCCTGGCGGACGGCCCCATGAAATGGATCCTGCTGCCAATCGGGATGGTCATCGGGTACTTTATCGTTAAGGCGGAGCCCGCAGTGAAAGTACTGAACGACCAGGTGGAGGAAATAACCGGCGGCACCATTTCCCACACCATGATGAACCGCTGCCTCTCCATCGGGGTGGCCTGTGCGGTGGCCCTGGCCATGGTACGGGTACTGACAGGAATCAGCATCTACTGGATTTTGATTCCCGGATACGCGCTGTCGCTAATCCTCAGCCATTTTGTCCCACCTGTTTTTGTGGGCGTTGCCTTTGACTCCGGCGGCGTTGCCAGCGGCCCCATGACCTCCACATTCCTGCTTCCGCTGGCGATGGGCGCCTGTACGGCTGCGGGGGGCAACGTGGTTACGGATGCGTTCGGCGTGGTCGCCCTGGTTGCGCTGACGCCGCTGATTACCATTCAGATTATGGGCTGCCTCTACGCCTACCGTTCAAAGCGGGAGGCGCAGAAACCGGCAGACACGGTTTCCGACGATATTGTTTTGGAGTTGGGAGAGGACGAGGAATGATGATTCGAAAGGAAAAACACATCCATCAGCGGATTGTGGTACTGGTGACAAGAACGGAGGACGAGCACAAGCTGTGCAAAACCCTGGAAGGGCTGCACATGCCCATTATTTATTACCAGTTTAGGGGACAGGGCACGGCCTCTTCCGAATTGTTGGATATTATCGGCCTGCGCGGCACCGGGCGGATCGTCACCCTCTGTGTGCTGCCGCACAAACTTGTGGGGGAGGTGTTTTCCGCACTGAACCGGGATCTTTCCCTTGAAAAGAAGGGGGGCGGAATTGCCGTTTCCATACCGGTTACCGGCCTGCCGGACGCCCTGCAGCAAATGCTGACAGAGGAACACGGTGCTGGACAACAAGAGCAGAAAGGAGAAGAAAAGCAAATGAACACCAGTGCGGCATATTCCATGATTTTGGTGGCGGCAAACTATGGCTACAGCGATGAGATTATCGACGCGGCCCGCAGTGCCGGGGCAAGGGGCGGAACCGTCCTGAAAGGCAGACGCCGCGGGGAGGAAAACATCATGCATTACCTGGGCCTGTCCCTGCAGGAGGAACAGGAACTTACCATGATTGTTGTCCCGCAGGAAAAAAAGGCGGCCGTCATGGTGGCGGTCAGCCAGGCATGCGGTCTGCGGACAGAGGCGCACGGAGTTGTGCTGTCGGTGCCGGTTGATGAAGTGATGGGGTTAGAATAACCTCCGGCTTGTCATTAAAAAAATGATTTGCCATGTAAAAACCCCCGGCCATTGCCGGGGGTTTGTTTCGTGTTTATTTTCCTGTTTTTTCAAGCGTCTGCTGTTTTAAAAGCTGACGCAGCCGGCGTGTGTATGGAAATGCATCCGCCTCTTTTTCCCCGTAGGTGAGGTTCAACTCATACTCCAGCGGAATCCAGCTGCTTAAAGGGGAGAGGTTGTGCTGATGCACGGCTTCCAGCCGGTCGATAATTTTGTACAGTTTCGCCTCGTCCGTCTCAAGGGCGTCCATTTCCTGGTACAACGTGCTCCAGCGCTGCCGCTGCTTTGGCGGAAGGCAATCCAGCAATCCGGCCAGTGCGTCCGCCTCTGCCTTTTCATCGCCGCCGTTTTTTTCAAAGGCGGGGATATCACCGGTAACCGCCTCGCCGAAGTCGTGGATAAGGCACATCTCCAACACCTTGTCCATATCAAGCTGCGGAAACTCATCCCGGATTAGCAGCGCAAACACCGCACAGCCAAAGGTGTGGTCGGCCACGCTTTCCGGCCCGCCTGCAGAGGTTGCACAGTGCCTTTGCGCACACTTCAGCTTTTCTACGCGGGAAAGAAATTCAAGTACAATCTCCGGCTTCATTCGGCGCCCTCCTGGATGGCCGCGGCCTGCTGTGCTTCGTCCACCTCACCTGCTTCAAAGTTGTCCAGCGCGGCTTCCACTCGGTTCCGGCGGAATAGCTTGCCGGCGACCAGCATCACTGCGGTGACGGCGCTTAACGCAGCCACCGCCACGGCAAGGCCCAGCGCACCGCCACTTCTGCGCTTCATTTCTGAAGCTCCTCCTTTTCCGAGGTCTTAATGGTCTTTCTGTACAGAATATTCATGCCGATGGTGCTGACGCCGTCCACAATCAGCGAGACGCCTAAAAAGATGGCGGCGATTGACGCGCCGGCGAACGGGTTGATAATCAGGAACACACCGCAGCACAGCACCACTGCCGCCACAATCAGCGCCCACCACCAGTTTGCATAGCCAACCTCGCGCAGATCCAGCGCAGGACGGATTTTCAGCACGCCTTCCACGATTAAAAAGATGCCCATCAGGATGGGAAGAAGCGAGACAAACATCTGGGTGGCAAAAATCAGCAGCAGGCCGAGAACCGCCGCCACAACGCCCAGTACAACGTCGAACTGGAACAGGGCGTCCGACTCCTCCGATTTAAAATATCCGATAATTTTGGTGCTGCCGTAGACAAGGATCAACACGCCCAGGGTGTTGTAAATAAACGTCGTCGCGCCCAACGGCCAGATGATCAGCGAGATGCCGAGAAGGATGAACAGGGCGGCCGCTGCAAGGGACCACTTGTTTTGTACACGCATAGGGGACACAACCTTTCTTTATTAGTACACTTCAGTTTTTTCCATTATACAACAAAAATGTCCGCTTGTAACTAGTTTTTATCCGGCGTTTTCCCTTCTTCACCTGTTCCCCCTTTTTTCCATACACTGGTGGATAGGGGTAAAAACCCCACAGGGGAAGGGGAGGAATCTGCTTTGCTCAGCCTGTTTTGGGAGGCCGCAGTGCTCGCTGCTGCGCTGTCGGCCGATATTTTTTTGTGCGCTGTCAGTTTCGGCGCGGGAAAAATCACGGTACCTTTTTCATCCAAATTGCTGGTAAGCGCCCTCAGCGGCGGGATGTTATTTGTTTCCCTGCTGGCAAGCCGCGGCGCAGGCGCCCTTTTGCCGGAAGAGGTGGGGCGGTGGCTGCCTTTTGCGGTGCTTATGGCCCTTGGCGCGGAAAAGCTGTTTCTCTCAAAAATCCGTGCCTTTTTGAAGGCGCGTTTTCATGGGCGGCGTGCTGCGCCGCCCGATGTGCTTCAGGTCTATGCCTCGCCCGTCTGCGCGGATAAGGATGGCTCCAGCAGTATCAGCCCCGGGGAGGCGGTGGCCCTTGCCTTTGCCGTGTCCTTCGACAGTGTGGGGGCTGGCCTTGGCGCAGGCATGCTGGCAGGCAGCTTATGGCTGCCTGCCGTGATGACAGGGCTGACATCCTATGTGCTGCTGTGCCTTGGCCTGTGGGCCGGACGGCATGCGTCCGGGAAGATTCCTTTCTCACCGGACCTTGTCAGCGGCCTGTTCTTCGTCCTGTTTGCCGTTGCCAAACTGCTGTAGCGCAGGCAGGTGCGCCTCTATGAAAAGGCGGATGTTTTCAAATACCTCTTCACGGTTCAGTTCATGGTGCATCTCGTGCCGGCCGCCGGCGTACAGCGTCAGGGTCACATCCGTTACCCCTGCGGATTGCAGCAGATCGTACACCTCCGTCACGCCTTTGCCGAAACCGCCCACCGGGTCCTTGTCACCGGAGTATAGGAAAACCGGCAGGTCCTTCGGCATCCGGTCCGCCCACTGCCTGCCGGATACCGACTTGACAAGGTAGGCCAGCTCCCGGTAACCTCCAATTTTAAAAGGAACGCCGCAATGCGGATCCTCCCGATATTTACGCTGTTCTTCCTCGTCCCTCGTAAGCCAGTCGGTGCCGTTTGCATCATCGGAAAAATGGCTGTTGAAGTCGCCGGTGCTGAGCTTCTCAATCATTTTACTGTAGTTTCGCTCGCCCCTGAAGAACCCCACCACGCTGCATACCGCGCCGCCGATTCCTGCCAATGGGTTGGTACCCCCAGTCCCGCTTAAAATCAGTCCGGCAAGCTCGCCGCTGTAGATTGTGGCGTAGTACCGCGACAGGAAGGAGCCCATGCTGTGACCAAGCAGAAACACCGGAAGCCCTGGAAATTCCTGCTTTGCAAGCAGGGTCATTTCGTGGATGTCCTCCACCACTGTCCGGTATGCGCCTTTTTTTCCAAAATAGCCGGGTATCCCGTCAATCATGGACTGCCCATGCCCAAGGTGGTCCTCGCCGCACACGGCAAAACCCATGCCGCACAGTGCTTCTGCCATGGGGGAGTAGCGCAGGATATACTCGCTCATTCCGTGGACAAGCTGAATCACCGCGCGCGGCTCCGTCTCCGGCCTGAAAAATGCGCCGTGAATGACCGCTTGCCCGCCGGTGGAAGGGTAGGTAATTTCTTTTACCGTCATGTTGTTTTCCTCCGCAGTTTTTTTTACAGTATACCCCGGAAGAGGGAAACGGACAAGTGTTTCTTGAAGTTTCGCCGGTGGTATGCTAAAATAATAAAAAATTCTTGTACATTGGGCCGCCTGTTGGCGTGCCTGCGCAGATGAAATCCGGAAAAAGGAAAGGGGAAAAACATGGCTGTACGCATTATTACAGACAGTACCTCCGACATTGGCTTGAAGCAGGCGAAAGAGCTGGGCGTCGATATTCTCCCGCTGACCGTCCACTTCGGGCAGGAGGAATATCTCGACGGGGTCAACCTTACGAACGAGATGTTCTATGAAAAACTGCTTACAAGCGAGGAATTACCCACCACCAGCCAGATTACAGTCACCACCTTTGAGACGGTCTTTAACGAGATTGTCAAGGAGGGGGACGAGGCGGTGGTCATCCTCATTGCAAGCAAACTCAGCGGGACCTGCCAGTCCGCGATGATTGCCCGGAACATGGTCTCTCCGAAGCGCATCCGCGTCATTGATTCTGAGACGGTTACCTTCGGCCTGGGCGTCGCCGTCAGAGAGGCGGTCCGCCTGAGGGATCTCGGCATGAGTGCAACGGAAATTGCGGAGGAGCTGGAGCGCATCAAGAAAAACATCTGGCTGCTGGCCTATATTGACGATTTGACCTACCTGCAAAAGGGCGGCCGTCTGTCCGCTACCAGCGCCTTTTTCGGCACGCTGCTTGGCATTAAGCCGATTATTGAGGTGAAGGACGGGGAGGTTCGCCTTGTCCACAAGGAGCGGGGCTTGAAGAATGCCTTCAGCTGGATTATTGATACTGTGAAAAAAACGGGAATCGACCTGTCCAGGCCGTATTCCTTCGGACACACCAACAACCCCCAGTTGGCAAAGGAGTTTATCGCCCAGTTCACGGAGGAAATTTCCCTGCCGCAGACGCCTCTCAGCGATATCGGCACCGTGGTGGGAACCCATGTGGGTGCCGGATGCACCGGCTTTGCTTTCTTTAAGAAGTAAATTTGCATGAAGGGGAAGCGCCCGGGCAGGTTTTGCCCGGGCGCTTCCCCGTGTGCGGCGGGTGCCTCCGGCATGTCCACCGCCATGGGGCGGGCCGGTACTTGTCATGGGACGGGCCGCCCGTGCTATTCCATCCGGAAAGCGGAAATTGTAAACTTTTTATGAACAGCCGTGCGGAAGAACGGTTTTTTCTCCGTTTGCCGTTTCCACTTTTTTTCCTGCAGGGCGCACAAACCTAGGTGCCATGCGGCTTTGTGGAAGTGCACAAAACGAAGAGTCCAAATTTGTGACATCTGACAAGCTATTATTTATTTTACACAAAAACCACTTGACTTTTTTGTGCAACGTGCTATAATAAGGGTGCAAGATAAATAAAGGAGGTATAAATATGAAAACCACAAACAGAGTTGCCGTAAAAATCGATGATATGCAGAAAGCGATCAAGCTGTACGAAATGGCAGCCACTGCAGACGGCGTTGTCTCGGTTGAGCAGGGCCAGTGGAGATCTCCTGTTCAGTCGCCGCTTGGATTCTTCGGCATGTGCGCTTACAATAAGGATGGCGTGCTGGAAATCATTTCCGAGGATCAGGCTTTTATGAATAAGCTGCTGCAGGCGAAAGATTTAATTGCATAATTTTTCTTTCGATTTTTCCCGCCGCACCGTTAACGGTGCGGCGGTTTTTTTATCTCTCCGGAAAAAGGGAAAAGGCGCCCCATACGGGACGCCTTTACTTTTGGCCTTTCTGCTGCTGTTTTAAGCGGTTGTACTGCTGATAGACCGTGACAACCCGTTGGATTTCGTCAATCTGTTCCGGGGAAAGCCCCTGTGCGTCAATGGTGTGCAGCTTTTCCCGGCCGAGAAGGTAGTCGGTGCTGACGTGAAAAATTTCCGCCAGCCTTACCAGCACGTCGTAGGAGGGCAGACGCGTCCCGTTTTCATACGCGGAAACAGAGGATTTGGTGATGCCGGCCCGGCTGGCCAGCGCCGCCTGGTTCATGTTTTTCATCTCTCGCAGGCGCTTTATTCTCATTCCTAAATCAATCATCTGTATGCCCCCATTCCACTATTAGTATATGAATTTATTGTCAACTTTAGGGGTTATTAAATCTACTAGCTGTTGACAAACGGGCCTCTTTGCCCTATACTGGCGGATAGGGAAGAGGTGGGGGACAGGTTTTCCAAGCTGCGGCAAATTTACAGAATTTGTCCTTTACAACTCACATCTCTTATCCTATAATGAAGCGGGCAGTCCGGCGAAGCTGTTGCCGGCCGCCCCAGAATGAAAAAGGAAAGGCAGGAAAAAACATGCTTCGTATCAGCCACCTGACCAAAATCTACGGCAAAAGCGGGAAAAAGGCTGTGGACGACCTGTCGCTGACGATTGAAAGCGGCGACATTTTTGGCTTTATCGGTCACAACGGCGCGGGCAAAACCACCACCATCAAGTCGGCGGTGGGCATTCTCGACTTTGAGCAGGGCGAAATTTTAGTGGATGGGAAGGATATTAAGAAACAGCCGGAGGCGTGCAAGGCCGTTATGGCCTACATCCCGGATAATCCTGATTTATATGGCTCCCTGACCGGCATTCAGTATCTTAATTTTGTCTGTGATCTGTACGGCGTGTCCAAAAACGACCGGGAGCAGCGGATTAAGACCTATGCGGATGCCTTTGAAATCACAAAAAATCTGGGCGATCTCATCTCCTCCTACTCCCACGGCATGCGGCAAAAGCTGGCGGTGATCTCAGCGCTGGTCCACCGGCCGAAACTGCTGATTCTGGACGAGCCGTTTGTGGGCCTTGACCCCACCGCTTCCCACCGGCTGAAGGAAATGATGAAGGAACTGTGCGCAGAAGGCGGCGCCATCTTCTTCTCCACCCACGTGCTGGAGGTGGCGGAAAAGCTGTGCAACAAAATTGCCATTATCAAAAACGGAAAGCTGATTTCCGTGGGCGATACAGACACGGTGAAGGGCGATGCCTCGCTGGAGGATGTCTTTTTGGAGTTGACGGGCGATGAATAAATTTGGAACGCTGTTAAAGTACGATTTTATCATGATGCTTGGCCTTGGCAAGCTGAAGGCCGAGCTGAAAAAGGGAAAAGCAAAGTTCGCAGGAAAGGCGCTGCTGGGCGCCTTTCTGGTACTGGCGGTCCTCGGCACCATCTTCATGTATATCTACATGCTGGCAGATGTGCTGAAAATGACGGGGATGCTGGACTTGATGCCCATCTTCCTGCAGGTCATCTCCGGGCTGATGGTGTTTCTGTTTACCTTCTATTCCGCAGGCGGCACGCTGTTCTCCTTTAAGGATTACGATCTGCTGCTGTCCATGCCGGTAAAACCCCGGGCGGTGCTGGCAAGCAAACTGGTCTCCCTGACGGTGTCCCAGCTGCTGGTGTCCTGCGTCATTATGGTGCCCGGCATTGTGGTATATGCGGTTCTGGGCGGCCTGTCGCCGCTGGGCTGGGTGTTCGGTATCATCAGCGTGCTGTTCTCCCCGCTGGTGCCGGTGGTGCTGGCAAGCATTATCTCTGCGGTAATCGCGGCGATTTCCTCCCGGCTTAAGTTTAAAAACCTTGTCAGCATTATTCTGTCCTTTGCGTTCTTTGCCCTGATTATGATCGGCAGCTTTAACCTGCAGGGCCTGCTGGCCAGCTTTGCGGCCAATGCGGGCGGACTTGCGGAGGGGATCCGTCAGTACATGCCCTTTTTCTACTACTACGGCTCCGCCATGGTAACGGGCAGCGTGCTGGAACTGCTGATTGCGCTGGCCATCAGCGCCGCGGTGTTCGCACTGTTTGTGTGGGTGTTCAGCATTGGCTATAAGCGCATTAACCAGCTGCTGAACGAGCGCAGCTCCCGTGCCAATTACAAGCTGACCGCCCTGAAGGCCGGTTCCCCCATGCGGGCGCTGTTTTTTAAGGAACTGAAGACCTATGCCTCCACCCCCATCTACATCTTTAATACCGCCTTTGGCGCACTGCTGATGTTTATCCTCACCATTGCGGCGGCTTTCTTCGGCGGGGAAACAATGGCGCAGCTGCTGGAGCTTCCTGTTGTCGCCGACATGATGGGGCCCATGTTTGCAGCGCTTCTGTCCCTGCTGGCAGTGATGTCCTGCACCACCTGCTCCTCCATTTCGCTGGAGGGGAAGGCTTTCTACCTTGTGAAAGCGGCTCCGGTTCCGGTCTGGAAGGTGTTCGCCGCGAAAATTTCCATCAATCTGCTGATAACGGCAGTTCCCGCCGTTATCTGTGCGGTAATTCTGTACGCTGTGCTGGGCCTTAGTATTCAGGCCCTGTTGATTCTGCTGATTCTGCCCGTGCTGTATTCCTTCTACATCTCCTTCATGGGCCTGTTGATGAACCTGCTAAGCCCCAAGATGGAGTTTACGACGCCGGCACAGGTTGTTAAGCAGAGCGCGGCAACCGTATATGCCATGCTGGCCGGTCTTGCGGGTGTGGCGGTTCCGGTGGCGCTGTTTTTGCTGCTGAAGCTGTCTGTGGATTTCCTGTGGACCTATCTGTGGCTGGTGTGCGGCGGTGTTCTGCTGGTGGATATCCTGCTTGCGGCGGTGCTTGGCACTGTCGGCAAAAAGCTTTACGCGGCTGTCCCCGCATAAAGTACCTGGCTGGCAAAGACAGCTGCTTTCCGGCAGGAAAGGCAAGTAAAAAAGAGATGACGGGCTTTGGGCCCGTCATCTCTTTTTTACTGATTCTGCTGCAAGCGTTCTTTCGCAACTGCCAGCATCATTTTTATGCGGTTTTCCTGGTTGACCCTGGTTGCACTGGGATCATAATCGATGGGGACAATGTTGCTTTCCGGATGGATTTGTCGGATTTTCCCAATCATGCCCTTGCCGCAGATGTGGTTGGGCAGACAGCCGAAGGGCTGTGTGCACACGATGTTGGGGAAGCCCTGCTCAATCAGCTCCAGCATCTCCGCCGTCAGCAGCCAGCCCTCGCCCATCTTGTTGCCGTAGCCGATAACCCCCTTAACCAGCTTTTTCGTCTCACTGTAGGGGGAGGGGGCAAAAAAGCAGGGGAACTGCTTCACAGCGTCAATAAGCACCGTCTCCATTTTGGTCAGGTATTTCATCAGCCAGCCCACCACCATCTTTTTAAGGGGGTTGCCGCCGTACAGCCGGATGTCCTCCAGCCGGTTATCCACCTTGAACAGGGCGAAGCCCATGATACCGGGAACCATAATTTCGCAGTTTTCACCTAACAGGAAGTTTTCAAGGTCGTTGTTGCCAAGGCTTGCGTATTTGACGTAGATTTCGCCCACAATGCCGACGCGCACCTTCTTTTCCTGCGTGCGGGGGATGGCGGCGAAGTCCTTTGCAATGCCGTTCAGGTTTTCCTTCATCTCCCCAATGGAGTAGCCCTTGCTCTGCTTAAACTGCTTTGTCAGCCGCATTGTCCACTCGTCCACCAGCTTGTCCGTCTGGCCCGCCACCTGCTCGTAGGAGCGGACCTGGTTGCGAAGCAGCATCAGCATGTCGCCGTACACAAGGCCCGCCACAGCCTTTCTGATCATTTTCAGCGTCAGCTTGAAGCCGCTGTTTTTTTCAAGGCCGGACATGTTAAGGCTGATGACCGGGATGTTGCCGTAACCCGCCTTTTTCAGCGCCTTCCGCAACAGGTGGATGTAGTTGCTGGCCCGGCAGCCGCCGCCCGTCTGGGTGATGATGAGGGCGGTTTTGCTCAGGTCATATTTTCCGCTGTCCAGCGCGTCGATCATCTGGCCGATAACCAGCAGCGCAGGGTAGCAGGTGTCGTTGTGTACGTATTTTAGGCCCTTGTCCACCACTGCCTGGCTGTGGTTGGTCAGCAGCTCCATGTTATAGCCGCTGTCCTGGAAGGCGTTTTTAATCAGCGTGAAGTGGATGGGCGCCATCATGGGAATAAGGATGGTGTAATTCTGGCGCATGGACTTTGTAAACTCCGGCCAAGAGCGCGCTTTTTTACTCATGTACTGCTTTCGCCTCCTGTTTTTCCTCAATGGCGGCGAACAGGCTGCGCAGCCGGATTTTTACCGCGCCGAGGTTGGTGATTTCGTCAATTTTGATCTGGGTGTAAATTTTGTCGCCCGCCTCCAGAATACTGCGTACCTCGTCCGTGGTAATGGCATCCACGCCGCAGCCGAAGGAAACCAGCTGCACAAGGTTCATGTCGTCCTGGGTGGTGACATAGTTGGCGGCGGAGTAAAGCCGCGCGTGGTAGGTCCACTGGTTCAGTACCGTGGTGGGCATTTTCGGCATAAGATGGCTGACCGCATCCTCTGAGATAACCGCTGCGCCGAAGCCTGCAATCAGCAGGTCGATCCCGTGGTTGATCTCCTCATCCAGGTGGTAGGGGCGGCCGCACAGCACGATGATCTGCCTGCCCTCGCGCCGGGCCTCCTCAATAATCTCCTGTCCCTTTTCTCTGACGGCGGCAAGATAACGGTCGTATTCCTCATAGGCCTTCTTCGCCGCATGCTTCACTTCCTTAAGGCCGATGCCGTCAAAGTATTTCTGAAGGATAGCCGTCATCTTTTTCGGGAAGTCGTGTTTGCGGTGAATACCGATGTAGTCATAAATAAACGTATTGTCCGCAAGCCGCCGGTCATTTGCGGCGATAACCTCCGGGTAGTAGGCCACAACCGGGCAGTTGTAATGGTTGTCACCCATACCCTCATCAATGTTGTAGCTCATGCAGGGGTAGAAGATGGCGTCCACCCCCCGGTCCAGCAGGGCGGCAATATGCCCGTGAATCAGCTTGGCGGGGAAACACACCGTGTCGGAGGGGATGGTGCCCTGCCCCTTCAAATACAGCTCCCGGCTGGAGCGGGGGGAGGTGACAAGGGAGAAGCCGAGCTCTGTAAAGAACACGGTCCAGAAGGGCAGCAGCTCATACATGTTCAGTCCCATGGGGATGCCAATGACGGCGCGGGGGGTGTCAATCTGCCCGCGTTTCTTGTACTGCTCCAGCAGTTCCTGCTTGAAGCGGTAGATATTCAGCTTCCCGTCCGAACGTTTACCCGCAATGGGCCGTTCGCACCGGTTCCCGCTGATGAACTTCCGCCCGCCGGAGAAGGTGTTGACCGTCAGCTGGCAGTTGTTGCTGCACAGCCCGCAGTTGATGTTTTTTACCTCGTGGGTAAAGTCCTTCAGCTGGGCGGCATCCAGCACGGTGCTGTGCTGTTTCTTTTTGCCCATGCCGTACAGTGCGGCTCCATAGGCGCCCATCAGCCCCGCAATGGCCGGGGCAACCACATCGCACTGCAGCTCCTTCTCAAATGCGCGCAGCACGGCCTTGTTTAAAAAGGTGCCGCCCTGCACCACGATGTGCCGGCCGAGGCTGGTCGGGTTGGAGGCACGGATTACCTTGTACAGGGCGTTTTTCACCACGCTGATGGACAGCCCTGCCGAAATGTTTTCAATGGATGCGCCGTCCTTCTGCGCCTGTTTCACGGAGGAGTTCATGAACACCGTGCACCGGCTGCCCAGTTCCACCGGCCTGTCTGCAAACAGGCCAAGGTTGGCAAAATCCTCGATAGAATAGCCCAGCGCCTCCGCAAAAGTCTGAAGGAAGGAGCCGCAGCCGGAGGAACAAGCTTCGTTTAAGAAGATGTTGGTGATGACCCCATCCTCCACCTGAAAGCATTTCATGTCCTGCCCGCCGATGTCAATAACAAAGTCCACCTCCGGCATGAAACGGCGTGCAGCGGTAAAATGCGCCACTGTTTCCACCACGCCAAAATCACCCTGGAAGGCGTTTTTGATAATTTCCTCGCCGTAGCCGGTGGAAGTGACGGAGGCAATCTGGATATAAGGATACTTTTCATACAGCCCCAGAAGGTAGTCCCGGATAATGGGCACCGGATTGCCCCCCGCCTTTTGGTAACTGGACAGCAGCAGGCTGCCCTCGCTGTCAATCACTGCGGTCTTAACTGTGGTGGAGCCTGCGTCAATTCCGATATGTACCGGGCCCGTCTGCTCGTTCAGCTGTTTGTAGGGGACGGTGGCCTTGGCATGCCGGGCACAGAATTCGTCGTATTCCTGCTTGTTTTTAAACAGCGGCTCATTATAGGCGAAGTCGCCCGAACCGTCGTATGCGTTCAGCTTTGCGATCACGCTTTCCAGCGTGTCCTCCTTATCCGAATACAGCGCTGCGCCCAGCGCCACAAAATACAGCGAGTTTTCCGGCAGCGTCCCCTGAAGGCCCAGCGACCAGTCAAAGGCATTTTTCAGTTCGCTTAAAAAGGAGATGGGCCCGCCCAGGTAGACGACGTTCCCCTCAATTGCCCGGCCCTGTGCAAGGCCGCCGATGGTCTGGTTGACCACGGCGTAGAAAATGCTGGCCGCAATATCCTCCTTTTTTGCCCCCTGGTTAAGCAGCGGCTGAATGTCCGTCTTGGCAAACACGCCGCAGCGGGAGGCGATGGTGTAAATTTTTTCGTGTTTTTTCGCCGCCTCATTCAATTCCTCAAGGGACATACCCAGCAGGGTGGACATCTGGTCAATAAACGCACCGGTGCCGCCTGCGCAGGATCCGTTCATGCGCACTTCCATGCCGCCGTCAAGAAAGATGATTTTCGCATCCTCACCGCCAAGCTCAATAATCACGTCGGTTCCGGGCAGAAAGCGGTTGGCCGCCACCCGGGTGGCAAACACCTCCTGAACGAAGGGAATGCCGCACTTGGTGGCAAAACCCATTCCGGCGGAACCGGAGATGGACAGCAGAACCGGCCGCCCGTGTACCACCTCGCTGTCCAGCCGCGACAGCAGCTCCACGGCTTTTTCTACAATGTGGGAAAAGTGCCGCTCGTAGGAGGAGTAGAGAATCTGCTCCTGCTCGTCAAGAACGACGCACTTAATGGTTGTGGAACCAATATCCAATCCGATTTTCAATCTATCATCTCCTGTCCTGGGTGAAAGAACACCTGTTCTTTACAGCTTTGTGCCGCCATCTTGCTGGATAAGGCGGAGGCCCTCAGTAAAATGGCACGAAGCGCCCGCCTACAGGGCGCTTCCGCATAACAAATCGTTAAAAAACTGCATTCATATCTAAGTATAGTATTTTGTCGAAACAGTGTCAAGAAAGGGGAAAGATCTGACAACAGAAAAAGGGCCTTGAGGCCACCGGGATACCGGTCCTCAAAACCCCTTTTCTTTTCCATTTTTACAGGACGGGGGCGCGGCGCACAAAGCCCTGTTCGAAGGCGTCCGCCAGCTGCAAAATCCGATCCTCGCTGAAAGCGCGGCCCACAATGGACATTCCAATGGGCAGCCCGCTTTCTGTATAGCCGCAGGTGGTGTTGACGGCGGGCAGTCCGGCAATGTTGACTGCCACCGTGTAAATATCTGCAAGGTACATCTTAACCGGGTCGTCCTCCCGCTCCCCAATGCGGAAGGCCGGGTCGGTGGTGGTGGGTGTCAGGATGGCGTCGCAGGTTTCAAAAATGGCGGCATATTCACGCTTGATCCGCTCCCTTAACAGCACGGCCTTTTTGTAGTACGCATCATAATAGCCGCTGGACAGCGCATAGGTGCCAAGCAGAATCCGCCGCTTGACCTCCTCGCCGAAGCCCTCGGCCCTTGTGCGCTTCACCATGTCCACATAGCCGTCGGCGTGGGAAGTACGGTAGCCGTATTTTACCCCGTCGAACCGCGCCAGGTTGGAGCTGGCCTCAGAGGAGGAGATAAGGTAGTAGGCGGGAATGGCGTAGGGAAGGCTCGGCATGGACACCTCCACAATTTCGGCGCCCATGGCCTTGTAGGTATCTGCCGCCGCAAGCACCGAGGCCTTGATTTGCGGGTCAAGCCCCTCACCGAAAAATTCCTTCGGAAGGGCGATGCGCAGCCCCTTGATATCCTGGGAAAGCAGGCTCCCGGCACTCTGCTTCATGCCGACACTGGTGGAGTCGCGGGGATCCTTGCCCGCAATGGCATCCAGCACCAGCGCGCAGTCCCTGGCGCTGCCGGCAATGGGCCCAATCTGGTCAAGGCTGGAGGCGAAGGCCACAAGCCCGAAACGGGATACGGCGCCGTAAGTCGGCTTAATCCCCGTCACCCCGCAGAAGGCGGAGGGCTGGCGAATGCTGCCGCCCGTGTCGGAGCCCAGCGCCGCCGCGCACAGGCCCGCGGCCACGGCTGCGGCACTGCCGCCGGAGGAGCCGCCCGGCACCCGGGTCAGATCGTAGGGGTTTTTTGTCTTTTTAAAGTAGGAGGTCTGGGTGGAGGCGCCCATCGCAAACTCGTCCAAGCTGGTCTTGCCAAGCAGCACTGCGTTTTGCGCCTTCAGCTTGTCGATGACTGTGGCATCATAGGGCGGCACAAAGTTGTACAGCATTTTGGAGGAGCAGGTGGTCAGCACCCCCTCGGTGCAGATGTTATCCTTCACAGCAAGGGGAATCCCCGTCAGCGTGTCTGCGTTGCCTTCATCAATGCGCTTTTGCGCCTGCTCGGCAGCTTTCAGCGCCTCGTCGGCGCACACAGTGATGTAGCTTTCCAACGCCCCGTCTTTTTTCTCAATTTCCGCCAAATACTCTTTTGTCAATTCCACCGCGCCAATTTCACGCTTGTCCAGTTTTTCACGCAGCGCGGCAATCCTTTCGTTTCTCATGCGTCGCCCCTCCTATTCCACAACTTTGGGCACAAGGAACAGCCCGCTGACTTCCTTGGGGGCGTTCTGCATGGCCTGCTTCTGGGGGATGGAGGGCTGAATCTCGTCCGGACGAAAGTCGGACGGGGGAAGCGTGCTGTCCAGCTTGGTCTCACAGTCGGACAGGTCCAGCCCGGCAATCGTGTCCATCAAATCAATAATGCCGCTCATCTCTCCCTGAATTTTTGTAAGCGCCTGCTCGTCAAAATCAATTCGGGACAGGTTGGCAAGGTGGGCGACCGTCTCTTTTGTAATCATATCCATACTCCTGTGCATCAGAATTTACCTTTCTATTTTACCAGAAACCGCTTCTTTAAACAATACAATATTTACAACCGGGCGGAAATGCATTAAAATAGTAGCAGCGCGATAAAGCGGCGCCAGGCCGCAATCGGAAGGGAAGTGTCCAGTATGAAGCGCAACTTTATCAAGATGCATGGAATTGGCAACGATTACATCTATTTCGACTGTTTGAAGGAACAGCCGCTGCCGGATCCGTCGGAGGCGGCGGTTCGCCTGTCCGACCGACACAAGTCCATCGGCGGCGACGGGGTTGTCCTTATCCTGCCAAGCGATAAGGCGGATTTCCGCATGCGGATGTTCAATGCGGACGGCTCAGAGGGGAAGATGTGTGGAAACGCCATCCGCTGCGTCGGAAAATATGTGTACGACTATGGCTACACGGATAAGACGCAGGTTTCGGTGGAGACGCTCAGCGGTATTAAATATCTGACGCTCAGCGTGCAGGATGGAAAGGTCTCCTCTGTGTGCGTGGACATGGGCGAGGCGGTTCTGGCCCCCCGGGACATCCCGGTGGATGCGGACGGCTCCCAGTTTGTAAATATCCCGGTTACGGTGGACGGTCAATCGGTGTATCTGACTTGCGTCAGCATGGGCAATCCACACGCCGTGCAGTTTTGCCCCAGCGTGGCGGACCTGGACCTTGCGGCCATCGGCCCGAAGCTGGAGCATCATCCGCTGTTCCCGGACAGAGTCAATGCGGAGTATGTGCGTGTCATTGACGAACATACACTGGAGATGCGCGTGTGGGAGCGCGGTTCGGGGGAGACCATGGCCTGCGGCACCGGCGCCTGCGCCACGGTGGTGGCCGCGGTACTGAACGGCCACTGTAAAAAGGACACGGACGTTACCGTGAAGCTGTTGGGGGGCGATTTAAATATCGTCTGGCGTTCGGATGGACATGTGATGATGACCGGCCCGGCTGCCGTCAGCTTTGAGGGAACGGTGACACTGTAATTATAAGGAGAGGAGAAGCAGCATGTTTTCAGTAAATGAGCATTATCTCGACATTAAACAAAGCTACATTTTTACGGAGATTGCGGCCCGGGTCCGCAAATTTTCCGAGGAGCACCCGGATAAAAAGGTGATCCGCATGGGCATCGGCGACGTGACGCTGCCGCTGGCCAAAACCGTGGTGGAGGCGCTGGTGAAGGCCTCACAGGAGATGGGCGTGAAAGAGACGTTCCACGGCTACGGACCGGAGCAGGGATATGACTTTTTAAGGGAGAGAATTTCCGAATACTACGCATCCATGGGCGTCACGCTGCAGGATGGGGAAGTGTTTGTCAGCGACGGTGCCAAAAGTGATGTTGCCAACATCACCGACCTGTTTGGAAACGACAACGTGGTGCTGATTTGCGACCCGGTCTATCCTGTCTATGTGGACACCAACCGTATGCTTGGCCGTACCATCAAGTTTTTGCAGGGGGATGAAAGCAACGGCTTCCTGCCCATGCCTCCCTCTTTCCACGGGGATATCATTTATCTGTGCTCCCCCAACAACCCCACCGGCGCGGTGTACGACCGCGCACAGCTGAAGGCATGGGTGGACTATGCCAAGGCGGAGGGCGCCATCATCCTGTTCGACGCCGCGTATGAGTCGTTTATTGAAGACCCGTCCCTGCCGCGTTCCATTTTTGAAATTGACGGTGCAAAGGACTGCGCGATCGAGTTTTGCAGCCTGTCCAAAACTGCCGGCTTCACCGGCACCCGCTGTGGTTATACAGTGGTGCCGAAGGGGATTGAAGTCACGGCAAAGAACGGCAAGACACTGAACCTGAACGCCATGTGGATGCGCCGTCAGACCACGAAGTTCAACGGCGTTCCTTATATTATTCAGCGCGGGGCGGAGGCCGTCTTTACGCCGGAAGGCTTAAAGGAAATCCGGGAGAACATCCAGTATTACAAACAGAACGCAAAAATTTTGGCGGACTGTTTTACCGAGCTTGGCATTCCCTTCACCGGAGGAATTAATTCCCCTTACATCTGGTTAAAGTGCCCTGACGGAATGGATTCATGGGCTTTCTTTGACCTGCTGCTGAATGGAGCGGCCGTTGTGGGAACGCCCGGTGCGGGCTTTGGCGATGCAGGCGAGGGGTATTTCCGGCTGACCGCTTTCAGCGACAGGGAAAACACCCTCGAGGCGGTAGAGCGTATCAAAGCACTGCTGAAAAAATAGAAAGAGTATACAAAATACCCCCTGCCAGCCGGCAGGGGTATTTTGTATTAAAGTGTACTTTATTTATGATATTATGTGTTAAATATAATATAAATAAACAAATTCCTGCTGGGAAAATATTTTAATAATAGGAAGAAAAATATGATTTTGGCCTCCTGTCTTGAGAATATTAAAAAAGTATAGTATAATGCTGCGGAGAAAGGGAAATTTCAATTATGTAATCAAGGTTAGGGGAGAAAAAGTGGATCGCTGTCAATTTGATATTCTGGAATTTTTTGTCCAGAATCATCCGTTTCTGTCTTTGGAAGAGCTTTCTAAAAAAATTGGACTGCCCCTAGAGACAGTGAAAAATGTGCGCTCTGTATTAGAAGAAAAAGGTCTGCTACAAAACAATAAAATTACGGACCTGGGGCGAAAAGCGTTGGAGCCCTATAAAGCAAAACGCGCGATACTTTTTGCGGCAGGACTTGGCTCCAGACTTCTGCCGGTGACACAAAATATACCGAAACCTTTGGTACGGGTAAATGGGACTCGGCTGATTGATACGTTGATTGATGCAGTTTTAGCCGCTGGAATTGAGGAAATTATTGTGGTCCGGGGTTATCATTCTGAACAGTTTGATCAGCTTCTTGGGAAATATCCAAACTTAAAATTTGTCGATAATCCATTTTTTGAGACACAAAATAATATATCGTCTGCAATGTGTGTCCGTGACTTATTTGAAAGCGCATATGTAATGGATGGAGATCTGTTATTGTATAATCCGAAGCTTATCAAGCCCTATCAGTATGAAAGCAATTATCTGGGGATCCCTGTTGACAAGACGGATGACTGGTGCCTTACTACACAGAATGGCTATATCAAAAGCATGGTCATCGGTGGGAAGCGTTGCTATACAATGGTGGGCGTTTCATTCTGGTCTCCAGAGGATGGAAAGCGGCTTGCAAACCACTTGAAAGTAATTTATGACAGAAAAGACGGAAAACAGTGCTTTTGGGATCAAGTGGCCTTGGACTTTTTCCAGGATCAGTATAAAATACGGGTACGCTCTTGCAGCTCATGGGATATTGCCGAAATTGATACGTTGGCGGATTTAAAAAAGGTTGATTGTTCCTACGCATAAAAGGAGATGAGGCTGTTGCCTCATCTCCTTTTTGACAAGCCTGTAGCAGAATGGTATAATCTTGTCACGCGTTGGATGAAAAAGGAGTTGCAGAGCAAGATGATGTATCAGGAGTATGACGAGCAGACTTTACAGCGTTTACAGCATACAGAACTGGAAATTCTGAAGGATTTCGCCGATCTGTGCGATAAGCACCGGATAGATTATTTTGGGGTTGGTGGCACGGCAATTGGCGCGGTACGTCATCAGGGCTTTATACCATGGGATGATGATATCGACATTGGGATGCTCAGAAAGGATTACGACCGTTTTCTTCAGATTGCAGAAAAGGAACTCGGCGAAAAATATGAGATCCTGAATTTTGAAACGAATACAAACTATCCTTTACCAACAACGCGCCTTGTGAAAAAGGGCACGGTATTTCAAGAGTATGCAATGAAAGGAATAGACTGTAATTTTGGGATTTTTTTGGACATCTACTTTTTTGACAACATTGCAGATGAGGATAAAGCGATGAGGAGACAGGGCAAAACTGCCTGGTTCTGGGGGAAATTACTGATTTTGCGAAAAATTGCAAGACCCACGCTTTATTATTCGGGACTCAAAGCTTCTTTAATCACTGCGGCGTGTGTTTGTGCCCATTTCTTTTTGCGGCTTTTCCGCATCTCCCCCCGCTTTTTATACTCCAAAGCGATGAAGGCCAGCAGACGATATGAGGACACTCCAACAAAAAGAGTCGCCTATTTTTTTGATCCGACGCCATTCACAAGCATCATGAAATTGGATGATATTGTGCCAACAAAAAAGATGCCCTTTAATGGTCTGATGATAAAATTCCCGGGTAATATTCATGCCTATTTGGAACGCAGGTATGGCGATTATATGACATTACCGCCGGAGGATAAGCGGCATAACCATCCACCGATGGATCTTGATTTTGGAGAGTAATAAAAACTTGAAAGGGTTTCGAAATGAATAGTTACCGACAGGAAGACTTGCAACGGCTTCAGAAAGCAGAAGTTGAAATTTTAGCAGATTTTATCGCATTTTGTGATCAACATGAGCTGCCCTATGTGGTCATAGGCGGCACGGCAATTGGTGCGGTGCGCCATCAGGGTTTTATACCGTGGGATGACGATATGGATGTGGGGATGTTACGTGCTGATTTTGACCGGTTTTTGGAACTTGCTCCGGCTGAACTTGGTGAGAAATACGACTTTATGTCTGCGGATATTCAAAAGGATTGCCTTGGCCATACTCTACGTATGTCGAGAAAAGGGACGGCGCATGTCTCTGAAGAGCATATGAAATGGCCGAGACATTATGGCATCCACATTGACATTTTACCTTTTGACAATGTTTCCACAGATAAAAAAGAAAGAAAAAAGCAATTCCGGCGGATTAATTTCTGGAATCGGCTTTACATTATGCGGGGTATTAAAAATCCGGCAGTTCCGGGAAAGGGCCTATTATCCAAACTATTTGCCGCAGGCTGTTGGACCGTGCATTATATTCTTCGTGGGCTACATGTGCCTGTAGATTATATCAACAGAAAGTACACAGAAGAAGCATTGAAGTATAATGGAAAAACCAGGCTGTACACGACGTTAAGCGCGTCGGACCAAGAGGACTGGATCGTCTCCTATGATGAAATTTTCCCTCTCAAAACTGCAAAGTTTGAGGGCTTGGATGTGAAAATAATGAACAAAAACCATGAAATGCTGACACGGGGATACGGCGACTATATGCAGCTTCCTCCAGAAGACCAGCGTATTAATCATGGGGCTGTTTTACTGGAATTTGGTGACTAAATTAAACTGATAAAAGGAAAGAAACCGCAGTGAAAGACAGAGCACGAGCAATTATCTTAGGCAGTGAAACAAACATAGGGCGAAAGACCTATTTTTGGACAGTGGCATCCGGAATTATGTACTCGGGCAGTAGCGTGATTATGCTTTGGGCTGTTACCCATCTACTGGGCCCCTCTGAAGCTGGTGTCTTCTCAATTGCACTTGCTATTTCACAGCAGCTGCTGACAGTGGGTTTTTTCTGCATGAGGACATATCAGGCCTCCGATGTGGATGATAAGTTTTCTTTCTCCAATTATCTGACTTCACGAGTCATAACGTGCGCTATTTTGTTGATAGCCGGTGTTGTTTGGGTTATTGCCGGGGATTTTTATACAGAAAAAGCCGTTATTGTCCTAATGTTTTGCCTGTACAAGGCAATGGAGGCATTTGCAGATGTATTTGAAGGTCTGTATCAGAAACATGGGCGTTTTGACATTGCTGTAAAGGGACATTTTCTTCGCTTTTTCTGCTCCACCCTTGCATTTCTTGTATCGCTGTATTTCAGCAGAAACCTGGTTCAGGCATCCTTCTTTCTTGCAGCGGGAATCATTCTTGCATTTTTGCTCTATGATCCCTTTGTTGTAGGATATTTTGACAAGTTCAAAATAAAGTTTGACTGGGGCAAGTTGCTACTACTCTTTCTCGCCTGCCTTCCCCTGTTTGCCAGTTCTTTCCTTTCTGCATATATTAACAATTCGGCCAAGTATGCGATAGATTCCTACTTAAGTTCAGATATTCAAACATATTTTAATATTTTATTTATGCCAGCTTTCGTTATCAATTTGTTCGGCGGATTTATTATCAAGCCGCAACTGACCGCCCTTGCCCTTCGCTATAGGGATGGCAACATGAAGGGCTTTTTCTCTGTTTTGAAGAGACAGGTGTTTTATGTAACCCTGATAACATTGGGCTGCCTGGTTGTTGCCTATTTCCTCGGCATACCGGTGTTAAATTGGTTCTACGGGGTTGATTTGGACGGCTATCGCCCGGTTCTTCTGATTCTCCTTATTGCAGGTGGCTTCTCTGCACTTTACAATGTGTTTTACTATGCCATTACGATTATGAGGCACCAATACAGTCTGCTGATTGGTTACGGTATAATAACGCTCTGTGCGCTTCTTGCCATGCCGATGGCGGTAAAATCATTTGGCATTTATGGCGCTTCAATTTGTTACCTGATTTTGATGATCTTGCAGACCGTTATTTTCGCTGTAATAGCTTTCGTTTACGTACGAAGATTAAAACAAGAAAAATAAAAAGAAGTTCCGGACAGCATGTCCGGAACTTCTTTTTATCCCAGTATCCCAAGATGCTCCAGTAGGATTTTAGTGCCGATTAAAATTAAGATAATTCCCCCGCACAGCTCCGCGCCGCTTTTCCACTTTGCACCAAGCAGATTTCCCGCCTTAACCCCTGCAGCGGAAAGCAGGAAGGTGATGGCCCCGATAAGGCTGACGGCCGGGATAATCTGCACCTGAAGGAAAGCAAAGGTAATTCCCACCGCCAGGGCGTCAATGCTGGTGGCCACCGCCAGCGGAAGCATGGCCTTCCATCCGAAGGAGCTGTTGCATTTGTCCGCGCCGCCTCTTGACTCACGAATCATATTTCCCCCGATAAGCGCCAGCAGGATAAAGGCGATCCAGTGGTCAAAATCGGTAATGAGGGACTCGAACTGCGTCCCAAGCAGAAAACCAATCAGCGGCATCAGTGCCTGAAACCCGCCAAACCACAGCCCGGTGGTCAGCGAGTGCGTGATGCTGGCACGCGATACGGACAGGCCCTTACACACAGACACAGCAAAGGCGTCCATGGAAAGCCCCACCGCCAACAATAGCAGTTCCCATAGATTCATTTTTTTCATCCTCCAGACATAAAAAAAGAGGCCTATCCGTCTGCTGATGACAGATAAGTCTCATCGTTTCAAACAAGGCCAGAAAGCGCAATGCTTTCAGTGTGTTGACCTTGCCACACTTTCGTGCCGATTACTCCCTTATGACGCTTGTATCATACCATAGCGTCCACTGTTTGTCAACGACCGAATAACAAGAAATTCGCCCGCACCGTATGTTTTTCGCCTGTAATGGAATACTGTCCTTAGAGGTGATAGTATGAGTTTTTCGGGTGATTTTACAATGGATACGGGCGCGTTGGATAAGGCGCTTCGGTTAGGGGAGAGCTTCGACCTGGTTGGCCGGAATGTGCTGATTGGTGGGAAGAAGGGCCGTTTCTACTTTGTAGACGGCTTTTTAAAAGATGAGGTGATGGAGAAACTGCTGGAGTTTTTAATGAAAATCACGCCGGAGCAGCTGGAAGGGGTGGACACGGCTGAACAGTTTGCCCTCCGGTTCATCACCTATGTGGAAGTGGCGCACAGCCCCGACCCGGACGGGGTAGTGACCGGTGTGCTGTCCGGCCAGCTGGCACTTATGATGGATGGCTTTACAGAGGCCATCCTGATGGATCTGCGCACCTATCCCGTCCGTGGCGTGGAGGAGCCGGAGGATGACCGGGTGCTGCGCGGATCCCGCGACGGCTTTGTGGAAACACTGGTGTTTAACACTGCCCTGCTGCGCCGCCGGGTACGGGATCCCTCTCTGACGATGGAGCTGTTCTCCATCGGTACCCGCTCGAAAACTGATGTGGTGGTGTCCTACCTTAGCAACCGGGTGGACAGAAAAAAGCTGGAGCGCCTGCGCAAACGGCTGAAAGCCGCGGATGTGACGGCCCTGACCATGAGCCAGGAGAGCCTGGCAGAGGTGCTGATTGACAGGGGCTGGTACAATCCTTTCCCCAAAATCCGCTATACGGAGCGGCCGGATGCAGCCTCTGCCTGTGTAATGGAGGGAAGCATCCTGATTCTTGTGGACAATACACCCTCCGTGATGATTCTGCCCACCTCTATTTTCGACTTTTTTCAGGAAAGCAATGATTTTTATTTTCCCCCGTTGGTGGGGAGCTACCTGCGGATAACCCGTATCGTCACGTTTTTTCTCACGCTGCTTTTAACCCCGGCTTGGTTCTTGCTGGTAGAAAACCCGCAGTATATCCCACCCTGGCTTGATTTCATCAAAATTTCGGAACCGAACTCCGTCCCCATTTTGTTTCAGCTGCTGGTGATTGAATTCGCAGTGGATGGGCTGAAACTGGCATCGCTGAATACGCCCAGTATGCTCAGCAACTCTTTTTCTGTGGTGGGCGGGCTGATACTGGGGGAATTTGCCGTTAAGGCAGGATGGTTTGTGCCGGATGTTATCCTGTATATGGCGTTCGTCAGCATTGTCAATTTTACCCAGCCCTCGTTTGAACTGGGTTACGCCTTTAAGCTGATGCGGGTCCTGATTTTGATTCTTACCGCCCTGTTTAATGTCTGGGGGTTTGCGGCGGGGCTGCTTGTTGTGATTCTGCTTTTGGCCACCAACCGCACAGTGCTTGGCGGCAGTTATCTCTATCCGCTGGTTCCCTTTGACGGCCATGCTTTAAAAAGCCTGCTTATCCGGAAAAGGCTGCACACAAAGCGGCGGAGGCAGCGGGAACGGTAAAAGGAAGCGGCCCCAGCCTGCATTCAGCAGAAAATGTACTTTACACTGTTTTTGTTTCCCGGTATAATATAAGGAAAACATCCAGAGCACGGTACTGTCACATGGCCTGGGCCGGATGCCCATATGGCAGTGGCCGCGGCCGGATGGCCCAATGCAAAGGATCGCCGGAGAGAGGAGGGGACAGCATGGAAATTGAACGAAAATTTCTGATTTCCGGCTTCCCTGATCTGCCGGTGGCAGAGTCCTCTGAGATGGAGCAGGGCTATCTGTGTGTTAAGCCTGTGGTGCGCATCCGGAAAAAGACGGTAGATGGCCGATCCGGTTACCGGCTGTGTATTAAGGGGGAAGGGACCCTCGCCCGGGAGGAAATCGAACTGCCGCTTACCCCGGAGGTGTACGGGCGCTTAAAGGCGCTGCTGCCCATGCCGCCGGTCAGAAAACTGCAAAAAGTTTACCCTCTGCCGGACGGGCTGCAGCTGGAATGTAACTTGGTGGATGCCGGAACGTCTGACGCCTTTTACTATGCAGAGGTGGAGTTCCAGAGCGTGGAGCAGGCACAGGCCTTTGTCCCGCCGGCCTTTCTGCTGCAGGATGTGACGGAGTGCCCCGGCTACAGCATGAGCAGCTACTGGACAAAAAAGCTGAATGAAAAACAAGGAGAGATGGGCAAATGAATGTGAAAATCTGTGCCGACAGCACCTGTGACTTATCGGATGCACTGCTGGAACAGTACGGCGTCACCCTGGCGCCGCTGTATGTGGCGATGGATGACAAGCCCCTGAAGGACCGGGTGGAAATTGTGCCGGAGGATATTTTCCGCTATGTTGAAAAAAGCGGGAAGCTGTGCCGTACGGCGGCGGTGAATGTGGCCGATTATACGGAGCTGTTCGGCCGCTTTGCAAAACAGTACGACGCAGTGATTCACGTGTGCATCAGTTCGGACTTCTCCTCCTGCTATCAGAACGCGTGCGTTGCCGCGCAGGAGTTTGACAATGTGTACATAGTGGACTCCCGCAACCTGTCCACAGGCAGCGGCCTGCTTGTGATTGAGGCGGCGCTGCGCGCAGCCCAGGGGATGGAGCCCCAGCAGATTGTAACGGAATTGAACGAGCTGGCAGGCAGGGTGGAAGCCAGCTTCGTGGTGGATAATATTGAATACCTGCGCAAAGGCGGCCGGTGCAGTTCGGTTGCCGCGCTGGGCGCCAACCTGCTGCGCCTGAAGCCCTGCATTGAAGTGACCGACGGCAAAATGCATGCTGCCAAGAAGTACCGTGGCAGCCTTGAAAACTGCATTGTCCAATATGTGAAGGACCGCCTGTCCGGCCGGAGCGATATTGTGGCAGACAGGATTTTCATCACCCACTCCACCTGCGCGCAGCAGATTGTGGACAGGGTGCGCGCCTTTGTTGAAGAGAACTGCAAATTCAACGAGATTTTGGAGACAGAGGCAGGCTGTACCATCAGCAACCACTGCGGTCCGGGGACCCTTGGCGTGCTGTTCATCAGAAAGTAAAAAGAACGGGCCGCACGGCCCGTTCTTTTTTTGAGCAGCTTTTCAAATGATATCACGCACCGAAGCGGACAATGCCCTTGGCCCCGTCCACAATGACGGTGGTCCCGCTTTTCAAAATTTTGGTGGCGTTTTTGGCAGCGTAAATAACGGGAATATCAAGGGTCATCCCGGCCACTACTGCATGGCAGTTGGGGTTTTCATCCTCCACTATCAGGGCTTTTGCTTTCTTGATGGCGGGCAGCATGGTGTTGTCCGTGCTGAAGGTGACAAGAATGTCCCCATCCTTAAAATGTTTTTTGACAGCGGCCTCATCCGCTGCAACGCACAGGTTGCCGCAAACCGTCTCCGGCATGGAGCCGATGCCGGACACCAGAATGTGCCCCACCAGATGCACTTTCAGCAGGTTGGTGGTGCCGGAAATTCCAAGCGGCACACCGGCTGTAATGACAACCAGATCCCCGCTTTCCAGATAGCCGGCCTCAGTGGCAAGCTGAACGGTGCGCTCGAACAGGCGGTCGGTGGAGTCCAGCTCTTCAATCATTAAAGGTTCAACCCCCCAGGACAGGGCCAACTGATTATAGACCTTTTCCGATGTAGTAAAGGAGATAATCGGGCACTCCGGGCGGTGCTTGCTAATCATCTTCGCCGTCTCGCCCGATTTGGTCACGTTGATAATGGCGACTGCGCCAAGGTCGTGTGCGGTGGTGCAGGTGGCGTGGGAGATGGCGCTGGTTACGGTATAGGGCAGGGGGAACGCCTCGCTTTCAAAGCGGCTTCTGTAGTTGATGTTTTCCTCCGTTTTAATGGCAATGGTGGCCATGGTCTTTACCACCTCAACGGGATACTTGCCCACAGAGGTCTCGCCGCTGAGCATGATGGCGCTGGTCCCGTCATAGATGGCGTTGGCCACGTCGCTGATCTCCGCACGGGTGGGACGGGGGTTGTTAATCATGCTTTCCAGCATCTGGGTGGCGGTGATGACGCGCTTGCCTGCGCGGTATCCCTTTTTAATCAGCTCCTTCTGCAGCCTGGGCAGATCCTCGAAGGGCACCTCCACACCAAGGTCGCCGCGGGCGACCATGATGCCGTCCACCAGGTTGAGGATTTCCTCAATCTTTTCGCACCCCTCCAGATTCTCGATTTTTGCAATGATGCCAATGTCCCCGCCGCCGTTTTTTTCAAGGAATTCTTTCACTTGCTTCACATCGTCCGCACGGCGTGTGAAGGAGGTGGCGATTAAATCCACATCGCACGAGATACCAAACAGGATGTCCTCCTTGTCGCGGTCGCTGAGGAAGGGCATGGTCAAATCCACCCCGGGCAGATTCAGGCTTTTGTGGTTGCTGACCACCCCGCTGTTGATAACCTCGCACACGATGTCGGTCTTTGTCAGCTTGACCACCGTCAGCTCAATCAGCCCGTCGTCCAGCATGATGCGCGCGCCCTTGGAGATGTCGCCGATGATATCGTAGCTGATGGAGACCTCCTCATTGGTGCCCTCCACCTTGCGGGTGGTCAGGGTGAAAATGTCGCCGGCGTTCAGCTGCACTTTCCCCTCCTTAAAGGTGCCAAGACGCAGTTCCGGCCCCTTGGTGTCCAGCATGATAGCAACGGGGCGGTGCAATTCCGCCCGCAGCTTTTTCACGGTGTCCATCCGGCGCTTATGCTCCTCGTGCGCGCCGTGGGAAAAGTTGAACCGGGCCACGTCCATTCCTGCCAGAATCATCTCGCGCAGGACCTCTTCTTTTTCTGAGGCGGGACCTAAGGTACAAACAATTTTTGTCTTGCGCATGGAAAGCCTCCTTTTCCTTCTGTCTGTGAAGTGAATTTTTCAAAATCAATGTAATTATCATACCCTAAATGCCGATTGGTTGCAACCATTTTTTGCGGGCGCGGGCCTCTCGTGCCACGGCGGTTTCCACTGCTTGCACCCCTTTGCCGGAAGGGGGCGCCCGGATGAAAAACAGCTGTGCTGCTCTGTTGACAACATCTGCTTTTTTGTTTACAATATGGTTGCGCAGGATCCTGTATGCGCAGCCTAAAATAACGCCTGATGGCAACGGAGGAGTAAAAGATGAGCAAGCCTAAAATTTTATTTGCCGGCGAGTCGTGGTTTGTTACCACCATTGAAACCAAGGGGTTCGATCAGTTTACCATCGGCGGCTATGAGACGGAGATTCACCGCATCTACCAGTACATGGGGGACGCGGCGGAGATCATCCATATGCCTGCGCACGAAATTTTGGAGAAGTTCCCCGGCACCGCGGAGGAGCTGGCTGAGTATGACATGGTAATCATCAGCGACGTGGGCGCCAACACCTTTTTCTTACATCCGCAGACCTTTAAATATTCCATCGCCACCCCCAACCGCCTGGAAGCCATCAAGCAGTATGTGGCCAACGGCGGCAGCTTCGGCATGATGGGCGGCTACCTGTCCTTCACCGGGTTTGAGGCGAAGGCTCATTACCATGACACCGCGCTGGAGGAGATTCTGCCGGTGGAGATGCTGCCCTGCGACGACCGGAAGGAGCATCCGGAGGGCTTCTCGGTTGAGATTGATCCGGACCGTCATCCCATCCTGAACGGTTTCCCGAAGAAGTGGCCCGCCCTGCTTGGCTACAACAAACTGATTGCGAAGCCGGATGCGGACGTCATTGTGGAGTATGACGGCGATCCCATTCTGGCACTTGGCACCTATGGCAAGGGCAAGACGTTTGCCTGGGCCTCCGACTGTGCCCCCCACTGGATGAGCCCTGAGTTCTGCGAGTGGGAGTACAACAAGAAACTGTGGGAGAATATTATCGCCTGGGCCACCAAATAAAACAGACGGAATGCTGAAAGGCGGGTCGGAATGCGTTCCGGCCCGCCTTTTTTAAAAAAGGAGAGCGAACAAACATGGTAAAGAAAAAGGACTCAAACCGTTCCGAAATCAGGGAACATGTGAAGGACGGGAAAGGCGCGGTGCAGTTCTGCCACATCTTTGAGCAGGACGAGCTGCTGGGTAAGGCGCGGACTTTTGCCGTGATGAAAATGAAGCCCGGCACCTCCATCGGCGATCATCCCCACGTGGGCGAAGCGGAGGCCTACTATGTGCTGAAAGGCGAAGTGGAGGTCAGCGACGACGGGGAGAAGATTACCCTTGGCGAGGGGGACGCCATGCTGACGGGGGAGGGGCACTCCCACGCCATTGAGAACAAATCGGCTGCGGACGCGGAAGTCCTGGCGATTATTATGCTGTAAACCAGCTTGAAGCCCTCTCTTCTGCAAGCGGGAAGGGGGCTTTCCGGGAAATACTGAAAATGTCCCGCCCATTTGGGATAAGTGTGGAGGATGCAGTGTGGAAAAGAGAGAAAAATTTGGTTCCCGCCTGGGGTTTATCCTGATTTCGGCGGGCTGTGCGGTGGGCCTCGGCAATGTGTGGCGTTTCCCATACATTGTGGGGCAGTACGGCGGCGCGGCATTTGTGCTGCTGTATTTGTTTTTTCTGGTTGTGCTGGCCATGCCCATTATGTCGATGGAGTTCTCTGTCGGCCGGGCAAGCAGGCAGAGTGTGGCGACCTCCTTCCGAAAGCTGGAGCCGAAGGGGACGAAGTGGCACCTGTTCGGCTACTTCGGCATAGCAGGCAATTACCTGCTGATGATGTTTTACACCACCATTGCAGGCTGGATGCTGTACTATTTGTTTGATATGGCGCGCGGCGGATTTGAGGGGCTCAGCACCACGCAGGTGGAGCAGAAATTTTCGGAAATTACGGCAGATCCGGTTCTGGGTATCTGCTGCATGCTGCTGGCGGTGCTGCTGGGCTTTCTTGTGTGCTCGCTGGGCCTGAAAAACGGGGTGGAGAAAATCACAAAAGGGATGATGACCGCCCTGTTTGTGGTTATGCTGGTGCTGGTGGTACGCAGTATGACGCTGCCCGGCGCAGCGGACGGGCTAAGCTTCTATCTGTTGCCGGACTTCTCCAAAATGGTGGAGAACGGCCTGTGGGATGCGGTGTTTGCCGCCATGGGCCAGGCATTCTTTACACTCAGCGTGGGCATCGGAAGCATGGCCATTTTCGGCAGCTACATTGGGAAGGAGCGCACCCTCCTTGGGGAGACGGTGAACATCACCGTGCTGGACACGCTGGTGGCGGTCACGGCGGGACTTATCATTTTCCCGGCCTGCGCCGCTTTTGGCGTCAGCCCGGACAGCGGCCCGCCGCTGGTGTTTGTAACACTGCCCAATATTTTCAACGAAATGCCGCTGTCCCGGCTGTGGGGTTCGCTGTTTTTCCTGTTTATGAGCTTCGCCGCCCTGTCCACTGTGATTGCGGTGTTTGAAAACATCCTGTCCTTCGCCATGGATTTGTGGGGCTGGACCAGGAAGAAGGCGGTGGCGGTGAACATCCTGTTGGTGAGTGTGCTGAGCCTGCCCTCCGCCATGGCCTACAACCTGCTTTCCGGCGTTGCGCCCTTTGGAAGCGGCTCAACCATCATTGACCTGGAGGACTTTATTGTCAGCAACAACCTGCTGCCTCTGGGCGCGCTTGTGTACCTGCTGTTCTGCGTCACCAAAAAGGGCTGGGGCTGGGACAATTTTATCAAAGAGGTGAACACCGGAAAGGGGCTTCGCTTCCCCACAAGCATCCGTTTTTATGTCACCTATGTCCTGCCGGTCATTATGCTTGTCATTTTTGTGGGCGGCTACATTGTAAAATTTTTCGGATAAAGAAAAAGGACAGGAAGTTTCCTGTCCTTTTTTAAAACTTTACAGGGCGTTTAAGGTCTTTTCACATTTTTTCAAATTCAGTTCATAAAGATAGGATATAGTAAAAACAGCACAAGGAAAGGAGGGCAGGCGGAGTGTAAAAAAAGAAAAGGGCCATTTTTTACTTCAAAGAAAACTTTCGGAAGCAAAATTTTAACATCATATAGATACTGTCAGTCCGCCGGGGAGGCCCCCGGCGGACGGGACAGACGAACAGACCGCCGTACGGCGGCTATTTTTTTGCCGCTTCCTTTTTTAAGTTCTCCCGCTTGATACGGCTTCCGTCCGCAAGCAGGGCAATAAGCCTTTCCCGGTCGCCCTGTTCCAGCGCCTGCTCATACTGCTGCAGGTGCCCTATCAGGTTCTTTACTTCGAACAGCAGCGGATCCCGGTTCAGCAGAAACAGGCTGCTCCACATCTCCTCGTTGATGGTGGCGATGCGGGTCATGTCCTGAAAGCTGCCTGCGCTGAAGCCGCACTCGTTCTCAATGGAGGGGCTTTTGACATAGGCGCTGGACACCACGTGCGCCAGCTGGGAGGTGTAGGCGATAACCCGGTCGTGTTCCTGCGGCGTGGCGGTTACCACCTGGCCGAAACCGATGGACAACGCCAGTTCCCCGGCAGCTTTTACCGCCTCCGGACAGGTTTTGTCCGTGGGGGTGATAATAAAGCTGGCGTTTTGCCAAAGCTGTGCCTGTGCGCCGGAAAAGCCGGAGACCTCCCTGCCTGCCATGGGGTGGCAGGGCACAAAATGCACGCCGGTGCCGGAAAATGCCTCGTCCGCGGCAAGGGCCACGGCGGATTTAATGCCGCACACATCGCACACCATGCTGCCTTTTTTGAATTCGGCCGCATGCTTCTGGATGAAGTGCACCGTGGCCTCCGGATACAGGCAGATAAAGCTGACGTCCGCCTCATCCAGCCGGTCCGGCGTAAGCCTTTCGTCCACTGCGCCCTCCGCCAGCGCTGCGTCCATGGTGGCCTCATCGGTGTCAAGGCCGAGGACCGTGTGCTGTGTGTATTTCTGAAAGGCCTTACAGAGGGAGCCGCCGATAAGCCCCAGCCCAATGACTGCAATCCGCATTACAAAACCTTCCCTTCCATCCGGCACAGGGCCTTGACACTGTCCATAATGCCGTCAAACCGATCCGGGCGGATGGACTGCTTTCCGTCGCACAGCGCGTGGGGCGGATCGGGGTGCACCTCAATCATCAGCCCGTCTGCACCCGCGACCACAGCGGTTTTGGAAAGGGGCATAATTAAGGAGGCGTTGCCGGTGGCATGGCTGGGATCCACCACGACAGGCAGATGTGTCAGCTGTTTTAACAGCGGCACGGCGGAGATGTCCAGCGTGTTGCGGGTGGCCGTCTCAAACGTGCGGATTCCACGTTCGCACAGGATGACCCGCTCGTTCCCCTCGGACATGATGTATTCCGCACTCATCAGCAGCTCCTCAATGGTGCTGGACAGGCCGCGCTTAAGCAGGATGGGCTTGTTGCACTTCCCCAGCTCACTGAGCATCTCAAAGTTCTGCATGTTGCGCGCTCCGACCTGAATGATATCCACATCGTTGTACAGGTGCAGATGGTTGAGGCTGGTCAGCTCCGTAACAATGGGCAGCCCCGTCTCCTTTTTGGCAATCAGCAGCAGTTCAATCCCCTCTGCCTTCAGCCCGCGGAATGCGTAGGGGGAGGTACGGGGCTTAAACGCGCCGCCGCGCAGCAGCTTCGCGCCGGAGGCCTTCACCTTTTTTGCAACAGAGACGATCTGCTCTTCACTTTCCACGGAGCACGGCCCTGCGATGACGCTGAAATTGCCGCCGCCGAATTTGGCGCCGCCCACCTCAATAACCGTGTCGTCCTGATGGAACTTGCGGTTTGCCAGTTTGTAGGGTTCGCTGACGCGTTTAACCGTTTGCACCAGCTCATTTGCCTGCAGCGCGTCAATATCCAGCTTGGAGGTGTCGCCCACAAGCCCAATGATGGTGGACTGGGTTCCGTCACTGCGGTGGATGCCAAGACCCTGTCCCTTTAGGCTGCGGATAAGCCCCTCCACCTTATGGGGATCCGCATGGTTCTTTAAGACAATAATCATAAAAATCCTTCTTTCCGATGCGCTTGTACTGAATCGCAATTTAAAGCGTAACGCTTTAAATTGCGAAAATAATAACACATCCACTGCCTGTTGTCAAGGGCGGAAAGGGAAATTTTCGCAGCAGCGTGCGCCGGATGCAGGCGGGAAGCGGACTTTAACCTTTTCCGGCACCACTTTTTGTATTGAATACGGGGAAAATGTAGGCTATAATGAAGATATACCCTGCCGAGGGCGGGGTGAACAAAGGATATAAGGGAGAGAGTATGAAAACAATCGTCATAACTGACAGGCCAATCGATTTGGCAGAGACGGAGGAGCGTACTTTTTACCGTGCGGACAAGCTGGGTGTTGTACCATGCACCGGTTGCATGACATGTCAGTTTCAAACGCCCGGCCGCTGTGTGTATGAGGACGAGATGAAGCCGCTGTGCAAAGCGATTCAAACCTGTGATGAGCTTATTATCGTCTCCCACATCACGGACGGCATGTACGACCTGCCGGTGTTAAATCTGCTGAGCCGGACAAGACCGCTGGAGAAGCCTTTTTACAAAAAAATTGATGAGGAGGTCCATCACGTGATGCGGGGCGTCAGAAAAAAGACGGCCACCGTGGTGGGATACGGCGGCCGGACGCCGGAGGAAAACGAGATGTTTAAGAATTTTGTCCGCCGCACCGTGTACCGATTCAACATCATTTCGCTGCGTGTGTTCGCCACCAGAGCGGACAATGTGGACTATTGCCTGAGCCTTGGCGAAAACGCACAGGAGGATGAGGATGATGAGTAAGATCCTGCTGCTAAATGCGGATCCTGCACCGGAGGAGTGGAACTACACGGACGGCTATCTTGCGACACTGTCCCGTGCACTGGAGAAAAAGGCGGAAGTTTCCACGCTGAAAATCACACAGGCGCAGGGGAATGAAATCCGAAGTGCCGTCCTTGCCGCCGACAAGACCGTGTTTGCCTTCCCGCTTTGCATGGATACACTCCCGCCGCAGCTGGTGCAGTTCTTCCTGCAGTCTGAAAAGCTGGCAGGCCGGGCTTACGGCCTTATCAGCACCGATGTGCTGGAGTATGGCCATACCGACTTTGCGGAGCCTCAGCTGCGCCTTGCGTGCGAAAACCGTGGGATGGATTACGCCTGCACCATGAAAATCGGCGGCGCCACCCGTCTTGCGGACAGCTACTACAAGGTGTATCTGAATATGAAGCTGAAAAAATTCTGCAGAAACCTTTTGTCGGACAAGGACGCCAATGTGGGTGTGCAGATGCCGGTTGGAAAGTCCAATTTTATCATGACAGGCGATCGCTATGTCGGGAAAAAGGCCAAGCCCTACGGCCGTAAAATCAGGGATCTTTAGACAATGGGGAAGGGGGAACGGCCTTGAATCTGCTGCATTTGAAATATGCCGTGGAGGTGGAGCGGACCCGCTCCATCACAAAGGCCGCGGAGACCCTGTTCATGGGCCAGCCCAACCTGTCGCGGGCCATCAGGGAGCTGGAAAGGGAGTGCGGCATCACCCTGTTCCGCCGCACTTCGAAGGGAATTGTCCCCACCAAGCAGGGGGAGGAGTTTTTACACCATGCCCGGCAGGTGCTGGAGCAGGTCCAGCAGCTGGAGGCACTGTACGGCAGCGGGGCTGATCAGCGCGATTTCAGCGTTTGCATCCCACGTTCCGCCTGTTGCACCCATGCGTTCGCCCGGTTTGCGGCGGGCACACCGGCACAGGGCCCCGCCCTGTCGGTGAGGGAGGCCCCCGCAAAGCAGGCGGCCGCACTGGTGGCGGAGGGTACCTGCGGCATTGCCGTAATACGCATAAATGCTGCTGAGGCCGAAGCGTGGACGCAGCGGTTGGATAAACTCGGCTTAAAAAGTGAAATTTTGTGGCAGGCGCCGCTGGTTGTGGTTTTACCTCACAACAGCCCCCTTGCGGATGAGACCGCCGTTGACAGCGGGCAGCTGACGGGGCTGACGGAGATTGCCTACGGGGACGAGGAGTTCCCGCCCGCGGGTCCCTCCAACCGCATCACCGTGCATGAGCAGAGCAGCCGGTTTGATCTGCTGGCGGCGCTGCCGGAAAGCTACCTGTGGGATTCCCCCACGCCCGCCGCAGTGCTGAAGCGGCTGCACCTGGTACAAAAGCGCTGCGTGCAGGCGCCGTACTCTTTCTGTGATCTGCTGGTCTACAAAAAATTTTTCCGGATCGGGAAGGAGGATGCGCGGTTCCTGTCGGTGCTAAAGCGGGCACAAACGCAGGCGGCGCAGGCCTTGAAAAGATTGTGAACCCACAGTCAAACATTTATAAAATTACATGGTGCCATGCTTTTTTAGCATTTCCCATTAGCAGGGCAACTTGTTAAAATATTAACAAAGATCGAAAAGGAGATAGTTGCATGGAAATCAAAAACAAGTACGAGATTGTCGACAGTGTTGAAAAACTCGAAGCAGCCCTCTCCCGTGTACGGGAAGCGCAGCGCATTTTTGCAACCTATACGCAGGAACAGGTGGATAAAATCTTCCTTGCAGCCGCGTCCGCAGCCCTGCAGCAGAAGATCCCCCTGGCAAAAATGGCCGTGGAGGAGACCGGCATGGGTGTGGTAGAGGACAAGGTCATCAAGAACCACTACGCCTGTGAATACATTTATAACGCATACAAGGACACGAAAACCTGCGATATTATCGAGGAGGATCCGGTGTTCGGCACCAAGAAGGTGGCAGAGCCCATCGGCGTGGTTGCCGCGGTTATCCCCACGACCAACCCCACCTCCACCGCAATTTTCAAAACCCTGATTTGCTTAAAGACCCGCAACGGCATCATCATCAGCCCCCACCCCCGTGCAAAGGCCTGCACCATTGAGGCGGCGCGGATTGTGCTGGAGGCCGCAGTGGCCGCCGGTGCGCCGGAGGGCATTATCGACTGGATTGACATCCCCAGCCTTGAAATGACCAACCTGCTGATGGCAGAGGCGGACATTATCCTCGCCACCGGCGGCCCCGGCATGGTCAAGGCCGCTTACAGCTCCGGCAAGCCGGCGCTGGGCGTGGGCGCGGGCAACACCCCCGCCATCATTGATGAGACGGCGGATATCCTGCTGGCGGTCAACTCCGTTATCCATTCCAAGACGTTCGACAACGGCATGATCTGCGCATCGGAGCAGTCGGTCATTGTTCTGGACAAGGTTTACAAGAAGGTCAAGGACGAGTTTAAGGCCCGCGGCTGCTACTTCTTAAGCAAGGAGGAGACGGAGAAGGTCCGCAAGACCATTATCATCAACGGCTCCTTGAATGCGAAGATTGTCGGCCAGTCGGCATATAAAATTGCCTCTCTTGCCGGCGTCAGCGTCCCCGAGAGCACCAAGATCCTGATTGGTGAGGTGGAGAGCGTGGACATCAGCGAGGAGTTCGCGCACGAGAAGCTGTCCCCGGTGCTTGCCATGTACAAGGCGAAGGACTTCTCCGACGCGCTGAACAAGGCGGAGCAGCTGATTGCAGACGGCGGCTACGGCCACACCTCCTCTGTGTACCTCAACGAAGTGACGGAGGAAGCGAAAATCAAGGAATTCGCCAACCGTATGAAGACCTGCCGTATCCTTGTCAACACCCCGTCCTCTCAGGGCGGCATCGGCGACCTGTACAACTTCAAGCTTGCACCCTCTCTGACCCTCGGCTGCGGCTCCTGGGGCGGCAACTCGGTGTCTGAGAACGTGGGCGTCAAGCACCTGCTGAACATCAAAACCGTTGCCGAGAGGAGAGAGAACATGCTGTGGTTCCGCGCGCCTGAGAAAGTTTATATCAAGAAGGGCTGCCTGCCCGTTGCCCTGGATGAGCTGAAGACGGTTATGGGCAAGAAGAAGGCCTTCATTGTCACCGACTCCTTCCTGTACAACAACGGCTATACCAAGACCGTCACCGACAAGCTGGACAGCATGGGCATTGCCCACACCACCTTCTTTGATGTTGCCCCCGACCCGACGCTTGCCTGCGCCAAGGAGGGTGCCAAGGCCATGAACTCCTTCCAGCCCGACTGCATTATTGCGGTGGGCGGCGGTTCTGCCATGGACGCTGCAAAAATTATGTGGGTCATGTACGAGCATCCGGAGGCGGACTTCATGGATATGGCCATGCGCTTCATGGACATCCGTAAGCGTGTCTACACCTTCCCGAAGATGGGCGAGAAGGCCTACTTCATCGCGGTTCCCACCTCTGCCGGTACCGGCTCTGAGGTAACGCCCTTCGCCGTCATCACGGACGAGCGCAGCGGCGTGAAGTATCCGCTGGCCGACTACGAGCTGCTGCCCAACATGGCCATTGTAGATGCCGACCTGATGATGAATATGCCCAAGGGCCTGACCGCTGCTTCCGGTATCGACGCGGTCACCCACAACCTGGAGGCCTACGCTTCCATGATGGCGACCGATTACACGGACGGCATCGCGATTGAATCTTTGAAGAACATCTTTAAATACCTGCCCCGCTGCTATGACAACGGCCCGAACGATCCGGAGGCGAGAGAGAAGATGGCCAACGCCGCCACCATGGCCGGTATGGCATTCGCCAACGCCTTCCTTGGAATCTGCCACAGCATGGCGCATAAGCTGGGTGCGTTCCACCATCTGCCCCACGGCGTTGCCAACGCCCTGTTAATCTGCCATGTGCTGCGCTTCAACGCGGCTGAGGTTCCTGTCAAGATGGGTACCTTCCCGCAGTACGATCATCCGCACACCCTGCGCCGCTACGCTGAAGTGGCGGAGGCCCTGGGCTTCGGCGGAAAGAATGATCAGGCGAAGCTGGACAACCTGATTCAGGGCATTGAGGACCTGAAGGCAAAAGTCGGCATCAAAAAGACCATCAAGGAGTATGGTGTGGATGAGAAGTACTTCCTCGACACACTGGACGAGATGGTGGAGCAGGCCTTTGACGACCAGTGCACCGGTGCCAACCCGCGTTACCCGCTGATGAGCGAAATGAAAGAGATGTACCTGAAAGCCTACTACGGAGAATAAGAGGAGGAAACAGACATGAAGCTTGATAAAGTCATTGCGGTAAGAACCGGCAAGACCGTGTATCGGGACGGCGACAGCGCGATAAAGGTGTTCGATGAGGACTACGCCAAGTCCGACGTCCTGAACGAGGCCCTCAATCAGGCCCGTGTGGAGGAGACCGGCCTGCCCATCCCGAAAATTCTCGGCGTCAACATGATTGACGGCAAATGGGCGATTGTCTCCCAGTTCATCAAGGGTAAGACCCTGGCCCAGCTGATGGAGGAAAATCCCGACAAGCGCGACGAGTATATGGAGCGTTTTGTGGACCTTCAGCTGACCATTCACAGCAAGAAGGCCCCGCTGTTAAACAAGCTGAAGGATAAGATGAACCGGAAAATTGACGAGACGGATTTGGACGCCACCAACCGGTATGAGCTGCACACCCGCCTTGCCAGCATGCCCAAGCACACCAAGCTCTGCCACGGCGACTTTAATCCCAGCAACATCATCTGCGGGGAGGACGGCATCGACTATGTCATCGACTGGTCCCATGCGACGCAGGGCAACGCCAGCGCCGATGCTGCCCGTACCTACCTGCTGTTCTGGCTTGCGGGCGATATCGAAGGGGCCGAGAAGTATCTCGATCTGTTCTGCAAGAAGAGCGACACTGCCAAGCAGTACGTCCAGAAGTGGATTCCCATTGTCGCCGCCTCTCAGTCCGTCAAGGGCAAGCCGGAGGAGCGCGAGTTCCTGCTGCACTGGGCAGACGTGGTTGAGTATCAATAAACAATAGGGGAGCGTCAGAAGGATGAAAATTACAGTATGTATCGGCAGTGCCTGCCACCTGAAGGGTTCCCGCCAGATTGTGGAGGAGTTTCAGTACCTCATCCGCGAGAACAACCTGAAGGAAAAAGTGGAACTTGGCGGTAAGTTCTGCATGGGTAAGTGTGACGGCGACGTGGCCGTCACGGTGGACGGAAAGTATTTCTCCGTAAAGCCGGAGGATGCCAAGGCATTCTTCGAGAAGGAGATTCTTCCGAACGCTGCCAGATAAACAGAGGCAAAAAGAACCGGCCCGGACGAACAGTCCGGGCCGGTTCTTTTTTGCTTTTTTAAATTCCCAGTTCTTTGGCTTTGGCTTTTGCCCTGTCGCAGAACAGCTTCACCTTTTCCGGGTCCTTTTCCATGCTGCCGTCCTCATGGAAGCGGGAGGTCTTTGTCAGGCTGTCCACACCGAAGGGACGCACCTCCTCAATGGCGGCTTCCACGTTGTCGGGGCCAAGCCCGCCCGCCATGATGACGGGGATGTTTACGCTGCGCACAATCTCTGCGTCAATGCTCCAGTCGTGGGTCTTGCCGGAAGCGCCGATTCCGGTATTGGGCGCAAGACCGGTGTCCAGAATCAGATAGTCGCAGTATTCCGCATATGCCTTGGCCTGCTCTACGGCCTCCGGCCCCTCAATCAGGACTGCCTGCATCAGCTTCATACCGGGCAGCTCCCTGTGCAGCCGCTCGGCAAAGGTCTTGTCAGCGGCAAACTTCTCGCTGCACACGTGCAGGATGTCGGGCCGTGCCTGCTTCATGACCTCGATAATCTCGTCCGGGTCGTTGGTCAGCGCAATGCCGACGCAGGTGCAGCCGCGCTTTCTCGCCTCGTCATAGATGGCGTGAACCTCACTGATGGGGGTACGGGCAAGACCGATGGACTGCATGGGCACAAGGCCGATGTAATCTGCACCTGCATCCATGGTGGCAATCGCCTCATCCAGCTTCTGAAGGGAATAAATCTGTGTAATCATCTTCACAAAACTCCTTTACTAATATTGTTACAGTTTGTGCGCTAAAAATGCTTCATATGCGCGCTCCGGCGACAGGTTAGGGTCGTTTGCCTTTTCATAGCTGAGCGCGACCATGGCCGCCCCCATGCCAAGGTTTAAGGCATACTGTACATCCTTGCCGTTTAAAACGCTCCACACGTAGCCCGCAGTCACCGCATCGCCTGCGCCGGTGGCGCTGACCACCTTTTCAAGCGGTTTGGTTGCAGTGCGGATAACCTTCCCGGAAGAGTCCTTGTAGAACAACCCGCCTTCGCCAACCGTAAAGATACAGCAGGTGGTACCGCGGTCAATCAGATAGTCGGCCGCCTCATGCATGGCTTTGTCGTCTGCCGGGTCGATGCCGGTCAAAGCCTGCACCTCGTAGTTGTTGGCCTTGATGGTATGGTAAACGCCGAAATTGCGTTTGACATACTCTGCAAGGCCGACAGCAGCCACATCCACCATAATTGGCACCTCCGGGCACTCGGCATGCAGGTAGCGCAGGCACTCGTCCGGGATTTCGGGCGTCATCACCACCATGGCAGCACCGCGGATGGTCTCAATCTCCCGCTGGAAGTAGGCGACGGTGTACTCCTCGCAGATGTGCAGGTCGGTCACCCCTGCGGACAGCACCCCGTCCCCGTCAATCAGGGCGAGATAGGTGGGACTGACCCGGCCGGGAATAATATCCAGGTGCCCCATGTCGATACCGGCGGCCTCGCCGTCGGTGCGGATTTTGGCGCCGAACGCGTCGTCCCCCAGCACGGTCAGCAGTTTGGTGTCCACGCCCATCCGGGCCAGATTCTCCGCAATGTTGCGCGCCGCCCCGCCGGAGCTGAGTGCAACAAACCCATCGGAGTTCTTATCGCCCAGAATCAGCGGGCCGGGGGTAAATCCGGTGATGTCCAGAATAGTCGCCCCGATACATACTACATAGGGATTCATAGCAGCCTCCTTTTCTTTATTTATGTTTAATATCTAAACTTATGTTTAAATTCTATCACCCTTATCTGCCGCTGTCAATAGCTTTCAGAAAAAAATTCCGAAAGGCCTTGACAAACAGGGTTCAATGATATATAGTCAGTTACACAAGTAATTAACTAACAAAGGAGGGAAGCTCTTGAAACTGGATTTTACCAGTGAAGTACCCCTGTACCTGCAAATCGGAAGCGCACTGAAGGAAGAAATTTTGGGGGGCGTTTATGGGGAGGAGGAGCAGGTGCCCTCCACCACCGAAATTTCCCTTACTTACAAAATCAATCCGGCCACCGTGCTGAAAGGGTACAACCTGCTGGTGGACGAGGAGATCATTTACAAAAGGCGGGGTGTGGGGATGTTTGTTAAGACAGGCGCAGTGGAAAAACTGAAAGCCGTCAGAAAGAAGGAGTTTTATTCCAGTTATGTGGAGCCCCTGCTGGAGGAGGCGCAGCGCCTGTCCATCAGCAGGGAGGAGTTGATTGCCATGTTTGAGGAGGAAAAGGAATGAGCACGCTGACGATTGAGAAAGTATCGAAGCATTATGGAAAAAAGCAGGTGCTGAAAGACATCAGTGTAAACTTTGAAGGCGGGAAGCTGTACGGCCTGCTGGGGCGCAACGGCGCGGGGAAGACCACGCTAATCGACATGATCACCGGCAAACAGGCGGTAAGCAGCGGGCAGATCACCATGGACGGCCGGAAGGCGCCGGGCAACGACTGGGTGCAGGGCCACATCTTCGCCATGGGGGAACAGAACATCTATCCGGAGGATATGTCCGTAAAGGGCGTTTTCTCATGGATGCAGCTTCGCTACAGCCGCTTTAACTGGGACGAGGCATACCGGCTAAGCAGGATATTCCACCTGGATTTGAAGCACCGCTTCTGTAAGCTGTCCACCGGCCAGCAGTCCCTTGTCAAACTGGTTTGCGGTCTTGCGCTGGATGTGGACATCAAAATTTTTGACGAGCCGGTACTGGGCCTTGACGCCGTCCACCGGGACGTCTTTTATAAAGAATTGCTAAAGTCCTACGCGGAAAATCCGTGCACGGTTATCCTCTCCACCCACCTGATTGAGGAGGTCTCCGATTTACTGGAGCGGGTCGTGGTGATGGACGAAGGGGAGATCAAGGTGGACTCGGCGGTGGAGGATCTGCTGCGGGAAGCCTACTGCGTAAGCGGCCCCAGACAGGATGTGGAGGTATTTGTAAAAGGGCGGCCCGTCCTGGAAACGGAATTTCTTCAGGGCTTTGCCAGCGCCACGGTACAGGAGCGGCTGACAGAGGACATCCGCCGCGTAGGCGAACAGGCGGGCCTGCAGTTCGCTGGGGTCAGCCTGAACCGGCTGTTTATCGACTTAACAAAGGAGGCTGTAGAGCAATGAACCTGAAACCGGTAATCATCGATACCGCCCGGACCTTTCGCAAAAGCATGCTGTGGTTCTATTCTATCTACATCGCAATTATGCTGGCGCTGAGCGTTATTTTTATCCATCGCAGCAACAGCACCTCGGGCACAGAGATGGCAACCATGATTTTTCTTGTTGTGACGGGGCTTACCATCTTCCGCCCAAGCTTTGTGCTGTACTGTTCCACGGGCATCAGCCGCAGAACGATGCTGACCGGCATGCTGGCTGTTTTTCCAGTGGCCTGTCTTGCCGCCTCCATTCTGGACACGGCGCTGAACCGGCTGTTTAATCTGTTCCATCCCAATGCATCCAACTATGAGATGCTGTTCGGAATATTAAAAATCCATAACTCCCTGTTCAGCTACAGCAGCAGCTATCATCCGCCCATGGATATCGGGTCGCTGGCCGCCGCAACGCTGTGGCAGGCGGCAGTGTACTTTGGCGTGCTGTCACTGGCCTTCTTTCTTGCAGTGCTGTTCTACCGCCTCGGTAAATTTGGAAGGGTGCTTCTCTGCATGTCTCCTGTGATTTTGTTTTTCTCCCTCTTCTCCACACTGCAGCCGCTGATCAGTTTTTGGAGATGGTTTTTCGGCGGGATTACACAACTGCTGTTCGGGAACCCTGTGTCCAGTTCGTTAAGCTTCCTTGTTCTGGGCCTGGTGTCTTTCGTGCTGTGCTGGCCGGTTATCCGCAGGCTTGGTGTGAAGCGGACCTGATAACACCGTGGGGGGACAGAAATGTGTAAGCTGAATTGTATCAATGTAGTAAAAAAGTACCCAGGAAAGACTGTGCTGAACGGCCTGTACTGCATATTGGAACAGGATACCATCTACGGCCTGTTCGGTCGCAATGGGGCAGGGAAAACGACGCTGATCGACCTTGTCACCGGGAAACAGGCGCCTTCCGGTGGATTGATTGAAATGGATGGCGAGCAGGTCTTTAACAGTGAACGGGCACAGCGCCGGATCTACTCCATGGGGGAGCGCCCTCTGTTCCCCGCCACAAAAGGGTGAGGGATACGCTGCGCATTGTGGCGGAGCGGTACGGTCGCTTTGACATGGAGGAGGCATACCGCCTTTGCCGTGTGTTCGGCATCGGGACGGAGAAACGGATTTTCTCCCTCTCCACCGGCCAGAACACCCTGCTAAAGCTGGTGTACGGCCTTGCCGTGGACTGTCCCTACAAATTTTTTGACGAGCCGGTGTTGGGCCTCGACCCCATCAACAAAGAACTGTTCTACCGTGAACTGTTAAAATCGTATGAGCGCAGACCGTGTACCATGGTGCTGTCCACCCATCAAATTGACGAGGTGGCGCACCTGGTGGAGCGGGTGCTGATTTTGCACGACGGCCGTTTTCTGGTGGACGACACCGTGGAAAACCTGTCCCGGACTGCAAGCGCCGTCAGTGGGAAGAAGGCGGCAGTGGAGGAGTTTACAAAGGGCAAGCAGATTCTGGCCCGTTCCAGTCTGGCGGGCTTCTGCTCCGTTGTTGTAAAGGAACCGTTCAGCGAGAAGGAGCGCGCCGCGGCGGAGCAGAAGGGGATTGAGATCACCGGTGTCGGGCTGGAACAGCTGTTTATCAGCCTTGTGAAGCCGGAACTCCCCAAAGAAGAGCCTGACCCATCCGATGCAGAAAAGAAGCCGGACTCCGAGATGAAAGCTGAAGGGCAGCCGCAGGAGGACACCTTAGGGACGGGGTCCGAAAAGGGCCCGGCGGATACCCCCGCTGGGCCGGAACAGCAGAACGGGGAGCCGGCAGACGAAACAGAGGATGAAGAAACACCGCAGAAAGGGGAACTGGCGCATGACACAGAACAACGGTAGAAGTATCCTGCTGGTTTTTAAGGATGTGTATTTTGCCCTGTGCAGGGTAACACTGTTGTATGGAATTTTGTACGTTGCGCTTGCCGTCTACTTGGGCATGACCCATGACGGCAACATCCCGGTCTGGCTGTATTACATGCTTCTGCCAATCATGCTGTTTGCAGCGGTCATGGTGGGGCTGCCGGGCAGGTTCCGTATGGCGGTGGGCCTCGGGATCAGCCGCCATCATCTGTACTTTGGCGGCATGCTAGGTATCGTGACCGCTTCTTTGACGGCGGCAATGTTCGACCTTGTGCTCAACCAGGTTGTGCAGCTGTTCGTAAAACTTCCCGGGAATTATCACCTGCTGTATGGAACATTTCCGTATTTTCAGGGCCTGCCCATCCAAAGGCTTCCTGTCTATGGAAGCACGCTTGACTTTATTGGCTACCTGCTGTTTTCCCCTTTCCTTATGGCGCTGCTGTACTGCCTTGCCTGCGCGGTGGGGGCGGCGTTCGCCTCTGTCTACTGCAGGCTGAGGGCCTATGGAAGGGTGGCCACCATTGTGGGAGAAACGGTGGGCGCCATCGCCGCGTTTTTATTCGCTGCAATGCTCATCGGCAATTATTTTTCAGGATATTTGTATACGGATATGGAACTGATATGGCTTATCATTTTACCGTTTCCGCTTCTCATCTCGTGGTTTTCTCTCAGAAACTGCCCGGTTGCCAAACGGCAATAAAAAGGGGCCCCGGAATCCTGTCCGGGGCCCTTCTTGTGTTTTCTCGGCGTAGGGGGTATAATCGAAAAAAACGGGGGAGGCGACTGGATGGTACCGGTACCACTGAATCGCAGCGGCCTGCTGGCGCCGCTGTTCCGGGATGTTGAAGAGACGATGGCTTGGTCCTTTTTGCAGGGCTGCATGGGGCGCGGTGCGGCGGACAGGCTGCCGCAGCCCCGCGCAGGCCGGATTGTAACAGGTGACTTCTGCTTTCTTGCAGGGGACGCCGACAGCCCGGATGCAGAAAGGCTGGCCGAAACCCTGTGGGAGGATGCTCCCAATGCATTCAGCCTGCTGATCCCGCCGGACAGGGCGTGGCTTCAGCTGATTGAGCGGGTGTTCGCAGGTCGCTGCACCATGCTTCGCCGCTATGCTTTTCGAAAAACTGCCCAGGGCTTCAACATCGCCCGGCTCCGCTCTTTTGCTGCCCGCCCCCTGCCGCCCGGCTTCCGTCTGGTTCCGGTGGGGGCGGGGCTGTACCGCAGCGTACAAAAACAGGCGCAGCTTGCGGATTTGTGCTCCCAATTTCCGTCCTATCTGTCTTATAAAAGACAGGGCAGGGGCTTTGCCATTTTGTACCGCGGCCGTCCCGTGTGTGGGGCCTCCTCCTACACGGTGTTCAAAGGCGGCATTGAAATTGAAATCGACACGCTTCCGGGCTTTCGCCGCCGTGGCTTTGCCACCGTGTGCGCTGCGGCATTGATGCTGAGTTGTCTGGAGGACGGCCTGTACCCCAGCTGGGACGCGGCAAACCCCACCTCCTGTGCGCTGGCGGAAAAACTCGGCTACCGGCCTTCCGGCGCTTATACCGCCTGCCTTGTGACAAGGCAGGACTAACAAAAAAGAAGGGACAGGCACCGCCTGTCCCTTCTTCTGTTGATGTTTTTTATGCCTTGCCGACGGAACCAAACAGCTCCATCTTTTCCTTAACGGTTTCTTTGATGGCCTCAAAGCCGGGGGCCAGCAGCTTTCTCGGGTCAAAGCCCTTACCCTGCTGATCCTTGCCCTCCTCAATATATTTTCTGGTGGCGGCGGCAAAGGACAGCTGGCACTCGGTGTTGACGTTGATTTTGCACACGCCGAGGTTGATGGCCTTTTTAATCATGTCGTCCGGAATTCCGGTACCGCCGTGCAGCACGAGGGGCATGCCGGGGGTGGCCTCCTGTACAGCGGCCAGCACGTCGAAGTTCAGTCCTGCCCAGTTGGCGGGATAAACGCCGTGGATGTTGCCGATACCGGCGGCAAGAATGTCCACGCCCAGGTCCGCAATCATCTTGCACTCCTTCGGGTCTGCGCACTCGCCGGCGCCGACCACGCCGTCCTCCTCGCCGCCGATGGAGCCGACCTCAGCCTCAACGGAGATCCCTTTGCTGTGGGCCAGGGCAACCAGCTCTTTCGTTTTTTCAACGTTCTCGTCAATGGGATAGTGGCTGCCGTCGAACATAATGGAGGAGAAGCCTGCCTCAATGCACTTTTTCGCGCCTTCATAGGTGCCGTGATCCAGATGCAGCGCAACCGGAACCGTGATGTTCAGCTCCTCAATCATGGCCTTTACCATGGCGGCCACGGTTTTAAAGCCGGTCATGTACTTTCCGGCGCCCTCGCTGACACCAAGGATAACAGGGCTGTTCTGCTCCTGCGCGGTCAGCAGCACCGCCTTTGTCCACTCCAGGTTGTTGATGTTGAACTGGCCGACTGCATAGTGGCCAGCCTTGGCCTTCTGCATCATTTCTGTAACACTGACTAACATGATTACATTACCTCCGTTGCAAATTTGAACAAACATGGGACATGTGAAAGTTCTAACGAATAAATTATACCTTATTCCGTCTTTAAAAGCAACAGCCAGGCGTCGGAAAACAGCAAAAAGCCTGATGGAAACGCGTCGTTTAAGCAGGATTCAGGAAACGGTAAAATGGGAAAGGAAAACGGGGAATAATACTGCGGGGACACGCGTGCCGCGGAACGGGGACACGGCACGCCCGCCGCTGCAGCGCGTTGACTGCGGCGTGAAAGCTTGCTATAATACGGTAAGATAAAGCCCTTAAACGGCAGGCTTTGTGCAGTTTCATTTCCTGCCGGCGGGAAACGGGCAAGTGGAAAGGGGGCGGATTGCCGGCATGAAAATTTCAACCAAGGGCCGCTATGCGCTGCGTCTGATGCTGGACTTGGCAGTGTACGGCGGCGGCAGTTATATTCCTCTCAAGGTGGTATCCGAGCGGCAGGAGATTTCCATTAAATATCTTGAGCAGCTGATCACCGTCTTAAGCAGGGGCGGATTTGTTTTAAGCTCCCGTGGTGCGCAGGGCGGCTACAAGCTGGCAAAGCCGGCCGGCCAGTATACCGTGGGCGATATCCTCCGCCTGATGGAGGGCAGCCTGGCGCCGGTGACCTGCCTCGAACAGCCGGAAAACACCTGCCCGCGTGTGGAACAGTGTGTGACGCTTGCAGTATGGAAACAGGTGCAGCAGGCGGTGGAAAATGTGGTGGATAACATCACCCTGGCCGACCTCGTGGAGGAGTACCGTGCCCATGCCGCACCGGACTACAGTATTTAGTGAAAGAAGGAAACGGCACCCGCTTCCTTCTTTTTTCTTTTCAGGGATTGACAAAAAGGAAGGCGATGGGTATAATAGTCCCATAATTCATAGTAAACATATATGAATACTTAAAATTAGGAGGTACCAACTGTGAACATTGCAGGTAACATTACTGAGCTTATCGGGGGCACCCCCTTGCTTGAAATTTCCCGGTATGCGGAGCAGGAGAAACTGCCCGCCCGAATCGCCGTGAAAATTGAGCGTTTCAACCCCATGTCCTCTGTAAAGGACCGGCTGGCGCTTGCCCTGGTTGAAGATGGCGAGCGCCGCGGCCTTATTGACAGGGACACAGTGATTATTGAACCCACCAGCGGCAACACCGGAATCGGCCTCGCCATGGTCTGCGCGGCAAGGGGATACCGTTTGATGCTGACCATGCCGGAAACCATGTCGGTAGAGCGTCGCATGCTGCTGAAGGGCCTCGGCGCACAGCTGGTGCTGACGCCGGGCGCACTTGGCATGAAGGGGGCTATCGCCAAGGCGCAGGAACTGCGCGAAGGCCTTGAAAAAGCGTATATCCCCGGGCAGTTTGACAACCCCGCCAATGCAGAGATGCACCGCCGCACCACTGCAGAGGAAATTTGGAGGGACACCGACGGAAAGGTGGACGTGTTTGTGGCAGGCATTGGCACCGGCGGAACCCTGACCGGTGTGGGCGAGGGGCTGAAAGCGCACAACCCCGACGTCCGCATTGTCGGCGTGGAACCGGCAGAATCCCCGTTCCTGACGCAGGGCCAGGCCGGGCCGCACAAAATTCAGGGAATCGGCGCGGGATTCCGCCCCAACGTGTTGAAGGACGTGTATGACGAACTGCTTACCATCACAGGTGAACAGGCAATGGAAACTTCCCGCAGGCTTGCCCGGCTGGAGGGGCTGATGGTCGGCATCTCATCCGGTGCGGCAGTGGCAGCCGCCGCCCAGCTTGCCCGGCGCAGGGAGTTTGAAGGGAAGCTGTTGGTTGCCCTTCTGCCGGATACGGGAGAGAGATATCTCTCCACCGGTTTATTCTCGGATTGAGTGGAACAGTAACAAACCGGTATCAGAGGAAAGGAAGTATTTGGCAGAACTGTACAAAATCAAAACTGAAAATTTATGTAATCATCCAAAATTTTAAAGATACCTTGACAAACACTTTGTAAATATTTTATAATATAGGCACAAAACTTTTCCATGAAAACTTCTGCAAGACATTCAGAACAAAGAACTCAGAACACAGCCATTTCTCTGTAAACGCAGCATATGCTGGGTGCAGGGGAAATAACGGCAGTTCCCCTGCATCGGTCTCTGCCGACAGGCCCGCTTCTTAACAAGAAGAGGGATAGAGTTTCTTTGTTCTGCTTTTTTTTCGAAACCTTTGCGCGAAGGCTGGAAAGCTTCCGAAACGATAATAAGGAGGTGATTTGTATGACAAGCTGCTTATAGATTAATTCCACAATAGGAATTTACAGGCAGAGAGAACGCTATTTGAAACAGGGGAATAATTATTCTGCTGTAGTAGAAAATGTATTTTAAAAAAAGAAAGGCGTTAAAGACGCTGATCGTTTTTCGCCGCTGTAACGGCTGTAGCGGTTGTGGCCGCTTCTGTGACAACTACGTTAACAAGCACCAGCTATTATGCAAGAGGTTCAGAATATCTGGGAAACAGGGCTGATACTACATTTAACTGTTTTACGGAATCCGCGCATTCCTGCAATTTCAGGCTGGTCGCTAAATTAAGCTCAACGCAGACCTGTAATTATCATAATATGAATTTAGCTCCCGGACAGTCTTTTAGAGACTCAAATTGTAAGGGCTACTATAATTGGTATAATTATATTCAGCCGGTGAACCCGGGTTCTTCCGGTGCTGGAGGTCAGGGTAGAGCTACATTGTACACCTATGCTAGCTGACACAGGACTTTACTTAAGGGGTGTAATGCCATGAAGAAACTTTGCTTATTAGCGCTTGTGCTTCTTTGCGCGTTTTCACTTTCCTGCTGCTCGATGGGGCAGCAGGAAAGTGAAAATTTATACGATGCTACTTTTTTTCAAAATTATACAATGAACGAGCACGACCAATATATAGTGGAAACTTTTTATACGCTGTACCCGGAGCTATCATCAGCAAGGGACTACGGCTTCAGTAATCTTGTTTACACCTTTGGCCATCAGGATGAGACATTAAAATTTGACGAACTCCAAACCAATGGAGTGGGAAATTACTGGATCTTTTCCTCTGAAATACCAGCTTTTTATGGGGCCTTGAAGCGTGCGGAAGAGTATGAATCCTCCCGCCAGATAGACAATACGGAACTGGCAGAGAAAAATGGGGGGGAGTATGCGGTAAAAGCAGAAAGCGTTGAATATGTCCTCGGGACGATTTTTCGCAGGCAGGTTCCAGTTCTTCATCATTCCTTTGCCAATGTTGAGTATATAGAGGAAGATCAGGTGTATGTGTATGACAAGCTTGAAAATCCTTACCAGAGCTTCCTTGACAAAGGCTGGAGGTTATTGGCTCTGCCGTTTTCCCCTATAGAGGATTCCGTTAAGCTGGGGGAATTAGAAAACTATTACAATAGTGACTTTATCATTGCATGGTACGAGGAAGGGGGAAATGTTTATTATATGGACGGTATCCCATTTTTTAGTACGGATTTAGCATATGAGGATTTTGAAACAAGCAGCATATTGGTAGAAGAATACGAAAAGTATATGGGTCGGCAGATGGACAGAATCTACTACGATATAATACGGATTCAGTTTGATGCGGAACAATTTGTTGAGGAGGAAAAAGTCCTGCCCGATATGCCGCTTGACTGGATGGAAATCGGTTTATCCGAAGTGTTGCTTGGGCAGGGTCCAACGGGTGATGTGCCGCTGAACGACAATAACTAGGTATCATTGATAGATTTATGGAAAGAGGGGAGGGATAGGAATGAAAAGACTTTATGTGTTGGAATGGAAGCGTTTCTGCAAATCATTTATTCTATTCATTCCTTTCCTCTGCCTGCTGCTCTATCTAATTGCCATGTTCTTTGTGTGTATGGCTCCACCTCCGCCTAGTGTTTTCCATTTTATCGGTCAAATCGAAAATATATCCAATCGATTTGGCTTTATAGGTTTTGTAGGATTTTTGTTTCTTTCTTATGAATTTATCCATAAGAGTAAGGATGTTTGCATAAAAGAAATTGAAACGTCGTCAAATCGGGAAGCGTCGTGCGTATTATCTAGACTGGCAGTTTTAACCACCGGCGCATTAATATATTATTTGTTTGGAATCCTGATTTTTCACCTGTTGTATTTTCTTAATTTCCCGTTTTCTTTTCATTTTGAATGCAACCTACTGTTGGCCTGCTTGTTATATGTACTTAGCCCTACAATAATAGGCATGCTACTGGGAACAGTGTTTGGGCTTTTTTTCGAACGCCTGCCTTTTTATTTTTTTGGATTACTTTTCAGCTTTTTTATTAGTGACTTTTCCGATGCATTTGTTACAGCTGCTGGATATTTTCTTGCGTCTTCCTTTTCTGTGCCAGTAGGTGTGACCTTTGTGAAGCTAACGGATATATTTGGAAGTTTACTTCCTAACAAAGTTGCTAATGTTAATGATGCCTATGGTGTTCCGGTGGAATTTTACCATTGGGCTTTGGTAATTTTTTGGGTGAGCTTAATGATAAGTTTTATTTATCTTTATCTTTGCCCTAAAAAGAAAGCAATGAAATGGGCTGGATCGATTGCTTTATTTATGGTGTCTATAATAGGACTAATGAACTTTATGTCTCCCGGTAGCGTGTGTCAAGATAGAGCCTTCTATACGATTACCGATAATATAGAAAGTGACAATTATTACTATGAAGCTTTAGACAGCAGAGAATTCACCGGGAAAGAAGAATCTAAATTTTATGTTACTCACTATGACATGAATTTTAAATTCGGAAAGGAATTACAGGCAACAGTTAAAGCAAAAATTGATAATATCAATCAACCTCAGTATGCTTTCACGCTATATCATGGCTATGTGGTTCAATCCATAACGGATGCTGATGGAAATAGAATTCCCTATCAGAGAGAAGGGGACTATATCATTATAAATAATGAGGATAAATCCGTTTCCGGGACTATCGTCTTTTCTTACAATGGAAGTCAAAAAAATTATTACTCGAATAATCAAGGCGCGTATCTTCCCGGCTTTTTCAGCTATTATCCAGTAGAGGGCATTCATACCGTTTTTGAAAATGGATTTTTTACCACAAATTTTGAGCCGGAAATAGAAAAAGAGATTTCCGTTACAGTTTCTGGAATACAAGGAAATGTGTTCACAAATTTACAAAAACTGAATAACAGCACTTTTAAAGGCACCAGCAAAAGCTTAACACTTGTGGGTGGATTTTATAAAGAACAGATTATTAATCAAACAATACATATACTTCCTGAGTTTCGGACACTTAGCAATGATCCGATAGCAAGTGTACAACAAATGTTGGATGGCATATCAGAAGTAAGTGGACTTCAATTTAAAGTACCTGCTATAGATTATGTGTTCCATTCGCCGAGTATTATATTGCCGGTACCCCATGCTGGTCCAACATCTATTATGCTGGAAAACACGCTGCTTTTCTATAACAATCCAATTCATCCAGATACTGAAAAATGGCTTGCGGAAGAAATAATTTCAAGTCTTATTCCACAGCCGGACGAAAAACGGGAAGTCAGTCATGCTTTGGAGAGTATGTTGTTGTCTGTATTAAATGGGGACCAAAAGGCTCGGACAGAGTTTCTTGCAATTTTTGGGGAATTAACTACTGATACATATATTTATGTAGATGCTTTTTCAGAAAATGAAAATAAAACACGGGAAATACAGTTTTATCTCTACAAAGCATTACTCGGCAGCGAAGATCCAAAGCCAATATTTCAAAAGATTTATTCCTATCTAACAGATGAAACCAACACCATGACTCAGTTGGATTTTGTAAAATCGGTGGCAGAACAGTATCCATATACAACAATGGAGGTGCAATAATATGATTACCATTGAAAACCTGACGAAAACTTTTGGAAAGAAGAAGGCACTGGATAACCTGAGCGTCACGTTGGAACCTGGGGTCATCGGCCTTTTGGGCCCTAACGGTTCCGGCAAAACAAC
>CAJFUF010000006.1 GCA_904420175.1 Candidatus Schneewindia gallinarum
AATTACGGACATGAACCCGCAGCCGTATGAGCCGGAAAAGTACCTGATTGTTTTAGGAATTTCCATCCTGCTGTTTATCGCAGGGATCATCCTGAACCGGAGATACTTCCACTGATAATAAAAAGGGAGCTACACTGTTACGGTGCAGCTCCCTTTTGCAGTGGCTGCGCGACCTGTGCATGGCATCTTCTTTTTCTGCTGTAATAATTCCTAGAGTGGGAGGTTCAAGGGGGTTCAAATTGAACCTCCCCTCGGGCCATGAGAAGGGCGTGCCACACCCTTGGCGGAGGGTGGTAATGATTCAGCCTCAAAGCAAATAATATCGATTGGACGTCGCGCTGCCGTTCTCGCGGTAGTGCGGCTCTTTTCGTATGAGGCAGGCTCTTTCCAAATCCCTGATCGCACGCTTTACAGTAGAACGGGATATCGACAAATCCGAAGCAATGGTGTTGAGCCCCGGCCACGCCTTTCCGTCCCTATCCATCCGGTCGTAAAGGTAGAGATAGACGAGCTTGGCCCGGTGCGGCACATTAGATCTATAGAGCTTATCAAACCTGCTCATCGGGTTTTGCCCTTGCTGTTTTCAAAGAGACCGGCCTGCGTGCCTTTGGAAAGGGCTGTAGTCCCTCCACAGCCAGTTTTCTTCTGTCTGCCTCTGGTACAAAATCAAACGGATTCTCCATCTCCCACGGCTCTCGCATATCGGCCGGTGGAACATCGGGTGGCAACGCCGCGAGCTCCGGGCGGTACTTTTGAATAATGCCGGAGATGATTTCTTCCTTCTCAGCATACTTCACTTTGCGCGCACCATGGTCAGCTACGGTATAGGGGTGTTCTTCATCGAATGTGATACCCCACTTGAAAAAAAGTTTAAGCTGCACTTGCATTGGATGCTCCCCCGTCTTCATGACAATAAATCGTCCTTTCGGCATGGACTTGAGTTCATCGGCGGTCATTAACGGACGCTCGATCATCTGTAAAGACTGTGACGGATCAGACTTTCCTCTGGATACGCTGCCGGACATAACAGTGCGGCTCCCCAGCGCCTTGGACAGTACGTCCGCTGAGGTGCTTTGCGGCGCAAAGCCACTGAGGAGGGTGACCTGTATATTATCAACGAGAATTTCCATCCCTTCCTTACCGTAATTTTTTTCAAGCTGGGCAAATGACTGGACGATTGGCACGATCTGCAGGCGGCGTGAGCGGGAGGCCGAGAACATCATCTCGGCAGACTGGATTTTTGGCAAGGTACCGAATTCATCGCAAAAGAAAACGCACCGATTATCGAGTTTTCCTCGATTTTCGTCTGCTATGGCGAGAATTTCTCGATACAGCTGCTGGATAATCAGGCTAACCATAAAAAATGTGTTTGGGTTTTCCTCCGGCACGATAAGAAAGATTGCGCTTTTCTTGTGGCAAAAAACCTCTGCGTCGATATCGGTGCCAAAGCACAAAAGCTGCTCCAGCTCGCTGTCGAGAAAAGCGGTAAGGCGGGAAAGTGCCGTACTCATTACGCTGGACATGCTCTGCTCAGCAGTGTTCAACGCAGCTCCGGCAAACCATTTTGCCTTATGATCATTCGGTAACATCCCCATAAGCTGCTGGAACTGATTCCTCTTTTTTTCCCCGGAAGGCGCAAGCAGTTCTTGAATAATTTTGAATACCGACACAACGTGCCGTTTTTCCGGCGCGCAAAATTCCGAGACCAAAAGAATGGTTGCGCATAATAGTCCCTCCGCTGCGTCATAAAAATAAGAGTTCTGGCCGAAGTCCACTGAATCCATACCGGAGAGGATGATGGTCTTGGAGATGATCTTGGCGTACTTTTCCGCCTTGGCCTTATAGACCAGCATGTCGGGATGCGCCTGGTATAAATCCATATACTTGTTGACCAAATGCAGTGGGTTGTTGCCGTTGGAGCGGGTCGGGTTTCGCAGGTCGATAACAGAGACAGTGTATCCGTACTCCTTGGCAATTGTTCCATAATGGCGCATGACATCGCCCTTTGTATCGGTCGCAAGAAAACTCATCCCGGATACACACGCATATTCGATGCATGGATACAGCCAAAACGACGTTTTGCCGGCACCGGCCGCACCGACCATGAGGACGTGAACATCCCCGGTATCCACCAACGCCGTGGTATTTCCTGTACAGCCCACTACGATACCCTGGGGCAGTTCTCTACCATCGGGCGTTGTAGGCGTTTGATTTTTCTTTGCCTGCTTTCGCCATCTTTCCGGTGTAAAGGGGATATGCTGGTATGCCCTGCGGATTTCCGCTTTGGTCGCCCACCTTGCCGTCCCATGCTGACCGTCACCGACTGTCTTGGCCTTAATGTTGTTCAGGTTGTAAATATGGGCAAGCAGGCTGATGCCGCCGAGAACAGTGAACATCGCGGCGGCAATGATGAAGAGGAGTGTCAGGTTTCCGCTCATGTTTTCATCTCCTTCATTTACAAGGCGAGCGGGTATAATTCTTTCTTTGCTTGTGAGTGTAGCAGATCCTCATTCCAATCCTTTTGTCTGACCTGCTGAAAAGCATCCCACGAGCTTATCTGTAAAGCCGGACTCGTCAGCGTAGCTGGACAACGCCAGCACATAAAGTACCTGTGCCTCTTTAACGCGTCCTTCAAAGCCTGCCGATTTCATCTTATCCTCAATGTCGTACATGGTATTTTCTACTGACTGGAGCTTTGCTATTTCTTCCGCAGACAAATTTTGCACAACCATCTCTTGCAACCGTTTGGTGTCAATCTGGATATCTCCGTTGAAGATGGAAACAACCGCTATGATTGGCATGACGATAATAATGATAATGCCGAGTATGATGCCGACGATGGTCTTCCGTACTTTAGGATCTGTTAACAGGGCAACGACGGCTTTCTTCAGCGCGGCGGCAACCGTAGCACTCATACTATCTCATCTCCTTTTCATCGGCCTCCGGCATTGCCGAACAGTTTTGCTTTATAATCAGGCGCGATGACCTGTAGCAGATACCTTTCGTTGCCGCAGCGATAGAGACAGGTGCCGCGCTCCGGGTACTTAATCAGCTCAAACTCCGCATTTTCCACCTGCAGGGCGTCCATATATTCCTTCGAGTTAATCTGCCCAGCGTTGAACAGGAACTGATGAGTGGGAATGCTGAACAGCGGCTTGGTGTATTCCCGGATGGATGGGATCAAAAAATCCTCGATGTTCTGGCTGGCCAGAATAATCGAGGAGTCTTTTTTTCTCACACGCTTCATGCAGTTGCGGATATATTCGATGGCGACCATGTTGGTAAGAAAGAGGTACAGTTCGTCGATAGATGCGGCGGTGTTGCCCTTGCCGAGAAGCTGATTGGACATGAAAGACAAGATATTAAAAAGCATCGCATCTTTCAACCGTTTGTTGGTGTCCAGAAGCCCTTTCACGCCGAACACGAGAAATTCGTCGTCCGTAATATTGGTGTGCCCGTTGAAGTATTTGCTTTCCGCGCCCACGCACATAGAGTGGACGCCAAGGCACACCTCCTGCAGGGTTTCCTCTGTATAGAGATATTTCCGCTTGCTGTCGTAGGTCATGAATTCTTCCTCACACAGCTTGTAAAAGTCCTCCATAACAGGAAAATCCGTCGGTTTTTTCGTGCCGTAGTCGGTGCTGTCAGTAATGCCGAATCTTGCGTACAGCTTAGAGAGCAAAATTTCGATGGTGTCAATCTGGCTGTCGCTAAAATCCTTATACGCCCTGAAAAAATCCTTGAGGAAGGCGATGTGCTGGCTTAGACGGGTCACCTTTTTGAATGCCTCCGGCGCGCCTGCATCTTCATTGTCGCCGCCGTCCGCCCAGGCTTTTGGTTCCAGGGGATTGATGGTATACTCACCGGACAGAAAATCGATATAACAGCCGCCAAGGGCGGCGCAGAGTTCCTCATACTCTGCCTCTGGGTCGAGACAGATAATGTGCTTGCCCGACTCGCGCAAGTTGGTGAGGATGAGCTTTAGTAAAAAACTTTTGCCCTGGCCGCTGTTGCCAAGGATTAAGATATTGCTTGTGGTCTTATCCTCCGCACGGCGGTCGAAATCCACAAGGATGTTTGTTCCGAATTTATCTCTCCCGATATATATCCCTTGTGGATCGGTCTTGCCGCTGAAATTAAACGGGTACAGGTTTGCAACGCTTGACGCCGGTAAAACGCGTTCATACTGGCTGCTGAACTGGTTGCTGCCTACGGGCAGGACAGAGAGGAAGCCTTCCTTCTGCCGGAGCGTCAGCCTGTCTACCGAAATCTTGGAGCGTGTCAGCTCCATTGCGATCTCACTCTGCAGCTCTTTCAAAGCATCCATGGTCTTTGCTTTCAACTCGATAAACACAGACACATGGAGCAGTGGCTCACGGTTTTTGCGGAGATTTGCCAACAGTTCAATGACGTCCTGTAAGTTGCCCTCTGCTTCAATGCTCTCTTTCATGTCATTGCCGCCCGATTTCATCTTATTTCGGCGGGTAGCAGCTTGGATAATTTTCCGCTGCTCCTGTGCCTCCACCAGCCTGTGGTAGATGCGGACAGTCACACCGCTGCGGTCGGCGAGCTGGGAGAGGATAGCCTGCTCCTCAGTTGAGGGAGGGTACTCCCGTACCGCCCAAGCACATCGATAGCTGTCACCAAGGATATAGTGGTCGGACATGAATTTGACAGTGCCGGGCAAGATCATATCAAAGAAATCTTTGGTGCGGATTTCTTCCGCCTGCTGCGGCGTCAGTACCTTCGGCTTGTGTTTGAACATGCTTCCTCCTTTACCCGTCTCGCAGACAGAAGGAGAGCGTGCGAAAAACAACCGTCCTGCTGCCTGCAAAACGACTGATTGGTTTCATTTTCGTTTTGGCTGCGAACAGTTAGTCTTCCACAGCTTCATCATCGTCCGTTTCGAAATATTGCTCACCGTCCACATCCGGCATCTGCTCCCCGGCCATGCAGGCTTCAAAGTATAGGGCAAGGCAGCGCTTGATCTCCGGCTTCTTCATTCGATGTACTTCGAAGCCTTGCTCAGAGATCATCTTTTCGATCCGGGTAGCCGCTTCGAAAGTCTGCCTGCCCTTCTGGTTTTTCATCCTTGCGACAAATAAAAACTGCCTTGCCGTCGCCATTTCCATCTGGAGATGGTCTAGGGAGTCGATATCATTTTGGATGATCTTCCTTATCCTCGGATTTTGCTCTGCTTCCAGTCTTTCTGCAAGATATACCTTGTTGTCGTCAAAACGTTCGGCGGAATCGGTACAGACAATCTCAATATCCGGGAGAGAGGAGAGTACCATCATCAGATGGTGGATTTTGATTTCAATATTGGCATGCGATAGGACAGATATATTGGTGGGCGCGACTTGATAAAGCAAAAGCTCGCCCTTACCTGTGGCGAGCCCATACTTGGTAAAGGTTTTGACGCCAATCAATTCCTGTACCGAGCGTCCTTTTTTCTTTCTTTTCTGCTGCGTTGTTTTTGCCATGCACCGTCACCTCCACTCATAGTGTTGCTGGGTCGATATAAAATAGCGCACGGCGTATCGGATAAAATCCAGCACTGTTGTGTCGTCCACGCGGATGGTCAGGAAGCCGTAGCAAAGGGTTGCTGCAGCCGGGAGCATAAACCGCAGTTGAACCAGTATGACGATGGAGAGAAGAGCTGCGACGCCCAGGATGGCAAAGTCTTTTAAGCTCCACAGCCACAGGTTGGCTGTAGCCCTGAGATTCTGCGGGTACAGATATTGTATCATTGAAATCCTCCCATTGTTACACTGTTTTCCGGTTCTTTTTCAGACAGTCCGGTTTCAGCTTTATCCCACAGATAGGCATAGCGGCTGTCGGAAAATTCTACGGTGAAGCCGTTGCTTTCTAATTCTTGGAGCATGGAGCGCGCCTCATCGAGGGTGGGAGCCAGATCCTGATAGCTGTCTGCCATAATTTTGGTGATACCATGACTTTGGCAGTAACGAATCATGTTCCGATATTCTTTGTTGTCCCAATTCATCGGTTGAGCGACACCGCTGCTGCCTGCAAGGGCATAGCCGTGTTTCTCCATATACTCATTCATACGCTTTCGTTTTTCCAGCAGCCGTCCTTCGGAACACCTCATTCTGTTTTGGTAGACATACACTTCTTCTCCCTCCTGCCGGAAGGCCTCTGTACAGAACTCCTGCGGTGTTTGCGACCATTGCTCCCGAACCTTCTCTGTAATCATATCCTTTATTAGCGCAGATTCTGCTTCGGTGGGTGTGTAATCAAAATATTCACTGCCGTCCTCGCGACTAATCTCACATTCCAGGTGAAGCGTGTCTGCAAAAGGGTTGTACCTTCCATACAGGTTCAACCACGTGCTGTCCTCGTCTGTGATATCCAAGCCAAACTTCTTGTCCACATCGAACCATGGCTCGATATACACAGTGATTTCCTGCCCCGTGTCACAGCCCACCTCCATGTCCCGGCTGATAACAAGATCGCTTCGTTCCAACTCCTTATTTTCCTTCATGCGGTACCTCCAAAAAGGAAGGCGGCGTTTGAGCAAAGCACCGCCTTCCTGATATTTTTCTGTTTTATAATGTCAGTCCTATAGACTGGCTCTGATCCTTGACAAGGTTTTCAGAATGGATGAGCGATTGTACAGCCGCCTGTCCGTTCAGGATAAAAGACAGGATATATTCCCGATTCACGTTTATTGGTATTTCTTCCAGGCATTGCTCAATCACTTCTTTTGTGATCACCGGCAGCTCCATGTTCCTATACATCTGGCGGGCAACGGTGTTTTCCGCAAGGAAGTCCTTGAAAAAACGGATTAGGCCGTCGTTTTTGCGGCCGACATCATCGGGATACCCTCTGGAAATCAGCGCAATGTTGTTGTCATAGTTCGGCGCCATGGATACGATTTCACCACTTTTGGCATCCCGCAGAAATCCGAAATTTTCAGTGTGACGATCCATGTTATAGCAGATGGTGTCCATCCACACAATTTTCAGATACTGTTCTGCCAGCTCCGGGGAAAGGGAAGAAATGGCTGTAAAACAGTCGTTGTAATCTTCATTGTCGTCCATCAGAGAGGAGATCGGCTCAAGGCTCAGATCAGTGCCGTCCGTAAAGTTCTTCGTGCGGATATATCCATCGTCCATTTCATAATGCGCCATATCCAGTCCGAGTTTCTCCCCAAGGAGGCAGACGAACAGTTCGGAAAAATACTCATTTTGACTTCCACTTTTATACATCCACCACTCGCCGTTAATCAGCCGCCAGCATTTTTCGTAGCTTCCGGTGTTGGTCAGCTCCGGCGTCCTTGAAGGCTTGTGTGAAAAACCGTTGGGATCGCCCCGCAGAGCGAGGCTGTCAAAGTAGTTCTCCTTAAACCGGATATCCTCATAACAGGCGGTAGAGCCCTCCGGCCGGAACCAGTAGCGGTCGGTTACCGTGGCGGCGTTTACCGCCAGCGCCGTCTGTGCATCATCCGTCGTGCGAAGCCGCAGGGCTTTTTTCAGTAAGCGTGAGTTGGTTCTGTGTGTATCAATAGCACGGGATGCCAGCCACCTCTCTACATTTTTTGTCCGTTTCAGATACAGCGGCACAAGTCGCTCATTATATTCCGTAATCTCTCCATTTTTGACCTTCGCCACCACCACGTCTTCCGACAGGATTTCCCCTGTGATAGTCAGCATGTTTCTCGCCGCCTTTCGTCTGAGGTTTTGCTCCCTGACACCTTCAGATGTTTTGTTTATTGCTCTCAGTTCCTCTTGCAGATGCTTTCGCCTTTCCACCTGTGCTTTTACAGCGTCGTACTCGGCCGCTTTGATATATCGGCTTTTCAGCTTACCGTTTTCCATCCACTGCAGATAAAACCGTTCCTTCCCATGGATCGTCTTCTTTGAGATATAGCCTTTGGGCAGTCCGGCCAGCTCATCTTCAATTTGTCTGATGCGTTCTGCTGTAGTTGTCATTTCCCATTCTCTTTTCCCGTAGTTGATATAGACATTGTAACCTATTTTTTTGTAAATATCAACAGGTTATTAAAGAGGACAGCGACAATCAAATTATTATTTACCCGCAGCTCTCGCCACGCTGCGGGTTAAGTTGACCGCTGTGGTGGTCGCGTGGACAACGCTCATAAGGTTGACGCGCACCGAGCTGTCCAATCCAAACTGCTGGGCGATCCTCGGCACTTCGTTGGCGGCCAACATCACCCCCAAGCCAAGCAGCATATTGCTGGGGAACGTGAGCAGTCCCAGGAACAGAAGTGTTGTCTGCATGAAAGCGGTCAGGCAAAGGGCTGCAATTTGCTTCATCCACTGGCCGAAGCCGTCCTGGTATCCTCGCGGAACGCTGAACATATACAGCGCGCCCACTGCTATCTGAATTAATAAAATCCCGCCTCTTTTGATATTGGCAAAAAAGATTTTAACAATACAGTATGCAAAGGCAATAAGCGCCAAAATATTAAATAGATTAAAGCTTATTTGATTAGCAACCGCAAAGCTGCCCTCCAGCACGCTGGTGCTTTGTCCTGCGATGTCAACGGATTGTTGTCCCGCAAAAAGCCGTGTCAGATCATGAGAAAATGTGTTTTGCAGTGAAATGCAAAACTTGTATAATTCCACCGGCACAACGCCGACGAGGGAGCAGGCAAAAAAGCCTTTCAGGATGTTGATGGCGGTCGTTTTGATGTTTGCTCTGCCGTTCTGATACTCGATGGCGACATCAAAAATTGCGACGACTACACCCGCGGCAAAGAGCGCCCAACCGAACAGGGTAAAGAGTTGAATGGATGCTTTGATCCAGTTAAGTTCGAAGATGTCTGCACCCATATTGCCCATCATAGAGAAAAAGTCAGCAACCGCGCCGTAGATGGTTTCATAGAACCATCTCAACGTTGTGTCCCAGATTACTTTGGAGATTTGTTCTCCCAGAAATCCAAACACACTTCCAATCGCGTCCCCTATGCCGGCAAATAAATCTCCAAGCCAATCGAACATAGAGAGTATCACCTTCCTTGTAGAAATAAACACGGCAGACGGTAAAACCGCCTGCCGTATAGAAATTCTGTTTATTCGCGCAGCTCTACAGAGTCTTTTGTCCCAAAGGCGATTTCCATTACAAGTCTACCGCCTAATCGGAAGCCGGAGATAAACTCCTGACGTTCACATAAGTCGATTAACTCATTATAGCTTTTGATGGTAATGCCGAAAACTGTGGCGGCTTTTTCAATTTGCTTAGCCACCTCTTGTCGCCATTTTTTCATTCCTCTTTCGTCTTCCACCAGGTTGATTATTAATGGCTGTCCATCATCACCCGGACACACTTCGAAACTGGATAAGGTAAAGGGATGACTTACTATCCAGGGGAACTTTGTTTTCTTGATGTCTGCCATAAGAAGGACTTGTGCAGTTTCTTTCACTCTACTCAGATCTGTTTCTTTTCTCATACCTTTCAGAGACCTCCTGCCGAACTGTTTCGGTAATTTTTAAAGGCTTCATTTCCTCACCTTGTTTTATAAAGTAATCGCGGATTTTTCTCGCCCATCTGGGAATTTTCATTTCCCGCTTGTCTGCTTCATCTGATAATTTTGGCCATAAAAAAAGCGGCCATTTATGGCCGTTTACTCTTTCACGCCGTATACAATTCTTTAGGCTTTTGTGTATGCAGTCCTTCTTTGGGGATTTTCCTTGCACGATACACGCTGTACACACCTTAACATGGGACTACAGTTTACATCCAACAGAAGCAGCCGTGGCCTGTTGGCCAGTGCCGCTGCAATGGACAGCTTCATTTTCATACCTTTGGACAGCCGTTTGATTTTCCGGCCCGCCGGCAGACCGAGCTTTTCTAACAACATGGTATACACGGCGCTGTCAAAGGCAGGGTAAATACTTTTCAGCAATGCTTCCAGCTTTTTGGGGGTCAGCTGCTCCGGAAAGTTGACGCCGTCAAACACAACGCCGGTTTGGGCGCGCACTGCACGGTCAATTTCAGCGCCGCTTTTTCCCAAAATGGAAATTTCGCCCGCATCCGCCCTGATAAGGCCAAGGATCGCGCTGAGAGTTGTGCTTTTCCCGGCCCCGTTTTCACCCACCAGGCCGACAATTGTGCCGCGGGGAACCTGAAATGAGACATGATCCAGCAGGAAGCCGGGATAGTGCTTTTCAAGGTTTTCCACGCTCAGGGCGCATTCTGCCATGTCTACTCCTCCTCGTTATAAAACAGCCGCAGCAGTTCCACCAGCTTTTCGCAGGAAATTCCGCTGCTTCGCCCAATTTCTGCGGCTTGCTGCAAACACTCCTCCGCCTGCCGCTGCTGCTCCTCCAGAATAAAGTCGCGGTTACAGGCGGAAACAAAGCTTCCACGGCCCACCGTCGTCTCAATAAATCCGTCCCGCTGCAAGTCCTCGTAGGCCTTCTGGACGGTGATGACGCTGATGTGCAGCGACTTGGCCAGTGAACGCATGGATGGGATCGGGTCGCCGGTCTGCAACGTCCCCTCCATAATCATGGCCTTGATTTGAGAGGTTATCTGCTCATAAATCGGTTTACTGCTGTTGCTGCTGATGATAATTTCCACAAGTACACCCCTTATGTCCTATAATGTACTTATTGAACAAGTACATTATAGGACAATTCTTTTTTGCTGTCAACCACCCGGTGGACAAAAAATAAAAAAACCGACGGCTGTTGCCGTCGGCCTTTGTGGTGGACGATGAGGAACTCGAATCCCCGACCCCCTGCACGTCAAGCAGGTGCTCTACCAGCTGAGCTAATCGTCCGTAACGAAGCTAATTATACACAAAATAGCGCGCTAAGTCAAGAGTAACTTTCCACTTTTGCGACGCCTGCGAAAAATTCTTCGCCGCGCAGGGTGCAGTACCGGTCATACATGGTATAGATGGCGTCCCAGTTGTTCCTGTTAGCAGGAGGGCGTTTTAAGCAGGAAGCGCCTACCGCCTGTCAAGGGTGGCAAGCGGTTTTTCCAGCGCCACCGTCAGCGCTGCGGCCGCCGCGATTTTCAGCAGGTCGAACCCGACAAAAGGAATAACGCCTGCGGCCAGTGCAGCGGAAAAGCTCATCCGGTTCATAACGGCAAGCCAGGCCGTGCCGCCTGCGTAGCACAGCAGCAGCCCGCACAGCATGCCGCACACCGCCCGCACAAACAGCGGCAGCCGGGCGGGCAGGTGCCGAATCAGCAGTGAGGAGACAAGCGCCATCAGCGGATAGACGATGAGATAGCCGGAGGTCGGCCCTGCGAAGGAGGAAAAACCGGCTTGGAAACCGGCGAATACCGGCACACCCACTGCGCCCACAAACAGATAAACCAGCATGGCGCCCGCCGCACAGCCGGGCCCAAGCAGCCCCCCGGCCAAAAACACCGCCAGCACCGACAGGGTGATGGGCACTGTGCCGATGGGAATGGTAATCCATGCGCAGACGGCAGTCAGGGCAGCCATCATGGCCATCAGAACCAGATCTTTTGTTTTTATTTTCAACTTCCTCAGCCCCTTTTTCTTGCTGCCCCATAGTGTACATGAAAAAAGAGGGATTGTCAACCAAAAAATAATTTTAGGTTGACAATCCCTCTGGAAGCTTCTACACTATGCCTGGAAGCGCTTGACGCAATCCATCATCCAGCTGGCGAACAGGTCGCGGTCGGAGTTCATGGCGAAGTAGGCGTTGCGGGGCCTGTCGGTGTAGGCGCGGGGGTCCACAATGGTCTGCCCGTCTGCAAAGCCGCCGCTGATGTCGATGTCCACACGGGTGAACAGCACATCCTTCAGCACCTCCGGATGGGCCACGGCGCATACGGCCAGGGCGTCGTGCACCGGCGCGGAATCAAGCCGCTCCATGGGCTGCAGGTGGCTGTAGGCGAGGATACGGTGGTCCACACAGTCGGCCACGGCGGTGGCCACCGGGTTGTTCAAGGTGCGCAGGTACTTCGTTTCATCCGCGTTGATGCATGCGCGCTGGGTGGCGTCCAACGGGACGATGCGGATGGGACAGCCGCTGTCCATGACAATCTGTGCCGCCTCCGGGTCGGCCCAGATGTTGAATTCAGCGGCGATGGAGGTGTTGGTGCGGTTCCTGCCGCCGCCCATCAGCACAATCTCCTTAATTTTTCCGCAAATTTCAGGTTCAATACGCATGGCCATGGCCACGTTGGTCAGGGGGCCCACAGGAACAAGGGTGATGTCCCCATCGCTTTTCATCAGGGTGTCGATGTAGTACCACACGGCATGTTCCGGCTCCACCTTGCTGACGGAGGGGGGCAGCTCCAGGTAATCGGTATGGATTTCAATGGGTTTATCCATCCCCTCCACCTGGGTGCGCTGACCCTTGTAGTCGCCGTGGCGGTTGGGCAGCAGGGTGCTGACCATGGCCACGCTGCAGCCCTTGTGGACGGGGAAGTCAGCCTTCAGCAGATCCTTGACCCGCAGGGTGTTCTCCGTGGTGAAGGGCAGCGTTTTGTTCCCGGCCACGGTGCACACGCCGATAAGGTCAATGGCGGGGTCCAGATACGCACACATGATGGCAACCGCGTCATCTGTTCCGGTGTCCACATCGAGGATAATTTTTCTCTTGTCAGACATGGATAATGCCTCCTTATTGTTATATTGTATTATATTGTACTATACTGAACGGCTGATTTCAATGATGAACATTTCTTAAAATTTGGGCCAATAAATTGCAATAGGGGGGGCGAAATGGTATACTGTTTAAGAGTGTCCCTTTGAACGGACACAGCGGAAAGGACGGTGGAACAGGGCTTGAGAATCCTAGGGATCGACCCGGGCTATGCCATTGTCGGCTGCGGATTGCTGGACTATCAGGGCGGGCGTTTTTCCACCGTGGGCTTCGGCGCCATCACAACAGAAGCGGGCATCCCCATGCCCGAACGGCTGAAAACCATCTACCTTGAACTGACCGGCCTGATGGACACCTACAGCCCGGATGTGTTGGCGGTGGAGAAGCTGTATTTTACGAACAACAAGACCACCGGCATCGACGTGGCGCAGGCGCGCGGCGTGGTGCTGACTGTGGCGGCGCTGCACGGCGTACCCGTGTACGAGTACACCCCCCTTCAGGTGAAGCAGGCAGTGGTGGGCTACGGCAGGGCGGAGAAAAAGCAGGTGATGGAGATGACCCGCATTATTTTGCATTTGAAGGAAGCGCCCAAACCGGACGACGTGTGCGATGCGCTGGCCATTGCGGTGTGCCACGGCCACTGCACCGGTTCTGCGGGCTTTTCATTATAAGGAGGCGGCGGTATGTACTATTCCCTTCGCGGAACGTTACTGGTTAAGGAGCTTGGCACCGTGGTGGTAGAATGCGGCGGCGTGGGTTACCGTGTGGCGGTGCCTGCGGGCAGCTATGCACGTTTCCCCGCAGTGGGGGAGGAGGCGATGGTCTACACCTACCTTTCCGTCAGGGAGGATGCAATGGAGCTGTTCGGCTTCCCCACCGAGGCGGAGCTTACCACCTATAAAATGCTGGTGTCCGTGTCCGGTGTGGGCCCCAAGGTGGGGCTGGCCATCCTGTCGGACCTAAGCGCGGACACGGCCATGACCGCCATTGCCGCGGGGGACTACAAGCCGCTGACGGCGGCCGCGGGCGTGGGCCCCAAACTGGCCCAGCGCATCGTGTTGGAGCTGAAGGACAAGGTGGGTGCGCTGGAAGGGGTTTCGCCCGACGCCGCGCCTGCGGCTGCCGGCGCAGCCACCGGCGGCAAAGCGGAGGCGGCGGAGGCGCTGGCAGCCCTCGGCTTTCCCCGCAGCCAGGCACTGGCGGCCCTGCGCGGGCTGGACAACAGCCTGAGCGTGGAGGATTATATTAAAGAAGGACTGAAACTGCTGTCCAGCCAAGTATAGATTGGATAGGAAGGGGCAGACAGGCCGGGCGAACCCGGCGGAACGGAGCGACGAATGTTAAACTTTGAAACTGGCGAGACGGATTTTGAAAACCGCCTGACCGGCCCGGAGGAGCAGCGGGAGGACGCAGCCATGGGCGAAAGCCTGCGCCCCCACAGCCTGGCGGAGTATATCGGGCAGACACGGGTAAAGGAAAACTTAAAAATCTTTATGGACGCGGCCAAGGGCAGGGGCGAATGTATCGACCACATCCTGCTGTATGGGCCGCCCGGCCTTGGCAAGACGACGCTGGCGCAGGTGGTGGCCGCAGAGATGGGGGTCAATTTACGGATTACCTCCGGCCCCGCCATTGAAAAACCGGGGGATTTGGCAGCCCTGCTGACCAACTTAAACTACGGGGACATTTTGTTCATCGATGAAATCCACCGCCTCAACCGCAGCGTGGAGGAGGTGCTGTATCCCGCCATGGAGGACTTCGGCCTTGATATTATCATCGGCAAGGGGCCGTCCGCCCGCTCCATCCGGCTGGATTTGAAGCCGTTCACCCTTGTGGGGGCCACCACCAGGGCCGGACAGCTGTCCAGCCCCCTGCGGGACCGCTTCGGCGTGCAGCTGAAGCTGGAGCTGTACGGAACGGACGACCTGGCCACCATTGTGCGGCGCAGCGCCGGAATTTTGGGCGTGCCGTGCGATGAAAGCGGGGCCATGGAAATCGCCTCCCGCTCCCGCGGGACGCCCAGAATTGCCAACCGGCTGCTAAAGCGGGTGCGGGATTTTGCCGAGGTGATGGGCGAGGGCGTTATCAACAAGGACATCACCGATGTGGCGCTGTCCCGGCTGGAGATTGACCGGCTGGGCCTTGACGCCACGGACCGGCGCATGATGAAATTGATTATCGATAACTATGCCGGCGGGCCGGTGGGACTGGAGACGCTTGCCGCCGCCCTCGGGGAGGAAGCGGTGACGCTGGAGGATGTGTACGAACCGTACCTGCTGCAGCTGGGCTTCCTGTCCCGCACACCCCGCGGCCGCTGTGTAACGGCGCGGGCGTACGAGCATCTCGGTATCAAGCAGGGGGCCCCGTCGGCCCCCAAACAATTACGACTGGATGAGGAGCAGTGAGAGAATGGGCAGACTTTTTGGAACGGACGGCGCAAGGGGCGTTGCCAACACGGAGTTAACCTGTGAGATGGCCATGCAGATTGGCCGCGCGGCGGCAGCAGTGCTGACGAGGCACCTGACCCACGTGCCCAAGCTGCTGGTGGGCAAGGACACCCGCATTTCCTGCGATATGCTGGAGTGCGCCATCTCGGCAGGGGTGTGCTCTGTGGGGGCGGACGTGGTGAACCTGGGCGTCATCCCCACGCCTGCGGTCGCCTACCTTGTCAAGAAATACGGGGCGGACGCGGGGGTGATGATCTCCGCCAGCCACAACCCGGCGGAATTTAACGGGATCAAGCTGTTCAGCGGCGAGGGGTATAAGCTGCCCGACGCCATTGAGGAGGAGATCGAGACGCTGATTCTGGACACCCCGGAGAAGATAAAGCTTGTCACCGGCGACAGCATTGGCCGGATGTTAAAATACCCCTCGGCGGTCTCCGACTATATCCGGCATCTGTCCGGGGCGGTAAACTGCGAACTGTCCGGCCTGCGCGTGGCCATCGACTGTGCCAACGGCAGTGCCAGCGTCACGGCCAAAAAGCTGTTTGAAGGGCTGGGCGCCAAGTGTTACATGCTGAACTGTACGCCGGACGGCACCAACATCAACCTGCACTGCGGCTCCACCCACATGGATGAGCTGGTGGAGTTTGTCAGATCCCGCCACTGCGATGTGGGCCTGGCCTTCGACGGGGACGCGGACCGCTGTCTTGCGGTGGACGAGACGGGCGCCATTGTGGACGGGGACCAGCTGATTGCCATCCTGGCGCTGGACTTAAAGGCGCGGAAGCTGCTGAAGGAGGACACGGCGGTGGTCACCGTCATGTCCAATCTGGGCTTTTTCAAGTTTGCACAGCAGGCCGGTGTGAACACCTACAAGACGAAGGTGGGCGACCGGTACGTACTGGAGGAGATGCTGAAAAGCGGCTACAACCTGGGAGGCGAGCAGTCCGGCCACATCATCCTGCTGGACCACGCCACCACGGGCGACGGGCAGCTTTCCGGCGGCATGCTGCTGTCGGTTATGAAGCGCACGGGCAAGCCGTTAAGCGCCCTTGCCGGCCAGATGAAGCGCTATCCCCAGGTTATGGTTAACGTCACTGCGCCGGACAGGGCAAAGGCGGCCCTTCCGGAGGACGAGGCTGTGAACGCCTGCATTGCCGGGTATGAGAAGCAGCTGGGGGAGGAAGGGCGCATTCTGGTGCGCGCCTCCGGAACCGAGCCGCTGATCCGCGTCATGATTGAAGGAAAGGACGAGGCCATCATCATGCGCATGGCCAAGGATATTGCAAGAACCATTGAGGAGAGACTGTGTAAATGAGAGTTGCAGGCGCCCTGTCAGGATATGAGCTGCTGGACACAGGGGATGGGAACCGGCTGGAAAAGTGGGACGGCTTTGTGTTCAAGCGGCCGGACCCGCAGATTTTATGGCCCGCGGCACAGCCCGCGCTGTGGAAGCCGGATGCGGAATATCTGCGCAGCAAGACCGGCGGCGGGAAGTGGCGGTTTCTCCGCCCGGTTCCGGACACCCTTCGGGTGTCCTTCGGGCCGCTGCGTTTTCTTATCCGGCCCACCGGCTTTAAGCACATGGGCCTGTTCCCTGAGCAGGCTGCCAACTGGGCCTTTTTGATGGAGGCCATCCGGGCGGCAGGCCGGCCCATCAGCGTGCTGAACCTGTTTGCCTACACCGGCGGTGCCACGCTTGCGGCCCTGGCCGCCGGCGCCAGCGTCTGCCACGTGGATGCGTCCAAGGGCATGGTGCAGTGGGCGCGGGACAACGCGGCGGAAAGCGGCCTGTCCGGTGCGCCCTGCCGGTGGATTGTGGACGACTGCATGAAATTTGTGGAAAGGGAGGCCCGGCGCGGCCGTACCTATGACGTGATTATCCTGGACCCGCCCTCCTACGGGCGCGGCCCGGACGGGCAGCTGTGGACGCTGGAAAACAGCGTGTATACGCTGTGTGTGAAGTGCGCGCAGATTTTAAGCGCGCAGCCGCTTCTCATGATGCTGAACACCTACACCACGGGCTTAACCGGCGGGGTGATGGCGGCGGTATTAAACCGTGCGGCGGGCAGCCGTTTCCACCGTCCTGCACAGGCGGATGAAATCGGCCTTGCGGCCACGGCGGGCGGCACGGTGCTGCCTGCGGGCAACACCGCCATCCTGTATAATAAGGAGTAATGCTTTGAAGCAGATTACAGTGACAGACCTGTCCTTCTCTTACGAGCAGGACGGAAAAAGCAAACCGATTCTAAACCATATTAACCTCCAGTTTGAGAAGGGGCAGTTTGTGGCGGTTCTCGGCCACAACGGCAGCGGCAAGTCCACGTTTGCCAAGCACCTGAACGCCATCCTTCTGCCGAAGGAGGGGACGGTACTGGTGGACGGCATCGACACAAAGGATGAGGAAATGACCTTCACCATCCGCCAGAAGGTGGGCATGGTGTTTCAAAACCCGGACAATCAGCTGGTCGCCACCGTGGTGGAGGAGGATGTGGCCTTCGCCCCGGAGAACCTGGGCGTCCCACCGGAGGAAATCCGCAAGCGGGTGGACGACGCGCTGGAGGCGGTGGGGATGAGCAGCCGCAGGCTGTCCGCCCCGCACGAGCTGTCCGGCGGACAGAAGCAGCGGGTGGCCATTGCGGGCATTATCGCCATGCGGCCGGAGTGCATCGTCATGGACGAGCCCACTGCCATGCTGGACCCCCACGGGCGGCGCAGGGTGCTGGCGGCTGTGAAGGTGCTGAAGGAGCAGTACGGCATCACCGTTATCCTCATCACCCATTTTATGTCGGAGGCAGTGCTGGCCGACCGGGTGGTGGTTTTAAGCGACGGGGAGGTGCTGTTGGACGGCACGCCCCGGCAGGTGTTCTCCCAGGGGAAAATCCTGACGGACGCCGGGCTGGAGCTGCCCCAGGTGACAAAAACGGCAGAACTGCTGAAGGCGCAGGGCGTGCCTATTAAAGGCGTGCCGCTGACGGTGGAGGAGTTCGCGGATGCATTTTATCAAGCGTTGGAGGGGTAGCCGGTGGCAATTTTATCATTACAGCATGTGACCTACTGCTACAATCCGGACCAGAAGGACGCCTTCAATGCGGTGGACGACGTGACGCTGGACATTGAGCAGGGCGAATTCATCGGCCTTATCGGCCCCACGGGCAGCGGCAAGTCCACGCTGGTGCAGCATTTGAACGGCCTGCTTGCCCCCACCAAGGGGGAGGTGCTGTTCCGCGGGCAGAACATGGCGGAGGACAAAAAGAAATTAAGGGAACTGCGTTTTAAGGTGGGCCTTGTGTTCCAGTACCCGGAATACCAGCTGTTTGAGGAGACGGTGTACAAGGACATCGCCTTCGGCCCGGGGAACATGGGCCTTGACGAAAAGGAGATTGACCGGCGCGTCCGGCAGGCTGCCCAGTTCGTGGGCCTGAAGGAGTCGTATCTTACGTCGTCCCCCTTCGAGCTGTCCGGCGGGCAGAAGCGCCGCGTAGCCATTGCGGGCGTTATCGCCATGGAGCCGGAGGTCCTGATTTTGGACGAGCCCACTGCGGGCCTTGATCCCCATGGGCGGGACAAGATTTTGTCCCAGATTGACGCATTTCACAAAAACACCGGCACCACCGTGGTGCTTGTCAGCCACAGCATGGAGGACATCGCCCGCTATGCCGACCGGGTGCTGGTGTTGCAGGGCGGCAAGGTGGCCTTGTTTGATTATACCAAGGCGGTGTTCGGCCTGTCCGGCAAGCTGAAGGAGATGGGGCTGAGCATTCCGGAGATTACGGCGGCGCTGCTGGAACTGAAGCAGCGCGGCGTGCCGGTGCGCACAGACTTGTACACTGTGGAGGACACGGTGGCGGAGCTTGCGCGCGTCTGGCGGGAAAAGCGGGGTGACGCCCATGCTTAAAAACATCACCATCGGGCAATATTTCAGGGGGGACAGCCCCATCCACCGCATGGACCCGCGCTTAAAGCTGATTTTGGTCATTGCGTATATTGTGTTGCTGTTCGTGGCCAGCGGCATTGTGGGAATGCTGCTGTGCCTTGCGGCGGCTGTGGCGTTTTACCTGATTGCCAGGGTGCCGCTGAAAATGATTGTGAAAAGCCTGAAGCCCATCATTCCCATCATCCTGTTTACCGCCATTCTCAACGCCTTCTTTGTGGAGGGGGACGTGCTGTTTTCGTGGTGGATTTTTACCGTGTCCAAGCAGGGCGTGCTGTTTGCCATTGTGATGACACTGCGGCTGATTGCCTTAATTGCGGGCAGTTCCCTGCTGACCTACACCACCTCGCCCATCCAGCTGACGGACGGGCTGGAGCTGTTAATGTCGCCCCTTAAAAAAATCCACTTCCCCGCGCACGAGCTGGCCATGATGATGACCATCGCCCTGCGTTTTATCCCGACCCTGATTGAGGAGACGGGCAAAATCATGAACGCCCAGAAGGCCCGCGGCGCCGACCTTGAAACCGGAGGGCTGATGCAGCGCATTAAGGCGCTGGTGCCAATTCTTATCCCGCTGTTTATCTCCGCCTTCCGCCGTGCGGACGAGCTGGCCATCGCCATGGAGTGCCGCTGTTATCACGGGGGCGAGGGACGCACGCGGATGAAAAAGCTGACGTTCCACCTGGTGGATCTGTGGGGCCTGCTTGTGATGGCGGCACTGTTTGTAGGGATTCTGACGGCGGTGCATTTTATCCCGCCCATCACGTTTTAGGGTGAAGAAAATGAGAAACCTGCTTGTACGCATTTCCTTTATCGGCACACGCTACGGCGGCTTTCAGGTCCAGGAAAACGCCCCCACCGTCTGTGGGGAGCTGAACCGGGCGCTGCTTGCCATTTTAAAGCACCCGGCGGAAATTAAGGGCGTGTCCCGAACCGACGCAGGCGTGCACGCAAGGGACTTTGCCTTCAGCTTCCGCACAAACAACCCCATCCCGGAGGAGGGACTTGTACGGGCGCTGACGGCGCTGCTGCCGGCGGACATGGGCGTGCACAGCTGTACGGAGGTGCCGGAGGACTTTCACGCCCGCTACAGCTGTACTGGCAAGGAGTATGCCTACCGTTTCTTCCCGTCAAAAGAGAGGGATCCGTTTTTAGAGCCGTTTGTGTACCGGTACGGCGGCGCCCTTGACGTGGCTGCCATGGATGCGGCGGCCGCCCATTTTGTGGGCACGCATGACTTTTCCGCCTTCCGTGCGGCAGGCAGCAGCACGCAGGGCAGCGTCCGCACCGTCTTTCGGGCAGGCGTGACGTGGGAGGGCGGCCTTGTGGTTTTCCGCGTGGCGGGAAACGGCTTTTTATACAACATGGTCCGCATTATGGCGGGCACACTTTTGGAAATCGGCGCAGGGCGCCGTACGGCGGACAGTATCGACGCTGCGCTTAAGCAGGGCAGGCGGACGCTGGCGGGGCCCACGGCCCCGGCAAAGGGCTTGTGCCTGGAGCAGTGCTTTTATGAAAAGAAAGGCGGGTGAAGTGCATGGCGGTGGAGGAAAAGGTCAAGGATTTTACAAAGGAAAGCAAAAAGCGTGCCAGGCGGCGGCGCAGAAAAAGCATCCGCAACCTGTGCATCGTGCTTGCCGTGGTACTTCTGCTTGTGCTCAACTGGGGGCTTATCACCTCCCTTGACCCGCTACTGTTCCTTGAAAACACCTTCCCCATGGACAACCAGTTCCCGGTGCTGATTACCGGCACTTCCGTCACCTCCGTGGACGAGTTTTACGACAGTGTGGCCGTCTCCACCGATGTGGGCTTTTACGCCTACACCGCCGCAGGCCGCCAGTTCTGCGAGTTTAAGCACACCCTGTCCCAGCCTGCCATGAAGGCGGACGGCGGCAGGGCGCTGGTGTACGACCGGGGCGGCAAAAAATACTACCTCTACTCGAAGGACAGCGAGCTGCTGGCAGGCAACACCGACTACGCCATTATCACCGGGGATGTGAACCGGGAGGGCACCGTGGCGCTTGCCACGGCGGGCCAGGGTTACCTCGGGCAGGTCAGCGTCTATAACGAGCAGGGCGAAATCCGTTTCAAGTGGAACTGTGCGGAGCACCCGGTGGCCATGGCGCTTTCCGGGGACAACGGCGGGCTGTATGTGGCAACGCTGAGCACGGAAAACGGGCAGGTGTATACCTCCCTGTATCTGCTCCGTTTCGACCAAAAGACGGAGGTTGCATACAAGCGCGCGGGCGAGGTGCCTGTGGCAGTGAAGGAGCTGTCCGGCGGCAGGGTGCTGCTGATTACTGATCAGTCGGTGACCATTGTGGGGACCGACGGCACAGAGCAGCAAAACTACGACTACGGCACAAGGAAAATCCTGGGCTACTCTTTCTCCGAAGGGGATGACTGCCTAGTTATGCTGGGTAATCAGCTGGCGACCGACAAGGGGACCATCCTCTGGCTGGACGGCCAGCTGAATGAGGTGACCAGCGTGGCGGCCTCCCAGTCGGTGGCGGATATCCGGCTGTCCGGCGGCAGAATGTACCTGCTCAGCAGCCTGTCCCTCGACAGCTACAACAGTGGGGGGGAACTGATTGAAAGCAAGCCCCTGTCCGCAGTGGGAAAACAGATGGCCATCATTGGCGGGCGGATCTACCTGTTCTCCGCCACCCATATTGTGAAGCTTTAGGGGCGAGGTTGAAAAAACACGCAAGAAATGCTAAACTATGCAAAGGATAAGGAGGGACAAACCCATGTGGATTGCCTTTTTGCTGGATGCCTGCGTCATCCTGCTGGTTGTTATCATGATTGTGTTCGGTATGAAAAAGGGGTTTTTCGCATCCCTTATCGGCCTGATTTCCTCATTGCTCAGCGTGTTTGCGGCGGCGCTTCTCACGGGGCCCGTCTCGACCTTTGTGTATGAGAATGCGGTTCACGGCATGCTGCAAAGCAATGTTGCCGGTTACATTGAAAGCAATGTCACCCTGCCTGCCGGCGCGGCCGTCTCCCAGTTTATTGACGCCATGGTGGAGGCGCTGCGCGGCATGTCCATCCCGTTTATCAATCTGGGGCAGGTCACGGCGGAGGACCTCGGGGTGAATGCCGCAAGCATGGAAGAGGTGGCAACCAACCTGGTGAACAACGTCATCGGGCCGCAGGTGCAGGCGCTGTTGAACATTGTGGTGTTTGTGGTGCTGTTCCTTATCCTTGGTATTCTTGTACGCGTGGTGGCAAAGGCCCTCAGCCGGACGCTGAACATGCTGCCGCTGGTGGGCACGGCAAATCGGCTGCTGGGCGGGGTACTGGGCGCGTGCAAGGGCATCATCCTCTGCTACCTGCTGGTAACGGTGCTGAAGCTGTTGATGAACTACTTTGGAACGGGCTTCCCCATTACGCCCGCCACCATGGAATTATCCAAACTGGCTGGATTCCTGTACCGTTACACTATTCTTTAGGAGTGAAACCTGTTGAGTATTCCAAACCTGCTGTCGATTATCCGCATTCTTCTGGTGCCGGTGTTCGTCTATCTGTACAACTTTCAGAATAGTTATCTATTGGCAGCACTGGTTATCCTGCTGTCTGGTCTGACCGATGTGGCGGACGGCTACATCGCCCGGCATTTCAACATGATTACAAAGCTCGGCATCGTGCTGGACCCCGTTGCCGACAAGCTGACCCAGGCGGTGGTGCTTGTCTGCGTGGTGATACGCAACCCGGAGATTCTGTTTCTGGTCATTGTGTTCTTCATCAAGGAGATCTGCATGCTCAGCGGCGGCGCGTATTTCATGGCAAAGAAGTGGGATCCCGTCCCGGCAAAGTGGTTTGGCAAATTGTCCACCTTTGTGTTCTACGAAGTGATGTTTTTTATGATATTGTTCCCCAATATGGTTCCGACGGTGAAGATGATTCTTGCGGGCATATCTGCCGTCATGCTTGTAATTGCGTTCATCCTTTATATTAGGGTGTTTGTACGCATTGTCAGGAAAGGAAACAGCGATACGATATGATGTGTTCAAGATGCAAAAAGCGAGTTGCCGTGGTGTTTATTACACGGCAGGAGGGCTCTGAGACAGTGAACGAGGGGCTGTGCTTAAAGTGCGCCAGCGAGCTGGGAATTGCACCTGTCAATGAAATGATGGAAAAGATGGGGATTTCCCCCGATGAAATAGACGAACTGACGGAACAGATGGAGGGGATGATGTCCGGCGGCGCGGAAGAGGGCTTTGAGCCGGGCGGCGCCTCCACCTTCCCTCCCTTTTTACAGAATTTAATGGGCGGAATCCGGGATTTGTCCGCCCAGAACAGCGGCCCGCCCGCCCCTGTGCCGGAAAAGCGCGAGGAGAAAAAGCAGCGCGGCCGTGCACAGCAGCGGGGGGCGCAGAAAGACAAGCCGCGAAAGTTTTTGGATGCGTACTGCTACGACCTGACCCGGGCCGCAAGGGAGGGGAAGCTGGACCGGGTGGTAGGACGCCAGCGGGAGATTACCCGCATGATTCAGATTTTGTGCAGGCGTACCAAAAACAACCCCTGCCTTATTGGCGAGCCCGGCGTGGGCAAGACCGCCATTGCGGAGGGGATTGCCATTAAAATTGCAGAGGGCGACGTGCCCTACAAGCTGCAGAACAAGGAGCTGATGCGCCTTGATCTGACGGCGTTGGTGGCGGGCACCCAGTTCCGCGGCCAGTTTGAATCCCGCATTAAGGGTCTGATTGAAGAGGTGCGCCTTGCAGGCAACATCATCCTGTTCATTGACGAGGTGCACAACCTTGTGGGTACCGGCGACGCAGAAGGCGGCATGAACGCCGCCAACATCCTGAAACCCGCCCTGTCAAGGGGGGAGATTCAGGTCATTGGCGCCACCACCTTTAACGAGTACCGCAAGTACATCGAGAAGGACGCCGCGCTGGAGCGGCGCTTCCAGCCCGTCAATGTGGAGGAGCCCTCCCTTGCGGACGCAAGCGAGATGGTGGAGGGAATTAAAAATTACTATGAAAAATTCCACACCGTCCGGGTTCCGGACAGCATCATCCGCCTTGCGGTGAACCTGTCCGAGCGGTATATTACCGACCGGTACCTGCCCGACAAGGCCATCGACCTGCTGGACGAAGCCTGCTCCCATGCGGCCCTCGGCTGTAAGGAGCTCAGCGAGTATGAGCAGGCCGCAAAGCTGATTGAGACGAACCAGGCCGAAATTGACGAGCTGGTGCTGGAGGACGAGCCGGACTATGAAAAGGTGGCAGGCCTGCGCTCCGAGATGGAGGCGGCCAAGGCGACCCTTACCCGGCTAAGCCCGGTTATTGACAATCTGGAAGTCACCCCCCTGGACGTGGCCAAGGTCATTGAGCTGTGGACGGGCATCCCTGCCGGCAAAATGCTGGAGGGGGACAAGAACCGCATCCGCGGCCTGGAGGAGAGTCTGAAAAAGCAGATCATCGGCCAGGACGAGGCGGTCAATCTTGTGGTGGCGGCCATCCGCAGGCATGCGGCGGGCGTGGCGGCCAGAAAGCGGCCCGCCAGCTTCATCTTTGTGGGCCCCACCGGCGTGGGTAAGACCGAGCTGTGCAAGGTGCTGGCGAAGGAGATGTTCGACAGCGTGGATCCGCTGATCCGCCTTGATATGAGCGAGTATATGGAGAAGTACGCCGTCAGCAAGATTATCGGCTCCCCTCCCGGCTATGTGGGCTATGACGAGGCGGGCCAGCTGACGGAGCGCGTCAGACGTAAGCCCTACTCCGTCATTCTGTTCGACGAAATCGAGAAGGCGCACCCGGATGTGCTTAACATCCTGCTGCAAATCCTTGACGAGGGCCGCATTACAGACTCGCACGGCCGCACCGTCAACTTTGAAAACACCGTCATCATCATGACCAGCAACGCAGGCAGCCGTTTCTCCAACACACCGGTGGGCTTCGGCAAAAGCGAGAAGGAGCTTTCCCGCGACAAGGTGATGAAATCGCTGGAGGAGTTCCTGCGGCCGGAATTCATCGCCCGTGTGGACGAGGTGGTGGTGTTCGATCCCCTCAGTGAGGAGAGCTACGGCAAGATTGCGGCGCTGATGCTGAACGAGCTGAAGGATCCGCTTGGCGAGCGCGGCATCACCTTCACCTTTGACGAGCAGGTGCCCGGCTTTATCGGGGGCAAGGTATACGGAAAGAAATACTCCGCCCGTGAAATCCGCCGGTTTATCCGTAAGCAGATTGAGGACCCCATCGCTACGGAGCTGATGAACCGGGATGTGGTGTCCGGCGTGCATGTGTCCGTAAAGGACGGGGCGCTTTCCATCGCGTGCCGTTGACAATTTCAAAATCTGCAGTATAATGAAAGCATAAGACAAAGGAGTCGCTCTGTAAGAGCGGCTCCTTTTTTTGTTGGGAGGGTTATCAAAATGAAAATGGATTTACTGATTCGCGGCGCCACAGTGTACACGCAGGACGCCGGGCGCAGGGTGCTGCCCCGGGCGGACGTGGCGGTAAAGGACGGAAAAATCGCAGAGGTGGGAGACACCCTTCACTGCGAGGCGGAGCGAATACTGGACGGAACCGGAAAATTTCTGTTTCCCGGCATGGTCAACACCCATGTGCACATTTTCCAATCCCTGTTAAAGGGGGTGGGCGCAGACCACAACCTGATGGAATGGATTCAGCTGTGCACCTCCCGCTACGGGCCGAAGATGACGCCCCGGTTTCAGCGCGCGGCGGCACGGCTGGCCATTATGGAGTGCCTGAAAAGCGGCGTCACCACCCTGACGGAGTTTTTCTATACCCAGCAGGATCCCGACCTGGTCCCTGTGATTATTGAGGAGATGGAGCATCTCGGCATCCGGGGCATTGTGGTGGACGCGGCGTATGACTGCGGAACCGAGTACGGAACGCCTGCGGGCTACCTGCATCCTGCCATGGACAACATCAAACGCACGGAGCGGCTGTGCAAACGTTACCACACGCCGGAGCACCCCAACATCCGCATCTGGGCGGGTGCGTCCATGCCGTGGACCACGACGGAGGAAAACCTGAGGCTGATTGCGGAATTTTCCCGCGAGACGGGGGTGCCCTACTCCATGCACACGCTGGAGACGGACGACGACAACGAGCTGAACTTAAAAACCCGGGGCCAGCCGCTGGTGCCGTTTCTTGAGAAAATCGGCTTTTTGTCAGAGCGCTTTCTGGCCGTTCACTGCGTCAAGCTGACGCAGGACGAGGCGGAGGTGTTCCGCCGGTACGATGTGAAAATCAACTACAATCCCATGGCCAACGCCTATCTTGGATCCGGCATTCCGCCCATGGCGCTGCTTAAAAAGCGGGGGCTTACCCTCTCCATGGGAACGGATGGCGCCGCGTCCAACAACACCTCCGACATGCTGGAGACGCTGAAGGCCGGCCTGCTGCTGCAAAAGGCACAGGCAAAGCGTGCCAACGTCCTTTCCGCACAGGATATGCTGGACTTTGCCACCTGCAGCGGTGCCGCCGCCGTACATCAGCAGGCATTCACCGGCAGCATTGAAGCGGGGAAAAGCGCAGACCTGTTTTTGTTCGACCCGGATTTTCTGCGCAGCACCCCGGTGGTGGATCCGGTGGCCACCCTCATGTATTCCTCCTCCCAGGAGAACATTGCGGCCACCATTGTGGCAGGCCGGGTCGTGTATGAGCGGGGCGCTTTTGCCTGCGGCCTGACAGAGCAGGAGGTGGTGGCACAGGCGAAGGCCGCCGCTGCGGAACTGCTGTCCCTGTAAGGGGCCGCGCTAGGCAGCGGCCTGCCGGGCCAGGCTGAGGTATTCCTCCAGGCACAGGCCCCGGCGGTAGATCTCCCCGGCGGCCGCCACCCCCACATACCGGTAGTGCCACGGCTCATAACTGACGCCGGTGATGTCCGTCTTGTCCTCCGGGTAGCGCAGGATGAAGCCGTACAGATGCGCATGGGAGTAAAGCCACCGGTAAACGGCGGTGTTGGTGCTGCGACCGGCTTCCGCATTGATGTCCACGGCAAGCCCCAATTCATGCTCGCTGGTTCCGGGGGGCGACACCCACAGCTCCGCAAACTGCCGCGCCTGTTCAGGGGGAAAACCCTGCGCGGTATATTCCTCCACCTTGCCGTCCATGATGTCCTGCTGGGTCTGCCGTGTCCGGTAGCCGGAGGTGACGGTGGGATAAATCCCTTCCGCCCGGGCCGCATCGAACATGGCCTGCAGGGCGGGATAGACCCTTGCGTCCACCGCCTGGCCGCAGGACAGCCAGGTCAGGGTAACGGCATAGTTATCGGGAATGGGGTTCCAGCGGTTTACAAGGATAAGATACCACGGCTGCCCCTCACTCAGGCTGCCGGACTGGGAGGAAAGGGGCGTCTGTAAGTGCTTCGCCCCGGCGGCTCCCCAAATAAGGATGGCGGCGGCCAAAAGGAAACAGGCTGCCGCCATGACCGCACGCCGTCTTGTGCGACGGCGTCTGCGGCGATTTTTCGTGAGCTGGTTCATCGTGCAATAGAACTTCCTTTCCCGGACAAAATAAGGTCCCCGTTCCGATACCGTTAGTGTACCAGAACGGGGACCTGTTTCTTTTTTGTTTGTGTGAATGAACCCTTCTCTTTTTCTGATGCAAATCATACGATTTTCTGACGGCCGTCCGGCAGCAGCACAGTGAAAAGAATGCTTTCCTTCTCACTGTGCGCGGTAATGGTCCCGCCATGCAGCTCCACAATTTCCTTGGCGATGGCGAGCCCCAGCCCCGCGCCGCCCGTCGCCGTCCCGCGGGAGGCGTCCAGGCGGAAGAACTGCTCGAAAATCCGCCCCAGCTTGTCCGGGGGAATGGTCTTTCCGTGATTCTGCACATCAATGCGCACCTGTCCCGGCAATACTGTCAGCGTCAGACGGATGGCGCTGCCGGCATAGCTGTAGGCCACCGCATTCCGGATCAGGTTGTCAAACACGCGCCCCAGCTTGTCCGGATCGCAGACAATTTCCACATTGGGCGCAAGCTGTGCGTCCCAGGAAAGCTGTTTCTCCCGCAAAATGGGGTCAAACTCACTCATTAACTGTTCCAGCATGCGGCTGAGGCTGACGCGCTCCGGCTCCAGCGTCAGGCTGGACAGGCTGAAGCGGGTGATGTCGAAAAATTCATTCACCAGCTCCTCCAGCCGCTCCGCCTTGTCAAGGGCGATTCCTGTGTACCGCGCACGCAGCGCCTCGGACAGCTGCGGTTCATCCCGCAGCAGCGTCAGGTAGCCGATGACGCTGGTCAGCGGGGTTTTCAAATCGTGCGCGAGGTAGACGATAAGGTCGTTTTTACGCTGCTCCGCCTCCTTTGCAAGGAAGGCGTTTTGCAGCGCCTGCGCCCGGGCAAGGTTCAGCTCGTCCTGTACGCCCTTTAAACCGGGGGAGAGAAGGATGGGCGCCTCCCCCGGCGAGGCCAGCTGCTGCGCGGCGGCCGCCACCTCGTCCAAGCAGCGCACGGCCTTTGCAATGTACCGGCAGGAAAGGATGACAAACCCGGCCAGAAAGGCGGCAGTGCCGAACAGCACCAGGTTGTTCCCAATAAAGCGGAGCAGCCGGTAAAGCGGGTCCTCCGCCTGCCAGATAATGCTGCCGAAAAGAACCCGGGCCAGGAAGATGAACAGCAACAGTCCCACTGTGAACGCAAGCAGGGACAAAAGGTACTGGATAATAAGCCGCCTTGCCAGCTGCCCGAAATGGCGCCGTTCCATATTCTGCTTACTCAATGGTATAGCCCACCCCCCAAACGGTTTTAATAAAGCGCGGCTTACGCGGCGGTTCGTGCAGTTTTTCGCGCAGCCGGGCGATGTGCGCCATCACCGTATTGTTGTTGTCGAGATATTTTTCACCCCAGACGGCCTCGAACAGCTCCTCCGAGGGAACCACACGGCCGCGCCGCTCACACAGGTACCACAGGATATTAAACTCCGTGGGGGTTAAGGAAAGTTTTTCCCCGTTTACCGTGCAGGTGTGGCTGCCGCGGCAGATGTGCAGCCCCCGCACATCCAGCTCGTCCTCCTGCCCGGCGGGCGGGGCGCCGCCGCCCCAGCGGGTGTAGCGCCGCAGCTGGGTTTTGACCCGGGCCACCAGTTCCAGCGGGTTGAAGGGCTTGGTAATGTAGTCATCCGCGCCAAGGGTCAGCCCGGTGATTTTGTCCATATCCTCCACCCGGGCGGTCAGCATGATGATGGGGAACAGATACTGCTCGCGGATTTTCCGGCACAGGGTGAAGCCGTCCGTGTCCGGAAGCATCACGTCCAGAATGGCAAGTTCAGGCGGCTCCTGCTCAATCAGGCGCAGCGCCGTCTGCGCGTCCCCCGCCTTAACAACCGTGTAATTTTCACTTTTTAAATAGACTTCAACCAGTCCGGCAATCTCCTGCTCGTCGTCCACGACGAGAATACGCTCGCCCATGCGCCAGCCCCTTTCTGAAAAAACCGGTGCGCCCGGCACCGTACTGCTATGATACCACGGCCCGGCCTGGTGTGCAAACGGTTTTAGACGGCCGGCCCTGCCCCCTGTGTTTTTTCCGTAGAAAAATCTTGACAGGCAGGGCCGGAAATGCTATCATAATAAGGCTAATGACACGCGGGTGTAGTTCAATGGTAGAATCCCAGCCTTCCAAGCTGGTTGTGTGGGTTCGATTCCCATCACCCGCTCCATTTGAATACAACTTACGGACTATAAAAAGTTCGTAAGTTTTTATTTTTATATATGAAACTTAAATGTTCTCTTTCTAGG
>CAJFUF010000007.1 GCA_904420175.1 Candidatus Schneewindia gallinarum
AATTTGGTGCCTCCGGACGGAATCGAACCATCGACACGGGGATTTTCAGTCCCCTGCTCTACCAACTGAGCTACAGAGGCAAAAATGGCGACCTGGATGGGGCTCGAACCCACGACCTCTAGCGTGACAGGCTAGCGTTCTAACCAGCTGAACTACCAGGCCATCCTATTGGTGGGAACAACAGGGCTCGAACCTGTGACCCTCTGCTTGTAAGGCAGATGCTCTCCCAGCTGAGCTATGCTCCCCGACCGGGTCACCGTGACTTCGTACCTCACAGCGACGAGATTTATTTTACTACATAATCCCTCTATTGTCAACCTGTTTTTTAAAGATTTTCGAAAAAAATCCCTATTCCGGTTTTGCCTGCGGTTTTCTCAGCTTTTCAATTTCCTGTTTTGAAAAATGGTAAGCTTTTCCACAAAAATTGCACAAAATCTCCGTCTGCTCATCCTCCACAATTTCTGCCATGTCCGCGTCGCCGAGGCTGCACAGGGCGCGCTGTACCCGTTCCCTGCTGCAATCGCACCGGTAGGCAGCATCAAACTCGTCCAGAACCTCAACCGTAAAGCCGTCCAGGGCGCGTTTCGCAATGTCCAATGCGGACAGCCCCTGCTCCAGCAGGGTGGTAACAGGCGGAAGATTTTTCATGTTTGCTTCAATTCTGTCAATGATACCACTGTCCGCACCCGGCAGCAGCTGAAGCAAAAATCCACCTGCGGTTTTCACGCTCAGGTCCGGGGCCACCAGTACCCCTAAAGCACAGACAGTTGGGATCTGCTCGCTGTAGGCATAGTAGGCGGCAATATCCTCCGCAATTTCACCGGACTGAAGCGGGATTTGGCCGATATAGGGCTCCTTTAAGCCGATGTCCTTAATTACATACAACAGGCCGTCTGTACCGACAGCCCCCTTAACATCCAGCTTACCACGGCTGTTCAGCGGCAGCTCTACCACCGGATTTCCAACATAACCCTTTACATTGCCGTCGCTGCTGCCCACTGCCACCAGTACCCCTACCGGGCCGTCCGCTTTGATGCGCAGGGTGATGGAATCACGCTCCCCTTTCATTGCTGCCCCCATCATGGAGGCGGCTGTCAGCAGCCGTCCCAGTGCCGCAGTGACCACCGCAGACGTTTTGTGAATGCGCTCCATCTCCGACACAATGGCGGTGGAGTCAATCGTAGTGACGGCAACCGCACCGTCCTGTGTAATTGCGCGCAGTAAATTTCCCATAAGTCCTCCGAAATTACAGTTTCCTTGCTACATAGCAGCAGCGCTGCGTTCTTTCCCCGCAGGGGGCGTCTGTGTAATCATCTGTTGTTTCCAGCACCGTAAATCCCGCCTCTGACAGGGTTTGGCGTATCAACGCGTCGCTATAGCAGTATTCGCTAAACTCCTCCGTATCGCGGGCATAGAGGCCGTCCTGCACCGGGCGGAACAGATCCAGAGAGATATCCACCCTTCCGGTATCCTCATCCAGTGCATTGCGCCACAGGCAAAGCACATCCTCCGTTTCGTAGACAAAGGGGTTGTCCCCCAAAACCTGCCTGTGCTTATAGGCGGTGTTGACATCAAAAATGAACAGGCCGCCGCTTTCGCAGAAAAGGCCGACACGCTGAAAAAAAGCCCGGACGGACGCCTCGTCCGGCAGATGGTTGACCGTGTCCAGCGTACACACGAACAGCCGGGCCGTTCCGTACAAATCCAGCTGTGTCAGGTCCTGACACAGCAGAAGCAGTCCTTGCCGCCCAGCTGCCTTGTCCCGCAATATATTCAGCATCAAAGGGGAAGCATCCACCGCAATGACATCATAGCCCTTGTCGCAAAGCAGCAGCGACAGGCTGCCTGTCCCACAGCCAAGATCCACTGTGATGACGTCCTGTGCGAGGCCCTCCCTACAGGCCCTTTTGGCAATATATTCCGCCATGCGTGCATACTGCACGTCGTCTGTCAGGCCGTCGTAAGCCTGCGCAAAGATGCCATAGCCGCTCATTTTTTGCCGGCCAGCCTGTCAAAAGCAATGTCGTACCCCTGGCAGCCGTAATGAAGAGAGCGGTTTACCCTGCTGATGGTGGCAGTGCTGGCGCCTGTGGCCTTGACAATGTCGCTGTAAACCATGTTATCCTTCAGCATCCTGGCCACGACAATCCGCTGCGCCATCGCCTTCAGCTCCGGCACTGTGCAGAGGTCGTCAAAAAAGTCATAGCACTCCTCGATGGATTTCAGCTGCATAATGGCGCTGAACAAATAGTCGATGTTTTCGTCTTTCAGCTTACTGTTCATATGACAGGCCCTCCCAGAAATGTGCTTTCTTGTATTTTAGCATAATAAAGCATAAAAGTAAATGGCGGATTTGAAATCCGCCATTTACTTTTTTCTTTCTTTTATTCGCAGTCACACCGGACCAAATCCTCATACGTCTCGCGCCGGACGGCAAGGCGGTCCTTTCCGTCTTTCACAAACACCACGGCAGGCCTGGGGATCCGGTTGTAGTTGGACGCCATGGAGTAATTGTAAGCACCGGTGGCAAGTACCGCCAGCACGTCACCCACCTCCACATGCTGAATGGGGGCGTTCTCTTGAATTAAATCGCCGCTTTCACAGCACTTTCCGGCCACTGTGACAACCTCGGTCTTTTGCTGGGTTGCCTTGTTGGCAATCATCACATCGTAATCGGACTGGTAGAGGATGTAACGGGGGTTGTCACCCATACCGCCGTCAATGGATACATAGGTCCGCACGCCGGGGATCTCCTTTATGGCGCCCACCTTGTACAGCGTAATGCCCGCGGGTCCCACGATGGAACGGCCCGGTTCGATGAGGATAAACGGCTCTGGCAAATCCTGCTGCGCCGCCGTCTTTTTCACCACGGTCGACACCCGCTTCATGTATGTATCGTAGTCGTCCGGGTCATGCTCCGGCAGATATTTAATGCCAAAGCCGCCGCCCAGATTCAGTTCCCTTAAAACAGCGCCGTGCTTCTTCTTGACGTCACCCATAAACTGAAGCATGACCTGCGCAGCATGCTCAAACGGCTCAATGTCAAAAATCTGGGAGCCAATATGGCAGTGCAGGCCCACAAGCGTCAGTTCCGGCAGTTTCAGCGCCTCATCCACCGCTGCCATCGCCTCGCCCGTTTCAAGGGCGAAGCCAAATTTCGAGTCGATTTGGCCTGTACGGATGAAGCTGTGGGTATGCGCATCCACACCCGGCTTAATGCGGAACATAATCCGCACCTTCTTCCCCGCCGCGCGGGCAATGCCGTCCAAAAGATGCAGTTCGGAAATGTTGTCCACCACAATGCGGCCCACACCTGTTTCCACCGCCATAGTCAGTTCGTCCGGGGTTTTGTTATTGCCGTGGAACACAATGTTTTCCGGCTGAAATCCAGCCTGTAAGGCGGTATAAAGTTCCCCGCCGCTGACCACGTCCACGCCGATTCCTTCGTCCTTACAAATGGCATACATGGCCTTGCAGGCAAAAGCCTTGCTGGCATAAGCAACCAGGCCGTGCCCGCCGTAGTACCGCTCGATAGATTTCTTAAAGCTTCGGATATTTTCCCGGATGAGGTTTTCATCCATCACATACAGCGGGGTGCCGTATTTTTCCGCCAGCTGCACTGTGCTGAGGCCGCCGATGGTAAGGTGGCCCTCCTTATTGACATTTAAGCAATCCGAAATAAACATTTCCTTTCCCCCTTATTCAGTTTCCGAGGCAACGTCTGTAATCACGGCGCGCAGTTGCTCAATCCCGGTACCATTTTCTGAAGATGTAATCAGTTTTGTAATTTTGTCGAAGCACGGGATGAGTGAGGCAAAGCTTTGCACCTGTTTTTCAGCCGCCGTTTTCGACAGCTTATCCGCCTTTGTAAAAGCAATGAGAAACGGGATTTGCGATTCAATCAGATAATCCACCATTGACACATCCAGCCTGCTCGGTTCATGGCGGATGTCCATTAACAGAACCGTCAGAACAAGCTCCCGATCGGCGGAGAGATAGCTTCCGATAAGAGACGGCCACTGGGAACGTGTCGCCTTGCCGACTTTGGCATAGCCATACCCTGGCAAGTCAACAAGCTTTACAGTATTGTCGACACCATAAAAATTGATGGTTGCAGTTTTTCCCGGTGTTGCGCTGGTCCGTGCCAGCTTCTTCCGGTTTAACACCCGATTGATGAGGGAGGACTTGCCCACATTGCTGCGGCCCACAAAGGCAACCTCCGGCCCTGCGGGTTGCGGAAGCTGGCTCAGTTTTGCTGCAGACAGCTCAAACGCTGCATTGTTCCAATTCACGGACATGCCTCCCTTCTCTCAACAGGTGGTGTAGTGCAGGTTATTCAGTTCCTCCGCGGTGGCGGGAATAATGGTTTTGCTGTGCGTCTCTTCCCCGTCCTTTTTCTCGTTAACGGCCACCTTCAGCACCTCGGTTGCATAGCGCACCGGTACAAAACGCAGCGCCTCCTTCACGGCGGAATCAATCTCGCTTAAGTCAGGGATGTTGTCCTGCGGGATAATCACGGTTTTAATGCCAGCGCGGTGGGCCGCCATGGTCTTTTCCCTGAGGCCGCCAATCGCCAGCACGCGCCCGCGCAGGGTAATTTCCCCTGTCATGGCCACGTCCCGCTTGATGGTACGGCCCGTTAAGGATGAGAAAATTGCGGTTGCCAGTGCGGTTCCCGCAGAGGGGCCGTCCTTCGGGACAGCACCCTCCGGCGCGTGGATGTGGATGTCGGTATTTTTGTAGAAATCCGGATCAATGCCGTTATCCTGTGCGATGCTGCGCACAAAGCTGAGGGCCGCCTGCGCCGATTCCTTCATCACGTCGCCCAGGTTACCGGTCAGTAGAATTTTCCCGGTGCCCGGCATGGTGGACACCTCAACCGGAAGCAGTTCCCCACCGACAGAGGTCCATGCGAGGCCGTTGACAGTTCCCACTTCGTCCCGGTCAAGCAGTGCATCCGGAATAATCTTTTTATTTCCGAGGAAATCGGTAATGTTTTTATCCGTAACCCGGAACACCGGGTTCTCCTGGCCGCTTTCCACCAGCAGCAGCGCAGTTTTGCGCACAATGGCGCCAATCTCCCGCTCAAGATTGCGGACGCCGGACTCCCTTGTGTAAAGGTCAATGATACTCAGCAGTGCCGAGTCGGTAATTTTCAGCTGCTTTTTGCTGATTCCATGCTTTTTCAGCTGCTTCGGGACCAGATACTGCTTTGCAATATGTAATTTCTCGTCCCTTGTATAGCTGGGCAGCTCAATAACCTCCATCCGGTCTAACAGCGGCGCCGGGATGGTATCGGTCCGGTTGGCGGTTGTGATAAACAGTACTTTGCTTAAATCAAAGGGGATCTCCAGATAGTGGTCACGGAATTCAAAATTCTGTTCCGCGTCCAGCACCTCCAGCATTGCGGCGGAGGGATCGCCCTTGAAGTCGCTGCTCATTTTATCGATTTCATCAAGCAGCAGCAGCGGGTTGCTGGTGCCTGCCCGGACAATTGTTTCCATAATGCGGCCGGGCATAGATCCCACATAGGTCTTGCGATGGCCACGGATGTCCGATTCGTCCCGGATTCCGCCCAGCGCCATGCGGGCGTAGCTGCGGTTCAGCGCCGCAGCAATGGAACGCGCCACGGAGGTCTTGCCCACACCGGGAGGCCCCACAAGGCAGATAATCTGCGGCGGGGATTCCGGATTGATTTTCCGGACAGCAATCATCTCAAGCACCCGGTCCTTGACCTTTTGCATGCCATAATGGTCGCGGTTAAGAATTTTCCTTGCCCTTTCAATATCAGTAGATTCCTTGGTGTAAACGCCGAAGGGAAGCTCCAGGCAGCGATCGAGGTAACCGCGCAGTACGGCTGCCTCCTGCGAGTTGTACGGCATTTTGGCAAGCCGTTCCACTTCCTTGTCCAGCTTGTTTTTTACCTCGTCGCAGGCCTTCAGCTTCTCAATCTTTTCGTGGTATTCGTCAATTTCCTCCATCTCATTCTGGTCTTCGCCCAGTTCAGAGGAGATGACTTTCATCTGCTCGCGCAGGAAATATTCCCGCTGGTTTTTGTCCATCTGCTCCTTCACCTGGGTCAGGATGGACTGCTCCATGGACAGCAGGTTGTTTTCATCGTCCAGAATGCCCACCATCAGTTCCAGCCGCTTCAGCGGGCTGGAGCATTCCAGAATTTTCTGTTTTATCTCTGTGCTGACCATGATGTTGCCGATGATATCCTCCACCAGCTCCACCGGATCGTCACAGGTGGAAATGCCAAGGACGACTTCCTTGGGCATTTTGGGCATCATGGCTGCATACTCGTCAAACAGTTCCTTCACTGTACGCATCAGTGCAAGGCACTTGTCGCTTTTCCTTGCAACCCGCAGCGGGAATGCGGCCACCTGGCAGACAAGGAACGGATCCGTGCTGATAACGCTGGACAGCTTTGCACGGTAGCCGCCCTCAATTACCACTTTTACCGTCTTGTCCGGCATTTTGATAATCTGTTTGATGGTGGCGACAATACCCACTTTATAAATATCCTTTTCGGACGGGTCCTCCACCATCATATCCTTCTGGGAAACCAGAAAAATTCGCTGGTCCAATTCCATTGCGGCCTTTACCGCCTCAATCGACTTGGTCCTTCCGACGTCAAAATGAAGAGTTGTCCCCGGAAAAATCACAAATCCTCTAACGGCAATGGTTGGTATCGCCATATAATTTTTTTCTTTATTGCTGTTTTGGTTCATAGGAACGCCCCCTTCTTTTTCAAAATGAATATAGAAACATAGGCACCGAAACCCCTATTCGGTGCCTATTTCTTATGAAGCAGAACTCTGCTTTTTGCGATAGTCCACCGGACTTTTCGACATTTTCAGTTTCGTGGGTTTACGAAGCTCATCCCGCGTTGCAATTGGAGGAAGGCCCTTTCTGATGCAGTCGCCGTTAATGGTGACCGAAGCAATGGCGGGTTCACTGGGAAGCTCATACATGATGGGCTCCAGAATTTCTTCCATAATGGCACGCAGGCCGCGGGCACCGATTTTCCGCTGCAGGGCTTTCTCTGCAATGGCCAGCAGCGCGTCGTCCGTGATGGTCAGCTTAACGTCATCCAGCCGGAACAACTCCTCATACTGCTTGACAAGGGCGTCTTTTGGTTCCTTCAAAATGCGAACCAGCGCCTTCTCGTCCAGCGAAGAAAGGGTCGTCATAATCGGAAGCCGTCCCACAATTTCCGGAATCAGGCCGTATTTTACCAGATCGTTGGGAATTAAATCCTTGAAGATCTTTAATTCGTCCTTTTCCTTCTTGCTTTTTACCTCTGCGCCGAAGCCAAGGCCCGACGAAGAAGTACGTTTTTCAATAATTTTATCCAGTCCTTCAAACGCCCCGCCGCAGATGAACAGGATGTTGGTGGTATCCACCTGGATAAACTCCTGCTGGGGATGCTTTCTGCCGCCCTGCGGTGGCACATTGCTGACGGTCCCTTCAAGGATTTTCAGCAGGGCCTGCTGCACACCCTCTCCGCTGACATCCCGTGTAATGGAACGGCTTTCCGACTTGCGGGTGATCTTGTCAATCTCATCAATATAGATGATTCCGCACTGTGCACGTTCCACGTCAAAATCGGCGGCCTGCACCAGCTTAAGCAGGACATTTTCCACATCCTCGCCCACATAGCCGGCCTCTGTCAGGGTGGTGGCATCCGCAATGGCGAAGGGCACATTCAGAATCTTTGCCAAGGTCCGCGCCAGCAGGGTTTTTCCCACGCCGGAGGGGCCCAGCATCAGAATATTGCTTTTCTGAATGTCCACATCACTGTTTTTGCCGTAAAATATTCGTTTGTAATGGTTGTAAACCGCCACCGACAGGGTAATTTTTGCCTCGTCCTGGCCGATAACATAATTGTCCAGGATCGCTTTGATTTCCGTCGGCTTGGGGATAACGATTTCCTCCTCCTTGGAGGCGCGCCTTCCGGGACGAAGGACTCTTTCTTCCTCTACCAGGATATTCTTGCAGAGGTCGACACATTCGTCGCAGATATAGGCGTTGGGCCCTGCAATCAGGCGCTTCACCTCGTCCTGCGACTTCCCGCAGAAGGAACAGAACAATTCCTTCTGATCATCAAATTTTGCCATAACCAGTCTCCATTGCTGTTGTTTATCGTTTGTCGATGACCTTGTCAATCAGCCCGTACCGACAGGCCTCCTCCGCAGACATAAAATTGTCCCGCTCGGTATCGCGGATAATGGTTTCCAGCGATTGGCCCGTACGCTCGGCCAGCATTCTATTCAGCTCTTCCTTAATGCGGATATAACGCTCGGCCTGGATTTTAATATCCGTGACCTGCCCCTGTGATCCGCCGGAGGGCTGATGAATCATGATTTCACTGTGAGGCAGCGCCAGACGTTTGCCCTTGGCGCCTGCGGCCAGCAAAAACGCACCCATGGACGCGGCAAGGCCCACGCAAATGGTGGAGACATCACACTTAATATACTGCATGGTGTCGTAGATGGCCAGTCCGGCTGTGACGGAACCGCCCGGGCTGTTGATGTACAGCTGAATGTCCTTGTCGGGATCCTGTCCCTCCAGATACAGCAGCTGCGCCACCACAAGGCTTGCCGTGGTGTCGTTCACTTCATCCGACAGCATGATAATTCTGTCGTTCAGCAGACGGGAAAAAATATCAAAGGAGCGCTCGCCCCTGCTTGTCTGCTCCACTACCATTGGTACTAAGCTCATGTCCATTCACCTCAGTTCTTTCGTTTCAGCCTGCTTATTTCCTATTTCGTTTTCTCAGTGACCTTGGCGCTGTCCTTGACAAGATCGATGGCCTTGTTAGCCAGGATGTCGCCCTTCAGCTCATCCGCCGGGAGCATCTCCTTGATTTTGTCAACTTCCATATTATAGGCATCCGCCAGTTTCTTATACTCTCTATCAAAATCTTCTTCCGTGGCCTCCAGCTTCTCTACCTTGGCAATCTCATCAAGGGCCAGGCGGATCTTCACCTGCTTTTCGGCCTGCTCGCGGAAGGTTTTCTTGAAGCTGTCCAGCTCCATGCCGGTGTACTGCAGATAGGTCTGCAGATTCAGGCCCTGGGCCTGCAGGCGCTGCTCGAAGTCGCGCACCATTTCATCCACGCGGTTGCTGAACATGCACTCCGGAATGTCCGCCTCCATCTTCTCAATCACCTTGTCGATAAGGGCGTTCTCCAGCGACTCCTGCGCACGTTTGTCCTTGCTCTGCTGCAGACGGTCGCTGATGTCCTTCTTCAGCTCATCCAGGGTATCAAACTCGCTGACGTCCTTGACAAACTCATCGTCGATTGTGGGCAGCTCCCTCTTTTTCAGCTCGTGCAGTTTGATTTTAAAGACAGTCTCTTTTCCCTTTAACTCCTCAGCCTGATAATCCTCCGGGAAGGTGACGGTGATGTCAAACTCCTCACCAGGATTGTGGCCGATAACCTGCTCCTCAAAGCCGGGGATAAACTGGCCGGAACCCAGCGTCAGCTCAAAGTTTTCCGCCTTGCCGCCCTCAAAGGGGGTGCCGTCCAGAAAACCTTCGAAATCGATGGTGGCAATGTCGCCGTCCTCTGCAGCGCGGCCCTCCACTGTGACAATGCGGGCGTTTCTGTCCGCCATGCGCTTCAGCTCACCCTCAAGCTCCTCGTCGGTGACCTTCTCAATCTGCTTCTCCGCTTCGATCCCCTTGTAGTCGGAAACCTTTACCTCCGGTCTGACAAAGACGGCGGCCTTAAAGGTGAAGCCGTCCTCACTTACCTCGTCCACTGTGACAGAGGGGTAGTCTACCGGATTGATGTCCGCTTCCTTTACTGCAGCAAAATATGCCTCGGGATAGCACTCGGAGATGGCGTCATTATAAAAAATGTCCTTGCCGTACATGCTTTCAATAATATGTTTCGGGGCCTTGCCTTTTCTGAAGCCGGGAACGTTGATTTTCTTGGCCTGCTTACGGTATACCGTATCAACCGCCTTCTGGAAGGTTTCTTTATCTACATTTATTTCCAACTCAACCTTATTTTTCTCGGGATTGTTGACTTTTACTAACGCCATGTTTTCTCCTCCTGATTGTTAAATTACCTGTTCTGCCCCTGTTTCCCACAAATGGGCAAAAACCACTAAATTGTATTATAGCATAATGGTGTGTTTTCTTCTATACTTTTTACAAAATTTTAAGCGGGCAAAAACCGAGTGCATCTGCGGATACCAGCCGGTATCGGATGCCGTCCCGCTCGCCTTCAAATGCAAAACGTCGCATATCCCCATGAATATGTCCGTAAAAGCAGCGGGATACGGAAAATTCTTTCAGCACCGCCACAATCTCGTCGCACTGAGCACCGTAATAAATGGGGGGATAGTGCAGAAAAGCAATCCGTTCGCCTGGGGTCTCCCCTGCACTCCGAAGGGACAGCCTTAAGCGCTCTGCCTCCCGCAAGACAATTTTGCGGTTGTGCTCATCCTTCATATCGTTAACCCAGCCGCGGGTTCCGCAGAGCACGGCCCCCTCCACCGCATACCAGTTGTTGTGAAGGAAGCGTATGCTGGCAATGCCATTCTCCACAAAGAAGCGCTCCATCTTCGTCACAGTGTCCCACCAGTAGTCGTGGTTGCCCTTCAACAGGATTTTTTTACCCGGCAGGCCGTCCAGCAGCTGAAAATCGGTCAGTGCCTCCGCCAGGGACATTCCCCAGGAGATATCCCCCGGCAGAACCACTGTATCCTCCTTTGCAATAAGACGGTTCCAATGATCCACAATCTGCTCCGTGTAATGCTCCCAGCCGCCGAACACATCCATCGGCTTCTCCACCCCGGTGGACAGGTGCGGATCACCCAGCACAAAAACACTCATCCGTCTACGCCTTTCCGCCCAGGAATTGCAGCACTGCGTCCTTCATCTCCGCCGCCTCGCAGCTTGCGGTAAAACGCACCGGGCTGGTTTTCAGCCGGGTAATGGCCTCGGGCACCGGCAGGCCGATTCTTTCGTGCAACAGTTCTACGCACTGCAGGCCTGTTTTCCCCTGCGCCGACCCGCCAAGGGCGGTCAGCACGCTGTCGGAGAATTTGTACGGGTTGGCAGTGGATGCCACAATCGCAGGCGTGCCGTCCCCCGTCTGCGCCCGGTACTGCTCCAGAACATGATAAGCCACTGCGCTGTGCGGATCAAGGCAATAGTTTTTCTCTTCAAACACGCGGCGGATTGTCTCTGTCGTCTGCTCCTCGTCACAGAAGCCGCCGTAAAACAGGCCGTCCATTTTTGTCTTTGTCTCTTCATCCACCTGGAAGCTTCCACTTTGCTTAAGTTCTGTGTAAAGCTTTTTCACTTTATCACTGTCCCCGGCGCACAAATCACAAAGCAGGCGTTCCAAATTGCTGGAAATAAGAATATCCATGCTGGGGGACATGGTGGTATAAAAAGTGCGGTCAAGGCTGTAGCAGCCGGTTAGGAAAAAGTCAGTCAGAACCTTGTTTTTATTGGATGCACAGATAAACTTCCGGACGGGCAGCCCCATTTTCATACCGTAGTATGCGGCCAAAATGTTGCCGAAGTTGCCTGTGGGGACCACAATGTTTACCTTATCTCCCAGTGCCAGCTTTCCCTCTCTGACAAGGGTGAAATAGCTGTAAAAATAATACACGATCTGGGGGATCAGCCTGCCCAGATTGATGGAATTTGCACTGGAAAAAACAAAGCCTTTTTCCGATAAGGTTCTTTTTAGCTCCCCATCCGTAAAGATGGCTTTAACGCCGCTTTGTGCGTCGTCAAAATTGCCGTGGACACTTTCCACCCAGACGTTGCCGCCCTGCTGCGTGGTCATTTGCAATTTCTGTACATCGCTGACACCGTCCCGCGGATAGAACACCATAATACGGGTGCCGGGGACATCTTTAAAGCCCTCCAGCGCGGCCTTGCCTGTGTCGCCGGACGTGGCCACCAAAATAACCACTTCCCTGCCGTCACCGGTTTTGGCGGCGGAAAGCGTCATCAGGTGCGGAAGCAGCTGCAGTGCCATGTCCTTAAACGCATGGGTCGGGCCATGCCACAGCTCCAGAATATGGGTCGTTTCATCCAGCGAGACGGTGGGGGCCGTCTGCGGTGAATCAAACCCAGTGCCATAGGCCGCTGCCACGGCGGCGCTTACCTCCTCCTTCGTAAAATCATCCAGATAGCTCTCCAGCACCCGGACCGCCATCTGCTGATAATTCAAAGGAATCAGCTGTTCGAGTTCCTCCCGTGAAAAGCGGTGAAAACCGTCCGGCACGAACAGGCCGCCATCCTCTGACAGGCCCTGATAAATGGCTCGGGAGGCGCTCAGGCGCAGTGTATTGTCACGGGAACTAAAATACTTCATCATTCCATCCGTCCTTTTCCCTACAGTGTAAATGCGTTTTCAATTTGTTCTATGCGTACCACCTTGTTCGGGTTTCCCTTTTGCAGAACAACCTCCACCACATCGAAGCGGGGTTGCAGCGGTGTCCGGCATCCGCTTAAATACAGCTCGGCAGTGAGGATAATCCGTCGCTGTTTTGCGGGGCCCACCGCCTCCCGCGGGGCGTAAGGCGTGTCCTCCGTTCTGGTTTTTACTTCCACAAAAACAAGGAAGCCGTCTTTTTCAGCAATCAGGTCAATTTCGCCAAACCGGCAGGTAAAATTAACCGCCGTCAGCCGATAACCTTTTTTTCTCAGATAGCGGGCAGCCGCCCGCTCGCCAAGGGCGCCCAACTCACGGCTGTTCATGGGCCATGCTCCATTTCCGCAAAAAGCTGCGCCGGTGAACCGGCGAGGGGCCGAATTCATCCAACGCCGCGTAGTGCGCCTTTGTGCCATACCCTTTATGCCGGCAGAAGCCGTATTGGGGATAGGTCTCATCCAGCTCCATCATCAGCCGGTCCCTTGTGACCTTTGCAAGGATGGATGCCGCTGCCACACAGGCAGACCGTCCGTCCCCACCCACCAGGCAGCGGGAGGGATGGGGCCAATCCGGCGTCCGGTTCCCATCCGCCAGAATAAGCTTGGGGGGCACGGAAAGCTGCTGCACTGCGCGCTGCATGGCCAGCATGGTGGCATTCAGGATATTCAGCGTGTCAATTTCTTCCACGCTGGCAAAAGCGATGCCATATGTCAGGGCCTGCGCAGTGATCTCATCATACAGCTGTTCACGTTTCTTTGCGCTTAACTTTTTGGAATCCCCCACGCCCTCAATGGCGCAGTTTTCCGGCAGGACGACAGCCGCCGCACACACCGGACCCGCCAAAGGGCCGCGGCCCGCCTCATCCACGCCGCACAGCGGTGCGGTTTGCAGCGCGCGATCAAAATCATACAGGCTCATTAAAATCCTCCGGCCTTTCTAAGGACAACCGCCCCAGTTTTCCGCCGCGGAATTCATCCAGCAGCATGGTTGCAGCGCGAAGGGTATCCACCTGTCCGCCGGGCACCAACATCCCCCTTGCGCGGCCGATTGCTTCCAGTGCAGTAAAGCTGTCCTCATACGCTGTGACGTCCACCTTGTAGCGGCTTTGCACCGCCTGTGGGTAGTTTTCCGCCAAAAACTCCAACAGCTTCATGGCCAGCCATTCTACATCCATAATCTGGTCGCGGATGGCGCCGGTAAAGGCAAGTTTTTTTCCAACGTTCTGGTCCTCAAACTTGGGCCACAGCACCCCAGGGGTATCCAGCAGCTCAATCCCGCCCGGCAGGGTAATCCACTGTTTGCCGCGGGTCACACCCGGCCGGTCCTCCACCTTGGCGCGTTTTCCACCCGAAAGGCGGTTAATCACAGAGGACTTTCCCACATTTGGAATTCCCACCACCATGACGCGGATGGGCATCCCCTTAGCACCCTTGGCGGCCATGCGCTCCATCTTATCCTTCAGTTTTGTCCTGATGGCGGGAAGGATTGCGCCGACACCGTTTCCCGACTTGCAGTCAATTTTCAGTGCGGTAATTCCCTGTTTTTTGTAGTGGGAAATCCAACGGTCCGTTACTCCGCCGTCCGCCATATCACTTTTGTTAAACAGGGTCAAAAACGGCTTGCCGTCGATGAGATGTAACAACTCCGGATTTCGGCTGGAACGCGGTATGCGTGCGTCCACCACCTCAACCACGATGTCCACCAGTTTGCAGTTGGCTGTAATTAAGCGGCGGGTTTTTGCCATGTGTCCCGGGAACCACTGCAGTGTTATTTCCTGATTGTTTTCAAGCATCTAAATCACCTTCACGGACTGGAACGGAAAAATCCTCAGTACCGCCCTGCCTACTATTTCGCTTCGCTTAACCGTGCCGATGGAGGTAAACCGCGAATCCTTGCTGTTGTTACGGTTATCGCCTAAAACGAAGTACTCCCCTTCCGGTACGGTCAGCGGCAATTCGGTGCCGCCGTCCAGATTGGTGGCTGTGAAAGTGTACGACTCGTCCAGCGCCACGCCGTCCACATAGACGATGCCGGCCTCATAGTCGATGTCCACCGTCTGCCCCTGTGTGGCGATAATACGTTTAATTAAAGGCCTGTTGTTTTCATACCGTGGGGAGGCGAACACCACCACATCCCCCGGCTGTGGGTCATAAAACAGCTGGCTGACAACTACCCTGTCGCCGTCGTGCAGCGTGTCCAACATAGACGTCCCTTCAATGGTGACAATTTTGAACACAAAGGTGAACAGGAACATTACAACGGCCAGCGCGAAAACCAGCGCCTGAAACCATTCAAACAGATTACGTTTTCTTTCCACTGCCTGCTCGTCCACAGCGCACCCCTCCTAAAACAAAAAAGGGACTTATCAGCAAGTCCCTTTTCGGTAAATCAGCGTATTTGCTCCTTGACTTTCGCGGCCTTGCCAACCCTGTCTCTAAGGTAGTACAGCTTGGCCCGACGGACACGGCCATATCTTACGACCTCAACCTTTTCCACGTTCGGGGAGTGAATGGGGAAAACCCTCTCCACGCCGACACCGTGGGACAAACGGCGAACGGTGAAGGTCTCAGACACACCGCCATGCTTCATGGCAATAACAGTGCCCTCAAAAACCTGAATTCTCTCTCTTTCGCCCTCTTTGATTTTTACATGGACCCTGACCGTGTCACCGATGCTGAACTTCGGTGTCTCAGCCTTCAGGGAACCGGACGCAATGTGTTTCAGCGCATCCATTTATTTCGTTCCTCCTTCATTTCAGACATTCATGACCTTTTGTCAGAGGACTGTCCGCTCTAATGTCTGGACGGGAATATCCGCCCGGCATCAGTCCCCAACAGGGCGCACTACCCCGCGGAACACTCAAATGCCTATATACTATACCATAAAACAAACCATAATACAAGCATTATTTAAAAGAATACAAAGAATTTTTTGCTTCGTGCGTCTGCGCCTGCTTTTCAGTGCTGTTCATTGCTTCTTGCAAGGATGTTTACAATGGCGTCGACATATTTCTTCCTGTCTGCACCCAGCGCCACATAGCAGTTGGGCGCCAGGGCGTCCATGCGGCCGTTCCGGATATCAAAGATGGTCTGGCCATAGGCCGCCCCACCGCCGCAGTCGATTTCACAGTGTGCATGCTCGACTTCCTTTAGCACGGACGGATCCAGCAGGGCCACGACACACAGCGGGTCATGGACCGGTGTCGCATTTTCCTCCGCAACCTTCTGCCATGTGGAGTAACCGGTGATGCGCTGCTCAATAAGCGACGCCACCACCTCAGCCACCGGCGTGCCGATGGCACGGATCCGCGCCGCGTCCGCCGCGTTAAAATACGCCTCATGCGTTGCATCAAGCGGCACAAATGTAAATTTTCGGAACCCCGCATTCAAAACGACCTGGGCCGCCTCCGGGTCGAGCCAGACGTTCATCTCCCCCACGGCGCTTTTGTTTCCAATTTTCCATCCGCCGCCCATAAACATGATTTCGTGAACCTTGGGGACAATGCGCGGCTCAATCGCCACGGCATGGGCGATGTTGGTCAGCGGGCCGATTGGAATCAAGGTAATGGAGTCATCCTCCGCTGCCAGAAGTGTCTCTACCAGCCAGGACACGGCATTTTGCCTCTGCTCCTTATGATGGGAAGGCGGACACTGGTCGATAAAATCGCCGTGAACCGCTGCATTGTTGGCCGGGCCAGAACCGTCGCGCCGCGGATAGCCGGGGCGCCTGCCCAGCATGATGGAGACATAGGTGGAGGCACAGCCCCGGAACACGGGGACTTTGTCCTCCATACCCATCAGCTCCACAATACGCAGTGTGTTTTCCGTTGTGTAGTCAACACACCGGTTGCCGTTCACTGTGGTGATGCCCAGCACCTCAAATGCTTCGGGACACAGCAGGGCCGTGATAATGGCAATGGAATCATCCGATCCGGTATCCACATCGAGAATCACTTTTCTTCTTTCCAATTGTACACAGCCTCCCAACTGATTCAGCTGCCTTCATACTATACAGTGAAGTGCAAAAAAGCCAGGACAGCAGTCCAAAAACCTGTACAAAATTTTAAAGTTTTTTAGGCACTTTCTTTTTGCTAAACCGCACAGTTGTTTACCGGAACATCTCACCGCTGTCCGTGAGGATTGCCGTCCTGCGGATGGTGAAAAAGCGGAAAGGGCCTGTTGCAGGCGGGTTCAGGGCCCCTGCCACAAGCGACGGGTTGATGTTGAGACGGCTGCCCGCCGGAAGGGTCAACACAAGCAGGATGCAGTCCCCCTCCTGTGTTAAAGTGACATCGGACAGGTGCTGTTTTAAATCCACCTGTTTCATGCCCTTTTTTGTCTTTTTTTCCACCAGAAGCTGCGGCTTCTCCAGTGTCTGCCGGGCTGATGCCAGCGCGTCAGGCAGACTGTCCTTGGGATAAAGCCGGATTTCATACTGGGCTGAAGCGATTTTGTCCGCACTGTATACGGGCGGAGCGGCCCACAGTGCCCGAACCCCCTCCGGTAAAACCTCGTTCAGGCGGTCAAGCACCTGCCCCATGGGGGTTTCTTCCGTCAGCCGGAAATCCACCGTTTCGCACAGGCTTTCAGTGCCCAGCGACAATGGCAGAGGAAAGGTCAGGTACACATGGGGATTAAATCCCTGCGTATACCATACGGGCAGGCCGCTGCGCTTGAACGCACGCTGAAACAGCCGGTTACAGTCGAGATGCGAGATATATGCCGCACGGTCCGTTTTGCTGAAGCCAAGCCGGATGTCAATCAAAGCACCTGCCCCCTTTCAGCCGGTTCGCACCGCAGGCGGCACAGCCGCCGCGGCAGTCCGGCGTGGTTTTGCTTTCGTGCGCCCGTTTGTTTTCCCGGATTAAGAAGGATTTGCTGATACCATAGTCCAGATGATCCCACGGCATAATCTCATCATACGGGCGCGTACGGTGTGCGTAAAAGGACGGGTCGACAGACAGGGCCTGAAAACATTCCTCCCATGCGGCTTCATTGGGATGCTCGCACGTTTCAAAAAAAGCATCCTCCCGGTCGGCCAGCATTTCCAGCAGGTCTGCCAGCCTGCGGTCCCCTCTTGCCAGCACCGCCTCCAGATAGCTGGTACCCTTGTCATGGCATTTTATTACAATTTTTCTTGAATTGTTCTGCGAATATAGCAGTTCCTGACGGCGTTTTATCTCCTCCGTGGTAATCTGAGGTTCAAACTCGAATGGGGTGAAGGGTTTCGGCACAAAGGTGGACACGCTGACCGTCACAGTCACCCCTTTACCGGCAGGACGGTTCTCCGTGTGGGAGAAAATTCCCAAAATGCGCTGGGCGATATCAATGATCCCCTTTAAGTCCTCGTCCGTCTCTGTGGGCAGGCCCAGCATAAAATACAGCTTGATGGCGGTATAGCCCCCTTCGAAGGCGATACGAACCGTCCGGTCGATGTCCTCATCCGTCACATTTTTGTTGATGGCATCGCGCAGGCGCTGGGTCCCCGCCTCCGGCGCAAAGGTCAGGCTGCTTTTGCGCACAGACGTGATTTTATCCAGCAGCTCCTTGGAGAAGTTGTCGACCCGGAGCGACGGCAGCGCCACATTGATTTTCTCATCCTTTGTCCAGTCAATCAGTTCTTCCAGCAGGGGGACAATTCCAGACAAATCGCTGGTGCTTAAGGATGCCAGAGAGATTTCGTCGTAGCCCGTGTTGTCACACAGCGCTTTTGCCTGCCGGTTAATGGTTTCCGGCGTTTTTTCCCGCAGCGGCCGGTAGATAAAGCCGGCCTGACAGAAGCGGCAGCCGCGTACACAGCCGCGCATGACCTCCGCAACGGTACGGTCATGAACGATTTCAATAAACGGAACCACAAAGGATTCCGGGTAATAGGCCTTGTCCATATCCTTGACAATGCGGCGCGTTATCTTTTCCGGTGCGAAAGGCTCGTGCCGGATGGCGCGGATCGTGCCGTCCTCATGATACTCCGGCGTGTAAAAGGAGGGGACGTAGACCCCGCCGATGGCGGTGGCCTTTCTCAGCAGTTCCTGTCTGGGGGTTCCCTTGCGCTTTTCCTCCTTGAAAAATGCCATAAATTCCGCCATCTGCTCCTCCCCCTCTCCTAAAAAGAAAAGGTCGAAGAAGGGGGCCAGCGGCTCCGGATTGCATACGCAGGGGCCGCCTGCCACCAGCAGCGGGTCCGACTCGGAACGATCGGCGCTGCGCAGGGGGATGTCCGCCAACTTTAACATTTTCAGCGTAGTCACAAAGCTCATCTCATATTGCAGGGTGAAGCCGACAATGTCAAACTCCTTAACCGGACGCATGCTTTCCAGCGACCACAGCGTGCGCCCATGCAGGCGCATCTGCTCAATCATGTCCTTTTCCGGCATAAACACCCGCTCGCACGCAACGTCGGGCAGGGAGTTTAACAGCCCATACAGTATTTTCATCCCCAGGTGGGACATGCCAATTTCATACAGGTCGGGGAAACAAAAAGCAAACCGGGCGCCCATGTCGGAGACCGTTTTGGTTATCATGCCCGGTTCCCCTCCGATGTAGCGCGCCGGTTTCTGAACCGCCGCCAGCATTTCCTTCAGTTCCAAATCCATGGTATTACCTCACTTTTTCTACTTCCTTTATCATACCTGATAGCGTGTGTTTTTTCAATCAGTTTTTCATCATCAGGGCAGTGATATATAAAATGGCAATCAGCAGTGTTATGTTAAAGGTGGAGCTGACAAACAGGTACACAAGAACGGTCACCAGCATCACCACGGTTACAATGCCGATGACATCCGCCGCGCGGTATGCCCGGCCGCTGTCCCGCAGAATCAGACCCAGCAGCACGCGAAGCGCGTTTCCCCCGTCCAGCGGCATCACCGGCAGAAGGTTGAACAGCCCCACGGCAAAGTTAAAAAGGAACCAGCGCACATCGGCCTGCGCCAGATGAAGCACCAGCCCGGCTGCAAAGTTGCTTAATGGGCCTGCAAGGACAAAGCTCAGCTCCTGCCAGTCGGACAGGTGAAGCTCATCCACCGTCAGACGCATGCCAAACAGGCCAATCCGCAGGTCTGCAGGCCGCCGGTAACAGAGAAGCAGAAACAGTAAATGCCCTGCCTCATGCAGAAAGCAGGCGCCTAAAGCAAAAAACACGCTGCCCGTCCTGTCAAAAAAGGGCAGCAGCGCAATAAGCCCCAGAAAATAGATGGAGATACCGACGCGAAGGGACAGCAGGCGGAATCTCAGCATGACAAATCTACCCCATAGGCCGGGTTGACAAACTGGCCATCCAGCCTTAGTTCAAAATGAAGATGCGGCCCAGTGGACACGCCGGTGGAGCCCACCAGGGCCACCGCCTGCCCCCTTGTCACCGTGTCCCCCTCCCGCATCAGTACCTCGCTGCAATGCTTATAGTAGGATTGCAGACCGCTGCTGTGGGTGATTTCAACATAGTTCCCGTACCCATCGTTATAGCCGACCTCCGTCACCGTTCCGCCCAGAACCGCAAGAATTTCCGTACCCTCTGCCGCAGCGATGTCCGTACCGGTATGGAAATCCGGCTTCCCTGTCAAAGGATGCATACGGAATCCGAACGCGCTGGTAATTGTCCCCTGAACCGGCGCAATGGGGGAAGCCAGCAGGTAGTAGGGCGCCAGGGTTGCCCCCTTTAAATTGCCCATATTCTCTGCGTTATAGGTTACCCCGTCCACCGTAACGCCCCCGGCGCCGCCATCCTTTTGCAGCTGTTCCGCCAGTTGTTGGAACACCTCCAGATACCGGTCTTTCTCCTCCTCTATATCCTGTAAAGTTGTAATACTTGTCATCTTATTGTATTCCATTTTCAGGTTTTCGTAGGTTTCAGCAGAAAAAAGCTTAATGACCAGAACCAACAGCACCAGTGTGGCTGCAAGCATCCCCTGAACTGTCATAATTTTAAAGACATTGGACAGCTCGGCCGGATCTGTCCTGCGGGCTGTCCGAGCCGTTCTGTAGGTTCTGCTGCGGGAAGTGGCTCTTGCCGGCATGACCGTTTCTTTTTCACTTGTTGTCCCCTGTCCGGCAGTCGTACTGATTCTGCTGCTTCGCATTGTCATTCCTCCAAACTGATGATGGTACAATACAGTTTATGAGAAAGAGGGACAAAATAGAAAAAGAAAGATGCAGGGCATCTTTCTTTTTCCTTATACCGTGTTTTATTGATGTGAAGGTTTTCTTACCGGTTAACTGTATGCCGCAACAATGGCGCGCACGGTCGCCTTGGCCAGCTGTGTCTGGGTCGCGGAATTTGTTAACTTCGCAAAGTCGGACGCATTGGTGCCGAAGCCGTACTCTGCCAGCACACCCGGCATCATGGTATTTCTTGTTACATAGTAGCCGTTGGACCACGCCAGCTCGCTGGAGGCCGCCAGATAACCGCCGCCCATGACGCCCTTCAGTTCATTCAACAGGTTCTTTGCCAGCTTGTAGTCTGTCGGGTAGAAGTAGAACACGCAGGGGCCGTGCGGGGTCGAACTGCTTACACCGTTGATGTGGATGGAGATGTAGACATGCGCCCCAAAGTTGGTCGCCTGCTGCACCCGCTGGGCCATGGTTAAGTTCTCGTTCAAATTGTCGTGCGTCATCACTGTCGCACCAAGCGCCTGCAGCTCCGCCACGACTTTTTTGCCAATCTGGTTGGTAATGGTGCATTCGCGCACACCGTTCCACGCGCCGCCCGTCACCAGGTCCGCCGCGCTGTGGCCTGGGTCGACATAAACCCGCAGACCGGACAGATTGCTGGAGGACACGCTGACCGGGTTCAAGAACCGCAGGGTCAGGTTTGTTCCGTTGTACGTGGTCTTGACAAGGCCGTAATATTTCCCGGCCTGACGCAGGGTCAGGGTGTATTTGATGGCCTGCTTGCCGCCCACCTCAATATACTGGGAGGTGCAGGAGGAGAACAGGCGGGAACCGCTGACGTCAATGGAAGAGGGGGCGTTGCTGGTGTAGTTCATGACAATTTCCACTGTGGTCGGCGTGTAGGATGTCACATCCCAATAGGCCCCCTCCCAGCGGGGATAGGTCACCGGCTTGGATTCCACCGAGTAGGTGACATTCTGGCTGTTGTGGAATGTGATGTCCGTATAGGTTCCTCCACCGTCCACCGAGATACCGGAAATGGTGTTCATCGGCAGTTCGCCGTCTCCTAGAATTTCAATATCTGAGGTGCGGACCTTGACGCCGGACAGGGTTTTGTAATAGGAGTAGTTCGAATCCAAATAAATCTTGTCACCGACAATGTAGTCAATCGAGCCTGCGGGCAGTGTGTAGCCGTGCGGCAAAGGGGTATAGTCGGTAATATAAGTCGGGTAAACCAGAGACTGGTTATTTTTCACCCGGAACATCTTGCCTGCCACCGTCTCATCCACACGGCGGTTGACGGTGACGCTGGCGCCCGTCTTGGCCTCGGAGGTACCGTTCCATGTGGCACGGACTGTATATGCGCCAATACTGTATGCACTCGCCTGCGATGCGGGCACGGTGTACTTCCCGACATACTTTCCGTACATGGTGTTTTCACCGCCATCACCGTAGCTGACGGGCGACATGCTGACCGTTGTGCCGTTGATGGTGGCATAGACGCTCGCATCGCGGTAGGCAGTGGCCTCAATCGTCAAGACTGTGCCGCCGTCCACCGAGACGGTGCCCGTAGGCGACACGGCTTTAATCAGCTGCACTTTGCGGAACACGGTATATACCAGCTTGGTGCCCTTGCTTTCAAAGGTAATGCGGTTGCTTCCAACTTCCAGGTCCACAGGATAGACAAAGCGTCCTGCACTGTCGAGGGTAATCTTTTCCCCGTTAATGTAGATGTCAAAATTGGGGTCCGCAATGCCGTAGAAGGAAATTTTATCCTCATAGGTGGTGGTGTTGACCTTCTCCGGGGACAGGATGGTCAAGTCCGTGAACAGGGAGTTTACATCCAGCTGGCCATCAAAATAGCGGAACAGCGCCGCAGTGCTTTCCTCATTTGCAAACATGGCGGACAAAGAGCGCAGCAGCACGCCGTTGCCCCCTGTCTTGGCTGCGGTGGCGGCCTGCCTTGCCAGCTGATCCACTCCGGACCAGCCGGTTTCATCCGTGCCCACCTTGTCGTTGGCAAGAATGAAGTAGGTCTGCATTTCCGTGTCCTTCGTCAGGCTTGTCCACCACTGGGAAACCGTCTCAAAGGGCTGCTCAGTATTGGTCAGGGAGCCGTAGTTTTCTACAAACAGGTTGTCGGCAAGGCCGTTTTCAACCATCATCCGGGTATCGGCGAAGCCTTCTGTCAGTGACTGGAAGCCGCTGGCCAGGCCAATGCCGCCCTCCTGTGTGTCGGCATAGGCCCACACCGGACCGACCCGCAGGCTGACCTGAACAGAGCGATCCGTCTCCCTCACTGCGGCAGAGGCGGACTCCACCAGGCGATAGGTTTGAAGCCGCTTCCAGTTGTCATAACCCACGCCGCCGCCGGACGTCCGGTATGCGGCATAGTTCTCCGTAGTGGCATGGTTGTTGTACCCATCCAGAATAATGGAAGCCACCTTATAGTTGTTTACCAGGGTTTTTACTGTGGCGGTCGCCGCCTCGATCTGGGTGTCGTCCAAAACGGGGGCATCAGCCATCAGGCTGTTTTCATCCAGAGCCACATTCAGCTTGTGATTTATGTACAGATAGATGTTCTGTTCGGCCAACACCTCGGATACTACCTTCAGCACATCATATTCCACATAGGGGGTGCCCGTTTCCGAGGCGTAAAGAAGCTTGCCGTCCACTGTGGAGTCGATAACAAAAGCGTTAATGCCGTACTCGCCGGAATTATTGATGATTTCCTTCAGCTGGGCGCGCAGCTCTTCCTCAGAAGTTTTCCCTTCCGGCAGGATATCGACCCCCACCTGAAGGGTCACTGCCCGCAGTGTGACCGGCCGGTCAAAGGTCAGCGGCTCCTCTTCTTCAGACGCCGTATCTTCCGTATTCTGTTCTTCATTCTGCTCTTCGGAGGGCGCACTGCTACCCTGTTCTTCATCCGTCTGGCTCTGATTTTTATCATCGCCGGCAGAAGCCTGCCCCTCGTCGGATGTCTGCTCACTGCCGGAGGACGGATCCTCCGCCGTCTGTTCAGACGTGGTTCCCAGCAGGCCGCCGAACACCTGCTCCAGGTCCACAAGGTCTGACTGGACGACGTAGCTTAATGTGCCCGACAGAACCGAAATTGTCAGAAATACGGCGGCAAGCACCGCCCACACCCTTGTTCTATGCTTCCTCATTCTTGCTCCTCCACAGTTCCCTTTTACACATCTTTCCATACCATCAATCAAGCAGTGAACGAAGCGCCTCCCGTTCCAGCAGGACCTGGGCGCTGACCGCCTCCTCCGGCCGGAAAAGCGAGGTAAAGCTGTACAGCGCAAATCCGCTGTAGTTTCCGTTCGCACGCAGATGCTGCACCATTTTCTTCAGGTTCTCGGTGCTGTGCTTCCATTCCTCCGCACCGGAGCCTGCATACTGATCGCTCTCGCCGATTTTGTAGGCGGGAAGCCCCGCATACAGCTTGACGCCGGGTGCCTGAAGCAGCTGGGCCCAGCGATCCGCCGTATCATCGAATGGAAGGCTGCCATGCTCAAATCCAAAATAGATCTGCGGCATGACATAGTCCACATAGCCGTCCTCCGAAAGCCAAAGCGCCACATCCGCGAACTGCTCGTTATAATTTTTTTCAATGTTTCCTCCCGGGCTGATGCCAAACTGCACATCCGGATTTTTTTCTTTTACAAGCCGGTAAATCCGCTGCACCAGGTCGTTGACATTCTCCCTGCGGAAAGAGGACAGATCCTCCGTGCCGCCTGCCGCAAGGTACGCGGCATAGCTGTCGCCGTCGTACCCCTCCTCGGCAGAGGGATAGAAGTAGTCGTCCATGTGAATCCCGTCAATATCGTACTGATCCACAAGCTCCGCAACGCCGTCCAGAATCAGTTGCTTGACAGGCTCTGCCGCGGGATTGAAGTACAGACTGCCGTCCACATTGACCACATACTCATTATCCATGTCATTATACCACTTCAGCGCCTGATTGTCAGCACTTAATTCCATGTTATTTTTTCCCTTCACACGATAGGGATTGATCCACGCGTGTATTTGGAGATTGTACCGGTGACATAGGCCCACCATGCTTTGCAGGGGGTCATATCCCGGATCCCTCCCCTGTGTGCCGGTAATAATATGGGACCACGGGTATACCGCCGAGGGATACACCGCGTCTGCATAGGGGCGGACCTGCACAATCAATGCGTTCAGCCCATAGGCCGCCGCCTGTGCGGCAATCTGCTCAAACCGCGCTTCAAACTCCTGCTGGTCCGCATCCTGAAACAGCTCCGTCAGTTCAAAAAAGGAAAGCCACGCCGCCCGAAGTTCTGTCTGTTCTCCACTGGAGGGTTCGGAAGAGCCCGGCTGCGGTTCGTCCGGGGCGGAGGGAACCCCCTCCCCGTCATAGGGAACGGACAAAATCACCACCGTCAAAAAAACAGTCAGTCCCAAAATCAGCATGGCGGTAAACCGGAACAGCTTCATGTTTTCATCCCTCGTTTTCAGTCGTCTTTCTACAAGGATATTCGGGCACGTCCCTTCCTATGCGGCAAAAAGAAGTGGACGGAAGGCCTGTCCATTCCGTCCACTTCTTTTTTACTGGTCCTTCTTTTCCCGGATGGCAACCCGGCGAATCTTTCCGCTGATGGTTTTGGGCAGCTCATCCACAAACTCAATAATACGGGGGTATTTGTAAGGTGCAGTCAGGTTTTTCACATGGGTTTGAAGTTCCTTCACCAGCTCCTCGCTGGGCTCATAGCCACTGGTCAGAACAATGGTTGCCTTGACCACCTGCCCCCTGACCGGATGGGGTGCGCCGGTAATGGCGCAGTCCATGACAGCCGGGTGTTCCAGCAGGACGCTTTCAATTTCAAACGGTCCAATCCGGTAACCGGAAGACTTAATAATATCGTCCTTGCGGCCCACATACCAGAAGTAGCCGTCCTCGTCACGCCATGCGGTGTCTCCGGTGTGGTAATAGCCGTCATGCCATACCTCGTCTGTTTTTTCCTGGTTGCGGTAATAGCCGATGAACAGTCCGACCTGCTTGCGGTCATCCACCTTAACAACAATTTCGCCCACCTCTCCGGGGGGCACTTCGTTGCCCTCATCGTCCACAAGGCTGATGCGGTACAGCGGGGATGGCTTGCCCATGGAGCCCGGCTTGGGTGTGGTTCCTGCAAGGTTGCCCAGCATCATTGTGGACTCGCTCTGTCCGAAGCCCTCCATCAGGCTGAGGCCGGTAAACTCCTTAAATTTATTGAATACCTCGGGGTTCAGCGCCTCCCCTGCAATGGTGGCATACTCCAGCGAGTCAAGATATCCCCCCTCAATTCCGGCCTTGATGAAGAAGCGGAAAATTGTGGGCGGCGCGCAGAAGGAGGTCACCTTGTGCCGCTTAATCGTCTCCAGCAGATCCTCCGGTACAAAGCGGTCGAAGTCATAGACAAACACGGCAGCCCCGGCGAACCACTGTCCGTAAATTTTGCCCCACGAGGCCTTTGCCCAACCGGTTTCCGCCACAGTCAGATGCAGGCTGTTCTCGTGCAGGTTCTGCCAAAATTTTGCAGTGATAATGTGCCCGATGGGATAGGTGAAGTCGTGCAGGGCCATTTTGGGGTAGCCCGTCGTCCCGGAGGTGAAGTACATCAACATGGGATCCGTCGCCTTGGTAACGCGGGGCAGCGGCGTGTCCGGCGACGCGTCCACCATGGCGTCAAAATCAATCCACCCCTCTCTGGTACCCCGGGCCAGCAGCTTGAATTCCAGCGTTTCACACTGGGACTCGGACTGCTCCACATGCTCTGCAATGTCACACTCCGCGCTGCATATCACGGCGCGGACGCTGGCGGCGTTCACACGGTAGATCACATCTTTCGCTGTCAGCTGGTTGGTAGCGGGGATTGCAATGATACCAAGGCGATGCAGGGCCAGTACGGTATACCAGTACTGATAGTTGCGCTTTAATATCAGCATCACCGCGTCGCCTTTTTTTAGGCCCAGCGACTTTAGATAATTTGCGGTCTTGTTGCTTAAATCCCGCATCTCCCGGAAGGTAAAGGTTCGTTCTTCCCCTGCCACATTGCACCAGACAAGGGCGGTTTTGTCCGGCTCCAGCTCCGCAATTTTGTCCACGCAGTCATAGGCGAAGTTGAAATCCTCCGGATAGACCGGCTCGAAGTAGTTTAAAATCCCTTTTTTATTAAAGCCAATTTTGCAAAACTGCTTATAGATGTCCAGCATGTCTCTAACACTCCTTCAGCTTTTCCGGACGTTTCATGATGGCTGCAAGCAGAACGCAGTCCTCCCCGCCGGTGGCAATCATGCCGTGGTTGTTTCCCGACTCATAATAAATGGCGTCCCCCTCGTTGAGGATCTCTACGTTATCTCCAATAACGACTTTCAGCGACCCGCTTAAAATATAATCAAATTCCTGACCCTCATGGTGATTCAGCGGGATGGGCAGATTTTCTTCATTCGGATCATACGGGGCTGTGACAAGAAACACCTCTGCAATTTTGTCCTTGAACAGCGGCGCCAGATGCCGGTAGATGAATCCCTTGCGCCGATCGATAGGCAGCCCCTTGCCCTTACGGGTAATGGTGTAGGAGGCAAGCTTCGGGTTATCGCCCGTAATCAGCTCAATGATGTCTACATGGAAAATAATGGCACATTTTGACAGGAAGGTGTAGGAAAAGTCCCTGTCACCCGACTCGTAGGAGGCATACTCCTCCTCACTGATGCCGAGTTCCCCTGCCATGTCTGCGTAGCTAAGACCCAATATCTCACGCAAATCCTTGATTCTTTCTGCAATTTCGGCAATTTGTGCTCCCATTTTCTGTTCCTCCTTCAAAATATGGCTTTCGGCCCGGACGGGCCCATTTGTTCGGGACAAAAAAATAACTCGTCCCTGAAAACAGGGACGAGTCTACTTTACAGTATTCCCGCGGTACCACCCACGTTGCCTTTCGGCCACCTCACAGAGTTCCAACAAACCCCTGATCCTAACGCGATCTCACGGGCGCACCTACTTGTTTTACCGTTCAGCTGCCAGCTCGGAAGCGACAAGTCACGGACTGCCCTGCCGGCTTGCACCAACCGCCGGTTCTCTGTGAAAGGCCTTCACATGAATATTCTTCGTCATAGCCATTGCTTATTATTATCCACGATTTTGTGTGTTTGTCAAGATGTTTTCAAAAAATTTTTCCAGTTCGGCCGGGGTGTCAAAAATATAATCCGCCTTCTGCTGCTCCAGCACCGACCGGTCGCGGTAACCGTAGGAGACGCCCAGCACCGTCAGGCCCGCGTTCTGCGCGGTCTGCACATCCACCTCCGAGTCGCCCACGAAATACGCCTCCCCTTTCGTCACATCAAGCCGCTGCAGCATCTCGTTTACAAGAAAGGGGTCCGGTTTTCTCGGCACGCCGTCCCGCTGGCCGCTTATTAAATCGAAGGTATCCTTCCCGTACAGCGTCTGCACCACCTTGTGTGTAAAGGCGTTCGGTTTGTTGCTGACCACGCCGCAGCGGATCCCGTGCGCCTTTAAAAAAAGCACCAGTTCTTTCATCCCGCTGTATGCCTTTGTCCTTACGCAGCAGTGTTCATCGTAGTAGGTGTTGAAGTCCCTTTTTACCCGGTCAAAGTACGACTGATCCGGAATAAGTTTGTTGATTAGGACGTCAATGCCATTGCCCACGCGCTGTGCAAATTCCTCATCCGTAAAGGTCGGAAGCCCCGCCTGTCTCAGGGCGAAGTTTCCACTGTCGGCAAGGTCGCCGATAGAGTCCACCAACGTTCCGTCCAAATCAAAAAGCACCGCCTTTAACATGTCTCTGCTCTCCTTTGTCAGCTTTAAAAAAATAAGGGCGCCGGTAACCGGCGCCCTTTACAGTGCAATTATTTCTTTAAGGAAATCGCCTGCTTTGCCTTTTCCGCAATCTTCTCCGCTGTCAGACCGAAGTACTTAAGCAGCTCCACAGCGGGACCGGACTTGCCAAAGGTGTCATAGTTGCCAAGACGGACAACCGGCACCGGGCAGACCTCGCACACGGTCTCTGCAACCGCGCCGCCCAGGCCGCCGATAATGCTGTGCTCCTCCGCGGTAACAATGGCGCCCGTCTCCTTCGCCGCTTTGATAACCAGCTCGGTATCCAGCGGTTTGATGGTATGGATGTTGATGACGCGCGCATTGATGCCGTCCTTCTCCAGCAGCTTCGCGGCCTCGACTGCTTCGTTGACCATCAGGCCTGTGGCGATAATGGTCACATCCGTGCCGTCCTTTAACGTGATGCCCTTGCCAAGCTCAAACTTGTAGGTGCTCTCATCATTGAAAATGGGGCAGGCAAGCCGGCCAAAACGCAGATAGACCGGGCCGTTGTAATTGATGGCAGCCTCGACCGCCGCCTTCGCCTCCACATAGTCGGCGGGGTTGATGATGGTCATGCCAGGGATGGTCCGCATCAGCGCGATATCCTCGTTGCACTGATGGGTCGCGCCGTCCTCACCGACGGAGACGCCGGCATGGGTTGCGCCGATTTTAACATTCAGGTGGGGGTAACCGATGGTGTTACGCACCTGCTCGAACGCACGGCCTGCTGCAAACATCGCAAAGGTGCTGGCAAAAGGAATGAAGCCCTCCGTGGAAAGGCCTGCTGCAACACCCATCAGGTTCGCCTCGGCAATGCCGCAGTCGAAGAACCGCTCGGGAAATGCGTTTTTGAAAGTAATGGTCATGGTCGCCTTTGCAAGGTCGGCGTCCAAAACCACCAGTTTATCATATTTTGCGCCAAGCTCGGCCAGCGCGTCGCCATAGGCCTGTCTTGTTGCCTTCTTTACTACTTCAGCCATGGTTATTTCGCCTCCTTGTTAATGCTTTCCTCAATCGCGTCAAGATCGCTCATGGCCTGGGCGAACTGCTCGTCGTTGGGAGCAGCGCCATGCCAGGAGGCCTGATCCTCCATAAAGGAAACGCCCTTGCCCTTGATGGTCTTCTGAATGATGACCGTGGGCTTGCCCTTTGTTGCCCGCGCCTCATTAAAGGCCTTCTCAATCTCATCAAAGTTGTGCCCATCGATGGAAATGACATGCCAGCCAAACGCCGCAAATTTATCGGTGATAGGCTCAGGATCGTTGACCTCGGTCACACGGCCGTCAATCTGCAGGCCGTTGTTGTCCACAACTGCGCACAGGTTGTCAAGCTTCTTGGCAGCCGCAAACATCGCAGCCTCCCAGACCTGGCCCTCCTGGATTTCGCCGTCGCCCAGCACGGTGTAAATACGGTGATCCGCGCCCTTCAGCTTCGCGCCGAGTGCCATGCCGCAAGCGGTGGAGATGCCCTGGCCGAGAGAACCGGAGCTCATATCCACGCCGGGGGTTCCCTTCATGTCGGGGTGGCCCTGAAGCATGGCGCCCACCTTACGCAGCTTTAACAGCTCCTCACGGGGGAAGTAGCCCCGCAGGGAAAGAACGGAGTACAGCGCCGGGCAGGTGTGGCCCTTGGACAGCACCAGACGGTCGCGATCCTCCTTCTTCGGCTCCTTCGGGTCGATATTCATCTCTTTAAAATAGAGATAGGTAAGGGTATCCGCAACGGACAAAGAGCCGCCCGGATGACCAGACTTTGCGCTGTGAACTGCTTCCACGACGCCGCGACGGACTTCGTTGGCTTTCAGTTTCAGCTCTTTTCTCGTATCAAAATCCATAGTAACTCCTCCTGCTTTTCTATCACTAAAGGCGGTGCCTTTTAGTTACAAAATGTATGCAGCACATGCTTAATCAAGGTGGCAATGCCGCACTCCTCCGGCGGCGGAATCAGAAGATCGGCCAGCGCCCTGACATCCTCCGGGGCATTGACGGGCACGGCGCGAAAATCTGCATGCTGGAACAGCTCAATATCGTTATAGTAGTCGCCGGCGGCAACCACCAGCTTCGCCCTGTCACCCAGCATACCGCGCAATTTCTCCAGTGCGGCGCCTTTATTGACGCCGGCGGCAATCACCTCAATAAAGCAATCGTTCGTCGGTACAAAGTATACATCATTTCCCGCGATTTGTCCAATGTATTTTAGGACTTCCGGCTGCAGTTCCGGCCCGGTCGCAAACAGGAGCTTACACCACTCCCCTTCAACCCGGCTGGGATCCGTCTCATGGATGTATCGCATCCCCTCCAGATCCTGCCTTGCCTGCAAATAACTGTTAAACCGGAAGCTGTAAAGCTTTTCAGCCAGGTGCAGCTCAATCCCCACCATGGGAAAGCGCTCCCTGACGGCAAGCAGGATGGCTCCGACTGATTTCGGAAGCGGGCTGCACCACAGGACCTGTCCCTTCTGATAGTCATACAGCACGGCCCCGTTAAATGTAATGGACGGCGCAGTAAACGGCACATGCTTTGTATAAAACCGAACTGAATCCACCGCCCTTCCCGTTGCCACGGCAAAATTGCCGCCAAGCGAGGTAAACCGGCGGATCCCCTCACAACTCCCCTCCGGGACCGGGTGCGGCGCGTGAATCAGCGTTCCGTCCATATCAGATAAAATCAAAATCTCGTCCGGTCGGTAAACAGGCATTGGTTCATCCTCCCTTTTTTCGAAGCTTTGAAAGAAATGCTGTAAAATACTCTGGAAGCGGGCTCTCAAACCGGAGCCGCTGACCTGTGCGAGGGTGTGTAAAGCCAAGCACCGCGGCATGCAGGCACTGGCCGTTCAATTCCCTGATAACTTTTTTGGGGCCGTAAACTGCGTCTCCTGCCACCGGATGGCCGATATATGCCATGTGTACCCTGATTTGATGGGTGCGTCCCGTCAACAATTTGAGACGCAACAAGCTGAACCCCTCAAACTGCTCCTCAACATGAAAGGTGGTGACAGCCTCCTTCGGCATGTTGGTGTTGGGCGACATCTTCTTGCGGTCCGTTTTGTGGCGGCCGATGGGCACGTCCACCCTGCCGTCCGGCGTACTGAAGCCGCCGTATACCACGCTGTAATAAAAGCGGTCCACTGTATGCGCCTTGATTTGCTCTGCCAAAGACTGATGCGCCACGTCGTTCTTCGCCACCACCAAAAGGCCGCTGGTGTCCTTATCAATGCGGTGGACAATGCCCGGCCGCACCACTCCGCCAATTCCGGACAGGCTGTTTTTCGTGTGGAACAGCAGTGCGTTAACCATCGTCCCGCTATCGTTTCCGGGCGCCGGATGCACCACCATGCCCTTGGGTTTATCCACCACAAGCAGGTCGTCATCCTCATAGACAATGGGCAGCGGAATATCCTCCGGCAGAATATCCGGTTCCACCGGCGGAGGGATGGAAGCGCACACGGTGTCCCCCGGCCGCAGCCGGTAGTTTTTTGCAGCAGGCGCCCCCTGTACCAAGACATGGCCATTTTCAATTAAATTCTGGATCCTAGAGCGTGTAAAGTCATTTAGCTTTCCAGATAAAAAGACATCTAAACGCTGCCCTGCATCCTCATTGGAAATTTGAAACAGGCGCTCATCCATGGGCAGGCTCCTCTTTCCCGGGCCGGTAAAAGAACAGCACGTAAATTGCAAGGGCGATGACGCCGGAAACCACCAGAATATCGGCAAAATTAAAGATGGGAAAATTGATAGGCGTGAAATAGATATAATCCACCACATACCCGCGGAAGATACGATCAATTAAATTGCCGACACCGCCCGGCAGAATTAGAAACAGCGACAATTTGGCCCAGAAGTGCTCGAATTTCATATACCGGTACAGAAACGGCAGGGCGATTAGCAGCAGTGCTGTCAGAACCGTTAAAACCTCAGTGTGGCCGCTGAACAGACTGAAGGCGCTGCCCGTATTCTCCGAGTATTTCAAAACAAGCACATCACCAAAGATTGGGATGATGCTGCCATCGCTGATGAGTGGTACCACCAGCAGTTTTAGGATCTGGTCCACAGCCACCAGGCCGACCATCCCCAGCACGGAAAGTAATATCGTCACAAAAAATCTCCTACTTTACAAATTGCGGCAAGACGAAAGCCATCCTGCCGCAACCGGTTTTATTTTTGTTTTTACTCTGAAAGAATCCGGGCACAACGTGCGCACAGGGTGGGATGCTGTGCATCCTGTCCCACCGTATCGCTGTATACCCAGCAGCGCTCACATTTATGGCCGCCGGCCTTTTTCGCGTCAATGGACAGACCGGCCACCTCACCGGTAAACGCACCGGTCCCCTGCTTGCAGAGGGTGGTCTTTGAGACAATGAAGAGATCGTCCAAATCCTTCACTGTATTTAAGAAATCATACAGCTCCCCATCACAGTAGAGGACAAGCTCCGCCTCCAGCGAGGCCCCGATCACCTTGTCGGTACGGGCAATCTCCAGCGCCTTCTTTACATCAGAGCGCACGGCAAGCAGCTTCTCCCAATAGGCCGCATGTTCCTTCCCTGCAGGAATGGCGAACGCCTCCGGCATATCGGAGAACAGCACAGACTGTGCGCTTTCCCCCTTGCTGTGCGGCATGGCGCGCCAAATCTCCTCACTGGTAAAGGCCAGCAGGGGCGCCATCAGCCTTGTCAGCGCATTCAGGATGAGATATAGGCCGGTCTGCGCCTTTCTGCGCAGAGGGGAATCCGCTTTTTCTACATACAGCCGATCCTTCAGCACATCGAGGTAGAAATTGGACAAATCCACAATGCAGTAATTGTGAATTTCATGATAGGCCACATGGAATTCAAAGCTGTCGTAGCCTTCCTTGCATTTGGCAATAACCTCATTCAAGCGGTTCAGCGCCCAAAGGTCGAGATCCGTCAGCTGATCAATGGGTACCAAGTCCGTATCCGGATTGAAGTCCCCCAAATTGCTGAGCATAAACCGGGCGGTGTTGCGAATTTTCCTGTAAATATCGGACAGCTGCTTCAGCATCTCCTTGGAGATACGCACATCGGAATGATAGTCGCTGGAAGCGACCCACAGCCGTAGAATGTCTGCGCCGTACTGTTTGATAATCTCCTCCGGCAAAATGACGTTGCCGATGGACTTGGACATTTTCTTCCCTTCGCCATCCACTGTCCAGCCGTGGGTACAGGTGGCTTTATAGGGCGCCTTTCCTCCCGTGGCCACTGCCGTCAGCAGAGAGGACTGGAACCAGCCGCGGTACTGGTCGCCGCCTTCAAGATACAGGTCGGCCGGGAAGTGCAGATCCGGGCGCTGGGCCAATACGGCGGCGTGGCTGCTACCGGAGTCGAACCAGACGTCCATAATATCCTTTTCTTTTGTGAAGTGAGTGCCGCCGCAGTGCGGGCACTGAAAGCCCTTGGGCAGGATGTCCTCCGCCTCGGTATCAAACCATGCGTCGGATCCACGGGCACGGAACAACTCGGACACGGCGTGAATCGTCTCATCGTTGATGATGTACTTGCCGCAGTCGTCGCAGTAAAAAATCGGAATCGGCACACCCCAGGAACGCTGGCGGGAAATGCACCAGTCGGCACGGCCCAGAACCATCTCCGTCATGCGGTCTTTGCCCCATGCAGGAATCCACTGGACCTTCTCCACCTCTTCCAGAACCTTGTCCTTAAAGTCCGCAACGGAGCAGAACCACTGCTCTGTTGCACGGAACAGCACCGGCTTCTTACAGCGCCAGCAGTGGGGGTACTGGTGGACAATTTTGCTGGTGGCAAACATGGCACCGATGGAGACAAGATGCTCGGCAATCTTCTTGTTAGCCTCGTCCGTGGTAAGGCCGGCAAACATGCCCGCTTCCTCCGTCATTCTTCCATAGTCGTCCACCGGAACCACTACAGGAATCTCCGGGTAGTTCTGGCAGATAACAAAGTCGTCCACACCGTGGCCGGGCGCTGTATGTACACAGCCGGTGCCGCTTTCCAGCGTGACGTGATCGCCGATAATAATCAGGCTGTCCCTGTCCATAAAGGGGTGGCGCGCCTTCATGTACTCCGCCTCGGAGCCGTAGAATGTTTTAAGAATTTCATACGACTCAATCCCGGCCGCTTCCATGGAAGGCTTAATTAAGTCGGTCGCAAGGATGTAGTACTCCCCTGCTGCGGCCACCAGGCTGTATTCAATGTTCGGGCCGAGGCAAATGGCCAGGTTGGCAGGCAGCGTCCAGGTGGTGGTGGTCCAGATGACAAAATAGACCTTCTCCTTGTCAATCGAAAGGTCGTCAAACAGCCCCTTGTCGTCCTTCAGCTGGAACTTGACATAGACGGAATCGCACGGGTCGTTGGCATACTCGATTTCCGCCTCCGCAAGTGCGGTGACGCAGTCGGGGCACCAGTAGACAGGCTTCAGACCCTTGTAGATGTAGCCTTTTTTGGCCATCTCCCCAAAGACCTTCACCTGCTCCGCCTCAAACTCCGGTTTCAGGGTAAGATAGGGATGCTCAAAATCGCCCAGTACACCAAGCCGTTTGAACTGCTCGCGCTGGCCGTCCACATAAGAAAGCGCAAACTCCTTGCAATGGCGGCGCAGCTCGATTTTGTCGTCCAGATTTTTAGCGCCCAGCTTCTTCATGGCCTTCAGCTCAATGGGCAGGCCATGGGTGTCCCAGCCGGGTACATAGGGGGACTTGAAGCCGGACATGTTTTTATAGCGGACAATAAAGTCCTTGAGGATTTTGTTCATGGCAGTGCCGAGGTGGATGTCACCATTGGCATAGGGCGGCCCGTCGTGCAGCACATACAGGGGCTTCCCCTCATTCTTTTCCATGACTTTTTCGTACAGCTTCTCCTCTTCCCATTCGCGAAGCATCTCCGGCTCCCGCTTGGGTAAATTTGCCCGCATGGGGAAGTCAGTGGATGGCAGATTCAACGTCTGGTTGTAATCCTGTGGCATCAACATTTACTCCTTACTTCAATAAAATTCCTTTATTAGGCAAGTTTTCAGTCCTCTTCATGGAAGATAAATCCCGCACTGAAACCGGGGTTATCGGGTACCGGCGGCATGGTAAAAGACGGCTGTGCGGGTTCGGCAGCCGGTTCCTCCTGCTGCGGGGCAGGCGCAGCCTTCTCCTGCTGCGGCTCTTCCTGCGGGGCAGGCTTTACCTCCGCCGCAGGGGCGGAAGGCTCGGAATCATCATACGGGATTTTGCTGATAAGCTCCAAATGCTCCTTATACAGTGCAAGGATTCTGGCCTTGAAGTCGCCGACTTCCTTTTTGACCCGGGCCAACTCCTCCTGGTTTGCGCTGATTTGGCGGGTGGCCTCGCCAACGATGCCGTTCGCCCGCTCGCGTGCGTCATTAATCAGCATCTCAGCCGTTTCCTCCGCCTCTTTTTTGGTCTGCTCGGCCATGCGCTGCGCCCCGACCAGCACCTGCTTGATATTTTCCTCATCCCGCTTGTATTCCTCAATTTTCTCTGCAAGGATGACAATCTTTTTCTGCATATCGGCCTTTTCATTTTCAAGGGCTGTGACCAGTTCCACAACCTGTGAGACAAACTCCTCCACGCCCTCTTTCCGGTAACCGCCTCTGGTCGTCTCCAGACTCAGGTTCTTGATGTCGTTCAAACTCAGCATCCGTAACACTCCTTTACAGGTATTTGAGATACGGGAGGCGAATCCTCCCCTTTTGCGTCTCGGAAAGCCCGTCCTGCAAAAGGAACTTCCCGACACCGCGAACCGAGATGCTGTCACCCCCGCTGACCTTTTCAGCAGGCGACTGCACCTGCACATGATTGACAAAACAGCGGCCGGAGCGGATCAATTCCGCCGCATCAGATCGGCTTTTTTTGCACAGCAGGGCGATGACACAATCCAGCCGCAGCGAAGCGACCACACCACTGAGCGCCTCTGTTCGCTGCTCCGGCAGTTCCTCTGCCGGGTCTGCCTCCGACAGGCGAAGGCCAACCCGGCCCGCCTTTGTCAGGTTGTGTAAAATAAAATCTGCAAGTTCCGCACGGACAGCAAAAAAAGCCCGTCCTTCGCCGATTTGGATGTCGCCCACGGCCTCCCGTTTTAGTTCAAGACCCATCAGCGCCCCCAGAATGTCCCGGTGGGACAGGCTGTCCTGACGCCGAAACTCCGCGCGGAGCACGCGTAAGGGAAAGCGATCTTCCGTACCCGGCACCTCCACAGGAAAGATGCCCAGCAACGTCCTCTGGGCATCAGGGAAGCCGCCGTAAAACACGGCCTGCACATCAGACTGGCGGCGCAGTGCCCCGGTCAGGACACTGCGCTGCCTCTCATCCAGAAAGCCGATAAACCGGGGCCCGCCGAAAGCCGCAGCCCTTACCGCGTCCTTCAGCCGGGACAGCAGCAGCTCGTCCTCTCTGTCCGTCATCAATTAATAGAAAACGCCGCTGCTCTCCAGCTCGTCCAGCAAGTCCCCCATAATATCCACGTTATAGGGGGTGATGATAAACGTGCTGTTGGCCACGCGCTTAATCTGGCCGTTGTTGGCATAGGCCACACCGCTTAAAAAGTCAACAAGACGCCGGGACACGTCCTTGTTGGCACTTTCAAGGTTCAGTACCACGGTGCGCTTCGCATTCAGATGATCCGCAATGGTGCTTGCGTCTGCAAACAGCTCCGGCTTGACAAGAACAACCTGAAGCTGGGTGGTGGCATTGATATTGACAACCTTGTTCTTTTTGCTGGAAGAGGCTCGATCCTCCTCCGGCTCCGCACGATCACTGCGGTTGAACATGGCCATCTCTTCCTCCTCATACTCCTCGTCGTCGGGGCCGTTAAAAAAACGATTCAGTCTGTCAGAAATGCTCATTCGTATATCCTCCTAATTTATCGTGAACCAAACAGACGGGTTCCGATGCGTACCTGGGTCGAACCTTCTTCGATGGCCTCGGCAAAGTCGCCGGACATGCCCATCGACAGAACATTCATATTGATATTATCTAATTTTTTTGCTCTGGTGTCAAGGAACAGTTTGTGCATTTCCTTAAAATAGCGGCGAATTTCCGCCTTTGTTTCACAAATGGGAGGAATTGACATCAATCCCTCCACCCTGATTCCCGGAAAAGCCTGAATTTTTTCCAGCATCTCCGGCAAACCGGCAGGATTCAACCCGCTTTTGGAGGCCTCCTCCCCGATGTTGATTTCAAGGAGTACCGGCATGACTTTGCCCTTTTTTACTGCCTGGCGGCTGATTTCTTCCGCAAGGGACAGGCTGTTCACCGATTCAATCATATCCACAGTGTCGATAAGGTACTTTACCTTGTTTTTCTGCAGCGTGCCGATAAAGTGAATTTCGCAGCCCGGCAGATAATCGTCCTTTTTTGAAAGAAATTCCTGCACCCGGTTTTCCCCAAGCAGGGTGACGCCGGCGCGCACCACCTCATTCACCTGTTCAGCCGGTACGGTCTTTGTCACAGCCATCAGCCGTACGCTGCCTGGCTGCCGCCCCGCCCGCTGTTCCGCCGCATGGATTTCCTCCAGCACCTCGTCGAGACTAGACCTGTTTTCCATCATACAGATTCCTTCCTTCCACAACCACTTCGTCGTACATTTTCAGATAATCGCTTCCTGTATTGCTTGCGTCCACGATGGTGAACACATCATTACTGTACAGCACTTCGATTTTTTTGAACTGGATTACACTGCCGTTTTTGACGTACACGCCCTTTACGCCGTCAATCGCACGCACGGCGGAGGTGCTGACGCGGATGCCTGTGTAGCTGTTGGCGGTAATGTTGACGTCCTGCCCGCGCAGGTTGGCGATGGCCTCCGTCATGTAATTGCTTGTAAAGTAGGCGATGGCACGTCCGTCCCCTGTCTCCGTGACTTCCGTGACCTCCGCCGGGATATCCTGCGCCTCCGTTAACGGGAAGGACAGCGTGACCTTTTTGCCCTCTGTCAGCTTCTCCGCCTCAGTTGCGGAAATTACGGCGGCATAGCTCCACTGGTAGCCGCTGATGACCTTGCCGATTTTTTCCGTCTGCTTGGTTCCGGCCTTGGCACGCGCGGACATCTCCAGCAGCTGGTCCGCCGTATAGGTGGTCAGCTTATCGGTGGAGCAGTCGCTTTCAAAAGAGTCCAGGTTGGACACAAAATAGCCCGCCACCGGCGTTGTGATGGCAGTAGGGGCCGCAGAAATACCTGCCTCCAGTTCCGCAATCTGCGCTTCAATTTCCGCAATTCGGCCCTGCAAATCGATGTCCTTGCCCACAGCCAGGTCCTTCGCAATCATGTTATACTCAAGGTCATTGCGCACTTCCTCAAAACCATCCAGCATGTTCCCGGAAACAATCCCGCTGAGTGTATTGATATCCTCTGAAATATGGCCGTTGATGGTCTCCAGATAGCTGGAGGTGCTACCGCTTTGTATCATGACGGACTGTAGGGTCCCCACCTGCTCTTTCAGGCTGTCCGCCAGCAGCCGGTTCTGGGAGTCCTCCACCCGGCTGTAAATGGAGGCGATGGTGGAGCCGTTCGCCACCTTACTTCCATCCGACACGCTGTAAATCACGGTGTCGTGCCGGTCAATGTTGATAATCTGCTCATCCCGGAACACCATGCCGGAAGCAGAGATGGTATCCCCCACTGTGTAAGAGTAGCAAATCTCCGTGCGCAGCGGTGCCAGCGCCACCAGATAAATCTGGTAGCCGATTACCGCCGCTGCGGTCAGTATCAGCACAGAAATTAAAATTCTTTTTGCGCCCCATCGTCTTTTCCGCTTTGCAGGGCGCTCCGCCCCCTCCGGTTTGACAACCGAGACCTGTTTTCTTTTCCTCATGCTTCCTGCACCTCCCGTAAAAAGGATTCCGTAAGGCGGAACGCTGCCTCGTACAGCTCTGCCGTATTTTCATATTCATCCATCAGCAGCCAGTGGGTGTCCGGATTTCTGCGGAACCAGGTCAGCTGCCGCTTGGCATAGCGGCGGGTTGCCTGCTTGATGGCGCCCACGCAGTGCTCCAGGGTGTCAAAGCCGCCGAAGTAGGCGAACAGTTCCTTGTAACCGATGGCGCCGGACGCCGTTTTCCCAAACCCGCTGCTGTAAAGCCGGAATGCCTCGTCCAGCAGTCCCTGACGCATCATTTCGTCCACCCGCAGATCAATGCGCCGGTACAGTACCTGACGGTCGCAAAAAGACAATCCCAGCCGCAGCACCCGATAGGGACTTGGCGCTTTGCGGGATTCCACCTTCAGCTGGCTCAGGGTCTTTCCGGATACCTCCATCATCTCCAACGCACGAACAAGGCGCACCTTATTGTTTGGGTGGATGGTCTGCGCCGCCTGCGGATCCCTCTCGCAAAGCCTGCGGTACAGCGCCGCGGCCCCTTGCACGGCAAGCTCCTGCTCCAGCCGATTTCGCACCGAGGCATCCTCCGTGTGCAGCGTGAAATCGATTCCATACAGCAGGCTGTCCGCATACAGTCCGGTTCCTCCGGCCAAAACAGGCAGATGTCCGCGGGCACGGATGCCCTTAACCGCCTGCCCCGCAAGGTAGACATACTCCGCCACGCTGAAGGGGCTGCCGGGATCCACACAGTCGATGAGGTGGTGGGGAATACCGTGCTGCTCCTCCAAGGTGGGTTTGGCCGTGCCGATGTCCATGGTGCGGTAGACCTGCATGGAGTCGCAGGAGACCACCTCACCCCCGAAGCGTTCTGCCAACGCCACGGCCAGTGCAGTTTTCCCGGAGGCGGTGGGGCCGCAGACACAGACAAGCGGAATTCTGTCTGCCGCCATATCAGCCAAGCCTCCCAAACTGGCGATCCAGCGAAGCCTTTGGCAATGCAAAGGCCACCGGCCTGCCGTGGGGGCAGTAACGGATTTCACGGTAGCTGAGCACCAGCCGGATAATATTGTCAAGATCCGGCCCCGTGCTTGGAATGTGCCCTTTAATGGCCGCCTTGCAGGCGATGGAATGGTACAAATCCTCCAGTTCCTTCGGTTGTGCCAGCTTTCCAAAACGCACAAGGGAGCCCGCCGCCTCCATCACCACCTGCTCAATATTTTTACAGTTTGCAAGCAGCAGCGGCACTTCCCGCACCAGCACGGTTCCAGGGCCGAAATCCTCCACTGCAAAGCCGAGGGAGGCAAGCAGGTCCAGGTGGTTCAGCACTGCGTCGTATTCCTCGCCCGACAGGCTGATTTGCAGCGGCATCAGAAGCAGCTGCCGGTCAAGGCCGCCCTTTCTGTCCTTCAGCTTTTCAAACAAATACCGCTCGTGCGAGGCGTGCTTGTCAATAAACAGCAGCTCATTTTCCAGTTCCACAATGATGTATGTGGCATATGCCTCCCCAATCAGGCGGTAAAAAGGCAGCTGCGGTTCTGCAGACGCTGTGGGTGCAGAGGGGAACTCCCCTTCCACCACTTCATCCTCATCCACCTGCTGAAGCAGAAAGGAGGGGGCCGGAGGGGCCGTCTGTTCCACCTGAAGCGGCAGCGCAGAGGAGGAGAATACCTCCTGATGCTGCACCGTTTTCTCCGGCTGGGGCGCCGGCTTCACAGGCTGTGTGTCGACAGGAGCTTTCTGCAAATCATGAATAAGGCGCTGCGCCTGCTCAGAAGGGGTGCTGGACAGGGGCACGCCCTGCTTCTGCTCCCCAAAGCGCAGGTTTTCGTACTTTGGCAGTTCCGGCTGCTTCACCTTCTCCACCTGAAGCTCCGGGAACTCCTGCCCGGAGAACAGTGCGGTTTTTACGCAGTAATAGACGGCGAGGAACACCTCCCGCTCGTTCTGGAAGCGCACCTCCGTCTTGGCCGGATGGACATTCACATCCAGCAGCTGAGCGGGCATCTCCACAAACAGTACGCAGGAAGGATACTTTCCCACCATGACAGAGCCCTGATATGCCTTTTCCAGTGCGGCGGCACAGGTGTTGGTTTTTACATACCGCCCATTGATAAAGAAGTGCTGCATCCCCTTCGTGGGCCGCGATTCCGTCGGGCGGGAGATAAAGCCGCTTACCCTGATGCCAAACTCCTCCGCCGGGGCGGCGGGAATCAGTGTCTTGGCAAAGGGGGCGCCCAGCACACTGCGGATGGCGGACAGCAGCTTCCCGTCGCCAGGGGTAAAAAGTGTCTCCTTTCCGTCCCGCACAAAACGGAAAGATATTTCCGGATGGGACAGTGCCAACTTATCCAAAATGGCGGAGACAGCGTTTCCCTCCGACACATCCTTTTTTAAAAACTTCATCCGGGCCGGGGTATTGTAAAACAGGTCCTCCACCGTAATCTCCGTCCCGTCCGGGCAGCCGGCCGGTTCCAGCACACCGGGGCGGCCACCCTCAATGGTGTAGCTTGTGCCGAACTGCGCATTTTTTGTCTTGGTACGCAGATGCACCTTTGACACCGCGGCAATGGAGGCAAGCGCCTCCCCGCGGAAGCCCAGCGTCATAATGTTTTCCAAGTCATTCTCGGTGGCGATTTTAGAGGTGGCGTGGCGCACAAAGGCATTTTCTACGTCCTCCTCCTCAATGCCGGAGCCGTTGTCTGTTATTTTCATCAGTTTTGTCCCGCCGTTTTTAATCTCCACCGTGATGGCGGTTGCCCCTGAATCGATGGCGTTTTCCACCATCTCCTTAACGGCGGAAGCCGGGCGCTCCACAACCTCGCCTGCGGCGATAAGCTCCGCCAAATGGGGGCCGAGCACATGGATCTTTGCCACGCAGTTCACCTCTACTTTCCTGCCAGACTGTGCAGTTCTGACAATAAATTCAGCGCCTCAATAGGCGTCAGGACGTTAATATCCAATTCTCTGAGCCGCTCAGCAACCTCACTGTCGCGGGAGGCGCCAAAATCAAGCTGTCCTCCCTCCGGCTGCTGTACAGGCCGGCTCATGGCCTGCTTTCGCTCCTGCTGGGGGCTGTCCCCTTCCAGCTGGGTAAGAATTTCATACGCGCGTTTAATGATGGGATTCGGCACGCCGGCCAGCTTTGCCACCTCAATGCCGTAGCTGTCATCCGTGCCGCCTGCAACGATGCGCCGCAGAAAGATGATTTCATCGCCGCGCTTTTTCACTGCAATGTTGTAGTTCTTCACCCCGGGCAGCAGTTCCTCCAGCACGGTCAGTTCATGGTAGTGCGTAGCAAACAGTGTTTTTGCGCCAATCTTTTTCGTGTCAGCTATGTATTCTAACACCGCCCTAGCAATGCTCATTCCGTCAAAGGTGGAGGTGCCCCGCCCGATTTCATCCAGAAGAATCAGGCTTTTACGGGTGGCGTTTTTAAGGATGTAGGCCACCTCGCTCATCTCCACCATAAAGGTGGACTGGCCGCCTGCCAGGTCGTCCGACGCGCCGATCCTTGTAAAAATCCGGTCCACGATGGGAAGGCGTGCGCTTTCCGCCGGAACGAAACAGCCCAGCTGCATCATCAGTGTAATAATGGCCACCTGCCGCATGTAGGTGGATTTTCCCGCCATATTGGGGCCGGTGATGATGGCCACCCGGTTGTCCCCGGTGTCCAGCACGGTATCATTCGGAACAAAGGGCGCCTGCAGCATTTTTTCCACCACCGGATGTCGTCCGTTTTTAATGTGCAGCGCCTCCCCCGTGCCGATTTCCGGCCGGACATAGTGGTTACGCACGGACACCTCCGCAAAGGAGCACAGCACATCCAGCTTTGCAATGGCGGAAGCGGTGCGCTGCACGCGGGACGCCTTTTCCGCAATCTCGTCCTTAATTTTCTGGAAAGTCTCCTCCTCAAGGCGCAATAACCGGTCGCTTGCGCCGAGGATTTTGTCCTCCAGCTCCTTTAACTCCGGGGTGATGAACCGCTCGCAGTTGGCAAGCGTCTGTTTGCGGATATAGGTTTCCGGCACAAGGGAGATGTTGGATTTTGTAACCTCAAAGTAGTAGCCAAAGACCCGGTTGTAGCCCACCTTCAGCTTGCTGATTCCGGTGGCTGCCTTCTCCTTTTCCTCCAACTCCCTGAGGTAGCCTTTTCCCCCCTTGACGATGTCCCGCAGCTCGTCAATCTCCTTGTTGAACCCGTCTTTAATAATGCCGCCGTCCTTGATGGAGACGGGCGGGTCCTCCGCAATCCCTGCGCTGACCAGCTGCTCAATATCCGTCAGGCAGTCGATGCTGTCGTAGATGTTTTTCAGCTCTCCGCACCGGACATGGGACAGCTGATTGTGCAATTCCGGAAGGTGCGCTGCTGTGAAAGCCAGCGCAGTTACCTCCCGCGGATTGGCAGAGCCGTATACAATGCGGGTGATCAGCCGTTCCAGGTCAAAAACCTGTTCCAGCGTGTCCATCAGTTCGCCGCGCAACAGCGCATCCCCCACAAGCTCGTCCACAGCGTTCAGCCGCCCCTGAATCATGGCGGCAGAACACAGCGGCTGCTCCAGATACAGCCGCAGCAGGCGCTTGCCCATGGAGGTCTTTGTGCGATCCAGCACCCACAGCAGGCTGCCGCGCTTCTCCCCTGTGCGGATGGTGGAGGTCAGTTCCAGATTGCGTCTGGTCCCCGCGTCCAGCACCATGTACTGATCCTCCGCATGGACGGACACGTTTAACAGCCCCACCACCCGGTCAAGGTGGTTTTCCATCAGGTAGTCCATCATCATGCCCACCGCTGCCGCGGCATTGGGCATGATCTCCACATCCAGACCGCCCAGGCGCTCTTTGGGGATGGCGGCAAGGGCCTTGCGCCGATAATCCTCCGCCTGGTCGTGTCCCGCCTCCCTGATGTCAAGGGTGCAGTTCAGCTTCCCGCTGATAAAGTCCCGCAGGGCGGGTTGCTTGTCCAGCTGATGGTTGAGCAGTAACTCATTCGGCATAAATTGGCTGAGCTCACTGATAATGGCTGCATCAAAGTTTGCACTGGAGAGCTCGCACACCTCAAGCAGGCCGGTGGACACATCCGCAAAGCAAAGGCCCACGTTGGGCTTGTCCATAAAAACGGCCGCAATGAAGTTGTTTTTCCCCTCGTCCAGCATGGCCCCCTCAATGACGGTTCCGGGGGTGATAATCCGTGTGACCTCCCGGCGGACAGGCCCCTTGGACAAGCCGGGCTCCTCCATCTGATCGCAGATGGCAACCTTGTAGCCCTTGGCAATCAGCCGTGCAATATACGCATCGCAGCTGTGATAGGGCACGCCGCACATGGGCGCCCGTTCGTCCCCTCCGCAGTCCCGGCCCGTCAAGGTCAGCTCCAGCTCTTTGGAAGCAAGCAGCGCGTCGTCAAAGAACATCTCGTAAAAGTCGCCGAGACGGTACATCAGGATGTGGTCTTTATGCTGGTTTTTTATTTGGAAATACTGCTGCATCATGGGCGACAGCTTGTCCGTGTTTACACCCGTCATGACATACACCTCAAAATTTGTTAATGGCAACCTCCGCAGCTGCCGCAGTCCCCGGCACAGGAGGCGATTTCACCATTCAGGTCGATGGCGTCCACGTCGTGGCCGTTTGCCGCAAGGGACAGGATCTGCATGATTTTGTTTAGCACCCCGTCCAGCTCCTTCTTGGCCGCCTCATACGCCTTCATGTTTTCGTTGGCAGTAATCTCCTCATATAAGGCGCGCATCTGCCGGTTCAGTTCCTGTACCTTCTCTGCGTCCTGGTCGGCCTCTTCCTTCTGCATCTGTGCACCGAGGTTCATTTTTACAAGGTTGAACTGGCCGATTTTGTTTTGCAGCTCCTCATCCTCGTCGTTGTTCTGCTTAGCCACCATAACGGCGGTGTAGCTCTTCTCCTCCTGGATGGCCCTGCCAAGCATCTTTGCAATTTCCAGCGTGTTCATATCTCTTCCCTGCTCCTTTGTTTTGTTATCTGATAAAATTTGTCCTGTAGCGTTTCTCATTTTCCGGCCGGGTAATACCTGTCGCTTTTCCTGCGTCAATACACTTCAACAGCCAAGCCATGTTGTGCGCCAGATTGCGCATGGTCTGCAGGCCCTCCTCGTCCTTCCGTACCTCCTCCGGCGTGTTGCCGTGCACCATGTTCCAATAGGTGGAGGAGACCACCGGCATCTGTGCAATGGTAAAGTACTTGTTCAGCACGTCGGTGCTGGCTGTGGTGCCTGCCCGGCGGGCGGAGGCAACCGCTGCGCCCGGCTTGTGGGCAAACGCCGCACCGCCTGCATAAAACGCCCTGTCCAGCACAGACAGGATCCTGCCGCTGGGGTGTGCATAGTACACCGGGGTGCCAAACACAAAGCCGTCTGACAAAGCGGCCTTGGCAATCAATTCATTCACCATATCATCGTCAAACACACACTGGTTGTCAAGCTCCGCACACTTTCCACATGCGACGCAGTCCCGCACCGGACGCGGGCCCAGCTGAAAAATTTCTGTTTCAATCCCCTCTTCATTTAGCGTCTTTTCCACCTCGCTTAGCGCGGTAAAGGTGCAGCCTGCGCTTTTTGAACTTCCATTCACCAGTAAAACCTTCATGTTCAAGCTTCCTTCCTGTTAAATTACTCTATTGTGCCGGTCAGGCACCAGCTTGTGGCTCCCTCGGCCTTAAACTGCTTAAATTGCCCGATACTGTCCTCTGTCCCTGGTCCCTGGGCAACAATGCCACCGCTGGTTCTGCCGGACAGTGTCCCGGGGGTGCGCCCTGCCCCCTCCACCAGAATGCGGAAGGTGCGCCCCACACGGGCCCGGTTGTTTCTTTCGCTGATGTCCCGAACTGCTTTCAGCAACTGCCGCTGCCAGACAACCTTCGTTTCATAGGGGACCGGATCGTCCATCTCTGCCGCCTTCGTGCCGCTTCGTCTTGAGTAGATAAAGGAGTAGACCATGTCGTAGCCCACCTCTTCCACAAGGTGCAGCGTGTCCAAAAACTCCTCATACGTCTCACCGGGGAAACCGGTAATAATGTCCGTGGACAGCGTTAAGTCCGGAATTGTCTTTTTCGCGTAACCGACCAGATCCCGGTACTGGCCGATGGTATAATGCCGGTTCATGGCCGCCAACACACGGTCGTTCCCAGACTGCACCGGAAGGTGCAGGTGCCGCTCAATTTTTTCGCTTCCTGCCATGACATCAATTAACCTGCGGGAGGCATCCTTCGGGTGGGATGTCATAAACCGCAGCAGAAAATCGCCGGGCAAATCCGCCAGCTGCTCCAGCAGGGATGGAAAATCACATTTTTCGGAAAGCCCCCTCCCGTAGGAGTTGACGTTTTGTCCCAGCAGCGTAATTTCCTTATATCCCTCGTCAATCAGGCGCTTCGCCTCCTCCAGCACGTCCTGTGGGCGGCGGCTGCGTTCCCTGCCGCGGACGTAGGGGACAATGCAGTAGGAGCAGAAGTTGTTGCACCCGACCATGATGGGCAGATATGCCTTTGCGCCGGCCTCGCGCCGGACGGGCAGCTCCTCATGGATGGTGTTGTCGCTGTCGTCCAGGTTGAGCGTACGCCTCCCCTCCTGCAGCAGTGACAGCAGCATATCCGGCAGCTGGTGTGCCACATGGGTACCGAAAATCAGATCCACATAGGGGTAGCTTTTCTTCATTTTTTCTGCCACCTGAGGCTGCTGAACCATGCACCCGCACACCCCGAGAATGACGGAGGGGTTCTGCTCCTTCTTCTTTTTCAGGGCCCCAACATTGCCGAACACCCGGTCCTCCGCATGCTCGCGTACCGCGCAGGTGTTGTACAAAATAAGGTCCGCATTGGCTGTGTCCTCCGTAAAGCCGAAGCCCATGCCCGCAAGCAGGCCCTTCAGCTTCTCCCCATCCGCCACATTCTGCTGGCAACCAAAGCTGTGCACCAGTGCCAGCGGCGCATGCAGCGGAAAACGGGAGGGCAGCAGCTCCCTCACCTGCTCCATTTTGTACTGCAATTCCCTGTTCAATCCACACGTCAACCTTTCCAAACCTAATTAAATTAGTATACCAGAAAAACCGGCTTTTTTCAACAAAGGCACAGTCCGTCCCGGACTGTGCCCCCCTGTTATTTCAGCACCTTTTTCAGATACTGCCCGGTATAGGAGTCTGCACACTGCGCGACCTCCTCCGGTGTGCCGCACACCACAATGGTGCCGCCCTTGTCGCCCCCCTCAGGGCCAAGGTCAATGATATGGTCCGCCGTCTTAATCACATCCAGATTATGCTCGATAACCACCACGGTGTTGCCTGTTTCCACCAGTTCGTTTAAAACTTCTATCAGCCGGTGGACATCCGCCGCATGCAGACCGGTGGTCGGCTCATCCAGAATATAGATGGTTTTTCCGGTGGAGCGCTTACTTAACTCTGTCGCCAGCTTGACACGCTGTGCCTCACCGCCGGACAGGGTGGTGGCAGGCTGTCCAATTTTTACGTAGCCGAGGCCCACCTCGCAAAGGGTCTGCAACTTACGCTTGATTTTGGGCAGATTCTGGAAGAATTCCAGCCCCTCCTCCACGGTCATTTCCAGCACATCGCTGATGGTTTTGCCCTTGTAGTGCACCTCCAGCGTCTCCCGGTTATAGCGCTTTCCCTTGCACACGTCGCAGGGGACAAACACGTCCGGAAGAAAATGCATCTCGATTTTAATAATGCCGTCGCCCTGGCATGCCTCGCACCGGCCGCCCTTCACGTTAAAGGAAAACCGGCTGGAGGTGTAGCCGCGCAGCTTTGCTTCCGCCGTGGTGGCAAACACGTCGCGGATGTCGGTGAATACCCCGGTATAAGTTGCCGGGTTGGAGCGGGGTGTTCTGCCGATGGGCGCCTGGTTGATGTCAATTACTTTGTCAAGGTATTCTATCCCATCCATCCCGTCAAAATCACCGGCATGGATCCGCGCGCCGTTCAGCTCCGCCGCAAGGTGCTTGTAAAGAATTTCATTGATAAGTGAACTTTTGCCTGAGCCGGACACACCGGTCACACAGGTAAAGGTGCCCAGCGGGATGTCCACATCGATGTTTTTCAGGTTGTTCTGGCGCGCGCCCCTTATCTTCAGGTGCTTGCCGTTGCCCGGCCTGCGGCTTTCCGGCACAGGAACCTTTTTCGCGCCGGAGAGGTACTGGCCCGTGATGGAATCCTTACAGGCCATGATGTCGTCCACCGTCCCGGCACACACCACCTCGCCCCCGTGCACGCCGGCACCGGGGCCGATATCCACAATAAAGTCCGCTGCGCGCATGGTGTCGTCGTCATGTTCCACCACCAGCACGGTGTTGCCAAGGTCACGCAGGTTTTTCAGCGTGCCAATCAGCTTGTCGTTATCACGCTGGTGCAGGCCGATGCTGGGTTCGTCCAAAATGTAGACCACGCCCATCAGAGAGGATCCGATCTGCGTGGCCAGCCTGATTCGCTGGCTTTCGCCGCCGGACAGGGTGGTGGCGCTGCGGGACAGGGTCAGGTAGTCCAGCCCCACATTCAGTAAAAATTGCAGGCGCGCGCGGATTTCCTTTAAAATCCGGTCGCCAATCATGTGCTCTTTCTCAGAAAGGGTAATGCCGTCTAAAAACGCCAGCAGCTCCCCGATGCTCATTCCGCAAAGCTCGCTGATATTTTTCCCGCCGACGGTTACAGCCAAAGACTCTTTACGCAGTCGGGTGCCGTGGCATTCGGGACATGGCTCCTCGCTCATGCAGGACTCAATTTCATCACGGGCATAGTCACTGTTCGTCTCACGGTAGCGGCGCTCCAGATTGGTGATAATCCCCTCAAAAGCGGCCTGGTAGGTTCCCCGTCCATACTCGCTTTCCCTTGTGACCTGAAGCTTTTCCCCGTCTGTGCCGTACAGCAGGATGTTCACAATTTTCTTGTCCAGGTTTTTCACCGGCGTGTCCAGCGAAAAATTGTATTTTTTTGCCAGCGCCTTGTAATACATCATGGCAATGGTGGAGCTATCCCCCACCGACCAGCCGCTGGCCTTGATGGCGCCCTGCATGATGGACAGGTTTTTGTTGGGGATGACCAGTTTCGGGTCAATTTTCTTAAAGGTGCCCAGCCCTGTACATTTGGGGCATGCACCGTAGGGGTTGTTGAAGGAGAACATCCGGGGCGTCAGCTCTTCAATGCTGACGCCGTGCTCTGCACAGGCGTAATTCTGGGAGAACATCATCTCCTCCCCGTCCACGACGTCCACAATGACAAGGCCGCCGGACAGCTCCGTCGCCGTCTCCACCGAGTCGGCAAGGCGGGAGCGAATGCTCTCGCTTACCACCAGGCGGTCCACCACAATTTCAATGCTGTGCTTAAAATTTTTCTCCAGCTTAATGCTTTCGGACAGGTCGTAAAGGTTGCCGTCCACCCGCACACGGGCGAAGCCTGCGCGCCGTGCGGCCTCAAACTCCTTCACGTGCTCGCCCTTGCGCTGGCGCACCACCGGCGCCAAAACCTGAATACGGGTTTTCTCTGGCAGGGACAGCACCTGGTCCACAATCTGGTCCACCGTCTGCTGCTTAATCTCCTTGCCGCACACCGGGCAGTGCGGGATACCAATACGCGCATACAGCAGGCGCAGGTAGTCATAAATTTCCGTGACCGTGCCCACTGTGGAGCGCGGGTTGTGGGAGGTGGTTTTCTGATCGATGGAGATGGCGGGGGACAGCCCCTCAATAGAGTCCACATCCGGCTTGTCCATCTGGCCTAAAAACTGGCGGGCATAGCTGGACAGGCTTTCCATATACCGGCGCTGGCCGTCCGCAAAAATGGTATCAAACGCAAGGGACGACTTGCCGGAACCGGACAGGCCGGTCAGCACAACCAGCTTGTCCCGCGGAATGTCCAAATTGATATTTTTCAGATTGTGCTCTCTGGCACCTCTGATTTTAATGATTTCCTTTGGCATAAAAAGGGCCTACTTCCTTCCTTTCAACTTGTTGTTTCCCTGCAGCTTACTAATTTTGTCGCGCAGGTAGGCGGCGTGCTCGAACTCCAGCAGTTTGGCCGCCTCCTTCATCTCTTTCTGCAGCTGGGCAATCAGTTCTTCCCGCTCCCTCTTCGTCAGGCGCTTCTTCCCTTCCAGGCCGCCCGTCTCCTTCTTGGAGATTTCAATAATATCACGCACACCCTTATGAATCGTGGTGGGGACAATGCCGTGCTCCGCGTTATAGCGGCTTTGGATCTCCCGGCGGCGGTTCGTCTCCGAGATGGCGCGCTCCATGCTGGGGGTAACGCTGTCTGCGTACATGATCACCTTACCGTCCGCATTTCTCGCGGCACGGCCGATGGTCTGTATCAAAGAAGTTTCGCTGCGCAGGAATCCCTCCTTATCCGCGTCCAAAATGGCCACAAGGGAGACCTCCGGAATATCCAACCCCTCTCTGAGCAGGTTAATGCCAATTAACACATCGATGGCACCGGTACGCAGGTCGCGGATGATCTCCATACGCTCCATGGTGTCAATGTCATAGTGCATGTAGGTCACTTTGACACCCAGTTTCTCAAAGTAATCCGTCAGGTTTTCCGCCATCTTTTTTGTCAGTGTGGTAATCAGCACCCGTTCGTGCCGCTCTACCCGCTTGTTGATTTCCCCGAGCAAATCCTCAATCTGCCCCTCCACCGGGCGCACGGAAATTTCCGGGTCAAGCAGCCCGGTGGGACGGATGACCTGCTCCGCGATTTGGGTGCTGTGCTCCCGTTCAAAGGGGCCCGGCGTGGCGGACACAAAGACAATCTGGTTTAGTTTGTTATAAAACTCGTCAAAATTCAGCGGACGGTTATCAAATGCGCTGGGCAGGCGGAAGCCGTAGTCCACCAGGTTCTTCTTCCTTGCATAGTCCCCGCCGTACATGCCGCGCACCTGCGGCAGGGTGACATGGGACTCATCCACGAACAGCAGGAAATCTTCAGGGAAATAGTCCAGCAGGGTGAAAGGGATACTGCCGGCCGGACGGCCTGCCAGCACGCGGGAATAGTTTTCAATTCCCTTACACACGCCGATTTCTGCCAGCAGCTCCATATCGTAACGGGTGCGCTGCTCAATCCGCTGCGCCTCCAAAAGCTGGCCGCGCTCCTTAAAGTAACGGATACGCTCCTCCAGCTCCCGTTCCAGCTCCGCCAGGGCGGGCTTCATCTGTTCCTGCGGAAAGATGTAGTGCGAAGCGGGATAGATGGCCACATGCTGGCGCGTGGAAAGCAGCTCCCCCGTGGTGGTGTTGATGTCCGAGATACGGTCGATTTCATCGCCGAACAGCTCAATGCGAATGGCATTTTCCCCGGAGTAGGCGGGGAATACCTCAATCACGTCACCGCGCACACGAAATTTGTTGCGGATGAAGTTCATATCGTTGCGCTCGTACTGCAGTTCCACCAGCTTGGCAAGCAGTTCGTCCCGGGGCTTCTCCATTCCCACGCGCAGCGACAAAATCATGTTTTTGTAGTCGATTGGGTTACCGAGGGAGTAAATGCAGCTGACGCTGGAGACCACAATGACGTCCCTGCGCTCTGCCAGGGATGAGGTGGCTGAATGGCGCAGCTTATCGATTTCGTCATTAATCTGGCTGTCCTTTTCAATGTAGGTGTCCGTTCCCGGGATATACGCCTCCGGCTGGTAATAATCGTAGTAGGAGACAAAGTATTCCACTGCGTTTTCCGGAAAAAACTCGCGAAACTCGGAACACAGCTGCGCTGCAAGCGTTTTGTTGTGCGCCAGTACCAGCGTCGGCCGGTTGGCCTGTGCGATCACATTTGCCATGGTAAACGTCTTGCCGGAGCCCGTGACGCCAAGCAGCGTCTGCTCCTTATCACCGCGGGCAATGCCCGCAACCAATTTTTCAATTGCCTCCGGCTGGTCGCCGGTGGGCCGGTAATCGCTGACCAACTTAAAATGGTCCAACGCGGTACCCCCTTTCAGTTTGTTTCTAGTATAGGCGCTTAGACACTAAGTATATCGTTTTTCCGAAACAAAATCAATACCGGCACAGTATAGCTTGTCAATTCCTGCCAATTTTCGTACAAAAAAGGACGGCACAAAGCCGTCCTTTTTTGTACGTTTTTTCACGCTGTTTTCCCGGTGGGTTTACAGAAGAACCTCTCCCCCGCCGCCTGTTTCAGTTCAGCCCGGGCGGTCGGCTTCTTCCCCGCGAACCTCAGTCCAAAAAGCCGCTTTCCTTAAAGGAAATATAGTCGTTATCGCAAAGAATGATGTGCTCGATCAGCTGGATATTCAGCAGATTCAGTGCACGCTGAAGCGTAGCGGTTGTGCTCCGGTCCTGCGCAGAGGGCAGCGCCGTGCCGGAGGGGTGGTTGTGTGCAACGGCAACGCGGGTCGCGCCAACCTTCAGGGCGAAGTCCGCAATTTTCTTTACGGAGATATCCACTGACGTGGAAGATCCTGCGCCCAGCATCTCCCATTTCAGCACCTTCAGCTTGTTATCAAGGCCGATAATCAGCACCGCCTCCTCCTTGCGTCCGAAAAACTTAGCCTTAACAAACTCGCCCACATCGGCGGTGGTGTTGAAGATGGTTCCTGTGCTGGAACGGTCATTCAGGTAGTAACGGCCGATTTCCGGAATCAGCTTTATCAGGGTTGCCGTGTGGTCCCCCACCCCCTTAACCTTGACAAGGCGGCTGTAGTCTGCGTCAAACACACCGGAGAAGGAGCCAAACTCCCGTATCAGCTCGTGTGCAAGCTCGTTGACGTCGCCGCGCGGGTTGGTGAAAAACAGAAGCAGTTCCAAGGCGTTATGCGGTTCAAAGTGGTCGAGCCCCTCTTTCAGAAAGCGCTTCTTCAGCCGTTCCCTGTGACCGGCATGCGGGTTCGCCGGTTTGTTTGCATTGTGTTCCTTTGGCAAGCCGTTTCCACCCTTTCCCCATGCGGTGCTCATTCATAGCTACATTATATACGAAAAATGGCGTTTTTGGAAGTAATATCCTCCATTTTCTTTTTTGGCGGACGCACGTTTACCGTTTCCCATGCGTCTTTCCGGCAGCAGCGCCAGATTTATGCTATAATATAAAAATACCGTGGAAACTGGCCGCGGCAATCCACATAGAAGGAACAGAACCGTATATGAAGCAGATTACGATTACAAAAGACGACAGCGGACAGCGGCTTGACAAATTTATGGAGAAGGCCTTTCCGTTGCTGCCGCGCTCTCTGCTGTACCGGGGGCTGCGTCTAAAGCGCATTAAGCTTAACGGCAGGCGGTGCCAGGCTGGGGATCGGCTGCAGGAGGGCGATGTACTGAACCTGTATTTGAATGACGAATTTCTTGTCCGGCAGCCTGGAAAAGGCCCTTCCCTGTCCGCAGGGCCGGTTCAGGTCGTCTATGAGGATGACAACCTGCTGCTGGCGGACAAACCGGCCGGCCTGCTGTGCCACGAGGATGACAAGGAAAAATCCGACACGCTTATTGGCCGGGTGCAGCACTACCTGCTTGAAAAAGGCGACTACCGGCCGGATGACGCCCTGTCTTTTGCCCCGGCGCTGTGCAACCGTATCGACCGCAACACGGCAGGGATTGTCATGGTCGCCAAAAATGCGCAGACACTGCGCATCCTGAACGAAAAAATCAAGCAGCATGAAATTGAAAAAGAATATCTGCTGATTGTCCACGGCCGCCTTCGTCAAAAGGAGGGTACCTTCTCCGACTGGCTGAAAAAAGACGCCGCCAGCAACACCGTGTCCGCCTGCCCCGCCGGTACGCCCGGTGCAAAACGCGCCGTTACCCACTACCGCGTTTTGAGAGAGAAGCCGGAGTTTTCACTGGTGCAGGTGCGGCTGGAGACAGGGCGCACCCACCAAATTCGTGTGCATTTTGCCTCCCACGGTCACCCGCTTCTGGGGGACGGGAAATATGGCAGCCACACAAGGCTCGGATCCAAAAGTTTTAAAAGTCAGTGCCTTTATTCCTACCGGCTGACGTTCGCCTTTGCCACCGACGCCGGAGCCCTCAACTATCTAAAGGGAAAAAGCTTTACAGTAAAAAACACGTGGGTGGAGCAGGAATTTGACCGGCTTCCGGAATGAATGCTTGTGCCCACAGCAAAAAATGCGCCCGAACATGTTCGGGCGCATTTTCTTATGGCAGTTGGTTATTCAAACAGCGTCAACTGGCTGGTCCTTGGAATCCCCTCCAGTGCGCCTGCCTCCATTAAGCTGTCAATAATGGAGCTTGATACACCGGGGCAGCGGGCAATAATCTCATCACAGGAGATAAAGCTGCCCTCCTTCCTGCCCTCTGCAATGGTCTGGGCGGCAGCAAGGCCCAGGCCCTTAATGGCTGTAAACGGCAGGCGGATTTTTCCGTCCTCGATGGTATACACATTGGGGCTGGATTTGTAGATGTCCACGTTCAAGAACTCAATCCCGCGGCACAAAACCTCATTAATCATGGTCAGGTTTCCAAGCTGCTCATTCTCCTTCACTTTGCGGTCGTTTCCCTTGGCAAGCAGTTCCTTAATTTTGTAGGAGGCAACCTGCCTGCCGCCGAGGGCCGCCTCGATATCGAAGTCCTCATTTTTAACTGTGAAGTAGGTGGAATAAAAGGCCAGCGGCTCATACACCTTGAACCAGCCGAGCTTCACTGCCCCCGTAACATAGGCGGTGGCATGCGCCTTCGGGAACATGTACTTGATTTTTAAGCAGCTGTCGATGTACCACTGGGGCACGCCGTGCTCCTTCATGGCGTCCATCATCTCCTGCGTCAGCAGCTTCGGCGCCTTGCCCTTACGGGTAATTTCCATAATGGTAAAGGCCATTTTCGGCTCCAGCCCCTTATTCAGCAGGAAGGTCATAATGCCGTCACGTGTTCCGATAACCTGTGAGATGTCGCACACGCCCTGTTTAATAAGATCCTGCGCATTGTTCTGCCACACGTCCGTGCCATGGGACAGGCCGGAAATCTGCACCAGGTCCGCAAAGGTTTTGGGCTTGGACTCCACCAGCATGCGTTTAACAAAGTCGGTTCCCACCTCCGGCAGGCCGTTGGTGCCGGTGGGGCTGAACAGCTCCTCTGGCGTGACGCCCAGCGCCTCCGTGGAGGTGAACAGGCTCATCACCTTTTGGTCGTTGACCGGAATATCCGCAATTTTTAAGCCTGTCACATCCTCAAGGTGCTTGTACCGCGTCGGCACATCATGGCCGAGGTTGTCCAGCTTCAAAATCGTGTCGTGCAGAGAGTGGAAGTCGAAATGGGTGGTGGTGATGTCGCTGTCCGGGTCGTCCGCAGGGCGCTGGACCGGCGTAAACTCATACACCTCATACTCATTCGGGACGACAACCATGCCGCCCGGATGCTGCCCGGTGGTACGCTTAATGCCGGTGCAGCCCTTGGTCAGGCGCGCCTCCTCTGCCTTGTGCACCACCTGTCCGCGCTCTTCCAGATATTTTTTCACGTAGCCGTAAGCCGTCTTATCCGCCACGGTGGCGATGGTTCCGGCCTTAAACACATGGTCGGAGCCAAACAGCTCCTCCGTATATTTATGGGCGCGGGCCTGATATTCGCCTGAAAAGTTTAGGTCAATATCAGGGGACTTGTCCCCATCGAAGCCGAGGAATGTCTCAAACGGGATGTCGTGCCCCTCCCCCACCAGCTTTTCGCCGCAGCGCGGGCACACCTTGTCCGGCAGGTCAAAGCCGGAGCCGATGGAACCGTCTGTAAAGAATTCGCTGTACTGGCAGTGCGGACAGTAGTAGTGGGGGGGCAGCGGGTTTACCTCGGAAATGCCGGCCATGGTGGCCACAAAGGAGGAGCCGACAGAACCACGGGAACCGACGAGATACCCGTCCTCCACCGACTTGTGTACCAGCTTCTGGGCGATGACGTACAGCACCGCAAAGCCGTGTTTGATAATGGAATCCAGCTCCTTATTCAGCCGCTTTTCGACAATTTCTGGCAGCGGGTCCCCGTACTGCTCGTGCGCCTTCGTCATGGTGACGTTTTTCAGAATCTCCTCCGCCCCGTCGATGCTGGGCGGGTAAGTGCCCTTGGGGATGGGCCGCACGTCCGGGCTTATCATGGCGGCGATCTTCGCCGGGTTGTCAATGACCACTTCCTTTGCCTTCTGCGGGCCGAGCCACGCAAAATCATTTAGCATCTCCTGCGTGGTTTTCAGGTACAGCGGCGCCTGCTGGCCGGCGTCGTCAAAGCCCTGACCGGCCATGAGAATTTCACGGTACTTTGCGTCCTCCGGGTCAAGGAAATGCACGTCGCCGGTGGCCACCACCGGCTTGTTCAGTTTTTCTCCCAGCTTGATAATTGTGCGGTTCAATTCATTTAATGCCTGCTCGTCCGCCAGCTTGCCGCTGCGGATTAAAAACGCATTATTGCCGTTGGGCTGAATTTCCAAAAAGTCGTACTTTTCCGCAATGCGGCACAGTTCTCCAAACGGCTTGCGGTCCAGCACCGCGCTGAACAGCTCGCCCGATTCACAGGCAGAGCCCACCAGCAGATGCTCCCGATACTGCTGCAGGTCGCTGTAGGGGATGCGCGGCTTGCGCTTGAAGTACTTGACATGGCTGTAAGACACAAGCCGGTACAGGTCCTTTAGTCCCTGCTTGTCCCGCACCAGCAGGATGATATGGTACATGCGCAGGTTTTTAGGGTCAGCGCCACTGAGGCCCTGATTGATGTTCTCAATCCGGCTGATTCCCATCTCCTGCATGTGGGAGAACATTTTAAGCAGAATACGTCCCAGTACGTCCGCATCGTCGCAGGCGCGGTGGTGGTTGAAATCGCCCACGGACAGCAGCTCTGCCAGCGTGTTCAGCTTGTAGTTTTTGGATTCGGGGTACAGGTTCTGCGCCAGCGGCAGCGTGTCCATATAGGCGGGCGTAAAAGGGATGTCATGCCTTGCAGCGGCGGCGGACAGAAAGCCAATATCAAAGTCCGCATTGTGCGCGACGAACAGCGGCTCCTCCCCACAGAAGTCCAGAAATTCCCGCAGGGCCTGCTCCTCCTTCGGGGCGTCCGCCACCATCTTGTCGTCAATTCCGGTCAGTTTCACAATGTTGTAGGGGATGGGCTTCTCCGGGTTAACAAAGGTGTTGAACCGGTCGGTGACCTCCCCGTCTTTTAACTTTACCGCGCCAATTTCCGTCAGCCGGTCAGTCTGGTTGCTGAGGCCTGTGGTCTCCACGTCGAAAACAATCATTTCCCGGTTAAAATCGCCCTCCGCCCTGCCTTTTAAGGCGGGAACCATGTCGTTGACAAAATAGCCTTCCACCCCGTAAATCACCTTGAAATCCGGGTTGGTCTTACGGATGGCGTCCAGCGTGTTCATTGCCTCCGGGAAGGCCTGCACCACGCCGTGGTCCGTGACGGCCACGGCGGAGTGGCCCCATTTTTCCGCACGCTTAATCAGCGCCTCCGCCGAACTGACGCCGTCCATGGCGGACATATTTGTGTGCAGGTGCAGCTCCACCCGTTTTTCCGGCGCCTTGTCCATACGGGTGACCTGCTCCACCGTCATGACATTGCGCGGGGTAATAACCAGGTCGTTTTCATACCGGTCCATAGTGACCCGCCCGTCCACAATCAGGGACATGCCGGGGCGAATGGACTCCAGCTTCTCCATATCATCCCCTTTCACGAAACCGGGTTTCAGGATGATGGAGCCCTTTTTGTCTGTAATATAAAAGCTGTAGAAGGTCCGTTTCCCGTCCCAGCTCTCCTTTTTGACGACGTCGAACACCTCGCCCCAGACTGTGACATTGCCGCTTTCCAACACAATTTCATTCAGCGGCACAAACTCCCCCTTCACCGGCCGGCCAATCAGCACCTGCGCCGTCTCCCCCTTCAGGGGCTGGCCTGCAAAGTTAAGGGGGGCACCGCCTCCATATTGGAAGTTTCTGCGCGGTCGGGATTCACGACTCTCCTGCCGCTGGCGGCGCTCCGTATTTTCATGGATGGTTCGTTTCATGGTTACGGTGCTGTCCACGCCGGAGAGCTGCTCCGGTTCCACCGTTTCAGTCACACCGCAGAAAGTGATTTCCGGCCTTAGGCCGAATTCCTCCCCGATCAGGCGCTGCAACGCCTCCGGAAAGCCGGACTGCTTTAAAAAGTCAAGGCCGCCGTATTTCAGTTCAATCCTTAACACGCCGTCGCTGTAAAAGCCCTGCGCATCATTCAAAAAGCCATTGACAACCGGCGTTCTCTCCTTGATTTTTTCCGCCAGCGTGGGCAGATACTCCCCCGTCAGCAGGGCTGGATCGTATCCTGTTTTAATATGTACCTTTTTCAGGTTCAGCACCTTTTGCAGACGCAGCCTCAGCTTGTGCAGCGACGCATAGTCCACCGTGGAGGACGGATGCAGGCACAGCAGCATCTGGCGGGACTCTTTTGAGAGCTCCACCCGGCTGACCTCGCAGTTTGCAAAAGCAGGAAACTCTTCTATTGTCAAAAAATCAGAAAACAGGGATGCAAAATCCGCCATATACTATTCACCAGTTCTATCGCCTAAAATTTCATGCAGCAGGGCGTCAAGCAGCTCCTGCTCGGGATATTTTCCGATTACTTCGCCTTTTTTAAACAGCAGGCCGCAGTCCTGCCCGCCTGCAACGCCGAAGTCGGCCTCCTTCGCCTCTCCCGGGCCGTTGACTGCACACCCCATCACCGCCACAGTAATGGGCTTGTCCACGTTTTTCAGCGCTTCCTCCACCCGGCCGGCAAGGCCGATCAGGTCAATTTTCGTGCGGCCGCAGGTGGGGCAGGACACAATATTGACCCCAAAGCTGCGTGCGCCGGAGGCCTTTAAAATGTCCTTTGCCGCCGCAATTTCCTTCACGGGCGGGGCAGTCAGCGATACACGGATGGTGTCGCCGATGCCGTCCACAAGCAGGCTGCCGATTCCCACGGCAGATTTGACAAGCCCCATGCGCTCCGTTCCAGCCTCCGTCACGCCGAGGTGCAGCGGATAGGGCGCCCTGTCCGCCATCAGGCGGTAGCTGCGCACCATATTGGCGACATCGGAAGTTTTGATGGACACCACAATCTGATCATAGTCGAATTTTTCGATTAGCCGCACGTGGTACATGGCGCTTTCCACCATGGCCTCCGGCGTGGGGGAGCCATATTTTGCAAGAATTTCTTTTTCCACCGACCCGCTGTTGACCCCGACACGGATGGGGATTCCTGCCTGTTTACATGCCTCCACCACAGCGCGTACACGATCGTCGTCTCCGATATTTCCGGGGTTGATCCGTATTTTATCAATCCCCTCGCTGACGCAGGCAAGCGCCAGCCGGTAGTCAAAATGAATATCTGCCACAAGCGGAATGCCCACCGCCTTTTTAATGGGGGCAATCAGGCCCACCGCCTGCTTATCCGGCACGGCGACGCGCAGCAGTTCGCACCCTGCTGCCTCCAGTTCCTTTGCCTGCCGGACATTCGCCTGCACATCGGACGCCGGCGCGTTCAGCATGGACTGGATAAGCACCGGGTTGCCGCTTCCAATCACACGGTCTGCAACCTTGACCTGTACGGTCTGCCTTCTTTCAATCATCCATTCTCCCTCCTTTTAGGTGAACAGCTTTAGAATATCGTTATAGGTTATCAGAACAATGAAGCCCAGCAGCAGAAAAAAGCTGACAAGGTGGATGGCGTTCTCATATTTGGGATTAACCGGCTTCCTGCGTACTGCCTCAATCAGCAAAAATACCAGCCGTCCGCCGTCCAGCGCCGGGATGGGAAGCAGGTTGAACAGTCCCACGTTGATGGTCATAAACGCCACAAGGAAAAAGAAATTGCGCATTCCTGTCTGCCGGACCTGCGAAATCACTGCGGAGGTGCCCACCGGCCCGGAAAAGTCAGTGATGGAGTACTTGCCGGAAAACAGGTCGATAAGCGAGCTGAAAATCAGCCGGCCGGTGGACACTGTCCAGCCCGCCGCGTAACCCAGAACGGAAAAAGGATTTTTTTCCAGCTCGTACACACTGAAGCCCACATAAAGCTTCTTCACACCGTCCTCTTCCACTGTAAAGTCGATGTCCTTTAGTTCCATATATTCCCCGTCGCGCCAAATGCCGACGGTTGCAATGCCGTTGTTACTGCGGCTCAGCTCTGTAAAAAAGTCATTGGCGATAAACAGCTTGTTGCCGTTTACACTGTCCAGTATGTCGCCCGGCTGCAGGCCTGCCGCAGCCACGGCGCTCTGTTCCCCCACGGCGGAGACCGTCTTGCTTTCCAGCTGCGGGGTGGTAATGGTCATAACAAGAATGATGAGGAAGCCCAGCAATAGGTTCATCAGTGCACCGGCCGCCACCACAAGGATACGCCGCCACACAGGTTTATTGCAGAAAGCATTTTCATCCGTGCTGTCGTCCTGCTCCCCCTCCATGGCACAAAAGCCGCCGATGGGGAACGCACGCAGGGAATACACCGTGTCCCCGCGCTTTCTGCTGAACAGTTTGGGGCCCATGCCCGCAGCAAACTCATTAACGCGGATGCCCATCAGGCGTGCCATCAGAAAATGGCCGCCCTCATGAATGATGATGATGACGGCAAAAACCAGCACAGTCAGCAGGACGTCGATAAGTACGTTCAAGCGCAGTTCCTCCTAAATTTGGAAAAGATCGGTCATATCTGCTTCAGTACAAATTCGCGGGCGGCCCTGTCCGCGGCGTAGACCTCCTCCACCGTCCGGTAGGTCTTTTGATACGGCAGTTCCAATGCCGCCTCCACCAGCTCCCCAATCTGCAGGAAGCTGATTTTTCCCTCCAGAAACAGGGCGACCGCCTGCTCGTTCGCGCCGTTTGCAATGGCCGGCATGGTGCCTCCCAGCTCATTGGCGCGAATACCTGCGGCAAGGCAACGAAATGTGTCGTAGTCCGGTTTTTCAAATGTCAGCGTGCCGTAATCAGTCAACGACAGGGGGGCCGCCATGGAGGGCACCCTGTCCGGATAAGTCAGCGCATATTGGATGGGGATTTTCATATCCGGCACGCCCATCTGACCGATGACGGAACAGTCCACAAACTCTACTGCGGAGTGCAGCACGCTTTGTCTGTGGACAACAATCTCAATCTGTTCCGGCTGTACATCAAACAGGAAAACCGCCTCGGTAAACTCCAGCGCCTTGTTCATCAGGGTTGCGGAATCCACTGTGATTTTGGCACCCATGCTCCAGTTGGGGTGCTTTAGGGCGTCCGCTACCGTTACATTGTAAAGCTGTTCCTTTGTCCGGCCAAAGAAGGGCCCGCCGGATGCCGTTAAAATAATTTTTTTCAGCTGCCTCCGCGCGTCATGGGACTGGAGGCACTGGAAAATGGCCGAGTGTTCGGAATCCACCGGATACAGGTTCACACCCTTCTCCTTCACGGCGTCCATCACAAGGCGGCCGCCCGTCACCAACGTCTCCTTATTGGCCAGGGCGATGTCTTTTCCCGCGCTGATGGCGGCCAGTGTGGGCTTCAGGCCGGTCATTCCTACGACAGAGTTTAGCACCATACCGCTGTCATTCTCCGCGGCAAGTCTGCACAGGGCCTGTTCCCCGGCGGAGACACGGATAGAAGTATCTTTCAGGGCCAGCTTCAGCTCGCCATAGCGGCTTTCATCCGCAATAACCGCCTCTTTTACATGCAGGCTCCGCGCCTGTTTTTCCAGCAGGGACACATTCCGGTTGGCCGACAGGCCGTCTACGCGGTAACCCAGCGCTTCACAAACTTCTATCGCCTGTGTGCCAATGGAGCCTGTTGACCCCAAAATTGTCAAACTTTTCATGACAGCCCCCTAAAAACGGGAAGGTGCATACATGATACATGATATGCACCTTCTTTTTATTTATTATTCCCTATAGCAGAACAGGCAGATAATGGAACAGCACCACCGCTGCAGGCATCACAATCAGTGTGCTGTCGAACCGGTCCATAATGCCGCCGTGTCCTGGCAGAATGGTGCCAAAATCCTTAATGCCGCATTGCCGTTTAATAATGGAGGCAAACAGATCCCCCACCATGCCAAGCAGCGACAGGATAAAGGAAATCAGCGCCACCGACCAATAATTGATGACCAGCGTGCGCCCAAGCTGGGCAATCACCAGCCCGTAAATAAAAGCCAGCAGCAAGTTGGTCAGTACTGTGCCGACCACCCCTGCCACGGCGCCCTCCACCGTTTTTTTCGGGCTGATGAAGGGGCACAGTTTGTGCTTGCCAAAGGCGGATCCGATAAAGTACGCAAAGGAGTCCGCAAACCAGCATCCTCCCACCATCAGCAGGAAATACAGCACAAAGTCCTGTGTATAAATTCTGCTGAGGACGATGGGTGCTGCAAAGGAGGAGGAGACAATGAACGACATCATGAAAATGAAGCTGATTTGCTCATACCGGACCGTGCGGTATGATAGTAGCAGCAAAAACAACATCAAAAACCCATAGGCAAGGGTAATGGGAAACGTCCATGTAAAGTCCGCCATATAGGTGATCAGCGCGCCGTAAAGCATTGCCACCACCAGAATAAACTTGTTGGCCGACGCCTTCGTCGTTTCCACAATTTCGAACACCGCCACCACACACAGCAGCGACATAATGATATTAAGCACAATGGTATAGCTGAATGCCATCGCTACAATCGCCACCGCAAGGCCAACCACAGCCGTTAATATTCTTTGTTTCACTTAAACACCACCAAATCTTCTGTTGCGATGATTATATTCGCGAATGGCCTCATCAATGTGTGCCGGTGTGAAATCCGGCCACAAAACATCCATAAAAATAAATTCCGAGTAGGCCGCCTGCCAAATCATAAAATTGGACAGGCGCTTTTCCCCGCTTGGCCGCAGGATGATATCCGGGTCCGGCTGGCCTGCAGTATACAGGCAGCGTTCCAGTGACTGCTCGTCAATCTGTTCAGGGGACAGTCCCTGTCTTACAAGCGCACGGGCAGCGTGCACAATCTCATCCCTGCCGCCATAATTGACAGCAATGTTCAGCGTCAGGCCTGTGCAGTCCTTCGACTCGGCCTCCAGATTGTCGATCAGGGCGTTAATTTCCCCGTCAAGGGGCGTGCGATCCCCGATAATTCTGGTTTTTACATTTTCATCCTTGTACTGGGACGCGTCCCCGAGATAGCGCTTAAATAAATCCATCAGCGCATCCACTTCCTTTTGCGGACGTTTCCAGTTTTCCGTTGAGAAGGCATACACTGTTAAGTACTGCACACCGATCCGGTTGCAGTACTTACAGATATCCATAAACGTTTTGGCGCCGGCAGAATGCCCGGCCTTGCGCGGCAGGCCGCGTTTTCTGGCCCAGCGGCCATTGCCGTCCATAATAATTCCGATATGCGCAGGAATGGTAAGCCCGTCAAGCGGGCTTACCTTCTCTTTGCGTTGTAACCACTTCATTGATTGTCCTCTTGGGAAACAGGGACGCTAGATCTCCATAATTTCCTTTTCTTTTTTCTCTATGACCTCGTCAATTTTCTTGCAGTAGCTGTCCGTCAGCTTCTGCACCTTGGTCTCGGCATTTTTCAGATCGTCCTCTGTCATCTCGCCCGCTTTCTTTTGCGCCTTGAACTTATCCAGCGCATCCCTGCGGATGTTCCGGACGGCAACCTTGCCCTCCTCCCCGTATTTGGAGATGGTTTTCACCAGTTCCTTTCTGCGCTCCTCCGTCAGCTGGGGGAACACAATGCGGATGAGACGTCCATCATTGGTGGGATTGATTCCAAGGTCGGAGGTCTGGATGGCCTTTTCAATGCTGCCCAGGGTGGACGCATCCCACGGCTGGATAACCAGAATGCGCGCCTCCGATACGGATACGGCGGCCATCTGGTTAATGGCCGTCGGCGTGCCGTAGTAGTCAACTGTGATTTTGTCCAGCACAGCCGGGTTGGCACGTCCTGCACGGATGGTGGTGAGCTCCGCCTGCAGCGCCTGCAGTGTTTTCTCCATTTTCTCGGATACGGGTTTGAACATGTCTTCCATTATGCTTCCTCCTTGACGATGGTACCGATATCCTCACCGGATATGGCCTTTACTATATTTGCCGGGTCGTGCAAATCAAACACAAAAATGGGAATGTTGTTGTCCCTGCACATGGACGCAGCCGTGCTGTCCATCACACCAAGGCCGCTACCCAGCACCTCGGAAAACGTCAGCGTGCTGTAACGCTTGGCATCCGGGTAGCGGTTCGGGTCCTTGTCGTACACCCCGTCCACAAGGGAGGCTTTGAGAATGATATCCGCGTCAATCTCCGCAGCGCGCAGGGATGCGGCGGTGTCTGTCGAAAAGTAGGGGTTGCCTGTGCCTGCTCCGAAAATGACGACCCTGCCCTTTTCAAAATGCCGGATGGCGCGGTTCCGAATATAGGTTTCCGCAATCTGCTGCATGGCAATGGCGGACTGCACCCGGACAGGAACGCCCAACTGCTCCAGCGCATCCGCCAGCGCAAGGGCATTAATCATCGTCGCAAGCATCCCCATGTGATCCGCCCTTGTGCGGTCCATCTCCCCGCTGCTGCGGCCGCGCCAAAAATTTCCGCCGCCCACAACAACGCCGATTTCCACACCCATATCAGCGCAGATTTTAATGTTTTTACAAATTTCCGTTACAGTGGGGTAGTCGATACCGCTGCCTTTTCCGCCGGCAAGCGCTTCCCCACTGAGCTTCAGCAAAACCCTGTGATATTTCGGTTGCATAATGAATTCCTCACTCTTATTTTCCATTGTAATCATAAACATATTTTACCCTATTCGGCCTTTCCTGTAAAGCGATTTCATCAATTTCGCAAAAGAAAAGCCCAACCTGTCTTAATTGGTTGCTTTTATGAAGGGAAAGGGGCGTTTCTTCCACTGCTGCCGGTTTCCGGCACGCAGACGGCAAAGAAAAAAGAACCTGTTGCTTAACAGGTTCTTTCTCTTGTCAGTTGAAATGGGAAAAACGCCCTACTTCACCATGCTGGCGACTTCCTCAGCAAAATTGTCGGACTTCTTCTCAAGGCCCTCGCCCTTCTCATAGCGGACAAAGGAAACAATCTTGATGGGAGAGCCGATTTCCGCAGCAGTCTTCTCTGTGAACTTGGCCACGGTCAGGTCGCCGTCCTTAATATAGGGCTGCTCAACAAGGCAGACCTCTTTGTAGTATTTGTTAATACGGCCAGCCACCATTTTCTCCGCAATGTTGGCGGGCTTCCCTTCATTGAGGGCCTGTGCGGTGAGGATTTCCTTCTCCTTCTCGATAACGTCGGCAGGGACATCCTCTTTATTTACATAGGCGGGCATGGCGGCTGCAATCTGCATGGCCACATCCTTTGCATACTCCTGGAACGCAGCGTTCTTCGCCGCCTCGGGATCCACATCAAACTGAACGGCAACGCCGATCCGGCCGCCGCCATGGATGTAGAACGAAGCCACTCCCTCAATACGCTCGAACCGGCGGATCTTCATGTTCTCGCCGATGGTTAAAATCTTATCCCGCAGCAGTTCCTCCACGGTGCTGTCGGTGCCGGGCACCTTGCAGCCGTTCAGCTCCTCCACGCTCTTGGGGTCGCAGGCAATAACAGTATCGGCGCACTGCTCCACAAATGCACGGAAGGAATCGTTCTTCGCAACAAAATCAGTCTCGGAGTTGACTTCGATAATCGCTCCAACACGCTTGTCCTCATCATATTTTGTCAAAACCAGACCCTCGGCCGCAATACGGGAAGATTTTTTCTCCGCAGCGGCAAGGCCCTTTTCACGCAGCAGCTCGACTGCCTTGTCCATGTTGCCCTCCGCTTCGGTCAGGGCCTTTTTGCAATCCATCATGCCGCAGCCGGTGCGCTCTCTTAACGCCTGTACATCCTTTGCAGTAAAAGACATTCCGTTGTCCTCCTTATTGATATTCTACAGTCAGAAAGCCCGCAACCCGTGCGGGCTTTCCCTTTTTCTCAGTTTACTCCGCAGCGGCTTCCTCTGCCTCAGCCGCCTCGGCGGGGGCCTCCTCAGCGTTCAGCTGCTCGCCCTGACGGCCCTCGATAATTGCGTTGGCCATGGTCTGGCTGATAAGCTTGACGGCACGGATGGCGTCATCGTTACCGGGGATGGGGTAATCCACCTCGTCCGGGTCGCAGTTGGTGTCAATAATGGCCACAATCGGAATACCGAGCTTATGTGCCTCGGCAACTGCAATCTTCTCCTTGCGGGTATCAATAATGAACAGTGCACCGGGCAGCTTGTTCATGGTCTTGATACCGCCCAAGAACTTCTCCAGCTTTTCAATTTCCAGGTTCAGCTTCACAACTTCTTTCTTGGGAAGCAGGTCGAAAGTGCCGTCCTCCTCCATCTTGCGCAGCTGCTCAAGACGGCCGATACGGCGGCGGATGGTCTTAAAGTTGGTCAGCATGCCGCCCAGCCAACGTGCATTGACGTAGTGGGCACCAGCGCGCTCCGCCTCTTCCTTGACGGCGTCGCCCGCCTGCTTTTTGGTTCCGACAAACAGCACCTCCTGCCCCTCGGCAGAGATGTCACGGATAAAGGCATATGCCTCCTCCAGCTTTTTCACTGTTTTCTGCAGGTCAACGATATAGATACCGTTGCGCTCCGTGTAGATGTACTGTGCCATTTTGGGGTTCCATCTTCTTGTCTGGTGACCAAAGTGGACGCCAGCTTCAAGAAGCTGTTTCATCGATACGACTCCCATGTTTCAATCCTCCAATAAAAATTTGTTACACCTCCGCCGCCGCCCTTGAAATAAGGCCACCCGGTGTTGTGCCGGGCACCGGCCCAGGAAGGCACCGGCGTGCGTTTTCCGATATATTTTAGCACAAATTCGGTACGAAATCAATAGGGAATTTCGGCCTCCTGTTCCCTTTTTTTATACTCCCGCTCTTCCCGGCACTCCACAAAAATGGTGTCCACGCCGATAAGCTTAATGTTGTCCCACTCAATCAGTTTGTCGCTGAACCGGCCCAGCAACCCAAACAGGCGGAACCGCCCTTTGATCACAATCCGTTTTACGCGGGCAGTGTCTGTATCCACCTCCAGATCACACACACTGCCAAGGCGCGCACCGTCCGCGGTATTGATTACGTCTTTTTTCATCAGCTCACTCAGCTTGCAGATCACGGCAATCACCTTCTCAGTAAAATCCTATTGCCGTGCAGGAATATTTATCCCCTTTTTTACCGCTTCCGTCTCCCCCTAATGGGAGAAAATCCGGTAGACGTTGTAACCGCCGATGTGGTCCACCAATTCATACCGTGCAGTGGCACAGTAATGCTCCCGGATGTACCGGAGTTTCGTATCAATCCGCCCGTTGTCCGCAATCAGCAGCCGATCGCTGTCAATCACCTCCCGGTAGGGGTTCACAATGCCGTTTTGCCGCGCCACCTGCAGGGTGTAGGGGGCGTTGGTGCTCCACCCGCCAAGGAACAGGATATTGTGGAACAGTCCCTTCGGCCGTGCTGCAAAGGGATTGTAGCCATTGTCAATGTCGTTAAAGGTCAGCACATCCAATAAATAGACATGCTGCGTGTCCTCGCTCATGGTGGACACAATCTGCTCCATATTCGGCTCAAACTGTTTGTCAATACTTCTCCAGGTGTTTCTCAGGTAAGTGAAATTGCAGACAACCAGCATGACGGTGTAGCCCACAAGCAGCTTACGCAGCACCGAGCGTTTCAACTGCTTCAGATGCAGCCGTGTCTCATCAAAGCAGTAGGCCAGCAGAACAGCGGCACACAGCCAGATTCCATATTCCGCGCGGTAAATAACCCTTCCAATAAGATACAGATACCCGTACATCATCAGCGTGCTGAGCAGGATCGCCCCCAGCTGCCACAAATTTTTAGGTGCGCACAGCAGCAGGAACAGCACAAGTGCAAACACGGTCAGCCTACCCACAGGCAGGTCCACCGCCTTGCTGCCCAGTTCATTGAAAAAGCCCGCAAGCCGATGTAACGGTCCTTCTTCCTGCCGCTGCTGCGCTTTGTCCTCCTTCTGCATCTCCACCAGTTCCTGAAGGGTCTCAAGGGTGAACCGCTCCGGGTCATTGAAGCACCAGCCCCTCAGCATAACAAGATCTGTGCTGGTAATCCCAAGCGCCTCCAACTCCTCCTGATGGTCGTAATACTTCGGCAGGCCGTAGTCCAACAGGTCGGAGCGGGTTTCCGAGTATTCCATAAAATACTTCCACGCCGGGTCACGGTTGTACGCGGCGGAATTGACAAGAAACAACGCCGCAGCGCAGGCAAACAGAATCACAAAGCTGACGATATACCGCAGGTTCTTTTTCCAGTACTCCCTGCGGAAGGAGAAGCGCTGTTTGACAAGCAGGTCGATAAGGCACAGGAAGAAAAGGAAGCAGGCCACAACGAAAAAGCTGTTGTACCGGATCATAAAGCCCACACAGGCGAAGAAAATCCCCCATGCGATCCACCCGTTGCTTTTCCCCTTCTGCAGCGCATACAGCACCATCAAAAAGCCGACAAGGGAAATAAAAGCTGAATTTTTGGAGAACTGCAGCAGGACATAGTGGTTCAGCGACAGGATAAACAGCAGGGATACACATACCAGCGTGCCCACATATCCCCCGTACTTTTCATAGAAGATATAGCAAAGAATGACAGCGCATACAAAGCAAAACACCAGCTGGGTCACCATATACCAGTTTACAGCCGGAACCAGGCTTTGCAGAAACGTGACAAAATATCCGTAGATGATGTTGGAGAACACAAGATAGGGCGAACTTTCCCCATATGCGCCGGAAGCGATAGCCGCAATGGTAAATTCGTCATTGGTTTCATGCATGCTGCCAAAGACAAGCAGGCTGATGGCCAGAAACAGCAGGTTCAGCGCCAGCGCCTTCACCCAGTGGTTGGAAAAGGTCCGGCGCACAGCCTGATACACACGATTTTCGCTGCTCATTATCTCTTTTCCCCCAGTTTGTTATTTTTCGGTTTTGCAAAGGCAAAAAACTTCATCAAAAGAAACGTGATGGGCAGGCCCAGCACCGCCGCCAACGCGTAGGCAAGCAGTCTGTGCAGCCCCATTATGTTGTATATGATAAGCACCACAAGGTTTTGGATTATGAAATTGGGAATGTAGGAGACGCAGGTTTTGAAAAAACGGTTGATACTCAGCCGCTCTTTAAACGTAAAAAAGCTGTTGAGCACATATCCGATGACCAGCCCTGTCAGGTATCCCAGGACGAAGGCCACATTGGCATTGAGAAACAGCGAGTACAGGTAGGAAAACACAGTACCGTTCAAGGTGTTTACGGCCCCGATGACAAGAAAGACAAGAAAATCCCTTGTGCAGAACAGGCGCTTCAGTTTCTCCATGTGCTGCGTTCCTCCTTTCCAAAAAGTATCTGTTATGATAGCACAAAATCTGTATCAGCACAAGAAAATCCCACAAATCGTCCCGGATATGCTATAATAAAAAGCCAGGACACACACCATGCCGGGGCCCGCCGGCCTTGGCACGGAACGCATTTTATGAAGAACGGAGTGGCTTTTTTGAACATTGACGAAATTTTTGCCCGCAAGCGGGTGGTGTTTTCCTTTGAGGTGTTCCCGCCGAAAAGCACAACGCCCATTGAATCCATTTACCGCACCATTGACAGCCTGACCGGGCTGGAGCCGGATTTTATCAGCGTCACTTACGGCGCAGGCGGCAGCGGGGCGATGGACGCCACTGCCGACATCGCCGCACTAATTAAAAGCCGCGGGATTGAACCGCTGGCACACCTGACCTGCCTGTATCACAGCGCAGCACAGATTGACGCGGTGGCACAAAAATTAAAAGAGATGGGGCTGACCAACATCCTGGCACTGCGCGGCGACCGCCGGCCGGACATACAGCCGGTTGGTGAGTTTTCCCATGCGGACGAGTTAATCGCCTACCTGCACAAAAAAGGCGGGTTCCATCTCTCCGCTGCCTGCTATCCAGAGGCGCACCCGGAAAGCCGTAATCTGGACGAGGATGTGCGTTATCTGAAAAGAAAGGTGGAGGCAGGCGCCACCCACCTTGTCAGCCAGCTGTTTTTTGACAACAACGATTTCTACGCCATGCTGGACAAGGCGCGCAATCACGGCATTACCGTGCCCATTGAGGCGGGAATTATGCCGATACTGAACAAAAAGCAGATTGAGCGCATTGTATCCAACTGCGGTGCAAGCCTGCCCAAAAAATATGTAAAGATGCTCAACCGGTTTGAGCACGACCCCGCCGCCCTTTCCGACGCCAGTATGTCCTACGCGGTGGAACAGATTGTGGACCTTATCTCCAACGGGGTGGACGGTATTCATCTGTACACCATGAACCGGCCGGAGGTGGCGCAGCATATCTACGGCAGTGTAAAAAACATCCTCCAGTACGAAAACAGCAGAGGGTAGCGCCATGCAGCCGGTAATTGACAAACGCGAAGTGCTGCGCTACCTTGCGGCGAAAAACCAGCCGGACGAGACATACAGCAGGCTGGTGGACGCCTGTATTGAGGAGGTTCTGACCCTTATCCGGCCCCGTTACCTTTTTAAGCTGCTGCACGTTTCCGACGCGGCGCCCCTGCTTTCCGGCCGTGATATTACAAGGCACCTTGCAGGCAGCACCTATGTGGTTTTGCTGGCGGCCACGCTGGGCGCGGGGGTGGAGCGCTGCATCCGCCTGTACGAACAGACGGATATGGCCAGGGCTGTGATTATGGATGCGGCCTGTACCGACGCGGTGGAGAAGGTATGTGATGCGGCCTGTGCCGAGATTGCAGCCCTGCCGGAGCTGGACGGGCTGTTTTTGACCGACCGCTTTTCCCCCGGCTACGGCGACATGCCGCTGAGCGTTCAGCCGGAGCTGTTAAGGATTTTGGATACCCGGCGGCGGATTGGCCTGTCCTGCACGGACCGGTACCTGCTGACGCCGAGGAAATCCGTCACTGCGCTGGTGGGCGCAGGCCCCCTGCCCCCGCAGCAGCGGACACATGGGTGCCGTTTCTGCCCCGCAAGGGAGCACTGTATTTATAGAAAGGAGGGACGGCGCTGTGACGCTGAGACAACGAATTCATGACGGATTCTTCTTTTTGGACGGCGCAATGGGCACCATGATTCAGCAGAGCGGGGTTGTCTGTGACGGGCCGCCGGAGCTGTTGAATTTAACACATCCGGAGCTTATCAGTGAAATTCACAAGCAGTATGTTCAGGCAGGCAGCGACATGGTGCTGACCTGCACTTTCGGCGCAAACCGGCTGAAGCTTGCGGGAACCGGCCACACCCCGAAGGAAATTATCTCCGCCGCCGTGGCCAATGCAAAGGCGGCCGGTGCGGATTTCGTCGGGCTTGATGTGGGCCCGCTGGGCGAGCTGCTGGAGCCGACGGGAAGCCTTCATTTCGAAGAGGCGTACGAGCTGTTTGCTGAGATGGTGGACGCAGGAACAGCGGCCGGAGTGGACTGCATTTATATTGAGACCATGACCGACCTGTACGAGACGAAGGCCGCCGTACTTGCTGCCAAAGAGCGCTGCGGGCTGCCGGTTTTCGTCACCATGACCTTTGAGGATAATCTGCGCACTTTTACCGGGACCCCTGTCGAGAGTATGGCGCTGACGCTGACGGGTCTTGGCGCTGACGCAATCGGCATCAACTGTTCCCTGGGACCGGATGAAATTATGCCCATCGCACAGCGGCTGTGCGAATTGACAAGTCTGCCCGTTATCGCCAAGCCCAATGCCGGCCTGCCCGATCTGCACTCCGACCGGCCGAGCTACAGCATCGGCGAAGCGGACTTTGCACAAAGCCTTGCCCGTTATGCCGATTTCGGCGTCACCGTGTTTGGCGGCTGCTGCGGCACGACGCCCGCCTACATCTGCGCGTTGAGGGCCGCGCTGGAAGGCCGCGTGCCTGTCAAAAGGGAGGTTCCCCCCTTCTCCGCCGTCTGTTCCGCGGGCAAAGCTGTGTTTATTGACGATGTGACCGTCATCGGCGAGCGGATTAACCCCACCGGGAAAAAGCTGTTTAAGGAGGCACTGCTTCATGAGGATTACGGCTATGTGCTGAAGCAGGGCATCTCCCAGGTGGAGGCCGGCGCGCAGATTCTGGATGTAAATGTGGGGCTTCCCGGCCTTGATGAAGTGGCCGTCATGTGCCGCGTGGTGAAAGAGCTTCAGGGGATTTTGGACACCCCGTTGCAGCTGGACTCCTCCAGTCCCGAGGTTTTAAGGAAAGCTTTGCGGCTTTACAACGGTATCCCGCTGGTCAACTCTGTCAATGGTGAGGAAAAGGTGCTGGAGGCCGTGTTGCCGCTTGTCAAACAGTATGGCGCCTGCGTGGTCGGGTTAACATTGGATGAGCATGGAATCCCCGGCACGGTTGAAGGCCGGGTTGACATTGCAAAACGGATTATCCAGCGGGCTGAACAGTACGGTATTCCAAAAGAGCGCGTCTTTATCGACTGTCTGACCCTGACCGTCTCTGCCGAGCAGGATGGCGCGGTGCAAACGCTAAAGGCGCTGCGCACGGTGCGGGAACAGCTTCAGGTTCACACGGTTCTCGGTGTATCCAACATCAGCTTCGGCCTGCCCAACCGCCCCCTTATCAATCAGAGCTTTCTGACCCTTGCGCTGGCGAACGGGCTGACCCTTCCCATTCTGAATCCCAACGCCAAAAACATGATGGACGCCATTGACGCCTACCGTGTATTGTACGCCAAGGACAGGGGCGCGGTGGATTACATTGCCCGGCAAAGCGCCGCACCGGCGGACAGGACGCTGGCTGCCGTTCCCGAAATGACGGCGGACTATGCCGTGGCGCACGGGCTGAAAGAAGAATGCGCACGCTGTATCGAGGCGCTGCTTCATACGAAGGAGGAGCTGTCAATCGTCAACGAAATCCTCATCCCGGCACTGGACGAGGTGGGACGGCGGTTCGAGACGGGCGAAATTTTTCTGCCCCAGCTCATCCGTTCCGCAGAGGCGGCGAAGGCGGGCTTCGACGTCATCAATCAAAGCCTTTCCTCCAAAGGGACGGCACAGGAGAAACCGGAGGCCATTGTGGTTGCCACGGTGAAGGGCGACATCCACGATATCGGTAAAAATATTGTCAAGGTCATTTTGGTCAATTACGGTTACCGTGTCATTGACCTTGGACGCGATGTTCCTGCGGAAACGGTGCTGGAGGCATGTAAAAAATATCATCCGAAGCTGGTGGGCCTGTCTGCCCTGATGACCACCACCCTGAAAAGCATGGAGGAAACCATCCGCCTGCTAAAGAAAGAGAAAATCGACTGCAAAATTTTTGTAGGCGGCGCCGTGCTGACAGAGGACTACGCCATGCAAATGGGCGCGGACTTTTACGCCAGGGACGCAAAAGCCTCCGTTGATATTGCAAAGCGGATCATCGGTTAGGAGGCCGCCATGGTAGAAATTGTTTTCAGCGAAAGCGCATGGGGCAGTCTAAAGGCGGCGCAGCACGCGGGAGAGGGCGATTTCAATGCGTGCGGCGTGGGTGTCATTCGCTGCCCGGACGGCAGTAAGCCCGGAAAAAAGACACAGCGCGCAGCACTTCGGCAGGCGCAGGAGGCTGCACGCAAAAGCTGGGAAAGTGCCGTTCCGCTGGGCGGAGACGCCGGGGATGCGTATGGCTTCAATCTGGCTCTCAGCACCGGTCCCATTTTAGAGGACACGCCGGGAGAAGAGCGGCTTCAGACGCTTGAGATGCTGTTTGCGCCCTACCCCGGCGGCCTGGGCCGCACGGCTGCACAGGAGATGATTGCCTCGGCCACGGACGTCCTTGCGGCAGTACACCGCCGGCTGCTGACTGGCGAAGCGGCACGCATCTGGTACAGTACCCAGCCGGACGAGCTGTGCGGGCTGCACTGGTTCATGGCGGTGCTGGAAAGCTGGCATGCGCCGTCTCCCGTTTTCCTTGTCAGGCTGCCGGAGTGGGCGCAGGGCGAGGATGGCGCCGTCGTATTCAAAAACGGCTGGGGTGAGGTGTCGCCGGAGGAATGGCACCGCTATCTTCCCCTTCAGCAGGAAGCGCCCAAGGCATTCCGGCTTGGCTGTGCCGCCCGCTGGCAGGAATTAAAGCAGGAAAATGCACCGCTGCGCGCGGTGCTGAACGGCAGGCTTGTCAGCGTGCCGGAGGATTTGTACGACCCGTTTATTTTACGGGAAATCTGTTTGGAAACCGGCGAATTTCACGAGGCGGCGCTGATTGGCAGGGTTCTTGGAAAATACCAGCTTGGCATCAGCGACGGCTGGCTTGCCCACCGTATTGATACTTTCGTCCAGTCCGGCCTGCTTACTGTGACGAAGCAGGCGGAAAAGGGCGAGCCGTCCTACCACAGAAAGCTGAAAAAGACATAAAAAGCGTGGCAAGCAGTTGTGCTTGCTACGCTTTCTTTATGAGGCACCAAGGCTTTCCTTAATGCGGTTTAAGGCGTTTTTTTCAAGCCGGGATACCTGCGCCTGGCTGATCCCCACCCGGGAGGCCACCTCCATCTGGGTCATTCCACCCAAAAACCGCAGGGCGAGAATGCTTTTCTCC
>CAJFUF010000008.1 GCA_904420175.1 Candidatus Schneewindia gallinarum
ATCGGCAAAGGCCGCCTGTTCTTCAGATGACTGGCCAAAGGCAGTGCTGACTTTAATCTTACCATCCGCCACGTCCTGCTTTATCTGCTTGTACTCGTCCAGAAGGGACTGGTCAAGCTTCAAAAAACCGCCGGACTCGGCTGGACCGACAGCGTCCTCCGCAATACCAAGGCGGGCGTGGGTACCCCATTCCAGGGTACCGGCAACCTCCCTCTCATAAGCCCAGACCAGAGAATTACCAATGTTTTTGACCATGGAGGTCAGGATGATGTTTGCGATGTCCATGTTGCCGGCAGCTTCATACTCCGCATATTGATCGGAGTCGGTTCCAATACCCCAAACGCCGGTCTTGCCGCTTTCCGCGATGGCCTCGAACATGCCTGCGCCGGCGCCATCAGCGATGTGAAACAGGATGTCGGCGCCTTGACCCATGGCATCGTTGGCCAAATCCTTCGCCTTGCCGACATCTTCCCAATCACCGACAAAGGAGGTAATAGCCTCCACATCCTCTTTTGCAAATTTCGCACCTTCCAAATAGCCATAGATGGAATCCCAGATAACGTCGATCTCAGCGGCGCCTAAGGAGGCAATCGTACCAGTCTGCGTCAGCTTGCCGGCCAGCCAGCCGACAAGATAGGCTCCCTCATTCTGCTTGTACTCCATGGAGAAGGCGTTGGCATGCGGGCTGTCGCCGGTCTGCACGGATGCATCGTAATGGATAAACTTCTGATTTGGGAACATTTCAATAACAGCCTGTGCGCTCTCAACGGTGGAATACGTGCCGGAGACAATAATGTTGTAATTGCCGGACTCCGCATACTTGGTCAAGGCCGGTATTGCTTTGGTCTGATCCTGATTCATCTCGTAGCAGTCGATCTCAATGCCGTACTTGTCTTTCAGTGCATTGAGGCCGGTCCAGCAAGAATCGGAAAGGGAGTTATCACCCAGTGCAGTGGTGATAACGGCCGCAACGTTGCCTGCATTTCTGTCGTCGGGGACGGCAGACCCAGAGCCGGTACCCGAAGCGTCCTTCCCACTGCCACAACCGGTGAGGGCAATCACAGCAATCATTGCGATGCAAACGCCCACTGTAAGTACCCTTTTCATCAAAAGTCCATCTCCTTTTATTTATAACCTTGCGAAAGATTAAACAACAATATTTTTCATATCCGTTACATTTCGTTTTTTTCCAAAGCAAATTCTTAAGTCGGTATATTCATATATGTAAAGGAGTACCCGCAACGAAGAGTTTTTTCTCTTCCGGCAGGTCGGGGCAAAACAGCGTAAATCCATAAATTCCTAAGAAAGAATAAAAAACCATGGTTCATAGTAAAACAATGATAAAGATTGGATACTACAATAATATCCCCTTGTTCCTGGAGCTGTCAAGGCATTAGATAAAAGTGAAAGATGTCGAAATGCACAAACTTTTCGCCGCTTTATGGGCAAAATGACAGTGCCGCCCCGGTTTATTGACACAGGAGCGCTTCATTGCCTGCGGCACTTTTCACGTCACATAAAAAAGAAGCAGTGGTAAACCACTGCTTCTTTTCGTTATTCTATTACTAGAATTTAGGGTCTGAAGGAGTCGGCGAAAGCCTTCTGCTCCTCAAGGGTATGACCAAACGCAGTACCAACAGTGATCTTACCATCGATAACATCCTGCTTGACCTGATTGTACTCGTCCATCAGAGCCTTGTCCAGATTTAAGAAGTTACCAGACTCAGCCGGGCCAACAGCATCCTCGGCAATACCGAGAACCGCATTGGTGCCCCACTCCAGGGTACCGGCAACGATCTGCTCGTAAGCCCAGACCAGAGAGTTACCAACATTCTTGACCATGGAGGTCAGGATGATGTTTGCAATCTCGGGCTTGTCTTCCTCATACTCAGCATACTGGTCAGAGTCAACACCAATGCCCCAGACACCGGTCTTGCCGCTCTCAGCGATAGCCTCGAACATACCGGCACCGGCGCCGCCAGCAACGTGGAACAGGATATCAGCGTTCTGGCTCATAGCATCGTTGGCCAGATCCTTCGCCTTGCTGACGGTCTCCCAGTCACCAACGAAGGAAGTAACAACCTTGATGTCGTCTTTTGCATACTTGGCACCCTCTAAGTAGCCGTAGATGAAGTCCCAGATAACGTCGATCTCGGACGCACCCAGAACAGCGACGGTACCGGTCTGAGTCAGCTTACCGGCCAGCCAGCCGACGAGGTAGGAGCCCTCGTTCTGTAAGTACTCGATAGAGAACGCGTTGGCATATGCACCATTCGGGCCATCCATCAAGCTGTCATCATAGTGGATGAACTTCTGGTTCGGGAACATCTCGATAACTTCCTGAGCATTCTCAGTGGTGGACTGAGTACCGGAAATGATCAGATCCCATGTACCCGCCTCAGCATACTCTGTCAAGAAGGGGACAGCCTTAGTCTGATCCTGCTTCATTTCAACATAAGCAGTCTCAACACCATACTTCTTTCCAATTTCCTGGATACCTTTCCAGCAGGAATCGGAGAAGGACTTATCACCTAAAGCAGAGGTGATAACGGTCGCAACGTTGCCTGCGCCAGTGCTTTCTTCGCCGGAACCAGATCCGGAACCACTGTCTCCGCCACCGCAACCGGTGAGGGCGATAGCAGCAACCATTGCGATGCAAAGGATGATTGCCAATACCTTTTTCATCTAAAAATTTACCTCCTTTTATTTTTAGCCCGGTTAAGAGCTAAATAACAGTGTAATAAATTACTCTCATATAATACCCCTTATCACCTGTTCTGTCAACCCATTTCATGAAAAATCAAACTGGCGAAACGCCCAATTTTTAGGTCCTTAAATGGGCAAAATGACGGTTTGTTACCGTTTTTTTACCACTTAAACAAACACTTTTCACGAAGTATGCGTCGAAAAAAGGCTGGAGATTATACAAGATTACCATAAAGAAGGAACCGCTTATGACAAGCGGTCCTTCCTTACAGTTTTTGCTGGATTACTTATCTGGCGCTCTTAATCTTGTTGATCTTTCTGGCGCGGATAATCGCGTACAGGATCAGGGCCAGCATGGTGACCGCATAAGGAATCGCCTTAATCAGGTCGGTGGAGAACGCACCCAGGGTGGACAGTCTCGTACCAATACCGTCGCAGAAACCGAACAGCATGGAGGCGAAGAACGTACCGATGGGGTTTGCGTTGGAGAGGTTCATGGCAGCCAGCGCGATGAAGCCGCGGCCAGCGGTCATGTTCCGGCTGAAGAAGTTCATGTAGCCCATGGAGAAGTACATACCGCCGAAAGCAGTAACGAAGCCGGACAGCAGCACTGCCATGGTCTTAATGTTGAGCACCTTGATACCGACGGACTCGGCAGCGTCGGGGTTCTCACCAACCGCACGGATACGCAGGCCCGTGGGGGTTTTGAAGATAAAGATGTAAACAAGGATGACTGCGAGAACCGCCAGGTAGAACATCAGGTTGTGGCCGGAAAGGATGGGGCCAATCACAGGGATGTCCTGAATCAGCGGGATGTTCACTGCAGGGAACTGGAAAGAAGTAAGCGTCTCTGTGTTGGACTGGGTCTCAAGCAGCAGGAACATCAGGTAGCAGGAACCACCGTCAGCCATGTTGTTCAAGGCGATACCAACAAGGATGTTATTTGCCCTCAGTTTCAGAGAGAAGAAGGCCAGAATACTGGAAACCAGAAGGCCGGCCAAAATACCGGCAACCATACCGATTAACAGGCAGGCGACATCCGGCAGATCGGGGAACCAGACTTTCGAGTAACCGCTGAAGATAACGCCGAGCAATGCGCTCCACAGCATCATTGCCTCAAGGGCCATGTTCAGAATGCCGGCACGTCTTGTAATCAAGCCGCCCAGGGCAGCAAAGCAGACGGGAACGAATGCTCTGAAGACTGCGGCAAAGAAATCAGGAGCCAGTAAGCTAGCTAAGAATTCCATTTAATTGCCCTCCTTTGCCAGTTCTCTTTCAGCATTCTTAACGATCGCCCGATGTCTCCAGCCCTCTAAGAACAGCTTGGAAGCAATCAGGATGATCAGAATAGCCTGAACAATCATAGAAACCTGGGTAGGAATACTTGCTATGGACTGCATCACGTCAGAGCCCTTCTTAATGTAGGCGATGAAGAATGCAGACAGCAGGACCGACAGGGGGTTGTAGTTTGCCAGCATGGCAACAACGATACCATCCCAGCCGTAGTTAATCACGCTGGTGTTGGTGTAGCGGTCCAGCATACCCAGCTGGAAGGTCGCACCGCCGATACCGGCAACGATACCACCGATGATCTGGGAATAGAGGATAACCGCGCCAACGGCCATACCGGAATATCTGGCGAAGTCCATGTTGCGGCCGCACATCCGGATAGCATAGCCCCATTTGCTCTTAAACAGGAAGAAGTAACCGAAAACCAGCACTGCAATAGCGATGAACAGGCCGTAATGAATATTGATGTTATCAATAACCTTCGGAATCAGCATCTCCTCCGGCAGACGGGGGGTCTGGTTGGAGCCTTGCTTAGAGTCCTTAAAGAAGTTGTTCACAAGGAACAGGATTACGTTGGTCAGCACGTTGTTCAGCATGATGGAGGAAACAACCTCGTTCGCGTTCCAACGATACTTCATGATGGCGGGGATGAAGGCGAGGATACCGCCGACAATACCAGCCGTCAGAACCGCGGCAATCTGGCCCAAAACCGGGATCATGATCTGCAGACAGACAATCTGACCGAGGAATGCACCGGTCATGAAAGCACCTTCCATGATCATGGAGGCCTGGCCGCTGGAGTGCATGATACACACGGAAACACCGGTGAATACCAGCGGGATCCAATAGCCGACCAGGTCGCCGAACCTTCTCAGGTTCTGGAACGGGCCAACAATAAACCCTCCGATAGCATCAAAAGGCTTATCGGTTGCCAGTAAAATAAGAATAAATGCAATAATCAGAGCGATAACGATTGAGACAGCTGTTCTGAGAATGTCAAAGCGTCTATCGATTTTTGCACTGCTGCTCATAATGCCACCCTCCCAATCTCTTCCTCGCTCATCGTTTTAACGCCCAGCATGTACTCGCCAAGGAGTTCATCGGTCACGGTGCTGGCGTCAGGCAGATAAGCGGCAATCTTTCCGCCGTTCATAACAATTAAGCTGTCGGAAAGTTCAAGAACCTCGTTGAGGTCAGCGGAGATAAGGAGCACCGCAACGCCCTGATCTCTCAGCTCAACCAGTTTCTTTCTGATAAACTCTGTCGCGCCAACGTCAATACCGCGGGTGGGCTGGTTGGCAATCATCAGTTTCGGACTGTTGGAGAACTCACGGGCAACAACCACCTTCTGGATGTTACCACCGGACAGCATTCTCACTGCCTGTCCGTCATCGTCACACTTCACAAGGTACTCTTTGATGTATCTTGCAACATCCTCGTGAATTTTCTTCATGTTCATCAGAACACCGTTGTTGTACTCCTTCTTATAGAAACGGTCGGAGACGATGTTCTCCCACACGGCGGCGTCTGCAGCAACACCGTAGGTCATTCTGTCCTGAGAGATGTGAGAAACCTGCATCTCACGGATCTTCTTGATGGATTTACCCTTAATAGTCTCGCCGTTGACGGTGATTTCACCATTGTTCAGCGGGGCCAGGCCGGTGATGGTCTCGGAGATTTCAACCTGTCCGTTGCCTTCAACACCCGCCATGCCAAGGATTTCACCCTCACGGACGGAGAAGCTGACATTGTCAACGATGGTCTTACCAAACTCGTTCTTGATGGTCAGGTTCTTCACGCGGAGAACAACGTCCTTCGGCTTGGCCGGGGTCTTCTCCACCTTCAGAACAACGTCACGGCCGACCATCATCTTGGAGATTTGCTGCTCGGTCACGTCGGCAACCACAGCGGTACCCACGGTTTTGCCGAGGCGCAGAACAGTCAGGTTGTCGCACAGCTCCTTCACCTCGTCCAGGTGGTGGGAGATGAAGATGATGCTGTGGCCCATCTTTGCGATGTTTTTCAGCTCCACAAACAGCTGCTTAATCTCCTGCGGAGTCAGAACGGCGGTCGGCTCGTCGAGGATCAGAACCTCTGCACCGCGCAGCAGCGCCTTGAGGATTTCGACCTTCTGCTTGTTACCAACCGGGATGTCCTCCACCTTCGCACGGGGATCGACGATCAGGTTGTATTTTTTGGAAACTTCCTCTGTGATTCTGACGGCCTCTTCAAAATCGAAGAACAGTCCGCCCTTCTTCGGCTCAATACCAAGAACCATGTTCTCCGCAACCGTCAGGGACGGAACCAGCATGAAGTGCTGATGCACCATGCCGATGCCCTTATGTATTGCATCGATGGGGTTCTTGATCTGAACCTCTTCCCCTCTGAGAAGGATTCTTCCTTCCTCGGCGTTCTCGATGCCGAAGAGGACCTTCATGAGGGTGGTTTTGCCGGCGCCATTCTCTCCAACGAGAGCATGGATTTCGCCTTTTTTGACTCTGAGATTAACGTCTTTGTTCGCAACAAAGCCGTTGGGGTAGACCTTCGTAATGTTTTCCAGTACGAGGATGTCGTCGCCCATCTGCACAGAGCCCTTCATCTCTTCTGCCATGCTATCACCTCTTACTTTACTGCGAAAAACTATCTCCTTTTTTTCGCAATTTTTTAAGAAAAGCTGCCCCACGCCCCTTACAAACGGGCGCAACTCTCCTTAATACCGTTATATTATATAATAATTTGGGTGACGAAGCAATGTACCGATCCGTAAAAAAAGGACGTGATTTATTGTGTAAAATGACCAAAAGCAGAAGGATGCAACCCCTTTTTTCCTGTTTCCGGCCCTGTTTTTTCTGAAAATTGTGTGAAAACGGCACTGGCGTCAGGGCGTGCAAGAAGCCTTTCCCTAAGGATAGGCCATATGGGCGGTTGAAAAAAATCCTTACTTCCTCTATAATAGGACGAGATGCCAACAGAGGGAGGAAAGGCCATGAACAATGTCGGAGCGCAAATCGGCGATATTCTCGGCACCGTTGCTACGATTCTGATTCTGTCGCTGCCGTTTGTGCTGATTTTTTTCATTGTCCGGAACGTGCTTGCCCTGAAGCGGGAAATGAACGAGACCAAACAGCTTGAGGCCGCACGCGCGGAGCAGCAGCGGAAAGAGGTGCTGCAGCGGCAGGCGGAGCTGGAGGAAATGGAATCCGCCGATGAGGATCTGACTGCAGAAGAGGAAGAAAGCCCGGAACAGGACGAGGAAGACGAATGAACGATGAGAAAAGAAAAACCGTTGTCGAGGAGGATTTCGACGCGGACGACCTGAACAAAGAACTGAAAAAGCCAAAACAGCATTATGCCTTTATTTCTACCGCCGGCGGCTTCATCCTGTTTTTAATTGTGGTGTTCTGCTCCGTCTGGTTCCCGAACCAGACCCCGCAGAAAAAGATGCAGGAGGACGTAAAGCAGTATATCATTGCCGTGCAGCAGGTAAATCCGCTGAACGCAGCGGCCTGCTTCTCCGTCCAGTCCAGCCAGCAGGCCTCCGATGAATTTACCGCCTATTACAGCAGTGAGCTGACGAAGGGCTTTCTTGAGGCACTGGGGAGCAGATCCAGCTTCATGGTGGACAACATGCAGGTGACAAGCCAGACGGAGGGGTTTGTGCCCATGGAACTGACTGCCACCGACTGGGGCAGCCTTGTTTCTGCCGGCATCCTGACGGAGTCGGAGGTGGAGGCTGTATTCGGCGGAGCACAGACGCTGACAGAGGTGCTGAGCCGTGACGGCTGCGCCGAGGTGTTTGAAAAGCTCCGGGCCAGCGCGGAGGCGGGCACCCTTCCCACTGTGCAGTCCGTCATCCAGGCGGCCACGGTGAAGGATGAGGAGTCCGGCCCGTGGAAAATTATTTTTACTGAGGAAAACCTGCTGGAAACGGTGGGAGATTGGACCGTGTTGCGGTAGAAGCGATAACAAAAAGCGGCGCAGAACATTCTGCGCCGCTTTTCTTATTGCATTACAGGCTGCGGTCGTCGCTTTTAAAGAACAGGGCAACGGTGCCGGGGCCGGAATGGGTGCCGATGACCGGGCCGATGAAGCCGATCAGTTTTACATCCGCCTGGGGGAAAGCGGCCTTCACCGCACTGGCTACCATGTCGGCATCCTCACGGCAGTCCCCATGGCTGATAAACACGGTGGAGCCAAGCTCCGGCTGGAACTTTTTCTTCATGTTGTCCACCAGGGCGTTCAGTGAGGCCTTCCTTCCGCGTGCCTTGGAGAAATTGATGAGATGGCCCGCCTCGTCCACGTGCAGCACCGGCTTAATGCTGAGCATGGTGCCCATAATGGCTGTGGCGCGGGACACCCGGCCGCCGCGGTGTAGGTGGAACAGGTTATCCACGGTAAAGTAGTGGCAGTACCGCTGGCAGTTGTCCTGTGCGAACCTGGCCACTTCCTCCATACTCATACCCTTGTCCCTGAGGTCCGCCGCCTCGTACACCAGCAGGCCCTGGCCGAGAGACGCGCACTTTGTATCCACCGTCACCACTTTCGCATCCGGATACTTCCCACTGAGCTCTTCCGCCGCCATGACGGCGCTTGCGTACGTCCCGCTCAGACCGGAGGAAAAGCCGAGATACAGTACCCCCATGCCCTTTTCAAGGAACGGTGTAAAGGCCTCCTCAAAGGCGGCGGGGTTAATCTGGGCTGTGATGGGCATGGAGCCGTCGCGCATGCGTCCGTAGAACTGCTCGATGGTCAAATCCCCGCCAAGCAGCGAAAAGCTAAGCCCGTCGATGGTGCAGCCCATCTCAATCAGTTCAATTCCACGCTCTTTCAGCACCTCCACCGGCAGATCGCAGCCGGAGTCTGTAAACAAAACATATTCCTTCATCTGTACTTTTCTCCTTTTTACCGAAAGTACATGTACAGGTCACACCGAATCATACCGTTGTACAGCTTTCGTTTTTTGTCGGCCTTGCGGCCGAAATGCTCTTCAAATCCCTCGTGGGATGTGATGATATAGTAGGAAAAACCGGGCCTTCTCACAAACACCTTTCCCATGGCGGCATACAGCTGCTCGCAGCTTTTCCTGTCGCTGAGCCGTTCCCCATAGGGCGGGTTGCACAACACAATGCCGGTATCTGTCTGCGGTGCAAAGTCCCGCAGGTCGGCGGTGGACACGGCCCCCCTGGAAGACAGTCCGCTTTTTTTCAGGTTTTCCTTTGCCAACGCGGCACACGCACCGTCAAGATCGGATCCGTATGCCCGGAACGGCGCCTGCCTGCGGATCTGCGCATATGCCGCCTGCCGCTCCGCCTGAAACAGCCCATCCGGCAAAAAGCCCCAGCTTTCACTAGCAAAGCGGCGGCCTGCGCCGGGAGAGATGTTCAGCGCCTTCAGCGCACTTTCAATCAGCAGCGTGCCCGAGCCACAACACGGATCGTACACCGTGCTGTTTTCCTTTACCCGCGCAAGCCGTGCAATGCCGGCGGCAAGCGTCTCCTTCAAAGGCGCCGCGCTGCCCGTGTGCCTGCGGTAGCCGCGTTTGTGCAGCCCCCAGCCGCTGGTATCCAGCATGATGGAGACATGGTCCTTCAGAATGGAGAACTGAATTTGAAGCGGGTTGCCCGTCTCCTCAAGCCAGCTTACATGGTAGCGTTCTTTCAGGCTTTCCGCCACTGCTTTTTTAATAATGGACTGGCAATCCGGCACGCTGTGCAGCTGCGACTTCAGCGAGTGGCCCTTGACCGGAAACGCGTCCGTCCTGCCGATATAGTCGCCCCACGGAATGCACCGCACCCCCTGAAACAAATCCTCAAAGGTGAATGCGTCAAACTCCCCCAGGACCAGCAGTATCCGTTCTGCCACGGCGCTGCGGATATTGGCGCGGGCCACCAGCTCCGGCCCGCCGGAAAACTTTACCCTGCCGTTTTCCGCCTGCACCTGCTGTGCGCCCATGCTTTTTAATTCAAATGCAAGCTCGCTTTCCAAACCGAACAGACAGGGTGCGGCAAACTGCAGTTTCATCCTTTTCTCCTTCCGTGCTCAGAACTGTGTCTATCATAACAAAACAAAGGCCGCAGCGCAAGGCTGCGGCCCAAATTTATTCTTTTTAGCGGGAGGGGATCAGCAGTCCGTAGCCCTCGTCCTTGCGCTTATACACCACGTTGATTTCGCCGGATGCCTCATTATTGAAAATAAAGAAGCTGTGGCCGATCATCTCCATTTGAAGGATGGCCTCCTCCACACTCATCAGCTTTGCAGAGAATGTCTTGGTCTTGATAATCTCATACTCCTGCTCCGGTACCTGTTCCGACAACTCGCCGAAGGCACCGCTGCGCAGCTTGCTGACAAGCCGGTCCTTGTTTTTGACAATCTGTTTTGTCAGGCCCTCCACCGCGCTTTCAAAGGCATCCACCTTGTCCCTCGCTCTGCGCTCTGTCCGGAAGACCATACCCTTTGCCTTGATGGTTACCTCCACCTTGGCCTCCGCCTTTTCAGCCGTGACCACCACGAAGGCCTCCTGCTCGTCCTCGAAGAACCGGTTCAGCTTGCTGAGGCGTTTGTCCACAATTTCTTTAAAGGAGTCGGAAAGGTTCATTTTGCGTCCACTGAGTACTGTTTTCATATCTGTCAGCTCCTTTGTCTAGTTACAGCCTCTGCTGTTGTCTTGATTTTATCACATAACCACCAAAAAATCAATCAAATAAACTTATCTTTTATATAATATAAATAGAGCCTGTTTGAACGGCAGGCCAATCAATCCGCCAGCGGGGCGATAATCTCCCCTGCGCCGATAACCATGTCGGGCAGGCAGGTGCTGCTGAGCGGATCTCCGTCGTACACAAGGAAGTCGGCGTCCTTACCCACGTCAATCGACCCGACACGCCCGTCAATTCCCGCCATCTGGGCGGCGTGGATGGTAATGGCCTTTAAGGCGCTTGTCCTGTCAAGCCCGCCGCGCACCAGCAGCGATGCCTCTAAGGGCAGGTACTGGATGGGGATGACCGGATGATCGGTGCACAGGGCAAAGCGTACCCCGGCCGCCTTTAACGCAGCGCCCCCCTCAATGGACAGGTTCTTCAGCTCCGGCTTGCTTCGGTCGGTAAGAATGGGGCCCAGCACGATTTTCGAGCGCTCGTTATACAGTTCCTCCGCAATAAGGTGCCCCTCGGTGCAATGAATCAGGGTATAATCCAGATTGAACTCCTTCGCAATACGGATGGCGGTGTAGATGTCGTCCACGCGGTGGGCATGGAAATGCACCGGCAGTTCCTTTGTCAGCACCGGCAGCAGCGCCTCGCACTTCATGTCAAAAGCGGGCGGCTCCTTCCCCTGCTCAAGGGCGGCCTGCTGTGCTTCAAGATACCGGCTTGCCTTGAACAGCTGCTCCCGGATAAGGGCGGCGGTGGCCATGCGGGTTGTGGGCGTCCTGCTTTTTTCATGGTAGGTGGACTTTGGGTTTTCGCCGAGGGCCATTTTCATGGCCACCGGTTCTGCAAGCACCATTTCATCCACACGGCTGCCATAGGTTTTCACAGCGGCCATCTGGCCGCCGATGGGGTTGCTGCTGCCGGGGCCCGTCACCACGGTCAGTACGCCGGCGCGCACCGCCTCCTTAAAACAGCGGTCCATGGGATTAATCGCGTCGATACCGCGCAGGTGCGGCGTGACGGGATCCACCGTCTCGTTGCCGTCCGCCCCTTCGAAGCCCACGCCGTCCTCCCACATGCCAAGGTGGCAGTGGGCGTCCACAAAGGCCGGAATAACCGTACGCCCGCGCAGGTTCACCCCCCGGTCATAGCCGGGCAGCTGGCGCATATCGCCCACGGCCTTAATCATGCCGTTTTCCGTTAAAATAAAACCGTTTTCAAAATCGTTTCGGGACATGGACAGGATGTTGCAATTGGTGTACAGCATGGGACTTCCTCCTTGTTTGGTTCATGTTTTCCTTTTTGGCAGTTTGCAAGAAACAAAAGGCGGGTGGGACTTGCCCCACCCGCCTGATACTGCCTATTTCGAACCCCGGCGCGGACCAGAACCGCGTTTTGCGTCTACCGAGCGCTTCAGGTCGTTCATTTTCTCATCGCTGGCCTGCTTAAACTTCGCCATCATGTCCTCAAAGCTGAGCGCCTCGTTGGACTTGGGCTTCGGCTGCCATGTGTAGGTGGACGGGCCGGATCGGCGGCGCGGACTGCCGCCCTGCTGATGCTGCGGCTTCGGATCCATGGCACGTTTAATGGACAGGCCGATTTTCCCATCCTCGCCGATATTGAGGATTTTTACCTTAACGGTCTCACCCATTTTGATAAAATCCGTAATTTCCTTAACATAGGTGGTGGACACCTCCGAAATGTGGACCATTCCGGATTTGCCTTCTCCAAGGTCCACAAACACGCCGAATTTTGTGATGCCTGTGACCTTACCTTCTACGATTGCGCCAACCTCTAACTGCATACTGTGCAAAGTTCCTCCCCGGCAAATTTGGCCGCCCGGCTAGTTTCCGGAAATGTCCACATAGATCCGCTCCTCCGGGTAGGCGTAGCCGTACTTGTCCCGGGCAATCTTCTCAATGTAGGCATCCTCGTTCTCTAAGCCAAGCAGGTTTTTCATCTCTTCGTTTTCCTTGACTTGCTGGGCGGTCGAGGCCTTCAGCTCCTCCAGCTCGCGGCGCTTGTTCATAACCTCCAGTTGCAGCTGCGCAGCAGCCACAATCCCGTAGACCACAACAACCACCAAAGCCAGCTTCAGCCATTTATTCATTTTTTTCCTTGGCCGTCTGCTCATACGCTTTCCCTCGTTTACGTCCGCCAAACAGTGATGATTTCCCCTGTTTCAATTGATTATACAACATGTGTCCCGTGTCTTTCAAGAGATTATTTGAAAGTTTTGCGCCTTTTTTTATTTTCTGCCGCACTTTTTTCCTTCGGGCGGCATTTTTCTGCCGCCACGCGCGGATTTTAGGTGTCAGCCAGCTGGACAGCCTGCGGGTAACGATTCGCAGCAGCGCGCCCGCCGTATAATAAAACAGCAGAAAACCCGCCGCAAGCCCAAACAGCAGAAACAGTCGCAGCTGCCCGTCCGAATGGCGGACAAGGAACAAAATGACGAGCAGGCCTGCGGCCGCCATAAACAGAAAGTCCAGAAACACGGCCATCAGGCCGCGGCGCCGCACAAACAGGCGCAGGATGCTGACCGCACTGTACAGGGCCCCCAGCAGAACCCCCAGCCCCACCGCCTTTAACAGCTGCACCGCCTGCAGGGAAAATGGGACCTCCAAAGCCTACTCCCCCCTGCCGCTAATGAAACAGGCGGGAGAAGAAGCCTTCCTTCTGTACCCTGCCCTCCGTATATTTAAAGGCGCTGATGTCCCCTTCAATCAGCAACTCCCCCGTCTCAACAGACAGGCGGTTGATGTGCAGGTCAATTCCGGTCACCGTCAGCTCCCCCAATGCGGTGTAGACGGTGATGGACCCCTCGTCAAAGCTGTCGATATCCTCCACACCGGTGACGGACAGCTTTTTCCGATCCTCCAAAATCACGTTGTGGGGCATTTTGACAGTCCGTTTCTCTTCCGGCATCATTCACCACTCCCAAGCTATCGTAATACTACAGCTTATTAGAAGCGGTGCGGTTTTATACCTACTGGGACAGCAGGGTGTACAGCTCGCTGGCCTCCTGCTTGCCGGGGTTCTCTTTCACCTGGACCACCTGCACCTTCAGTGCGCGTGCGCCCATTTTAATCTCAATGACGTCCCCCTCCTTTACTGCAAGGGACGCCCGGGCGGGTTTGCCGTTCACCTCAATTTTCCCGGCATCGCACGCCTCATTCGCCACGGTGCGCCGCTTAATCAGGCGGGACACCTTTAAAAATTTATCCAAACGCATGACTTCATCCTCCAAAGCAAGGAAGCGGACCATGCTGGTCCGCTTCCCCAATGCCGTACAGTGTCCTTATTTCGCAACTGCGTCTTTCAGCGCCTTGCCGGCCTTGAAGGCGGGCAGTCTGGACGCCGCGATGGTGATCTCTTCCTTCGTTCTGGGGTTGCGGCCTTTTCTCTCCGCTCTCTCCTTGACATCAAAGGTGCCAAAGCCAACCAGCTGGACCTTGTCGCCGGCCTTCAGCGCATCGGTGATAGAAGCGAAAACAGCCTCCACCGCTTTGCCTGCATCCTTCTTGGTAAGACCTGTGGCCTCCGCCACGGCATTGATTAACTCCGTTTTAGACATTGACGAAACACTCCTTAATAAAAAATATATCTCACAGGGGGTATTCCTGCGAATATCACTGTTCTTTCGCCCGTTTCCACAGCCTGTCCGCTTCCACGGCGGACAGTTCGGAAAGGGTCTTTCCTTCCTCTGCGGCAAACTGTTCCACAAGGGTAAGCCGCTGAATGAACCGGTCAGTAGCGGCCCCCAGTGTCTCCTCCGCAGGGACCCCGGCCATCCGTGCAAGGTTCACGGCGGAAAACAGCACATCGCCCGCCTCATGGAAAATCTCCTGCCCATCCTCCGAGGCCAGCGCCTGCTCCAGCTCCTGAAGCTCGCTTTGCATGTCGGCACGGCAGCTGTCCGCACTTTCAAAACCGAACCCGGCCTTGCGGGCGCGGGACTGTACCTTCTCCGCGCGCATCAGCGCCGGAAGGGACCTTGCCACAGCCTGAAGGCTGTCCGCAGCCGTCTGCTGCCCCTTCTCCTTCTTTTTCAGCGCGTCCCAGTTGTTGAGAACCGTGTCCACATCGTCCGCCTCCACCGAACCGAAGATGTGGGGGTGCCGGTAAATCAGCTTTTCGCAGATGCCGGTAGTTACATCCGTCATGTCGAAAGAGCCCTGCTCCTCCTCCATGCGCGTGTGCAGGGCCACCTGCAGCAGCACATCGCCCAGCTCCTCCTTTAAAAGGGACATGTCATCGGTATCGATGGCCTCCACCGCCTCGTACGTCTCCTCAATAAAGTTGTTCCGGATGGAGTGGTGGGTCTGTACCCGGTCCCACGGGCAGCCGTCCGGTGCGCGAAGCAGGCGGACAATCGCCAGCAAATCCTCAAATGTGTACCGTTCTTTTTTTGTCCATTTTTCCATAGGTCAAAATCCTTGTTCTATTTTATCTTAAAAGTGGCCGTATTACAAGCCTTTTTCGCATTTTTGTGTCTTAGCGGATGCTGAACAGCAGTTCATTATAGGTTGGGAAAGGCCACATGGAACGCGGCATCTGCGTCTCAAGTATGTCGGATACCTCCCGGACGCCGGCCATATCCGCCAGCAGGACATCCCGGCAGAACTTCGCACGGTCGTAGTCGTTGGAAAGCCCGGTATACTCCTCAAGGTGCTTCTCCAGCAGGGTCTGTGCATTGTGCAGCGCGCGGGCCTGCTCTGCCATGGTGCTCAGCTTCTCCATCTGGACGTCGGGCGCCATCCCCACCCGGCGCAGCTGGTCGCGCAGCAAATCCGCCTGCTGCGCCAGCTTTGCCATGTAGCTGCCGACAGCGGGCGCAACCTCCGTGCGGATCATCTGGGCCAGGGTGCGCGCCTCAATCAGCAGGCGCTTGGCATAAAACTCCAGTGTGATCTCATACCGGGCGCGCAGCTCGTCCCCGGTATAGATGCGGTGCTCGGCAAACAGGCGCCGCGCCTTGTCCGTCAGAAGGGCGCCCGCCGCGTCCACCGTATCCCGGATGTTGGGCAGGCCCCTGCGCTCGGCCTCCTGCTCCCATTCGGCAGAATAGCCGTTGCCGGAAAAGACGACACGGAAGTTGTTGCGGTAGGTCTCCGTCACAATGTCGAGCGCCTCCCTGTCGAAATCCTCCGCTTTTTCCAGGCGGTCGGTAATTTCTTTCAGGGACTCCGCCACGATGGCGTTAAGCACCGTGTTGCACCAGGATATGCTCATGCTGGAGCCCAGCATGCGGAACTCGAATTTATTGCCGGTAAACGCAAAGGGTGAAGTGCGGTTGCGGTCTGAACGGTCCGCATAGACCTTCGGCAGGGTTCCCACGCCGAAGTCGATGATACGGCGGCCGGACAGGGTATGCGCCCCCTCCCCCTCGGCAAGGGTGCGGAACACCTGCTCGATATCCTCCCCGAGGTAGACGGAAATGATAGCGGGCGGCGCCTCATATCCGCCAAGGCGGAAGTCGTTGCTGACGCTTGCCGTGGACATCCGCAAAAGGTCGCTGTGCCGGTCGATGGCCTTGATAACGGCGCACATGAACATGAGGAAGCGCAGGTTATCGTAAGGGGTCTCCCCCGGCTCGAACACATTCTGCCCATCGTCTGTGCACAGGGACCAGTTGTTGTGTTTGCCGGAACCGTTGATGTAGGCAAAGGGCTTTTCGTGCAGCAGGCACACAAGGCCGTGGTGCCCCGCCACCTTTTTGGCCGTCTCCATAATCAGCTGGTTCTGGTCGGCTGCGATGTTCACCGTGGTGTAGATGGGTGCCAGCTCGTACTGAGCGGGAGCCACCTCATTATGCTTCGTTTTGGAGAACACGCCAAGCTTCCACAGCTCCTCGTCCAGCTCCGCCATAAAGGCGGAGATCCGCTCGTCAATGGCGCCGTAGTAGTGGTCCTCCAGCTCCTGGCATTTGGGAGGGCATGCGCCCAGCAGGGTGCGGCCGGTAAAAATAAGATCATTGCGTTTGTTATAAAGTTCCCGGTCAATGAGAAAATACTCCTGTTCCGCGCCCACGGACACACGGACATGCTTCACCTTGTGGTCGCCGAAGGTCCTGCACAGGCGCAGGGCCTCCGACTCGATGGCGCGGATGGAACGCAGCAGCGGCGTTTTTTCGTCCAGCGCCTCCGACGTGTAGGAGCAGAAGGCCGTGGGGATGCACAGGGAGACCCCGGTGCGGTCCTCCTTCAAAAAGTCGGGCGACGTGCAGTCCCACGTGGTGTAGCCCCGCGCCTCAAACGTCTGGCGCAGGCCGCCCGACGGGAAGGACGATGCGTCCGACTCCCCTTTAATCAGCATTTTCCCTGAAAACTCCATCACCGCTTCGCCGCCGCCTGCGGGCGCGATAAACGACTCGTGCTTTTCAGCCGTAAAGCCGTTCAGCGGCTGGAACCAGTGGGTATAGTGGGTGGCCCCATGCTCCAGCGCCCAGTCCTTCATGGCGCTGGCCACCACCTCGCTTAATTCCTTTGTCAGTTCGCCGTCTTCCTCCACAACCTTTTTCAGGCTGTCGTAAACCTCTTTCGGAAGGCGGGCGCGCATCTCTTTATCAGAAAACACATTGACCCCGAAATTATCGGTGTGCAGCTTCTTCTCCCTTTCCATATGTTCCTCCCATGCCCCAAGTTCTTTTTATCATACACGATTTGCCCGCTCTTTTCAAGGGCAGCCCCGTAAAGAGGCACGCGCAGGGCTTTCATCCCCCGCGCGTGCCTCCTTTTTTCCGTTATGTTACCCGTCTGCCAGCTTGTGTCCGCAGCCGCCGCAGTAGACCTGCTCCACATTGTTTTTCGTACCGCAGTGCGGGCACACCTTCTGCTTTTTCATCTCGTTCAGTTTTTCATTCAGCTCCTCCAGCCTGGCGCGCAGCCCGTCAATCTCCTCCATGCAGGAGGCGACGACTTCTTCCGCCTTAATGCCGCCTTTTTTCGCGTCATACACAATCACGCCCAACCGCTGATAGGCCTTGCTCAAATCGGCGTTTGTGTTCATGGCGGCGATTTTCAGCTTGGAAAAAGTCATCAGTTCCTCTGTCTTTTTCCCGGCCTCCGTCGCCACCGTCTTGGCAGTGGTAATCACATCGTCCAATACGCTCACTGGAATCCCTTCTTTCCATACTGATATACAAATAGTATACCCCTTTTTTCTGATTATGACAACTTCCCGCCCGCCGGGCTGTGTTCTGTCCGTTTTTTACAAGGCTTCCCACCGGTAAGGTGGTATTGTTAATAAAAGCTACAAAGCGGCAGAAGGGAGAGGAGAAGGATGAAATGCTGTGTCTGCGGACTGAGCTGTGAGTGCTGCGGCCACTATTCTGTAGAATGCGGCGGCTGCAAGGCCGTCCGGGGCGCCGTGTACTGGACGGCGTACTGCGGGATGAAATGCTGTCCCATCTACGCCTGTGCAAAGGAAAAGGGGCTGGATCACTGCGGGCAGTGCAGGGACCTGCCCTGCGCCATATGGGACAGATTGCGTGACCCGGACGAGACGCCGGAGCAGACGGAAAAATCCATTGCCGAACGGCTGAGGAGGCTGCGGGATGAAGGGGCGAAGTAAAAAGGGGCTTCAGGCCATTCCCGGCGTGGGGCCCGCCACGGAGGAGGATTTGCACGCTCTCGGAATTTTTACCGTAGAGCAGCTAAAAGGCCTTGACCCGGAGGAGCTGTACCGCAGGGACTGCCTGCAGAAAGGCTTCATTGAGGACCGCTGCCAGCTGTACGTTTTCCGCTGCGCGGTGTATTTTGCCGAAACCGACCGTCCGCAGCCCGAAAAATGCCGCTGGTGGTACTGGAAAGACAGGCCCTACCCCGAAAAGGAATAAAACATCGGAGGGACGTTTTCGTTTTGAAGCGTCCCTCCGATGTCTATTTTTCCACCGGGAAGCGGCGGTAGAAGTCCAGAATGGCCTTTCCCCGCTCCTTTACCTCGGCAAAACGGTCGATATACTCATAGGGGTACTTGAAGTTAAACACCCGCTCGATGCGGTTTTCCCTTCCGCATTTCAGCTTGGTCACCGCCCCGGCGCCCACAGCAAGGATGGAGTGGGTCTCATTCATAATAAACACATTGTACAGGCCCTCTTTCCCGGGCAGGCAGTAGCCCACGTTCTCCAGGCCGCCGCGGGTGTTCTTCTGCCGGTACATGTAGTAGGGGACGTAGCCCGCCTCTGCCAGCCGGTCCCGGCCGTAACGCAGGGCCTCCTCCACCTCCTGCTCGCCCATACCGTACTGTGCGCCGCCCTGCTGCGTAATGGTGGAGGCGCGCTTCTCCGTCAGGGTGTGGACGGTAATGTTTTCCGGCCGGAGCGCAAGTACCGTCTCCAGCGTATGTTTATGGCTTTCAAGGCTTTCCATGGGCAGGCCTGCAATCAGATCCATATTGATACAGGGGAAGCCCACCTCCCTTGCCATTTGGAGACAGTCCAGCACCTGCTGCGCCGTGTGGCTGCGGCCGATGGCGCACAGCACCTCGTCGTTCAGGGACTGGGGATTGATGCTGACGCGGGTGACGCCCGCCGCCTTCAGCACCTCCAGCTTGTCCCGGCTGATGGTGTCCGGGCGGCCTGCTTCACAGGTGTATTCCAATGCCGTGTCCACCGGGAAATGCATCCGCACCGCATCCGTCAGCCGCTTCAGCTGCGGGGCGCTCAGCACGGTGGGGGTGCCGCCGCCGATGTAAATGGTACGCAGGGTCAGCCCCAGCTGCTTCGCCATTTGGGCCTTGTCCGCAAGCTCCTCACACATACGGTCGAGGTAGGGTTCTATCAGGGCCGCCGCCTTATCGATGGAGTGGGACACGAAGGAGCAATAGCTGCACCGGGTTTTGCAGAAAGGGATGGCAAGATACAGGCAGTAGCTGTCCGGCGTGCTGCGGGCGGCCACCGCCATCTCGTTGCGCGCCGTCTCCTTCAGCAGGGACAGTTTCTCCGGCTGCACCAGGTAGTCCCGGCCCAGCGTTTCCAGCGCCTGCGCCTCCGTCAGGCCGCGGGCCGTCAGCTTCTCCAGCATTTTCACCGGACGGATTCCGGTCAGGATTCCCCAGGGGAAGCGGCGGCCTGTCGCGTCGGACAGGCAGTCGTACAGCATCCGGCACAGCAGCCGCTCCGCCTCCTGCCTGGTTTGTGCGTTCTGGGCTTTGCGGTAGGTTCTGTTTCCGACCTGTCCTTCCAACGACACGGTCCCTTCGTCATAGCACAGCTGGAAACCATCCTCCCCCCTTGCGGGAGGGCGCTGTTCCATCTTCTCGTGGGGATAAAACAGGGTAAAAATGTTCCGGATTTCAAACAGAAATCCGCTGTCGTTAATCGTAAATGTCATAGTCGTAGCTCAGCAGATAGGGGTTGGTGCGCTGCTCCTCCCTTAATGTGGTCGGTGCGTCGTGGCCCGGATAGACCTTGTAGTCCCCCGTCAGCCCGTTCACCTTCCGTATGGAACGCTTCATGGCCTCCGTGTCCCCACCGGTCAGATCCGTGCGGCCGACGCAGCCCTTAAACAGCACGTCGCCGGAAAAAATGCTGTCCCCCACAAGGAAAAAGCAACTTCCGGGCGAGTGGCCGGGCAGGTGTAAAACCCGGATCGTCAGCTCCCCCAGCGGAAGCGTATCCCCGTCGTGCAGAATGATGTCCGCTTCGGCGCCCTGTGCACCGGCGGCAAGCGCCCCAAAGGCGCGGGTAAACATTGCCGGTTCCTTTAACATCGGACAGTCCGCCTCGTGCAGGGCGATTTGGGCCCCGGTGGCCGCCTTGATTTCCGCCGCGCAGCCGGCGTGGTCAAAGTGGCCGTGGGTCAGCAGCACATACTGCACCTTTGCGTTCAGCCGCTTGATTTCCGCCAAAATCCGTCCGGCTTCAAAGCCGGGGTCGATGACGGCGGCGCTGCCGTCAGCCGCCATCAGGATATAGATGTTGTTGCCAATAGGTCCGGCCGTCAGCCGTTCAATGGTCATGAAAACAACTCCTCACTGTCTAAAATCAGGGTCACGGGCCCATCGTTTTGGATGTTCACCAGCATGTCCGCACCAAACTCGCCCGTTTTGACGTCCTGCACCCCTGCGTCTGCAAGGCACTGGACAAAATGCTGGTACAGCATATCCGACCGGGGCGGGCGGGCCGCCTTCACAAAGGAGGGGCGCCTGCCCTTTCGGGCATCCGCATACAGGGTAAAATTGCTGACAACCAGTGCCGCGCCGCCCGTATCCAGCAGGGAGAGGTTAAGCTTGCCCTGCCCGTCGGGGAACACGCGCAGCACCGCAATTTTCTGTGCCAGCTGTTCCGCTGTTTTTTCATCGTCCGTATCCGTCACCCCAAGCAGGATGACAAAGCCCGGGCCGATGAACCGGGACTGCGCGCCGTCAATCGTGACGGACGCGCCGCTGACCCGCTGTAATACCGCTCTCATACCGTACCTCCTACCGTGCCGGTGCGCTCCACCTTCAGAACATCCTTGACGGCGCGCAGCTTTGTCATGACGGACTGCATCTGCTCCAGCGAATTGACCGCCGTTGTCAGGACAATGTTGCTGGTCTTATCCTTTAGCACCCGCGCGTTCAGCTCAAAAATGGGCAGGTGCATGCCGGAGAGCAGCACGCTGATGTCCGCCAGGATCCCGTTGCGGTCCACAGTGAAAATGCTCAGCGTCACCTTGTAGTTGCCGGGGGCGGACTTGTCCTCCCACTCGGCCTTCAGCCAGCGGCCCTTCTGCTCCTCGTCCTGCATGCCCAGCACCGCATTGACACAGTCCGCCCGGTGAATGGACACGCCGTAACCCCTTGTGACAAAGCCCACAATCGGCTCGCCCGGGAGGGGGGTGCAGCAGCGTGCAAACTTGATAAGGCAGTTTTCCAGCCCCTCCACGTAGACGCCGCCGTTCGACTTGTGCCGGTGCTCCGTCAGGGCGGGCAGCTGGTCCTGCGTGCCCTGCAGGCTTCTTTTGTATTTCTGGTACTCCTCCTTGGCGCGGTAGACAATGGAATTCAGCCGCACGCCGCCGTAACCGATGGCCGCGTACAAATCAAGGTCGGAGTTCAGGTACTGCCGCTTGACAATGCTGTCGATAAACTTTTCGTACTGCTCCGGCGGGAAATTGACGCCGGAGCGCTTCAGCTCCTTCTCCAGCTCTGCCCGGCCTTCAATAATGTTCTCTTCCCGCTTCTCCTTTTTAAACCAGGAGCGGATTTTTCCCCGCGCCTCGCTGGTTTTCACTATTTTCAGCCAGTCGCGGCTGGGGCCGTGGCCCTGGGCCTTTGTGGTAAGAATTTCCACAATTTCGCCCGTCTTAAGCTGGTAGTCAAGCGGGACAATGCGCCCGTCCACCTTGGCGCCGATCATCTTGTTACCCACGGCGCTGTGGATGGCATAGGCGAAATCCACAATGGTGGAGCCGCTGGGCAGGGTGCGCACGTCGCCCTTTGGCGTCAACACAAAGATATCCTCTTGGGACAGGTCGGTTTTAATGGTGCTGACAATCTCCTCCGAGCCGACGGAGTCCTGCTGGTTGTTAAGCATTTCCCGCACCCAGCTTAAGCGTTTGTCCAGCTTGTCATCCGCCGCAGTAATCCCTGTCTTGTACTTCCAGTGTGCGGCGATGCCGTATTCCGCGTCCTGATGCATCTTCCAGGTGCGGATCTGCACCTCAAAGGGGACCCCCTCCTTGCCGATAACGGTGGTGTGCAGCGACTGGTACATATTCTGCTTGGGGGTGCTGATATAGTCTTTAAAACGGTTGGGAATCAGCCGGTACATCTCATGCACATGGCCGAGTACGGTGTAGCACTCCTCCACGGTGTCCACGATGATACGCAGGGCATAGATGTCGTAAATTTCATCGAAGCTCTTCCCCTGCATGTACATCTTGCGGTAGATGCCGTAGATGCTTTTTACCCGCGTCTCGATTTTCATGTCCTTACAGATAAAGCTGATTTTCGGCTCGATCTTCTGCTTGATATCCTCCAAAAAATCGCCCTTCACGGTGCGCTTGCTCTCCAGCAGGTTTAAAATCTCGTCATAGGCCACCGGGTCAAGGTAGTGTAAGGAGGTATCCTCCAGCTCCTCCTTGATGGTCAGCATTCCGAGGCGGTGGGCGATGGGCGCGTACACCTCCATGGTCTCCTTCGCCTTGTCCCGCTGTTTCTGCGGGGTCATGAACTGCAGGGTGCGCATGTTGTGAAGCCGGTCGGCCAGCTTGATGATAATGACGCGGATGTCCTCCGACATGGCAAGCAGCATTTTGCGCACATTTTCCGCCTGCTGCTCCTCATTGGTGGAAAAGGGGATTCGGCCCAGCTTGGTCACCCCGTCCACCAGATGGGCCACCGTCTCCCCAAAGTCCTTTTCAATTTCATTTAAGGAGATGCCGGTGTCCTCCACCACGTCATGCAGCAGGGCTGCTGCCAGCGACTCGTTATCCATGCCCAGTTCCACAAGGATGATGCAGGCCGCCACCGGGTGGGAGATGTACGAGTCGCCCGACTTGCGCTTCTGCCCGCCATGGGCGGAGTACGCCTTGTCATAGGCGCGGGTGATTAAATCGAGATCGTAGCTGCGGCCCGTTTTCTCAATCGCTTCCATTAAATCCCGGTATTCCGGTGCAGTTTTGTTCATCCTTTCACCCCCTCAAGCAGTGCGTACAGCGGGGACGACGCAAGGTCGGTTTTCCCCTGCGCGTCGCTGACGCAGAGAAGCAGCTGATCGCGGTACTGTTCATAGTGGACAAGATTCAGCTCCAGCAGCACATGCAGTGCCGCGTATGTTTTAAAAAAGCCCAGCGACGGGAAACGGACCGCCAGCGCGTCGGCATCCTCCGCGCAGCCGCCTGTCGTGCGGATGTGCCGGTACAGTGTCAGCACATCGTCCCTTGTCAGCTGTGGATAGTTTCCCGGTGCAAGCGTCAGGGCGCAGGCATACTGCCCGCGCTGCTCGAGATACCGCTCGTACCGGAAACTGCTGCGGCGGATGTCCTCCAGCCGGATGCTTAAGGACGTGTGCCCGCCATACTCATTTTCCTCCAAACACAGTGCAATATGCACAAGGTCCCCCGCCGCAAAGGGGCAGCCCGCCTGGGAGACGGAAAAGCAGACGGCGGTGAAGGTGGCCCTGTCCTTTTGAAAGGTAAACTTCGTGTATTTCCCCCCGGACAGAGGAAGCACTGCGCATACGCGCACATCCCTGATAAAAAAGACTGGGCGCTCGTTCCCCCTGCCGAAGGGGGCCAGGGTCTCCAGCCGGCGGACGGTTTCCAGCGTCAGTTCCTCCGCACGCAGCTCTGTGTCAATAAACAGCGGGGGCACCAGCTGCCCCTCATTTTTCAGGGCGTAGGCGCACAGCCGTTCCCGCAGGGCCGGCACCTGCTCCTCCCGCACGGTCAGCCCTGCGGCGCCGCCGTGCCCGCCGAAGCGCTCCAGCAAATCCGCGCAGACGCTCAGCGCCTCATACATGTTAAAGGAACCCACACTGCGGGCGCTTCCGGTGCACATGCCGTTTTCCGTATGCAGCAGCACCACAGGCTTTCCATACTGGCGTCCCACACGGGCCGCCAGTATACCCAGCACCCCCTCGTGCCAGCCGGCGCCGCACAGCACCAGCACCGGCTCCGCCAGTCGCTCCGGGCATTCTCTCAGCAGGCGGGCCACGTCTGCCATGCCCTGCTGCTCCAGCTGCTTGCGGCGGGTGTTCGCCTCGTCCAGCTGCTGCGCAAGCGCGGCAGCCTCCTCCTCGTCCTCCGTTAAAAGCAGGCGCAGCGCAGGCTCCGGGGACAGAATCCGCCCGGCCGCATTCAGCCGCGGCGCCAGCTGGTAGGCGACCGTCTCACTGGTGAGGGGGCCCTCCTTCACACCGGAGGCAAGCAGCAGCTGATGAAGGCCGGGATTATCCCCTGCGGCCAGCTTTTCCAGCCCCAGCCTGACAAGCGCCCGGTTGTCCCCCGTCAGCGGCATGAGATCCGCCACCGTGGCCACTGCAGCAAGGTCGCCAAAATACTCGCACAGTTCCTCCACCGGCGCCCCTTCCAGCACGCTGCACAGGTACAGGGCCACCCCGGCGCCGCACAGGGGCCGGAACAGCCCGTCATACTCCGGCGTGTCCGGTGTCAGATGCGGGTTAAACACAGCGTCCGCCGGGGGCAGTTCCGGTCCGGGCAGGTGGTGATCCGTCACCACCACGGTAAGGCCAAGCTGTTTGGCGAGGCCCACCTCCTCCACGGCGGCAATGCCGTTGTCCACCGTAATCAGCAGCCGCGCGCCTGCGCTGTGTATCTGCTTTACCGCGTCCTCATTGAGGCCGTAGCCGTTCTCCCTTGTCGGGACAAGGCACATGATGTCCGCCCCGAGGCCGTCCAGATACCGCGCCATTATAGCGCAGGCGCACACCCCGTCCGCATCGTAGTCCCCAAAAATGCAAATTTTTTCATTTCTCTCCACCGCTCCGTGAATCAGGCGTGCCGCCTGCTCCACACCGGGATAGCGGGAGGGATCGGAAAAGGGCGCGTCAGCGACGGCCGCAGACCGTGCCGACAGCACCGTGCCGGCCGCGCCCTCCGTCCCGCGTTCCGTTTTTAAAATCCATTGCTTTAACAGTTTGCACGCCCCATTTCCAAAAAGCTTTAACAATTTATTATACCACGGCAGAGCAGCTGTTTTCAATCAAGCGGGCGGTATTTTATCAGGATCTGTTCCGCCACGCGCAGGCCGTCTGCCGCTGCGGACAGGATGCCGCCCGCATAACCGGCCCCCTCCCCGCAGGGGTACAGGCCCGCCAGCTGCGTACACTCGTAACCGTCCCCCCGCGGGATCCGCACGGGGCTGGAGGTTCTGGTCTCCGGCCCCTGAAGCAGCGCGTCCGGCGCATCAAAGCCCTTGTGCCGCCGTCCGAACGCCCGCAGGCCCAACGCCAGCATGTCCGCAATCCGCGCAGGAAACAGCGTTTTTAAATCCGCCGGTTCCACCCCAATTGGGTAGCTGGGCTTTACACGGCCAAAAACATTTTTCCCCGTGCCCAAAAAGCTGCCCACCGTCTCGCACGGGGCGCGCCAGCCGCTGGTCAGCCGGAAAGCGCTTTGCTCCAGCCTGCGCTGGAAAGCAAGTCCCGCAAAAGGCCCGTCCCCGAAATCCTGTCCGCTGACGGAGGCCACCAGCGCGCTGTTGGCATTGGGCAGGTCCCTTGCGAAGCTGCTCATTCCGTTGGTGACAATGCCGCCCTGCTCCGACGCGGCGGCCACCACCGTGCCGCCCGGGCACATACAAAAGGTGTAGACTGCCTGTTCCCCCTGCCGAAGGCTGTATTGATACTCCGCCGGTGGCAGGAACGGATCGCCTGCACACGGCCCGTACAGGGCGCGGTCCACATCCTGCTGAAGGTGCTCAATCCGGACGCCCACGGAAAACGGCTTTTGCACAAAGGGGACGCCCGCGTCATACAGCATTTGAAAGGTATCCCGGGCGCTGTGGCCCACGGCCAGCACCAGCTGGCTGCACCCCAGGGGCGCACGGTTCGTCTCAACCCCATAGAGGACGCCGTCCCGCACCAGCAGCCCGGTCAGCCTTGTGTCAAAAAGGATCTGCCCGCCAAGGCGCAGAATCTCCTTGCGGATATTTCTCACCACGTCCCGCAGCAGATCGGTGCCGATGTGCGGCTTTGCCTTTACCAAAATCTCCTCCGGTGCGCCGAAGCGCACCAGCTGCCGCTTGACGTAGTCGCAGCGCGGGTCGCCGATACGGGTGGTCAACTTTCCGTCCGAATAGGTGCCTGCGCCGCCCTCGCCAAACTGGATATTGCTGTTTTCGTCCAGCACGCCTTCCTGAAAGAAGCGCTCCACCGCGCGGGTCCTCTCCTCCACAGGGCCGCCCCGCTCAAGCACGATGGGGCGGTAACCCTTTTCCGCCAGCAGCAGCGCACAGAACATGCCGGCCGGGCCGAAACCTGCCACCACAGGCGGCTCCGGAAGGGACGCGCCGCCGGTGGGCGGGTCGTAGGGGACGGGCGTCACCACGCGGCAGCCCGGCACATCCTGATAGCGTGCCTCCAGCCCGTCCGCCAAAGTAAAGCCCACCGAATGCACAAACATGACGCGGCCCCTTCTTCGTGCGTCCACACTGGTTTTCACAAGGTACGCCGCCTGTACTGCGGACTGCGGAATGCCCGCCAGAGCACGCGCGGCCGAATAGATTTCCTCCTTTGCGGCGCCGGGTCTTACCCGCACCTGACTGACCACGACCATGGCCCGTCCTCCTTTCCAAATGAAAAATCAGCCCGCCGGCTTCCGGCGGGCTGATTGCCTTTTACTGCGTCTGCCAGACTGCAATGACAATGGTGTAACTGCCCACCGCCCAGATGCCGTCTCTGCCCGGCACCCGGATGCTGACAGGGATGCTGGTGCTTTGTCCGGCGGTCAGCTCAATCTGGCTTAAATCCGCCTCCGCCACAATCTCGCTGGCGGCCAGGTCCTCCAGCTGGTCGCCGATGGCCACCAGCTGCACATTGGACAGGGACGAGGTGTAAACCCGCACGGAATAGCCTGTCGGCACATTGATGGTTTGGATGTTGGTGACGCGGAAGGTCCGCGTGTTGACCCCCTCCGACATGAAGGTGGCGGTGACCTCCTCCGTGTCCTCCATGTTGATAAAGCCGTTCGGCAGCTCGATTTTCAGTGTCAGCTGTGCGCCCGGGCTTAAGTCCTTCACATCGATATAGCCGAGGGAGATGGAGTCGATGCTGTCCGCCAGCGCTTCCGGCGCGGCCACCTGCAGGGTGGACTGGGACAGGGTAATTTGCAGCTGGCTGGTGTCCAGATCCGCAGGCGCGTTGATAATCTGATACGTCAGATTAACCGTCTTTTCCTTGAGGATGGGCACGGTGATTTTGGTGGTTTTGCTGGAGTAGGTGAAGTCTGTGTCCTCCAGCTTTTCTCCGTCGGCATTGTATGCGGAAATTTCCAGATTTTCCACAATGTCGCTGGTAAACGTGCCCTCTTTCTGGAGGGTGACCCCGCAGTACTCCACATTGGCAAGCGCAGTCCTGGGGCCGGTCAGCGTAACCTCCGTGTACTCCAGCACCGGGTCGCGCATAATGTATCCGTCCGGAACGCTGGTAATGCTGACGTCCGCCCTGACGGGCACAACTTTTTCAATAATTTCATCAAAGGTGATGGATACATTCAGCGGCTCCACCCGGACCACGGTAAAGTCCGCGTTGGGATCCGTCTTTTGTACCTGAAGCGGCACGTCGTACACGCCGGCCGCCACGACATAATTCAGGATTCCGCTGACGACAACGTCGTTTTTGGTCAGTCCGCCCACGACGGATCGCTTGCCCCTGACCACCACCGTCACGGTGGCGTCCTGCCCGGCAATGGGCTGAAGGTTCCGCTCGCCCGCGGCGGACGACTCCATATTCAGGGTAACAGGCACATCCGTAATCCGGTACTCCTGCTCCGGGGTCATGGAAATGACCACCGCAAACCAGACGACCACAGCAATTAAAAACGAGGCAAGCTTGAGAACCCAGTTGTTTTTGAAAAGGTTTTTGAAACGGCTCGTGTTCAGTTTCATTGTTCGTCCGCCGCCTCCTTCGCTTCCTTATCCTTCTCGTCAAAGGGCATCAGCTCATCCGCCAGCAACCGGATGAGGGAGTGTTTATCGTATCCGCGCATCAGCGTCCCCTCCATGGCGACGGAGATGGTTCCCGTCTCCTCCGAGACAACCACCACCACCGCGTCGGACACCTCACTCATACCGATGGCGGCGCGGTGCCGGGTTCCCAGATCCTTGCTGATGCGGTTCGTGTCACTCAGGGGAAGGAAGCAGCCGGCTGCGTAGATGCGCGCGTCCCGGATGACCATGGCCCCGTCGTGCAGGGGGGAATTGGGAAAGAAAATGCCCCCGATAAGCGCAGCGGACGGCTTGGCGTCCACAATGGTGCCCGTGCTGATTACTTCGCCCAGCTTGGTGGTTTTCTCCAGCACAATCAGCGCACCGGTCTTGGTGCCGGCCATTTTTTCCGTGGCGTCCGCCACCTCAAGAATCATCTCCTCCGTCTCCCGCTTGGAGTTGTCGTAGGTGCTGGTTATGCCGAAGAAGCGGATGGAGCGGATTTTGGTGCGGCCCACCTGCTCCAGCGCCCGGCGCAGTTCCGGCTGAAACACCACAATCAGTGCCAGCACGCCGAACTGGAAGATGTTGCGCATGATAAAGCTCAGGGTGTTGAAGTGCAGGATTTCCGCAAGAAAATACGCCGCACTCAGCACCAGGATGCCCTTGATAAGCTGGGCGGCCCGCGTCTGCTGCACCAGTTTAATCAGGCTGTACACCAAAAAAGTGACAATGACAATATCAAAAATGTCCGAAATGGTCATGGTTTTGACCACGCCCACAATGGTATACCAGAAATTTATAATCGCGTCCATTGGTACCTCCCTGTCAGGCCCGGGGGTCTTTATTTTTTTACTTCCTAATCATAGCACAAATTCAGGGAAATTGAAAACAGTTTTTAACCTGCAATACGCGCCACCTCGCGCACCAGCCCGTCGATGTGCTTCGGCTTATTGAACACGCCCACGCTGATGCGGGCCGTTCCGTCCTGCATGGTTCCCATGAAGCGGTGGGCAGCCGGGGCGCAGTGCAGGCCCCCGCGCAGCGCATAGCCTGCGCGGTTCAGCTGTGCGCACACCTCCTCAGACGGCACATTCTTCACCTGGAACGACAGGATCCCCGCCTGTTTCCCCGGCTCCGGCACGGGGGTGGGAAGAATCACGCCGGGCAGCTGCGCCAACCCCTTGTACGCCCTGCGGATGAGGGCGAATTCCCTGTCGTAAATCTCGCCCGGCTTAAAGCCGGACACGAAGCGGATCCCCTCCCTCAGCCCCAGTATGCCCACCGTGTTGAGGGTTCCGCATTCCAGCCGCTCCGGATAGGTGTCCGGGCTGTAGGGATTGGCCGAGTCCATGCCCGTACCGCCGGAAAACACCGGACGGATATCCACATCGGAGCAGCGGACCAGCAGCCCGGTGCCGGTGGGGCCGTACAGCGCCTTGTGGCCCGGCGCACAGATCACGTCCACCTGGCCCGCCAAAGCCCGCATGTCGAGCACGCCTGCCGTACAGGCCGTATCGCAGATGACAACCGCGCCCTTTTCCTTCAGGCGCGCGGCAATTTCCTTTACGGGCATAATGGTTCCAAACACGTTGGAGCAGTGGGTCAGCACCGCCACACGCACCCCGTCTGCCAGGCGGTCCAGCTCCGTCAGGGTGTCCTGTGTCCTTTCCCGGATGGGCAGGCACCGGATGGTAATACCCTGCTGCTTTTCCAGCTGTTTTAAGGGCCGCCATACGGCATTGTGTTCCAGCGTGGTGGTCAGCACCGTGTCCCCCGGCCTTACTATGCCGAGGATGGCCTTGTTTAAGCTGTCCGTACAGTTTGAGGTAAAGATAATATTTTCCGGGCTGACGCCGAATAAACCGGCTGCCAGCACACGGGTGGTAAAAACCTCCTCCATGACGCGCATGCTCAGCCGGTGTCCGCTTCTGCCGGGGTTGCCGCCGAAGTGCTCCACCGCATCGGTTACTGCGATGGACACCGTGACGGGCTTTGGAAAGGTGGTGGCTCCGTTATCCAGATACACCATTACGGCCGTTCTCCTCCCCTTCGATGTGGGTGGCCATGATGTGATAGCCCTCCTCCGTCAGGTAGTCGTACGCGCGGAGCAGGTCCGTCTTTTTGACCTTCAGGCTGTAACCGCAGCCCCCGTGCTCTTTTTTCGTTTTAACAAGCGTTGTATAGATACCAATGCTCTCCAGGTCCTTTTGGGCCATCAGGGCAAAGGTGGTGGATTTCATTTGTATGAATGCCTTATCCATCATACTGCACCTCCTACCCTTATGGTATGCCGCAGGGGTGCTGGATGACTGTGAAGACAGGTGCGGACGGCCTGTCAAAAGCAGGGCCGTCCGCACTGTTGCTATGCTTTTTTTAAAATGGTACACACCGCCGTGGCGGAAATCCCTTCCCCACGACCGGTAAAGCCGAGGCCCTCCTCCGTGGTGGCTTTCAGATTGACCTGCTCCGCTTCCAGCCCGCAGGCCGCCGCAACCCTGTCCCGCATGGCGGAAATGTAGCTGCGCAGCTTGGGCCGCTGGGCGACCACGGTGGCGTCGATGTTGCCGGGTACAAAGCCCTTTTCCGCAAGCAGCGCCGTCACCTGCCGCAGCAGGGCGATGCTGTCCGCGCCGCGGAACCGCTCGTCCGTGTCGGGGAAATGGGTGCCAATGTCGTCAAGGCCCGCTGCGCCAAGCAGCGCGTCCATCACGGCGTGGACCAGCACATCTGCGTCCGAGTGGCCGAGCAGGCCCTTTTCATATGGGATCTCCACCCCGCCCAAAATCAATTTTCTGTCCGGCACCAGTTTGTGCACGTCGTATCCATGGCCGATGCGCAGCATGGGCCCCGCCCCCTCTCCGGCAAAGGCCGCCGCAGTCAGCAGATCCTCTTCCGTGGTGATTTTGATATTGCGATAGTCCCCTTCCGACAGGCGGACCTGTGCGCCTGCCGCCTCCAGCAGCTGGCAGTCGTCCGTGAAATCCTCCCCCGCCTGGACGGCGCGCGCAAGGGCTGCAAGATACGGCCCTTTTAAAAATACCTGCGGTGTCTGGCAGGCAAACAGGGTGCTTCTGTCCGGCGTGCCGGCAATGACGCCCCCGTCAGAAATTTTCACTGTGTCCTTTACCGGCACGGCGGCCGCAGCCGCACCGTACCGCAGTGCGTCCGCCACAGCGCCGGCAATGACCGCGTCAGTGACAAAGGGACGTGCCCCGTCATGGATGGCAAAAGCCACAGCACGGGGGTCGCACGCCTTCACGCCCGCCGCCACCGACTGCTGGCGCGTCCTGCCGCCCGGCACCACCGCCGTCAACTTGGTAATCCCATAGGTCCTGCCCATGGCCGCAAAGTCCGCCACGTCCTGTTCGGGCGCCGCCACGACGATTTCATCGATAGCGTCCGAGTGCTGGAACGCAAGCAATGTGCGCGCCAGCACCGGCATGCCGCCCACAACGGCCTTCAGTTTGTTAACCCCCTTCATCCGGGAGGAGGAGCCCGCCGCCGGGATGACGGCGGAGACAAATGGTCTGTTCATACCGCTTCTTTCCTTTAAATGGTCTTTTTGCTATTATACCATAAACCGGGCGCCCTTCGTACCCACTTTTCAAACTGCCTGTTCAGCAGGGAACGCCCCGCCTGTCGGCGGGGTGTTCCCTGTGTCGTTATCCCTTATGCTGGACACCCTCCGCATCCACACGGCCGTCCTCATACAGCAGCTGGCCGAGGGGGACGATTTCATAGCCCCGATCCTTAATATTGCTGAGCACCTCATTCAATGTGACGGTGGGTGTGGGCACATCGGTGCCGTGGCGGATGATTGCGCCGTTTACAATATAGGGGGACAGGTTTTCACTGAACACCGCGCTGTTCTGGCTGTAGATGCTTTGCAGGCTTACGGTGTAGCGTATCGGGGTGTAGCCAAGGGAATGGGCCGCTTCCAGCACCTCGGACGAAAACCACCCTTTGGGCAGGGCAAGAACCTTACCCGTCAGCGGCGCAGCGGCGGACACCTGCTTTTCCCCTGTGCGGATACGGGTCACTGCCGCATCACGATCCAGCCCTTCCATGGTGTCCTCGCAGTCGGTCATCTGGTATACCTCATGCCCGTGTGACTGTACCAGCGCCACGTCGTCCTGGAACTGCGCCGCAAACTCGCCCGTGAAGAAAAAGCTGGCCTTTACTCCGGCGTTGTCCAGCAGATCCAGCATATAGGACAGCTCGGTGTCGTCCGTGGTGCAGCACTCCAGGATCAATGCCAGTTTGCGTTCATCCGTGTCCACCCGGTAGATGGGGGAGACGGGGACGCCCGCCGCGGTGGGCGTGCCGGTATCTGCCGTCATGCCGGACAGCCACACGCCAAGCAGCACCGCGCACACCACAAACAGCACGGTAACGGCCCCTTTCACAAGGGTTTTTCCTTTGATAACCAGCACACGCATAAAAATACCACCCTTCCTGTTCATGCTTATGCAGGAAAGGGTGGTATTCATGCTGAAAAATGTTTACAGGCTCATCCCGAGGCGCACGGCCTTCTCGTTGGGCTCAAGCAGGTGCTGCTTTTTCGGGGGGATGCATTTCTGCATGGCTGTTACCACGCTGTCGATGCTGGTGAATCCCGTCTCTTTCAGCAGCTTGCCCAGCAGGATCATGTTGGCCAGGCCCTTTAAATTTTCGCTGTCTGCAAGGCCGGTGGCGGGCACATAGAACGCGCCGATGTCCGTGCGGCCGCACTGCTTATCAATCAGGGTGCTGTCGATGACGGCCACACCGCCCGGCACCACCGTGTCGATGAATTTATCGTAGGAGGGCAGGTTCATCACAATCAGCCCGTTGGGGTTTAGCACCAGCGGGGAGCCGATGGGCTCGTCGCTTAGGCAGACGGAGCAGTTGGCGGTACCGCCGCGCATCTCAGGGCCGTAGGAGGGCAGCCAGGACAGCTCCTTCCCGTCAATCATGCCGGTGTAGGCGATGACTTTGCCGGCAAACAGGATGCCCTGTCCGCCGAAGCCTGCCAGCAGGAAATTGTAGTTGTTAGCCATTCTCTTTCCCCTCCCCTTTGTCGATGTCCTTATACACGCCGAGCGGATAGAAGGGAATCATATTTTCGCGCAGCCAGCCCAGCGCCTCGATGGGCGGCAGGCCCCAGTTGGTGGGGCAGGTGGACAGCACTTCCACAATGGAGAAGCCCTTCTTCTCAATCTGGTTTTTAAACGCCTTTTTGATGGCGGCCTTGGCCGTGGTGATGTTCAGGTTGTTGTCCACGCTGACACGCTGCGCCAGCGCCACGCCGTCCAGCGTGGCCAGCATTTCACACACGTGCACCGGGTTGCCCGAATACTTGATATCGCGGCCGTAGGGGGTGGTCTGCGTCACCTGGCCGGGCAGGGTGGTGGGGGCCATCTGTCCGCCCGTCATACCGTAGATGGCATTGTTGACGAAAATAACGGTGATGTTCTCCCCTCTCGCAGCGGAGTGTACTGTCTCCGCCGTGCCGATGGCGGCAAGGTCGCCGTCGCCCTGATAGGTGAAAATCACATTGTCGGGCAGGGCCCGCTTTAAGCCCGTCGCAATGGCCGGGGCGCGGCCGTGGGGCGCCTCCACCATGTCACAGGAAAAATAGTTGTACGCCATAACGGAGCAGCCGACAGGCGCCACGCCGACAGCCTTGTCCAGCACGCCCAGCTCCTCCATGCACTCCGCCACAAGGCGGTGGATAATTCCATGGGTGCAGCCGGGGCAGTAGTGGAACGGCACGTCGGTCAGACCCTTGGTTCTTTCAAAAACAACAGCCATTATTTCGCACCTCCAGCCATTTTTTCAATCTCGCCCAGAACCTCCACAGGGGTGGGGATGATGCCGCCGGTGCGGCCGAAGAAATTCACAGGCTTCTTGCCGTTGACGGCAAGGCGCACATCGTCCACCATCTGGCCCATGCTCATCTCCACGCACAGGAAGGCCTTCACCTTGTCCGCCGCCTCGTTAATTACCTTTGTGGGGTAGGGCCACAGGGTGATGGGACGGATGACACCGGCCTTGATGCCCTTGTCGCGGGCGGCCTTCACAGCGGATTTGGCGATACGGGCAGTGGCGCCGTAAGCGACGACGGCAAACTCCGCGTCGTCCATCATGTACTGCTCCACCCGGACCTCCTTCTCCTTAATCAGCTCGTAGCGCTTAAAACGTTCCACAACAGTTTTCTCCAGCTCGTCCGGCTGCAGATACAGGGAATTGACAATGTTGTGCTTGCGCTTTCCGCCGGTTCCGGTGGTTGCCCATGGTTTGTCAACGGTGCGGGGCTTCTCCTCGTCCTTAAACTCCACCGGTTCCATCATCTGGCCCAGCATGCCGTCCGCCAGAATCATGGCAGGCATGCGGTATGTATCAGCCAGGAAAAACGCGTCGGACACGGTGTCCACCATCTCCTGAACGGTGGCGGGGGCAAAAACCAGAATCTGGAAATCCCCGTGTCCCAGGGCGCGGGTGGCCTGCCAGTAGTCCGCCTGGGAGGGCTGGATACCGCCGAGGCCGGGGCCGCCGCGCTGGACGTTAATGATTAAGCAGGGCAGGTCGGAACCTGCAATGTAGGAAATGCCCTCTCCCTTCAGGCTGATACCCGGGGAGGAGGACGACGTCATGGCGCGAACGCCCGCCGAAGCGGCGCCAAGCACCATGTTGATGGCGGCAATTTCACTTTCCGCCTGTAAGTAGGTTCCGCCGATTTTCGGCATTTTCTTCGCCATGTAGGCGGCCAATTCCGTCTGGGGGGTGATGGGGTAGCCGAAGAAGTGGCGGCAGCCTGCACGGATGGCGGCCTCAGCCAACGCCTCGTTCCCCTTCATCAAAACACGCTCGGACATCTTGTTCACACCTTCCTTATCTTTCTACCGTAATACAACAGTCGGGGCAAATCTGCGCGCACAGGGAACAGCCCGTGCAGCGCTCAGGATCGGACGCGTAGGCGGGGTGGTACCCCTTTGCCGTAATTTTCGTCGTGTCCAGCTGAACGATACCCCTTGGGCAGGCGGTGGTACACAGTCCACAGCCTTTGCAATATTTCTCGTCTACCGTGATTTTTGCCATTCCTCTTCCTCCTTATCCCAAATTGTTTTCACAAGAACGTCGACGTACTCGATAGGCTCGATATCGTCGAGGGTCCCTTCCAACCGTTTGTCAGCCGCTGTCAGAAGCAGCGGTACGCCCGACAGGCGCGATACCTCTTCCGCAAATAAAACGGAGGCCCTTACGTCCTCCGGCGTGGTCGCCTTCCCCAGATTGGAGTTGTTGATAAGCCCTGTGGCCGAAAGGCCGCAGGCCGCCTCAATATCCCGCAGGTACTCCACACATTCCTCCGGGCTGCGGGTCAGGTAGCGGTAGCAGGAGATGACGCACAGCAGGTCGTAATCCTGCCGCAGCAGCACCGGCCGGTACCGGCCAAGGGCCACCGCGCCTGCGTCGTCCCCGCCCACGTCCACAATGACGGGGGCATCCCCCTCCAGCGCAGTCTCTACCCCGCCGCCAAGGTAGGGCAGGTCCACATTGGAGTTGGCAAAATCCGGCGCAAGCACATTTACGCCGGGGTACTGTCCCACAAAGTCCGCCGAACGGAAATACGGGTTGACGATGTCCATGTCAATCAGTGTCACGCGGGCGCCGCCCTGTGCGGCACGACGGGCAAGATTGATGGAAAAATTGGTCTTTCCGCTTCCAAAATGCCCGGTGACAATGGTGATTTTCTTTCTTAAATCCACGGGATTCCCTCTTTTATCCTTTCATATTTCTAATTATTATAGCACTTTAACGCGGTGTATTCAATCTGCAGGTTTTCCCTGTAAAGTAAAAAAACACCGCACGCCGCGGTGTTTTTTATATAATTTGTTTAATCCACCACCTGTAAACCGCCCGATTTAATCTGCAGCCGGATCCGGTCGCTGATCATGGCAATAAACTCGGAATTGGTGGGCTTCCCCCGCTGGTTGTGGATGGTGTAGCCGAAATAGGAGTTCAGGACATCCACATCGCCCCGGTCCCACGCAACCTCAATGGCGTGGCGGATGGCACGTTCCACCCTTGTGGCGGTGGTGCCGTACAGCTTTGCAATTTCCGGGTAAAGAACCTTGGTCACGGAGTTTATCATGGTTTTGTCCTTCACTGCAAGCCGGATGCCGTCCCTCAGATAATTATAGCCCTTAATATGTGCCGGAACACCAATTTGAAGAATGACGTCGGTAATCATCATTTCCAGGCTGATGGTTCCATCGCGGTTTTCCCCCACAGGCTTAATCGGCGTCTGGTTGTAGCCTGCCACCCGCTTAATCCGGTCGCACAGCAGCGCCAGGTCGAAGGGCTTCTCCACAAAGTAGCTGGCGCCGCACTTCAGCGCTTCTATTTTGAAGAAATCATCGCCGCCGGCGGACATCACCACAAACTTGGGCATGTGCACAGGCGCGTCCTTTTTCAGCCGCTCCATAATCTCCAGCGCGTCGGCGCCCCTTAAGAACGAGTCCATCAGAACCACGTCCGGCTGCTCGGCACGAATTTGGGCGGGAAGCTGAAGCGCGTCCGGCACCCCTATCGTGACTGCGATTCCTTCCTCCTCAAAAATGCTTTTACAAGCAGAGGCAAAGTCCGCATTTCCGTCAGCAAGCAACAACCTTATTTTCGGCATAGATACCAAGCTCCCTTTCATTTTCCACTTTTCTCCGTGTTACAACAAAAATAGTAGCATGGATAATCGAATGTTGCAAGATCACGGAAGGGAGAAAGATAGGCGCCAGATTTGTGCAATCTAACTTAAGATTCTGATTATTTTGTCGAACAAACGGTGTTTATGGAACCTTCCAGCATGGTTTCCCCGAAAATTGCATAGCCGCGGGTGGGATCGTTCACAAAAACATGGGTCACCGCACCGACAAACATCCCGTTCTGGATGATGGGGCTTCCGCTCATCCCCTGCACAATTCCACCCGTTTTTTCAATCAGCGCCGGGTCGGTGATGTGGATGACCATGTTGCGGGTTTTCGCATCGTCCCCGAGGGTGATTTTTTCAATTTCTATTTCATACTCCTGCGGCTCGCTGCCTTCCACCGTGGTCAGGATGGTGGCGGGGCCGGTCTGTACCTGCTGTTTGGTCGCAACCTGAAGCAGATCCCCATCCACAGGGCACAGCTCCATACTGCCGTACACCCCGATTTCCGTGTTGGCGGTCAGCTCCCCCTGGATGGATCCGTTGATGAACCGGCCGCGCAGTTCCCCGGCAGAGCCGGACACGCCCTTAACAGCGCCGGTAATTTGCACGCTTCCCACCTCGCCGGTGTTCAGGGGCAGGATCTCCCCCGTGTCCACGTCGCAGATGGGATGTCCCAGCCCGCCAAAGGTCTGGTTATCCGGATTGTAGAACGTCAGCGTACCGATCCCGGCGGAGCTGTCGCGCACCCACAGGCCCGCCTTGAACTGTCCGTCTGTGGTGCGGGCCGGGCTGACCGCCACGGTAAATGTCATGTTTTTGCGGCGCAGCGTCACGGCAATGTCCTTGCCGCCGGAGGCGGTGATAATCTCCGCCACCTGGTCATTGGAGCTTACCTCAACACCGTCAATGGACAGGATGACATCGCCCAGCTTAATGCCTGCGTCGCGGCCGGGATTACACAGCCCGTTTTCCCCGTCCACGTCGGACAGGCCCACAACCACCACGCCCTCTGTAAACATCTTAATGCCGAAGGGGACGCCGCAGGGCACCACGTACTGCTTCTCCACCACCTCGACCTGCACCGTTTTAATGGGAATGATGCCGAACAGGCTGATATTGACTTCATAATTGTCCTGCACTCCCACGCGCTGCGCCGCGGAGGCATCCACGCTGACGGCGTCGTTGGCGCTGCCGGGCAGGGAAAACGTGTCGCCCCGCGTCACATGAAACTGGTCCGGCAGGGCGGCGTATTCCCCGCTGATAACGGTAAACAATAAACTCAGCACCACAAGAAATCCCGCTGTGGTGCAGCGAATGGCTTTTTTCATGGTCCTCACCTCATTTTAGACTTCCTAAATAGTCTTCGCAGATTTTTTCCGTTCACACCAGGGCGCGCTTTGGAAAAAAGCGGGGCTCAGCCCTTTTTGCCGGAAAACAGCAGCCGATGCACAAGGCCGCCCAGCACCGGCACACCCGCCGTGTAGGCAAGTACAATTCCCATCTGCCTTATGGACAGGGCGACTGTGGAAAAAACGCCCTGGCACCATGGTACATAGACGGCCGCCAGCACGGCGCCCAGGGACAGCATACAGGCAAGGATAAGCCAGATGTTGTTAAAAAGAGGGATTTGAAGCAGCGTTTTCGTCTCGCTTTTACACTCGAATACGTGGACCAGCTGGGTGAACACCAGCGTCAGGAACGCAGCGGTGCGGCAGGCGGACAAGTCCCCGCCGTACTTGGCGACGGACACGAAGGTGCCGAGGGTTGCAAGGGCGATAAGGCAGCCGCGGAACAGGATTTTTGCCGCAAGGCCGTCCGAAAACACGCCGTCGCTCGGCTTTCGCGGGCGTTTTTCCAGAATATCCTTCTCGCCCGGATCCATGCCAAGGGCCGTGGCGGGCAGGCCGTCTGTCACAAGGTTGATAAGCAGAATCTGGATGGGCAGCAGCACCACCGGTAAGCCCATCAGCATGCCGACAAACATGGTCAGCACCTCGCCCGTGTTGCACGCAAGCAGATAGCGGATAAATTTCCGGATGTTGGCGTAGATGACGCGTCCCTCCAGCACCGCCGACACGATGACGCTGAAGCTGTCCTCCAAAAGGATGATGGAGGCCGCCTCCTTGGACACGTCAGTGCCGGTTTTTCCCATGCACACGCCGATGTCCGCCTCCTTAATGGCAGGCGCGTCGTTGACGCCGTCCCCTGTCATGGCCACCACATCCCCGCGTTTTTTCAGCGCGCGGACCACCTTCAGCTTGTGGGCGGGGCTGACCCTTGCAAACACTGCCACCCGCGGCAGTTTCTCCTTTAACTGCTCATCGCTCATGGCGTCCAGCTCATCTCCGGTCAGGACCAGATCCCCGTCCTTTAAAATGCCGGTCTGCTTCGCAATGGCCGCCGCCGTGTTTTTGTAGTCCCCGGTGATCATCACCGGGCGGATACCCGCCCTGCGGCATGCCCTGACGGCGTCCTTCACCTCGGGCCGGGGCGGATCCACCATCCCCGCCAACCCCAGAAACACAAGACCGCTCTCCGGGTCGTCGTCCGGACCTCTCAGCAGGCGGTAGCCGCAGGCCAGCACCCGCAGCGCCGCGTCCGCCATGCTGTCGTTCATGCGGCGGATCTCCTCCCTGATGGTGCCGGTCAGCGGGATGACGCGGTCTCCCTTCACCGCATACCGGCACGCAGACAACAGCCGGTCCGGGGCACCCTTGCAGATGCTTACCTGCGTCCCTTCCGGTGTGCGTACCGTCACAGACATCCGCTTGCGCTCACTGTCAAAGGGCCGCTCCGACAGACGCGGGAACCGGCCGGACACCTCCTCCGGCTGCACGCCGCATACAAGCGCCGCCCGCAGCAGGGCCAGCTCCGTGGGTTCACCCTCCTCCTCGGTGGCATTGTTACACAGGTACAGGCTTTCAATAAAGAAGCGATCCGATTTCGTCAGGCGCAGTTCCCCTGTCCGGCTCTCTACGTTGTCGCCGGACAGGACAAGATCGCTGTCCAGTGTGTGCAGCCTTGTCACCATCATGCGGTTCTCCGTCAGGGTGCCCGTTTTGTCTGAACAGATGACGGTGGCGCAGCCGAGCGTCTCCACCGCGTGCAGTTTTTTAATAACAGCGCCCTTTTTCAGGATTTTTCCCACGGCCAGCGCGAGGGCAATGGTGACGATGGCAGGCAGTCCCTCCGGTACGGCGGCCACCGCCAGCGACAGGCCGGTGACCAGCATGGAAAACACCGGTTCCCCCCGAAGGATTCCGGTAACTGCCACCACGGCGCAGATAACAAGGCAGCCAATACCAATATACTTGCCAAGTTCGCTTAAACGGCGCTGAAGGGGTGTGGGCTCTTCCTCAATCTCCCCTAACATTCCCGCAATGCCGCCCATCTCGGTGTCCATGCCGATGGCGTCTACCCGCATCAGCCCGTGGCCCCTTGTAATCAGGGTGCCCGAAAAAACCGGCTCGCCCACCGCCTTCATCAGGGGGACCGACTCCCCCGTCAGCACCGACTCATCGATAGAAATCCCGTTTTCCTCCAGCAGCGCGCCGTCCGCAGGCACACGGTTGCCCGCCTCCAACAGCACAAGGTCGCCGGGCACCAGCTGCTCGCAGGGGACGGAAGCATGCTGCCCGTCCCGCAGCACACGGCACACCGGGGCGGACAGCTTTTCCAGCGCCTCGATGGTCTTTTCCGTCCGAAACTCCTGCACGGCGCCGATGACGGCGTTGACCCCGATGATGATAAGGATGGTCACCGCCTCCGTCATCTCCCCCATCATCATACTCAGCACCGCCGACACAATGAGAATCAGCACCAGCACGTCCTTAAACTGGCTTAAAAACAGCACGGCGGCGCTTTTCTTTTTCTTTCCCTCCAACTTGTTAAGGCCGTACCGCTTTCTTAATTGCTCCACTTCGGCCGCAGACAGCCCTGTACGCTGCACCGGGGCCGGCCCGTCCGTTTTTTCGGCCGTCTGTGGCGCAGCCTCCTCCCGTTTTTTCCCCGCGCCCCTAATGGTGCGCTTTTCCAGCAGATTTAAGTAGTCCACACTTGTTACCTCCGTCCACACGCTGTTTGTCCTGTTATCCTATGTTTATTCTTTTTGGACAAAGGGTATGCGTAATCCTGGACAGGCGGAAGTCGGGGCAACCAGTTTCCCTGTCGGTCCGACTGTGCTACCGCCGGAGAACTCTTCTATGTTTTCGACAACTCCTCATGAACGAATCTTTTAAAAAATGTAAAATTTTCTGCATTCGCTTGCACGAGGGGGAATTTCCCCTTATAATAAAAACAAGAAGAATACTATTGTAAAGAGGTGAAGGAGATGAACAAAAAGCTGTTTTTGGGTGCGTCCATCGGCAGTTGCGTGCATGTGGCAGGCGCCATCCATTTTCTGAATATGGCTGCGGACGAGGGATATGAAACCCTGTTTCTGGGCCCGGCGCTGAGTGTCCCGGATCTGATGGAAAAGGTTCGGCAACTCCGGCCTGCGCTGGTCACAGTGGGGTTCCGGCTTACACCGGAAAATGTGCTGCCGCTTCTCCGGCTGCTAAAGCAGGAGAATGAAAAGCTGCCGGAAAAGCCCCGCTGGGTGTTCGGCGGGACCCGTCCTGTGGCGGAGCTGGTGCGGAAAGAAGCCGGCGATTTTTTCGAAAAAATATACGACGGCACAGAGGACTTGGACGACACCATCTCCTTCCTGCGCGGGATGCAGCACGGCGGAAACAGTGCGGTGTATGAGGACAGCCTGATTGCCCGGATGGCAGCCAAAAAGCCCTACCCCCTGCTGCGGCATCATTTCGGCCTGCCGGATTTTGAGAGCACGCGGCAGGGGATAGCGCAGATTGCACAGTCCGGCGTGCTGGATGTCATCTCCCTCGGACCGGATCAGAACACACAGCAGTTTTTCTTTCATCCGGAACAGCGGGACCCTGCAATGGACGGGGCCGGCGGTGTACCCATCCGCACAGAGGCGGATTTCCGGGCGCTGAAGCAGGCGAGCCTTGACGGGAACCATCCGCTGCTGCGCTGCTACAGCGGAACGGCGGAGGTGTTCCGCATGGCGCAGCTTTTGCAGGACACCATCCACAACGCCTGGTGTGCGGTTCCCCTGTGCTGGTACAACGAGTTGGACGGACGCGGCACCAGAACCCTGGAGCAGTCCATGGATGAAGCGCAGCGGCTGATGGCATGGCACGGGGAGAGGGATATCCCTGTGGAGGTGAACGAGCCCCACCACTGGGCCCTGCGCGATGCGCACGATGTGATTGCCGTTGCCATGGCATACATCAGCGCCTATAACGCGAAAAGGTATGGGGTGAAAGACTATGTCGCACAGTACATGTTTAACGTCCCGAACTCGCTGAGCTTTTCCATGGATCTTGCCAAGGCACTGGCGCAGGCAGAGCTGGCGGAAAGCCTGAAGGACCGTGATTTCCGGGTCTACCGCGAGGTGCGCGCAGGCCTGCCCTTCTTAAGCAGCGATCTGGACGCTGCCAAGGGACAGCTTGCCGCCTCCACCTATCTTTCCATGGCCATGGCACCGGACATCATCCATGTGGTGGGCTACAGCGAGGCGGAGCACGCGGCCACCCCGCAGGTTGTCATAGAGAGCTGTAAAATTGTGCGCGGCGTCATCCGCAGCACGCTGTACGGCGCGCCGGACGCCACGAAGGACGAGGCGGTTCAGGCCCGTAAGAGGGAGCTTGTCCGGGAGGCGGACTTCCTTATCCGTTTTATTAAGGAGTGGTACTCCCCCTTCTCGGACGATCCGCTGTCCGATGCGGCAGTGCTGTCCGACTGCATCCGGCGCGGCATCCTTGATGCGCCGCACATCGTCAAAGGCGAGCGCTTCCGCGGCATTCTCGAAACCCGGGTTGTGGACGGAAAGTGCGTGGCATGGGACGCGGCGCATAAGAAGGCGCTGTCCGAGGCGGAACGAATTGAGCAGCTGAAACAGAACGGCAATTTCCAGTCCGCCCTGCTTAAGGCCGGCAAGGCCGGATAGAAAGGGGGACGGGCCGATGTTAAACAGTAATAAGGTTGCCGTCATCAGTTCCGGCAACGGCGGCCAGTCGCTGGCTGCATACTTCTCGTACAAGGGCTGTATCAGCACCCTGTACGCCAGGGAACAGGAACGCGTGGACATGTTCCCATCTAATTCCTTTGAGCTTTCCGGTGAAATAGAAGGCGCGGTTCCCATTGCGCTTATCTCCTGCGATATGCGCCGGGTCATTGAAAATGCGCACCTGATTATGGTTACGACGCCTTCGCAATACCACCATATTGTGGCGGAAAACATGGCCCCCTATCTTGAGGACGGGCAGATTATCATGCTTAATCCCGGCCGCACCTTCGGTACCCACATTTTCGAGCACGTTTTGGCCCAGCAGGGCTGCCACAAGCGCGTTATCATTGCCGAGGCGGAGACCTTCATTTTTACCTGCCGGTGCCTGAGTGTGGGCAAACCACGCATTTACAAAATTAAGGATCACATGAAGGTGGCGGCCCACGACCCGGCGGACACCCCCCAGGTGGTGCAGGCCATGCAGCGGTTCTTCCCCACCGTCACCGGCGCGGACAGCGTACTGGAGACAGGGCTTGGCAACATGGGCCTGCTGTTCCATCCCCTGCCGGTGCTGATGAACCTGACCCGCATTGAAAAGGAGGAACGGTTCCTTTATTACAAGGAGGCGATCTCCCCCCTGGTGGCCTACATGCTGGAGCGCATGGATAAGGAGCGGCTGGCGGTGGCGGATGCACTGCATGTTGCAACGCTGCCGGTTATGGAGTGGCTGAACGACAAGTACGGTTCCACCGGAAGCTGCCTGTACGACTGCCTGCAGAACACCGACGCGTACAGCGACGTCTACGCCCCCACCGCCCTTAACACCCGGTATATTTTTGAGGATGTCCCCACCGGCTGCGTCCCCCTGCTGTGTATGGGGAACAAGCTGGGGATCGATATGCCGGTTACACAGGGAGTTGTACGCTGGGCAAGCGCTGTGTACAACAAAAATTTTTACGAGATGGGGCGCAACGACAGGACCCTTGATTTGGACGCCATTATTCATCAGGCGGGACTAAACTAAAAAAGTGCGGGAAAGCCACAAGTGGCTTTCCCGCACTATTTTAAATGCAAGCGCATTTTATTTCCGGTTTTTCTTCCACGCCTTAATCTGTGCAAGCCTTTCCTGATACCGCGCCTCCACCCCCTGCCCGGTGGGCGTGTAGTATTCCCTTCCGACAAGGGAGTCCGGCAGGCACTGCATATCCGTCAGCTTCTCCTCGCTGTCGTGTGCGTACTGATACCCCTTGCCGTAGTCCAGCTCCTTCATCAGCTTAGTAACCGCGTTGCGGATGACCAGCGGCACCGGCTCTGCAAGCTGGGTCAGGGCATCCTTTTTTGCACGCTCGTACGCCGTATACAGCGCGTTGGATTTGGGTGCCATGGACAGGTAGATGACCGCCTGTGTTAAATTGACGGTGCACTCCGGCATGCCGATAAAGTGGCAGGCCTGATAGGCCGCCACCGCAATCTGCAGTGCGCGCGGGTCGGCAAGGCCCACGTCCTCGCTGGCAAAACGGATGACGCGGCGCGCCACGTACAGCGGATCCTCCCCCGCTTCCAGCATGCGGGCCAGCCAGTAGACCGCCGCATCCGGGTCGGAGTTGCGCATGGATTTGTGAAGCGCGGAGATGATGTTATAGTGTTCCTCCCCCTTTTTGTCATACAGCAGGGATTTTCTGGAGATACACTGCTCCAGCGTCTGTTCCGTTACCGTGACTTCATCGCCGTCCGTCTGCCCGTTGAGAACCGCCATCTCCAATGTGGACAGGGCGGCGCGGGCGTCCCCACCGGCAAAGTCCGCAATGGCCCGTATCATGTCCGGACGGATGTGGACGGTTTGCTTTCCAAAGCCCCGCGGATCGGCAAGCGCACGCTCCAGCAGGGTGATAAGCTCCTGCGTTTTCAGGGCCTGCAGCACAAACACCTTACAGCGGGACAACAGCGCCCCGTTGATTTCAAAGGATGGGTTTTCCGTGGTGGCGCCGATAAGAATGATGCTGCCCTTCTCCACAAAGGGCAAGAACGCATCCTGCTGCGCCTTGTTGAACCGGTGGATTTCATCCACGAATACGATGGTCTTTTCCCCGTAGCGGCGGTTGTCCTCCGCCTGCTGCATCACAGCGCGGATTTCTTTGATGCCGCTGGTGACGGCGGAAAAGTCGATAAACGCCGCTTTTGTACGGTTTGCAATGATGCGCGCAAGGGTCGTTTTCCCCACGCCGGGCGGGCCCCAGAAAATCATGGAGGAGATCCGGTCCTCTTCAATCAGCCGGCGCAGCACCTTCCCCTCGCCCAGCAGATGGGTCTGCCCGGCGTATTCCTCCAGTGTCTGCGGCCGCAGCCTTGCCGCCAGCGGCTGCTGGTCCTCCCGTTCAAAAAACGATTGCTGTTCCAAGTCCCCTTCCCTCCCAATCAGGCATTTCATCCTAATCATACTACAGCAAAGCGGTTTCAGCAACCCGCCTGCGGTGGGGCGGCGGCCCGCAGGATGTGCGGCGAAGGCCATGGAGAAGGTTTCAGCGGCCTGCCCTGCAGCGAAGGTAAAAGCCGGGGGCCTTCATACGTCCCATATCCCGGCGATTAAAACTGAATGGGGTAAACATGGTTGCTCAGCCGATCAAATTGAAAGCCCTTTGCCTGCAATGTTTCAATAATACGGGGTAAAGCCTCGACGGTTGTCCCCCGTGTATAAGAGTCGTGCAGAAGCACCACGCCGCTTTTCTTTTTTCCCAGTGTGGATATGACATTTTGATACACCTCATCGGCGGTGATTCCGTTTTGCGCATCTTCCGCACTGATATTCCAGTCAAAGTACACAAAGCCCCGACGTTCCATTTCTTGCACAATTTCAGCGTAAGTCCCATGATTATAGGAATTTATGCTGCCGCCTGGGAAACGGAACAGTGCCGGATACTCCCCCGTGGCTTGATACACAATTTCATAAGCCGCAGAAAAATCATTCAGGTAGCTTTCAACATCCTTATAAATTACCTGATAGTCATGCGTTTTTGAGTGAACGCCGATGGTGTGCCCTCTGTCATGTATCTCACGCAGACGCTCTAAACAGCTTTCAGATTCGTTCGGTACAACAAAAAAAGTGGCTTTGATTCCGTATTGATCTAAAATATCCAGCACCGCATCTGTGTTTTTAGACGGGCCATCATCGAAAGTGAGGTACAAAGTCATATCACGCGGTGCTTCGCTGCCCGGTTGAGGTCCCGAAGCATACATCTCGGGATAAAGCCGCATATAGTACGGGGCGTCAGGCGGCAGCTGCGGGCTGCTTTCCTGTGTGCAAGACGGGGGTTCTGTTGTCGGAACGGCGGTTTCGTCCTTTGCCGGAAGGGTTGGCGATGATTCCGAATGCAAGCCGGTACCCACCGTTGACGACGTATAAGGCGGCAACACCGAATATTCCTGGCCTGAAACTGACCGCTCTATTCCGATTGAAAAAAGCGAAAGGGCACAAACCACAACAACGTATGCCGTGCTTATGAGCGGAACAATGAAAGACCTTTTTTTCAAAGCCATTGTAAACCATCCCTTTCCGTTGCTTTGACTCCACCAGCAAGCCGCCCCAAACAGGGTCTTCCCTACGATAGGCGAATGCTTTTTGCAATTGTCTCCCGTTCTTCGTCTGTAACCGCATTCGGTAAAAATTGAACCGCAACATAAACTTGAAGCCGCTTATTGTAAGACAGGATGCCCGGCATTACAGCTGTCGGGCTTGCTGCTGCCGATGTTGTGCCATCCGTTTGCTGAATATAGACATTGGCCAGCGCAGTTTCCATATCTTCCGAAGTAACAATTGGCTGGTAGTCATCCCATCGGTACAAACTCCCCAACCGAATGCCGCTGTAAACGGCTTTATAATAATCTTCCTGCGGTATTTCATTTTCATCGATGGGCTCAAACAGGTTATATCCGCAAATTGCCATCAGAACGTCGTCTTTATAAAGATAGACAGGGGTGACAAACCAAGAGCTGTTCTCCCCTTCAGGCGGCATATGTACTTCCCAACCCTTTGGTAAGTCAAGATACATCTGAAAAGGGGGCGCATTTGCAGGTACTTTCGGTATTGTATTTTCTGCTTGATAAGCCGGGAATGGAATATAGCTGTTTTTATTGCTTGGCCGGTCAGATAACAGGCACAGGCCGATTGGGATTAAAAAAATGGCGACGGATGCAACTGTCCAAACAGCCGCTTTATGATAGGATAAAATGTTTTTGATACGAGTTTTCGTATTCCCCTTTCCAAAAGCGACAGGCAGCACAGTCATCATTCGTTTCTTTGTCGCAAGGTGTAAAATCGCTTCAGAATATTGTCTGCGGACATCTCCGTCCATGTTCCGCAAAACACATTCGTCGCACATCATTTCCATATCTTTGCAGAAAAGAGTAAATGCCACCCACACCAGCGGGTTAAACCAATGCAGAACCAGTGCGGAAAATGCAATCGGCTTAATAATATGATGGGCATACCGGATGTGCATCTTCTCATGCATTTCAACAAAGCGCCGGTCCTTTGCCTCAATGTCCGAAGGAAGATAAATTTTTGGATGAATGATCCCCACCACGAAAGGCGTGGCAATTTCATCCGCAAAATAAACATTCGCATGAACCCGAACCGCACCAACCAGTTTTTTTTGCAGCCGGACCAGGGTAATCAGGTTATAGAGTAAAAACAGGAGCATGCCGGCAATCCATAGCCATGCAATAAGCGATATCCAGAACTCCAGGCGGGGTGAGCCGGCACCGGAACCGGAGGACTGTGATATTAGCTGATTGATGTTCTGATCAATGATTGGAATACCGGTACTAATCTGGGTAGAACCGAAAAAAAACGATTGGCTCTGCGCCGGTAAAAGGCTGAACGGTCTTTCAAAGGTGAGCGGGCATAACAGGCGGAACAGCACCACGCCCCACAAAGCACAGGACAACACTTTCGGTAGCCTTTTTAACAGCAGCCGAACTGCCAGCACGAATAAAATAACAACGCCGGCAGTAACGCTCATGCTAAAGATATGTAGGAATAGTTGCGCTGCCATGACTTTTATGCCTCCATGTTATCTATCAGTTCCTGCAATTCGCGTATCTCTTTTTCAGACAGTTTTTTCTTGGATACAAAGGCTGCCAGAAACTCTGGAAGAGAGCCGCCGAAAGTTTCCTCGACGAATTGTTCACTTTGCAGCGCACGAAATTCATCCTCCGAAATTCGTGTGTACACAATCGTATCCCGATTTTCAAACAGGCCCTTTTCACAAAGTCGTCTTAGCATGGTATATGTGGTAGACTTTTTCCATTCCAACGTTTCTTGACACAGCTTGACCAACTCGCCGGAAGAAATGGGCGCATGGGCCCATATGAGTTCAGCAAATTTAATTTCCATTTTTCCAAACTGATATGATTTCATCGTATGGCTCCTTTTGGTTTAATGTCAGTAAACCTACTGTCTTAAGTTTAATACCATTAAACCAAGAAGTCAATAGCTTTCAAGGCAAAAATATTTGTGTGTAAATTGTAAATTTATTGCATCTTCAAAATGGTGTTTTAAAGGTTTGGGAAAAAATTTTTCCCTTTGCAGAACCGCGCCTGTCAAGCCGCATCAATCAGGGCTTTTAAAGCCCGCTGCCACAGCTGTTTACGACGAAAAGAAGCGGCGTCCCTTTAAAACAGGGACGCCGCTTCTTTCCTATTTCGTTTTCAGCACATTTCCTGTTTATCCGTTGTCCGGTAAACAGTGGTTTTTTTCGCTTCTTGCCGTTATCACATTATTCGGCCGCCCGCTTTTTCAAATGCTTTATTAGTCGTCGGCGCGCTGAATGGTGACGCCTTCCACATGGATTTCAGGAATTTCCTCTTCCTCGTCCTTCTTTTCTTCCGCCGGCTTTACCGGGGGCTCCAGCGTTTCCTTAATGGACAGGGAAATCCGCTTGCGCTCATCGTCGATCCCGATAATCTTGGCTTTGACCACGTCGCCCGCCTTATAGAGGTCGGAGACCTTGTTTACACGCTCATACGACAGCTGGGAGATGTGCACAAGACCGTCCACACCGTCCATGATTTCCACAAACACACCAAAGTCGGTTACCGAGACAACCGGGCCCTCGATAATGTCACCCACATGATAGTTGGCCTTGAAAATCTCAAAGGGGTGATCCTCCATCTTCTTGTAGCCGAGGGAGATTCTGCCCTTCTCCTTGTCGAAATCCTTGACATAAACGGTCAGCTCATCGCCGATCTTCACAACCTCGCTGGGGGTTTTGATGCGCTTCCAGGACAGCTCGGACACGTGGACCATGCCGTCCACACCGCCGAGATCCACAAACGCGCCATAATCCGTCATGGATTTGACCTTGCCGGTGTAGGTGGCGCCCACCTCGATCTCGTTCCAGAACTTCTCCACCTGCTGCTTATGCTCCTCCAGCGCAACGCTGCGGATGCTGCCCACAGGACGGCGGCGGCCGCGGCCCATTTCTATAATGCGCAGCTGCACCTTCTGCTTTAACAGCCCATCCAGAGAGCCGCCCCTGTTAATGGTCGCCTGGCTGCCGGGGACAAAAATTTTCACGCCGTTGGAAGAAACGATGACGCCGCCTTTAATGACCTCCGTCACGGTGCCCTCCAGAATGGTGTTCTCCTCTGCCGCCTTCTGTACCTTCTCAAATCCCTCAAGCGCATCATAGCGGCGCTTGGACAGCTGTACGGTACCCTCGACATCGTTGACGCGAACAACCACGAGGTTCAGCTCGTCGCCTTTCTTCACGAGGTCCTCAGCCCTAGCGTTAGGGTCGTCTGTCAGCTCGTGCAGGGGGACATAGCCCGCATGCTTGGTGCCGATGTCAATCTGAATCTCATTGGGGGCGATGCCCACAACGGTTCCAACGACTTTCTGCCCGTTGCTGACCGTCTTGAAGGATTTTTCCAGCTCCTCCTCAAAGCTGAACTCCTCGTTCTCAAAGTCTTTTACTGTTTCACTCATGGTTTCTAAAACCTCCTTGATTATGCCAGCCGGAGTGGAGGCTCCGGCGGTTATCCCGATAAAATCCCTGCCCGACAGCAGTTCTTTCGGTAGTTCGGAAGCGCCCTCGATGAGGACTGCATCCGTGTGCGCGCTGCAGATTTCATACAGTTTGGCGGTGTTGCTGCTTTTCCGGTCCCCGATGACCACCATCAGATCACTTTGCCCGGCAAGCTGCTGCGCCTCCTCCTGCCTGCTCACAGTCGCATTACATATTGTATCAAAAATCCCGGCGTTTGTATAGTGTCTCTTCATAAACTCCGCGCATTTTTCCCATTTTTCCTTATGAAAAGTGGTTTGGGAGACCATAACTGCCTGTTTTTTCGAAAAATCCGGCACATTTTCCAGCTGCCGGCGCAGTTCATCCACGTCGGAAAACACAAAATAAGGGGCCTTGCAGTGCCCGGTAATCCCCAAAACCTCCGGGTGGGTTCTGTCCCCTGCAATCAGCACCATGCCGTCCTCCGGCACGGCAGCCACCGTGCGGTGGATTTTTGCGACAAAGGGACAGGTCGCATCCTCATACGGCAGCCCGCGGCGCTGAAGTTCCCGGTACACCGCGGCGGGGACCCCGTGGGAACGGATAACCACCATCTCGTCCGGCTGCACTTCATCCAGCGAACCCACCGGGCGAATGCCCTTCACCCGCAGCTGTTCCACAAGGCGGGTGTTATGGATAATGGGCCCCAGCGTGGCCACTTTTTTCCCCTGCGCGGCAAGCTTTTCAACCAGGCTGACCGCCCGGCTGACGCCGAAGCAAAAACCTGCGGTTTTGGCAGTGGTAATTTTTGTCATGCCTGTCTCTCCCCTGTCAGCTCCAGCAGGTCCCCGGTCAGGCGGTTTTTCACAGTGCGCAGTGCCCTGGTTCCGCCCTGCTCAAAGCCCATTTCACTGTTTTCAATGGGTTTGCCAATGCGGATGGTCACCCCGCAGCGGAATTTGCACTTTCCCCCGTTAATAACAATCCCCACCGGCACAATCCCCGCGCCGCTGCGTTCTGCCACAACGGTGGCGCCGGATTTCAAGGGCAGCAGTTTCCCGGTTTTGCTTCGGGTGCCCTCCGGGAAGATGCCCACATTGCGGCCGCGCTTCAGTGTGTCAATGGCATGGTCGATGGCAGTGGTGTCCCCTTTCCCGCGGTTGACGGGAAACGCCCCCACCAGCCGCAGCAGCGGCGCCAGCCAGCGCTTCTCAAACAGTTCCTCCTTGGCCATGTAGCAGATGGGCCGCCGGATGTTGACCGCCAGCAGCACCGGGTCAAGGTTGCAGGTGTGGTTCGGACAAAAGATGTAGCCGCCGTCCTGCGGAATGTTTTCCCTGCCGTAGACCTTAATACGGTACAGCAGGTTGAAGAAAGGGTGGGCCAGGAAGCGCGCAATCCTATAGATAATCATGCAGCTTTTCCTTCACAAGCGCCGTCAACTGCGCAATGGACTGTTCCAGCGTGTTGCCGGTGGTATCCACCAGCACCGCGTCCTCCGCCTGCTTTAGGGGCGCTGCGGCACGGTTCGCGTCGTTGTAGTCCCGTTTTTCAATCTCATCCAGCAATTCCTCGAAATCCATATGGTAGCCCTTCGCCGTCAGTTCCTTATAGCGGCGGCTGGCCCGGTCCTCCGGCGAGGCGGTGAGAAAAATCTTCAGCGTTGCGTCCGGCAGCACCACGGTGCCGATGTCCCGTCCGTCCATAATGCAGTTCTGCTTCTGGGCGATGCCGCGCTGCTGTCCCAAAAGAAAGCTGCGCACCTCCGGGATGGCGGACACGTTGGAGGAGGCCATGGAGCATTCCGGCCTGCGGATGTCCTCGCTGACATCCTCCCCATTCAGCAGGATGTGCTGGCTGCCGTCCTGATATTGAAGCGCGATGGAGATGTCCGCGAGGCAGGGCACCACAAAGCGGCTGTCCGCCGGGTCGCCGCCCGCACGCAGCACATACAGGCCGATGGCCCGGTACATGGCGCCGGTGTCCACATAGATGAAGCCCAGCTCCTTCGCAAGGGCGCGGGCAATGGTGCTTTTTCCTGCACCTGACGGCCCGTCGATTGCAATACTTAACATTCTCATTCCTCCGTTGCGATATGGTTTCCCGCCGCATAGGCGGTTGTAAAGGCAATTTGCAGGTTAAAGCCGCCTGTGTAGGCGTCCAAGTCCAGCACCTCGCCCGCAAAATACAAATTGTTCACAAGCTTCGAGCGCATGGAGGCAGGCTGAATTTCCTTCAGCTGCACACCGCCGCGGGTGACGATGGCCTCCTCCACCGGACGCGGCCCTGTCACCGTCAGGGTAAATTGTTTCAGCAGCGTCACCAGTGCCTGCCGTTGCTTCTTCGTAATGCTGTGCACCTTCTGCTCCGGCGGGATGCCGCTGCGCATGACAACCACCGGAATCAGTTTTGCCGGCAAGAGTCGGTCAAGGGCATTGCTGAAATTTTTGTTCTGCTGTACAGAAAAATCCCGCAAAATCCGCGCATCCAGCCGTGCCTCGTCCAGTGCGGGCTTCAGGTCGATGGATGCCGTCACGGGCCCTTCCCAGCTGAGGTGGGCGGAGCCGGACAGCGTCAACGGGCCGGACAGGCCGAAGTGTGTGAACAGCATTTCGCCCTGCTCCCTATAAACAGGCTTTCCCCGCTGGGACAGCGTCAGCGTTACATTTTTTAACGACAGCCCCATCAGATCGCGCACAAATGGTTCCGCACAGCACAGCGGCACAAGGGAGCCGGTCAGCGGCGTCACAAAATGGCCCGCCTGCCTGGCAAGCCGGTACCCGTCCCCGGTGGAGCCGGTGCCCGGGTAGGACAGCCCGCCTGTGGCAATCAGCACCCTGTCCGCAGGAAAGGCCTGTCCGCCTTTCAGCCGCACGCCGGTCACGCTGCCGTCCTGCAAAAGCAGGCTGTCCGCCGTGGCGTGCACCACCCGGCACCCCGCTTCCGCCGCCGCGGCGCGCAGCGTATCCGCCACATCTGCAGCCCGGTCCGACACGGGAAACACCCGGCCGCCCCGCTCCGTTTTCAGCGGCAGGCCGCGCCCCTCAAAAAAGGCCATGGTGTCCGCCGCGCCGAACCGGCTGTAGGCGCTGCGCAAAAAAGGGGCCCCGTGCACCACGTTGGCGAAAAAGGTGTCCGCATCGCAGTTGTTGGTGACGTTGCAGCGGCCCTTGCCGGTGATCAGCAGTTTTTTTAAAGGCCTGTCCTTTTTTTCAAGAATGGTTACCTGCGCCCCCTGCCGGGCCGCCTGAATCCCGGCAAACAGGCCCGCCGGGCCGCCGCCGATGATGCAAACTTCCCTCATTGGCCGCCCGTCTCCCCCATTTTTTCAAACATCTCGTATTCTTCCCAAATCTGCTCCAGACGGTTGAAGGTACGCTCCACGTCCTTCTTTTTCTTTAAGCCCACCGCCACAATCAGCGCATTGATGAGGCTTAAGGGCGCCACCAGCGAGTCCACAAAGGACGCCATATCGCTGCGGGCAAGCAAGGTAAACTTGGCCCGGGGGGTGATGGGGGACGCCGGCGTGTCGGTAATGGCAATGACCGTGGCGCCCATGTCCGCGGCAAATTTCAGCGCCTTAATGGTGCGCTTGGAGTAACGCGGGAAGCTGATGCCCACAATAACGTCCCCGGGGCCGATGTTTAGGATCTGCTCAAAAATGTCGTTGGGGCTGGTGCTGTTGACAATTTTCACACTGTCGAACAGAAGGCTGAAATAAAAGCCGAGAAAGCCGGACAGCGTGGCAGAGCTGCGGATGCCCAGCAGATAGATGTTTTTGGCGCCGAGCAGCGCTTCCACCGCGCCGTTGAAATCCGCCTTTTTCGTCTCACTCAGCGTTTCTTTAATGCGGTCGATGTCCTGATTCAGCACAATGTCCAGCACGTCGGAATCGGCGATTTGCTCCTCCGCAACCTCCATACGCTGCACGGCGGTCAGCTTGTTTCGGATCATCTCCCGCAGGGCCTTTTGCAGTTCCGGGTATCCCTCATACCCCAGCTCCACCGCGAAGCGGACCACCGTGGACTCGGACACGCCCACCGTTCTGCCCAGCTTTGCCGCCGTCATAAAGGCGGCCTTGTCGTACCACTGGGTGATGTAGTCCGCAATCAGTTTCTGTCCTTTGGAGAAGCCGCTGCGCCGTTCATGGATGAGATCCAAAAGATTTTTCGGCATGCTTTTAATCACCTTTCAACAGACATATAGAATTATTATATCCCCATTTGCCGCAAAAGGCAATCATTTCCGCCGCGATTAAAAGAAAATCGGGCCCAGCTGTTTTCCCTCCAGCGCCAGCCTGATTGTGTCCTCCACCTTGGTAAAGTCCGCCACAAGGCTGCGGGGCTTGTTCTCCGGGTCGTCCTGGCTTAGCGGTACAAAATACATGTTTTTATAATTTAACAGGTGCCCGATGTTTTTGCCGCTGCCGGACAGCCCGTCGTTGGTCGCCACGGCGATGACCACCGGCCGCCCGTTCCGCACATGGCTTTTCACCGCCATGCACACCGGTGTGTCCGTAATGCCGTAGGCCAGCTTTGCAAGGGTGTTGCCCGTGCAGGGGCACACCAGCAGCACATCAAACATCTTTTTCGGACCGATGGGCTCCGCCTTTGGGATGCTGTCGATAATGCTGCGGCCCGTCAGCGTCTCCAGGCGGAACTTCAGCTCTGCCGCTGTGCCGAACCGGGTATCCAGGCTGGCCGCATTAAAGGACAAGATGGGCGTCACCTGCGCCCCGTGCTCTACCAATTTTTTCAGCACCTCCTCCGCACGGTGAAATGTGCAGAAGGAGCCGGTCATGCAAAAACCAATGTTCATAATCTGCTTCCCCTTTCCTCAAGGCAGTGGCTGATGGCGGTTTTTATCAGTTTCCCGGCCGTCATGGGCGCCACCTTTCCCGGCAGCGACAGGGCCGAAATCACATTCTTTTTCAGGCGTCTGGCGCTTTCAAAGTCCACCCCGCCCGGCAGGGACGCAAGATCAATCAGCACGCTGTCCTCCTTCATGCCGGCCAGCAGTTCGGCGGAAAACAGTGGAGCGGGAACCGTGTTATAAATAATATCGGACACAGGCACCAGCAGTGGCAGCTGATCCGTCATAGCAGGCTCGTAACCCATCGCCTCAATCCATGCGGCGTCCGTTTTTTTGCGCACCGCCACCGTCACATGTGCGCCCAGCGCCTGCAGCGTCCGGCACAGCACCTTGCTGACACGGCCAAAGCCGGTAACCAGCACCCGGCTGCCGTGCAGGGTAAAGGGCGTGTTTTCCATGGCCGCCTGCACCGCCCCCTCCGCCGTGGGCACCGCATTCAGTACCGTCAGCTCTTCCCGCAGGAAGTAGTCAATCACTGTCAGGCCGAAGGCCGCCGCCTCCGCCATGGTCTCTTCGCTGACCATACCCGCCAGCACAGGCGCCTCTTTCGGAATCAGGGGCAGCAGATCGCCCAGTCCCAGCTTGTAATCGTCGGCGCCGAGGTTGATAAGGCGGTCCTTTTTCAGCATCGGCAGCCCCAGAACCACCAGCTGCGTGTGCGCAAGGCGGTCCGAAAGCTCTGTAAACGGCAGGCCGCGTTTTGTGCAGGGGCCCACCTTGTAGGTGCCGAACAGGGAGACCTCCTTCCCCTCTTTTTTCAGCTGCTCGCTGACATACCACAGGCGCAGGTCTCCACCTATTACCGCGATTCTTCTCATAAAACCCCCACCTTCCAAAACAACGGCTTTTATCAGTATCCTATGCCGGGGGCGGTTTTTCCGTTACGATACAAAAAAGATATTTATTTTCCCTTCAAAAAGCAATATAATAGAAAAGACAGTGTGAGAAGAAAAACAACCAAGGAGCGAACAGTATGACACAACTCGACAAACACGCCCTGGACCATATTTCCCGGATTCATTTCATTGGTATCGGCGGGTCCGGCATGTTCCCGCTGGCGCAGATTCTTAATAAAGAAGGATTCCAGCTTACGGGCTCCGACAATAACGAGTCGGACACGCTGGACCTTGTGCGCGGCATGGGCATTCCCGTCCACCTCGGGCACGACGCCAAAAACATTGAGGGGGCGCAGATGGTGGTTTACACCGCCGCCATCCCGGCCGACAACCCGGAACTGCTGGCGGCAAAGGCTGCGGGCATTCCCACGGTGGAACGCGCGGGGATGCTGGGGCTTATCTCCCGGCGGTACCGGCGCAGCGTGTGTGTCAGCGGAACCCACGGCAAGACCACCTGCTCCTCCATGACGGCAAAAATCCTGATGGACGCAGGGGCGGATCCCTCGGCCGTCATCGGCGGAAAGCTGAAGGCCATCGGCGGCAGCGGGCGCGTTGGGAACAGCGACATTTTCGTGTGCGAGGCGTGCGAGTTTAAGGACACCTTCCTTTCCCTGCACTCGGACATCGGCGTGATTCTCAATATTGACGAGGATCATCTTGACTACTTCGGGACCCTTGACAACATCATCAAGTCCTTCCGCACCTTTGCAGAAAACAACACCGGCCCCATTATCTTTGACGGGGACGACAAAAACACCCGCCGGGCGCTGGCGGGCCTTTCCAAGCGGCTTATTTCCTTCGGCTTTGGCGAGGGCAACGCCTTCCGCGCGGTGAACCCCCAGGTGGACGGCCACATGCGCTACCGGTACGAGCTGGTTGTCGGCGGAAAGAACATGGGGGAAATCGTCCTCGGCGTGCCCGGCATGCACAACATCCTCAACTCCCTTGCGGCCATTGCCGCCGCAGTGGAGCTGGGCGTTTCAATTGAGGTGTGCCGCGACAGCCTTGCCGGCTTCACCGGCGCCGGCCGGCGGTTTGAAATTCTCGGCACCATCGACGGCATCACCATTGCGGACGACTACGCCCACCACCCGGCAGAGCTGAAGGCCACGCTGGAGACGGCCATGAACATGGGCTATGGCCAGGTGTTCGCGGTGTTCCAGCCCTTCACCTACTCCCGGACGAAAATTCTGTTTGACGATTTTGTCAAGGTTCTGTCCATCCCCGACCGGCTGGTAATGAGCGAAATCATGGGCGGCCGGGAGGAGAACACCTACGGCATCTACACGGCGGATCTTGCCGAAAAGCTGCCGGGATCCGTCTGGTTCCCCACCTTTGACGAAATTGCAGACTATGTTTTAAAAGAGGCGAAGCCGGGTGACCTTGTCATCACCCTCGGCTGCGGCGACATCTATAAGGCCGCAAAAAAAATGTTTCAGAAAGCACAGGAGGCGGGGCGCGATGTCAAACGGTAACCTGTTCAGGGCGGCAGACATTCTGCTGCCCGCCCACACAGACATGCAGAGATGGAGCGTTGTGGCCTGCGACCAGTACACCTCCGAGCCGGAGTACTGGCGGGAGCTCTCCGAATACGTGGGGGACGCACCTTCCACCCTGCGGCTGACCCTGCCGGAAATCTACCTCGGCACCGGGGAGGAGGCCCGCCGCAGCGACGCCGCGGTGGACGCCTGCACACAGTATTTACAAAGCGGTTTTTTTGAGCAGTTCCCGGACGCCTATGTCTACACCCTGCGCCGCCTGCGGGACGGCGGCGTGCGCAGAGGTCTTGTGGGCATGGCGGACCTGCTGCAGTACGACTATTCCGAGGGCTCCGTCTCCCCCATCCGGGCGACGGAGGCCACCGTGCTGGAGCGCATCCCGCCCCGCATGGCCATCCGCCGCAGGATGCCGGTGGAGTTTCCCCACGTCATGCTGCTGGCAGACGACCCGGAGGACGCGCTGTTCCGCTTCCTTGACGGGAGGAAAGACGGCTACCGCAAGCTGTACGATTTCCCGCTGAACATGGATTCCGGCTATGTGACCGGCTACCTTGTCGCACAGGCGGATCACGGCTTCATCGACCAGTATTTTCAGGCGCTGGCCGCCGCGGACAGCGCAAAGACGCGTTATGGCATTGATGCGCCGCCGCTGGCGCTGGCCGTGGGGGACGGCAACCACTCCCTTGCCACGGCAAAAGCCGTGTTTCTTGAGCGGACAAAGGACATGACGCCGGAACAGCGCCTGTCCGACCCGTCCCGCTTCGCCCTGTGCGAGGTGGTTAACCTGCACGACCGTACCCTGCAGTTTGAGCCCATCCACCGTGTGCTGTTTGGGGTGGACAAGCAGAAGCTGTTAAACAGGTTACATAGCGTGCACAGCGTGGCGGACGGGGAAGCGCCCGGCGCGCAGAGCTTCACCCTTGTGGACGCAGAGGGGGAACGGACGCTGTCCATCCTCGACCCGCGCCACAACCTTACGGTGGGCACTTTACAGCTGTTCTTGGACGAGTACCTGAAAGAGAATGAGGGCGAGATTGACTACATTCATGGGGACGGCACCGTGCGCGCCCTTGCGGGCAAAGGCGCGCTGGGCTTCCTGCTGCCGGCCATGCGTAAGCAGCAGCTGTTCCCCACCGTGATACAAGACGGCGTACTGCCGCGCAAAACCTTCTCCATGGGGCACGCCTGCGACAAGCGGTTCTATCTGGAGGGGCGGCGTATCCGCCGGAAGGAGGAGCGATGAGCAGGGAGGAAGCGGCAAAAAAGCTGCGCGGGAATGTTCTCATTGGCCTTGCCGGGCTGGCGGCTGCGGCAGTAACCCTTGCCCTGACAGGCGGAAAAGGGATTCCCGGTCTGCTGCTGCCCTTTGCGGAGGCCATGGTGGTGGTCTTTTCCATAACCCAGGGCATTTACCACTGGCGGGTCATGAAAGGGCTTGTGGAAAGCGAGCCGGAGCCGGGTCCGGACACCCTGACACCGCTGCCGCCGGTCGACGCTGAAGCACCGGCAGCGGACGGGCGGGCAGCAGAGCCCGACGTCCCGGCTGAGACAAAGGCACAAAAGCCCTCCCCCGTGCACGAAGAGACTGCGTCGGACACGAAACCCCAGGCAGACAGCGGCCAGGATATGGAAATGCAGGACATTCCAAAAGGGGCGGTATTTTGTCCCTTCTGCGGGGAGAAGCTGCTGAAAAGCGGAGATTTTTGCCCCCGCTGCGGAAAGCGCAGAGAGCACAATGAATAGAAAGGAGCGCCGGTCCCGTAGGGGGCCGGCGCTCCTTTTTAAGCCGGGGCCTTATTTATGTAGGGTCCCGGAACCGTTCAGGCCGAAGCTGATGGACAGCGCACGGTCGACCTCCTGCATGGAGTCCTCCTTCAGGGTGCCCATCTTTTCTTTCAGCCTGCGTTTGTCAAGGGTTCGGATCTGCTCAAGCAGGACAATGGAATCCCGCTGAAGGCCGCTGTGATCCGCCTCCAGCCGAATGTGGGTGGGCAGGTTTGCCTTCTCCTTCTGGCTGGTGATCGCCGCGGCGATTACCGTGGGACTGTACCGGTTGCCCACGTCGTTCTGTACCACCAGGACGGGACGCACGCCGCCCTGCTCGGACCCGATGACGGGACTGAGATCCGCAAAATAAATGTCTCCCCTTCGAATGGTCATTTTGTCTCACGCTCCGTGGTTTAGGATGTTTGCTGTTATTGTTGTCCTTTTTTCCCTTTTTTAAACAGGGGTGCAGGTATCGAAAGGGGGATTTTTCCTGTTCACCGCGTTCTATTTTATGTGCGGGCATAAGCTTTTGACACGCGGCCCCGCCGCATGGTACACTGTACCGGAAAAGGAGCGTGGCGCACATGGTGCAATTTCACAACGACTGGGACGAGCTGTTAGGGCCGGAATTTCAAAAGCCCTATTATCAGGATTTGCGGAAATTTTTACTGGCAGAGTACAAAACCCGCCGGGTCTATCCCGACATGTATCACATCTTCTACGCTTTACAGCAGACGCCTTACCACGCGGTAAAGGTCGTCATTCTCGGGCAGGACCCCTACCATGGGCCGGGGCAGGCCCACGGGCTGTCCTTCTCCGTTCAGCCGGGCGTGCCTGCGCCCCCCTCGCTGCAAAATATTTTTAAGGAGCTGCATGACGAGCTGGGCTGTACCATCCCCAACAACGGCTGCCTTGCCCCATGGGCCGCACAGGGTGTGCTGCTGCTTAACACGGTGCTGACCGTCCGGGCAGGGCAGGCAAATTCCCACCGGGGCATGGGCTGGGAACAGTTTACCGACCGGGTCATCAGCCTGTTAAACAGCCGGGAGGATCCGGTGATTTTCCTGCTGTGGGGCCGCAACGCCATGGACAAGCGGGCGCTGATTACCGCGCCGCAGCACCACATCCTCTCCTGCGCGCACCCAAGCCCGTTTTCCGCTGACCGCGGCTTCTTCGGCTGCGGCCACTTCAAAAAAGCAAACGAGCTGCTTGCCGCCATGGGCAAAGATCCCATTGACTGGCAGATAAAAGACATTTCATGACAGAGAAGCGCCAAAGTTTGAACTTTTTTTGAACTTTGGCGCTTTTTGTTGCTTGGGAAGAAAAAATGCGCTATATTATATATGCTGCATAAATAATATAGATTATATTTATTTAATGGATCGGAGGAAGGGCATGGACAGCATACAGTTTAAAGAACAGACGCTAAGGTATCTGCGGAATATTTCAGACTGCATGGCTAGCTTGGTCCTGCCTGCGGCGGATGTCCCGGGACTGACACTGACAGGATTGCTGTTGTTAATCGAGCTTGACCGCAGCCCGGACGGCATGCACACCGTTGGTTCCCTCGGCAGGCGGCTGCACATGGCAAGCAGCAATACATCCGCACTGTGCAAAAGCCTTGAAAAAAAGGGTCTGATCACCCGAAAACGCAGCAACAAGGACGAACGCGTGGTGCATGTGCTGCTGACTGAAAACGGCCTGTCGCTGATGCAAAGAATGGAAAGTGACATAAATGAGCGGTTCGGCCCGACGCTGCAAAGGGAGCCGGAGGAGAACATTGAGGCCATTTTGGACGGCATGGGCAAGCTGTGTGCCCTGCTGGAAAGAATGCTGGCCGAAGGAAAGGAAGGGAATACATTATGAAGGAAGAAAAAAATGTGAAGCCGCCGGTCAAACCGCTGCTGTACTACTACTTTATCGCCCTGCTGGTGCTGATTCTGCTGAATGCGCTGGTGTTTCCGCTGTTCGGCAACCAGCAGATTGTGGAGGTGGACTACAGCACCTTTTTAAAACAGGTGGATGAAGGCGTGGTAAAAGAGGTGGAGGTACAGGAAAACCAGATTGCCTTCACAACAAAAGAAGCCGCGGAGGACGGCGGGGATGCCATCTACATCACCGGCCGCATGGACGATCCCGGCCTTACCGAGCGGCTGTATGACAAGGGCGTCACATTTACCACGGTGATTCCAAAGGAGAACTCCCCCCTTGTGAACTTTCTGCTGAACTGGGTGCTTCCCATTGTGTTCTTTGTACTGATGGGCGAGCTGCTTATGCGCTACATGCGCAAACGCATGGGCAATATTCCCGGCAACGCCATGACATTCGGCAAATCCGGCGCAAAGGTGTATGTGGCGGCGGAGTCCGGTATCACCTTCCGGGATGTGGCAGGCGAGGACGAAGCCAAGGAGGCGCTGAAAGAAATTGTGGACTTCCTGCATGAGCCACAGCGCTATGCCGCCATCGGCGCCAGCATGCCCAAGGGCGCACTGCTGGTGGGCCCGCCCGGAACCGGTAAGACCCTGCTTGCCAAAGCGGTGGCCGGCGAGGCGCACGTGCCCTTTTTCTCCATTTCCGGCTCGGAATTTGTGGAGATGTTCGTGGGAATGGGGGCAGTGAAGGTCCGTGACCTGTTTAAGCAGGCGGCGGAAAAGGCGCCCTGTATTGTCTTTATCGACGAAATCGACACCATCGGCAAAAAACGTGACAGCGCAGGCCTTGGCGGCAATGACGAGAGGGAGCAGACCCTTAACCAGCTGCTGACTGAGATGGACGGCTTTGACGGCACGAAGGGCGTGGTCATTCTGGCTGCCACCAACCGGCCGGAGACGCTGGATCCGGCGCTGCTGCGCCCCGGCCGGTTCGACCGGCGCATCCCGGTGGAACTGCCCGACCTTAAAGGCCGCGAGGCGATCCTTAAGGTGCACGCGCAAAAGGTGAAGCTGCAGCCGGATGTGGACTTTTCCGCCATTGCACGGGCCACAGCGGGCGCCTCCGGCGCGGAGCTTGCCAACATTGTCAATGAGGCGGCGCTGCGTGCGGTGAGGTTGGGCCGTGACAGGGTCAGCCAGGAGGATCTGGAGGAGTCGGTGGAGGTGGTCATCGCCGGCTACCAGCGCAAAGGCGCCGTGATCTCCAAGCACGAAAAAGAGATTGTGGCCTACCACGAAATCGGCCATGCACTGGTGGCGGCAAAGCAGACCGAATCCGCGCCGGTGCACAAAATCACCATTATTCCCCGTACATCGGGCGCCCTCGGCTACACCATGCAGGTGGAGGAAGGGGAAAAGAACCTGATGACCCGCGAGGAGCTGTTCAACAAAATTGTCACCTTAACGGGCGGCCGCAGCGCGGAGGAGCTGATTTTCGGCTCCTATACCTCCGGTGCATCCAACGACATTGAGCAGGCCACCAAGCTGGCGCGTGCCATGGTTGCCCGCCTCGGCATGAGTAAGGACTTCGACATGACCGCACTGGAGACGCTGCAAAACCAGTATCTCGGCGGCGACACCGCACTTGCCTGCTCCGCCCAGACGGCGGCCAGGGTGGATGAGGAGGTTATCGCCCTTATCAAATCCGCCCATGAAAAGGCCATCGGTATCTTAAAGGACAACCTGGACAAGCTGCACGAGCTTGCCGCCTACCTGCTGGAGAAGGAGACCATCACCGGCGAGGAATTTATGGACATTTTAAACCGCCAATAAACAGACAGGGAGGGACGCTGCAAAGTTTTGCAGCGTCCCCCTGCTTTTCATGCTTTATTTTTGAACCCGGAACAGGGTCATATCCCCCACGCCGGTCCGTTTTAACAGGCCAAAGCTTGTCACAAAGCCGCCGGCCCCCATCCCTCTGGGCACCAGCCGGTTTTCAAAGGCCACAATTTCACCGCCCACAATGGTGTGGCAGCACAGCTTATCCTGCGGGTCCACCGTGACAATGTTGGCCAGCGCGCCGACGCCCAGATGCCCGGTTTTTTCCGTCCACCATTTGTTTTTCGTGCGCTGGTAAAACAGCTGGGCGACGTTACTTGTCATGGTGGCCACCGCATCGGAGAGGCTCAGCACCCCCTGCTGTGCCAGTTCCAGGATGGCGGGCAGGTTGTCCCTTGTGTCCCCGCCGCCCTTCATGGTGGCATTGTTCTGCCCGTCACTGACAAGCACCTTCACCTTTCCCGCGGCCAGCGCATCATAGGCCATCTGCTGTGCGGCGGGTGTCATGAAAATGGATTCGCGGCTGCCACGGGACGGGCGCATGGTGGTGGACACAAATTCTGCCGTTACCGTCTTTCCATCCACCGCGCCAAGCATCAGCCGCATCCCTTCCTCTGCGTCCATGTGGGAGCCGCAGCCCACCATGTTGGCATGGCCCAGATGGAACGGGCGTCCTTTTGACAGGCGCAGCATTCGGGTGATGTGGGTGGGGTCCTGGGTGTGGGACATAAGCAGAAGCCCCGCGCCGGAGGACACCTCGAACAACAGGTCGATATCCTCGTCCGTCATGATGTAGTGGGTGCTGTGCTCCTTAATGCCCATTACCAGCGGCGCCGTCGTGTTGGTGATATCGCTTCTCGTCAGTTTCTGGGAGGCGGTGTCTGCGTCCAGCTTCCCCTGAAACAGGGCAATCAGCTCTTGGGCGGAAAGGCTGGTGCCCGTGACCGCTGCGCCGCCCACATAGACCCCCACGTTCATGGGTAGGCCCCGGTCCACCTCCGCCCCCAGCAGGGCGGGCGCCATGAAGGTGTTGCCTGCCCCCGGGGAAAAGCCGAAGGCCACCCCGTCTGCCGCCGCATTGGCAATGGGGTTGATGTTCACTTCGAACAAATCGCCGAGATGCAGGTGCATGTCCATCAGCCCCGGGAACACCAGCAGGCCGGTGCAATCCACCACCCGGTCCCCCTTTTCCGGACGGATGGCGGGCGATACTTCGGCAATGCTGCCGTCCAGCACAGCCAGGTCCATTTCGGCGTCGACCCCATTTTTCGGGTCCACCACATGGCCGCCGCGCAGGATTAACCTTGGGCCGGCACTGCAGGAATCGCTGTACTGAAGGCGGCCGTTTTTAACGGTGGCCACCGTCCCGGCGGCATAGGGAATGGAAAACGGATACATGGCATTTACCTCCTGTGTTTCAGGCCGTCGGCAGACGGACCCTATAAAAAGGGCGGGCATGGGAAATTTCCCCTCATGCCCGCCGCTGTTTTTGTTGTTATTCGCCCAGATAGCTTTTTACCAGCACCTGAAGCAGCTCGTCCCGGTCGATGCGGCGGATGAGGCTGCGCGCACCGTTGTGGGTGGTGATATAAGTCGGATCCTCGGAGAGGATGTAGCCGACGATTTGGTTGATGGGGTTGTATCCCTTCTCCTTCAGCGCGTCGTACACGGCTGTAAGAATATCCCTCATCTGCTTCTCACTGTCGTCATGCAGCGAAAAGGTCATCGTCTGGTCGTTCATACAAGCCACTCCTTTCACATACAGCTATAGCATACACCATCCGGCCGCATTTATCAAGGGTTTCTAGGCACGCAGCGTAATGTTTTTTTCCGCCAGCGCATCTAAAATCTTTCTCATGGTGCGATCCACTTCCTCATCCGTCAGCGTGCGGTCCCCCGCCCGCAGGGACAGCGAGTAGGACACGCTTTTTTTGCCCTCGCCCACCTGCGCGCCGGTGTAGATGTCAAAGAAGTTGAGTTTCTCAAGATGGCCGCCCGCAGTGGCGCGGATCACTTTTTCCGCCACAGCCACCGGCTGCTCCTTATCCATTACAAGGGACAGGTCCCGGGTGGTGGCGGGGAACTTGGGCAGCGGATGATATTTTTTCTCCGGCTGCCGTGCCGCATACAGGCTGTCGACGCTGAACTTTGCAAGATAAACCCGGCAGCCGATGCCGTAATTTTCCAGGACCAGCGGATGAATCTCCCCAAGGATGCCAAGGGGCTTTCCGTCCGTGGTAACAAGGGCGCAGCGGCCCGGATGGAAAGTGGGGTTACCGCTTTCCAGCGTGTACTCCGCGTCCTCCACGCCCGCCTTCACAAGCAGCTCCTCCACCATGCCTTTGATGGTGAAAAAGTCGCTGTCCCCGCCGTACACGGCAATGGTAATCTGCTTGTTTTCCTCCGGCAGGGCGTCCGGCGTGGTGGGAATGTATTCCTTTCCCATCTCATAAAAAGCGCCTTCCATGTTTCTGGCCGCCGTGTTCCTGGCCACCACCTCCAGCATGGAGGGGATGGCGGTGGTGCGCATGACGCTGCTGTCCTCACCAAGAGGGTTGCTGATGACCACGGACTTCCTTAGGCCGCTGTCCTGCGGAAGACGGATTTTGTCGTAGTACTTGGGGCTGATGAAAGAGTAAGTCTGCGTCTCATACAGTCCGAGGGCAAGCAGCGTGTCCGCCAGGGTCTGCTCATACTGCTGGCGGTCGGTCAGGCCGCCGTCCGCCGTACCGCGAATCAGGGTGGACGGGATGTTGTCATATCCGTACAGGCGTGCAATCTCCTCCGCCACATCCGCCTTCATGGTCACATCTCCCCGCCACGAGGGCACCGTCACATCGTCCCCGTCAAGGCGGAAGTCCAATAAGGTCAGGTATTCCTTCATCTGCTCCACCGGGATGTCGGTTCCAAGGAACCGGTTGACCCAGGGGTAGTCCATGTGGATGACCGTGGGCTGCTTCGGGTTGGGGTAGCAGTCAATGACGCCGCCGACCACCTCGCCGGCGTGCAGCTGCTCCACCAGCTGGCAGGCGCGCAGCAGGGCGGGCATGCAGGTCTCCGGGTCAAGGCCCTTCTCATACCGGCCGGAGCTTTCCGTCCGCAGGCCCAGTGCCCGGCTGGTGCGTCGCACGCTGGGGCCTCTGAAGCAGGCCGACTCGAACACCACGGTGCAGGTGTCGTCCATGATGCCGCTGTACTCGCCGCCCATGACGCCCGCCACCGCCACCGGTGCCTTCTCGTCGCTGATGACCAGCATGTCGGGGGTCAGCTTGCGCTCCACATCGTCCAGGGTGGTAATACGCTCCCCCTCCCGTGCCTGTCTTATCACAATTTTCTTCCCGTTCACATAGCGGTGGTCGAAGCTGTGCATGGGCTGGCCATACTCCAGCATGACAAAGTTTGTGATGTCCACAATGTTGTTAATGGGGCGCACGCCGCTTGCACGCAGCCGCTCGCGCAGCCACAGGGGCGACGGGGCAATCTTTACATTTTTGACCACCTTGGCGGCATACCGCAGGCAGTTTTCACTTTCCAGGCTGACGCTTAAATACTCGCTGATGTCGCCGGTCTCCTTTTCCACCTTCGGTTCCGGCAGGGTGATGGGCAGCCGGAAGGTGGCGGCCGTCTCCCTTGCAAGACCAATGACGGACAGGCAGTCGGGCCGGTTGGGGGTGATTTCAAATTCCACCACCGTGTCGTTCAGCCTCAGCGCCTCCCTGATGTCCTGGCCCACCGGCAGGCTGTCGTCCAAAATCATAATACCGCTGTTGTCGTTGCCGGGGAAGTCGTGCTCGGTCAAATTCAGCTCGCCGATGGAGCAGCACATGCCGTTGCTTTCCACGCCGCGCAGCTTGCCCTTTTTAATTTTCACACCGCCGGGCAGGGTGCTGCCATTCAAGGCAACAGGGACCACTGCACCGGGGAACAGGTTGGTGGCGCCGGTGACAATCTGAATGGGCTCGCTCTCGCCCACATCCACCTTTAAAACCACCAGCTTATCCGCATCCGGGTGTTTGTCAATGCTGAGCACCTTGCCCACCACGACGTTTTTTATGTCCGCGCCCTCCTCGGTGTAGCCCTCCACCTTGGAGCCGGACATGGTCATCGCCTCGCTGTACTCCCTCGGAGGCATGACGCACTTAACATAATCATTCAGCCATCTGATGGATAAATCCATTGTCGTTTCCTCCTTAGAACTGGTTTAAAAACCGAAGATCGTTTTCATAGAACAGGCGCATGTCGTCAATGCCGAAGCGCCGCATAACAATCCGCTCGAGCCCCATGCCGAAGGCAAAGCCGCTGTAGACTTCCGGGTCAATGCCGCAGCCGGCCAGCACATCCGGGTGCACCATGCCGCAGCCGAGGATTTCGATGTATCCCTCGCCCTTGCACAGCCGGCATCCCTCGCCATGGCAGTGGAAGCAGACCACGTCCATCTCAGCAGAGGGTTCGGTAAACGGGAAGTGGTGCGGACGGAAGCGGACAGCCGCGTCTTTCCCGTACAGGCGCTGCACAAACATGGCAAGGGTCCCTTTTAAGTCCGCCATGGTCACGCCTTTATCCACCACAAGCCCCTCCACCTGGTGGAACAGGGGGGAGTGGGTGGCGTCCACCGCATCGGAGCGGTAGACCCGGCCGGGGGAGATAACCCGGATGGGCGGGCGCTGCTGCTCCATCACGCGCACCTGTACCGGGGAGGTCTGCGTGCGCAGGACGATGTTGTCGTTGATATAAAATGTGTCCTGGGTGTCCCTTGCCGGGTGATCCTTCGGGATGTTCAGCTTCTCAAAATTGTAGTGGTCGTACTCCACCTCCGGTCCGTCCGCAATCTGGAAGCCCATGCCGACGAAGATGTCCTGCAGTTCGTCCAACACGGTGGTCAGGGGGTGCTTTTTGCCCATCTCCCTGCGTTTACCCGGCAGGGTGACATCCAGCCGCTCCGCCTGCAGCTTTTTCTCAAGCTCGGCGGCGCGCAGCTCCTTCACCTTGCTTTCCAGCGCACCCTCAATGGCGGCGCGCACCTCGTTGGCAAGCGCGCCCATCACGGGCCGCTCCTCTGCCGAAAGGCCGCCCATCTGCTTTAAAATGGCGGTCAGCGCGCCCTTCTTGCCAAGATACTTGACACGGATATCATCCAGCGCGCGCAGGCTGGTATCCGCCGCAATGTCGGAGAGGGCCTGCAACCTGATTTGCTCCAGCTGTTCTTTCATACCATGTTCTCCTTTTTCCAGATTTCGATGAATGAAGTCCAATAAAAAAGCCCCCGTCCCACAACGGGACGAAGGCCATCGCTTCGCTTGTAACCACCCTTGGTACGCGTTTTTTGAGCTAACACTCATCATGCGGGTAACGGTGCACGCCGTCACAGCCTACAGGTGAAGCCACTTTCAGCCGTGCCGCTCGCGGATGAACTTCAGTCAGGCAGTGCCTTAACGGGGCTTGCAGCTGTTGCCGCCGTCTCTCTGAAAGGCAAAAGACCCGCTTACTCTTCCGGTCTAAGCGTTTCTACCCCCCTACTATAGCACGGTTTTTCCCTTCTTGCAAGTATTTTTTGCACCTGTTCCCCGCTTTCCCCTTCCCCGCGCCGCCTGTGCCCCTGCGGCCGGGCCCGGCATGCGGCTTCCCATGGGGCATACAGGAATGAACCGGGGCGCCGGCAGAAATTACAGGTGCTGCGGGTGGCGCGGCGCTTGACAAACCGGCTTCAATGTGGTAGAATTTGTTCGATTTTGGAAGGATGTTTTAAGAGTCTTTTCAAAGCAATTGTTCTGGACCACTCCGAGCGGGAGTTAAGGCCATACGGACAGCCGGGTCCACTGCCGATTGGCAGCCTTGGGCTGCCTTATTGATTGAGTTAAAAGCTCAAATTTTATAAGTTGGTTACTTCATAACCGAAATGCGCCTGTGCGCAGACTTGTGAAAC
>CAJFUF010000009.1 GCA_904420175.1 Candidatus Schneewindia gallinarum
ATGATGATGCGGGCGAATGTGCTTGTGCCCAGTATCATTCTGGCCATCGTCTGGGTCTGCCACATCATTTATTTTGTATTTGGGGTCAAAACAATCCATAAAAGGGTATGACGAAGAAAGTATTTAAAATTCGGTTACCGAAAGAGAAATCAGCGGATTCCTTATGAGAGACAGGAAGTGTATATATGGGCAAAAATCTCATGTATACGCTTTGCCTTTTCGTGTTATCGATGCGGGTATGTTAATTTTCTTACATTTTTATTTCTCCTTCACTATGTTCCCGGTACCATCATTCAATTTAGTAAGGAGGAATTCATTGTGTTGTGAAAAAGGAATATCTTGGTATTTTAAAGAAAGGGCTATCCAAAATCCAGGTGGTACAGCTGTTTAATGAAAAGCACCAGCCGAAACCGGTTATCCGCATATTGGATAGAAATTATCATGCCGGAAGAACCACAATGAAGCTGTACTGCGATAACTGTGGACACATGTTTAAGCATGAGGAGCAAGCTTATGTGAAAGAACATATTTATATAAAGCTTGGTGCCGACGTAACATCTCAGTACGGCGGCGCGATTGCCGGAAGGAACTATGGCATCATTGAGAACTGCTACAACACCGGCACAGTGACGAGCGCATATGGAGCTAATATGGGCATTGGCGGAATTGCCGGATGGAATGATGGCACGATCCGGGAATGCTATAATACAGGGACGATTGACCAGACGGGTGCAGGCGCAGATGGCGCAGGCGGTATCTGCGGGCGCATCCGCAAAGGCGCTGTGGTGGAGGACTGCTACAACACAGGGATGATTCACAGTTATTATGATGCAGCCGGTATTGTGGGATATTATTCTGATGATGACTATGGTTTTACTATCAAAAATTGCTACAACGCCGGAAGTGTCAGCTTCGATACAGGGTTTGCGGATGAAATTTCCAGCAATTTGAATGATCCGGCGCCCGAGGGAGATATCACAAATTGCTATTACCTTGACGATGTCGAAACTGAGGATGGCGGCAAAACCGCCGCGCAGTTCGCTTCCGGTGAGGTTGCATACCTGCTGAATGCGGGAAGAAGTGAAGCCGTCTGGGGCCAGACGCTCGGCACGCAGGAAAGGCCCGTTCTAGGCGGCGCGGCCGTCTATCGCGGTTATGCCTACTGCTACTCTGAGGACATCTCCTATTCAAACGACGCCTCTGCCGTTTCCGAGACGAAGCCGGAGCACAGATTCACCGTGCTGAAATGCGATGGGGAAAACCACTGGTACGCCTGTGCTACAGAGGGTTGCCCGGAGATCTACGGGACGGAAGCGCACAAGGGCGGCGAGGCGACATATTTCAGAGGGCCGCTCTGCGAGGTTTGCGGCACGGAATATGGCAGCCCGAAGGTAAACCCGCTTGATTCTGTCAGTCATATCAACTCGGGGAATGTGACAGCTGATGACAAAACTCAGCTGGAAGAGGAAAAGGCCGCAGTTGAGCAGGAGCTCGCCGACAACGGGGCAGCGTATTCCGAGGATGAGCGGGCGGCGCTTGAAAAGCGTCTTGAAGAGATAGCGGAACTTATCAAAATGCTCGAAGACGCTGCGGTGCCGGGAACCGGTGATGCTTCGCACACCCTTCTCTGGCTCATGCTGACACTGATTTCCGGCGGTACGGCATGGATGATAAGCGTCAGGAGAAAAGGGAACAAAGCATAACTGATAGCTGAAAAAAAGAAAAACAGCAAAAGGCGTTGTAGGAGCACGTTTTCTTCAACGCCTTTTGCTGTTTATAAATTCAGAAGCAGAAAAATGGTTGTGGGAACGGGGCCCCATACCTGCAAGCTGATAAGGAGCACCTCAGGCTGGGTGCTTTGAAGGGCCGGCAGGGCAAATCCGTGGGCTGCCGAAACACTTTTTATCTCCCTGCGGGGTACCGTCGAAGGGCCGCCTTTTGGCGTTTACCGGTGGACGCCCATAAAAAACAGCGCCACCGTGCCCGGACCGGAGTGCGCGCCGATGACCGGGTCCACATAGTGAATCAAAATGTCCCTGTTGCCCCATTTGTCCCGGATAAGCCCGGCCACATACTCCGCATCCTCCACACAGTCACCATGGGAGATGTAGATGGTCTGCTTCTCCGGCTCGATGGCGAGTTCCTCCATCTTCCTCACCAGCATGTCGAGGGAGGCCCTCCTTCCGCGGGCCTTGGTGACATGGATAAGCCGCCCTTCGTCGTCCATGTGCAGCACCGGCTTGATACCAAGCATGCTGCCGAGGATGGCGGTGGCCGCGTTCACACGCCCGCCGCGCTTTAAAAAGAACAGATCGTCCACAGTGAACCAGTGGCACAGGTGCAGCCGGTTGTCCATCACCCACCGGTATGTCTCATCAATGGACAGGCCCTCCTCCCGCTTTTTTGCCGCGTAGGTGACCAGCAGCCCCTGGCCAAGGGAGGCGGACAGGGTGTCCACACAGTACATTTTACGCTCCGGATACTTTTCCCGCAATTCGTTCATGGCGCGCTCCGCTGTTTCATAGGTGCCGCTAAGCGCGGAGGAAAAGCCGAGAAACAGAACATCCTTCCCCTCCCTGAGAAGCCCCTCAAACAGCTCGGTGCACAGCGCAGGGCTGATGTGCGACGTTTTCACATTCTCCTTGCTGCGCATCATGGCGTAGAACTTTTTTAAGTCGTTTTCCTCCCCTTTGACATAGCTGTAATATTCCCTGTCGCCAACGAGGAACCGAAGGGACAGGATGTGCAGGCCGTAGCGGTCAATCAGTTCATTTGTCAGGTTGGCGGAAGAATCGGTGACGATCTCAAAGTTCATGGAGTACCTCCTTAAATCATCTGGTATTTAAAATGAGTTTACCAAATTAAATTCCTGCTGTCAACGAATTTGAAAGATTGATACTGTGCGCAGCAGAAATTTTATGTTATACTATTACAGAGTACCACATAGGAGGTAAAAATATGAGTGAAAAAAGGCCTGCACTGGCTGATTTCATCAGCGGCCTTGCAACCTGCCATATTCCCCGCTATGATGAACTGCCGGATTTGCCCCTGTATATGGATCAAGTGGTGGTGCTGATGGAGCGGTACCTGGCGCCTTTGGCCCCCGGGGAGGAGAAGCCGGTTACCCCGGCGATGATTAACAACTACGTCAAGCAGGGGGTCATTCCTCCGCCGGTGAATAAAAAGTATGAGAAGCGGCACCTCGCATATCTTGTGGTGGTGTGCGTGCTGAAGCAGGTGCTTTCCATCTCGGAAATCCGCGAGATGATTGCCACGGAGACGCAGGACGGCGAGATTTACTCCCTGTACGACGGATTTTGTGCCGATCAGGAGGATGCGTTCCATGCCGCGGCGGAAATCATGCAGGAGAGTGTGGGCCAGATGTCGGATGAAAAGCTGGCCTTGCAGCTGGCCATGTCCGCCTGTGCCCAGCGGATTTCCGTTGCACAGCTGATGAAGGAAACCACCAGCCCGGAGGAGAAGGGCAAAAAGAAGAAATAAGAAAAGCAGGACCGTTTCTTTGGAAACGGTCCTGCTTTGTTTTATCTGCTTGTTTGTATCATAAATTGCTTGTGCATCTTTTAAAATGTACATTCCAATAACCGAAGTTGCCGCATCTGCTGTTAATACAATAAACTTTTTGGCGTTATGCATAGACGGCATATGAAACCGAATTGTTCTGAAAGGACTTTTGAAAGACTGAATTATGATTCGTCAAATCCCGCCAAGCAGGTACAAAACACCGACTCCCGCCGCAATCGGAATGATAAAGAACAAGATTTTGGATATCGCGCTCGGCTTCTTTTTTCCACGAAAGGCTTTGCGGGGGCTGTTCATATAATATAGCTTGATGACCATAGGAGGATATTCATGCTCCAGATATTTATACGTATATTGCTTACCGGAAACTTCATAAGTATAGGTGGCGTGATACCATGACGTTGGCTGTTCATCAGGCGTAATGGCGTCATCCCAAAATTTCACTCGCTTTGCTTCCACAACGTGACCGAGATGGATCGCTTTTTCAACCCGTTTGTCGCTCGGCGTGTGAGAACGTGCCCATTTCACTTCAATCACGAAAAAAACAATCATCACGACAATAGCTACAAAAGCACTGAAATTAAAGACAGATGTTCCGAATTCCTCGAGCAGTTCCACAAGTTCTTTCATAGCGTTCACCTTGCCTTTTTTCTTGCTTTTTATTAAGCCACAAAAAAAGCAAAAAGCAATCCGTAGGCAGTATATGGGGCGAGAGATTATAAAAAGGGACACGCTACAGGAGCTATGCACAAAAGTAAAACTCCGGGAATCGTTGTTTTGGTTATCGTAGGCGTACTTGGTATTCTCATTATGGGAACGGGAATGTTGCTCATAGTCTAACCGGCAATAAGCTTATTTTGTAAACCGTTCAAGCCGTTGATAACCATGCTGTACTCGTATTCATTAATCGCAAAGTAGTATTTTTGTTTTCGTATACTTCGCGCCTCCTTTGTGTCTGCATTGTAGCAGGAGCTTATCAAAATAACGAACATGCTTTGGCATAAAGAAAAACAGCGTAAAAAGCAGATCTGCTTTTTACGCTGTCTCTTGCCTTTGCTATTTCCCGTAAATGAATATTTTAATGTTGCTTTCAATTACTGCCCCATGTGGCGTTAGCGCGGAAACGGCCCTGCTTTGTTGTATTTTGGCAAAGGTGCCTCTGCCCTAGTCCTGTGCAAAAATGGTGTGGAACAGATCCTGCCCAAAACCGGTGCAAACCGGCTCCCCGGGGAGGATACGGAAGCTGCGCGAGCCGTCCTCCTCCCGGGATGCCTGTAAAAACAGGTACGACGGGTCATGCTTTTCGTACATTTCCGCGGCAAACTGGTACAGGTAGGTGACAGTGAAAATCCTGACGCCGCTTTCCAGCAGGGCGGAGGTAATCTGGCGGCAGATTTCGCTTCCCTCCCGCTCATTGGTGGAGGAGAATGACTCGCTGAGCAGCACCATGCCGCCCGGCTTCAGGTTGGAGATAATTCCGCTCATGCGGGTCAGCTCCTCATCCAGCTTGCCGCTTTTCATGCTGGCGTCCTCCTCCCGCTTGAAATGGGTAAACAGCCCGGTGCAGATCCCGGCGGAAAAGGACTCCGCCCCCACGAACATGCCGCACTGCAGCATCAGCTGGGCCTGCCCCACGCTGCGCAGCAGGGTGGTCTTACCGCCCTGATTGGCGCCCGTCAGCACCACCAGGGTCCTGTCCGCCGCACACAGCCTGTTTTTGACCGGCGCGGCCCCGTCCCGCAGGGCCAGGCTGACGCTGTACAGCCCCTGCGCCTCACAGCCCGGCCGCTTTTCCGGCCAGACCTCGGGCAGGCAGACGGGCAGATCCAGCGCACGCAGCCTGCCGTACAGGTTTAAGCAGCCGATGTAAAAGGCCAGTTCGGTTTTCAGCGCATTCAAAAAGCTTAAAATGTGCTCGGTGGACTGGGCGGCGGCATTGGCGGTTTCGTTGATGATTTTGTCCTTTATGGCGTCCACCGCCTTTGTGCCGCTTTCGTCGCCGTGCGGCACCTCGAAACGGTAGGGATCCCGCCTGAGCGGCAGCCTGTCCCCCAGCCTGTGAAACAGGCCCTTTTTCTTCTCTTCCTCCTGTAAAAGCTGCCAGCCTGTGGACTGAAGCCCCTCGCCCAAGACCGCGCCTGCCAGCACCCCGTCCGGGAAGGAGAGGCGGCTTAAGTGTTCATTCATCCCGGCGAGATATTCGTCGTCCAGCTCCTTTTCCAGCATGGAGAAAAAGGTGCAGAACCCCTCGGAGGCAAAGGCACCCGCCTGCTGCTGTGCAAAGCGGCGCAGGGCGCCAAGGTGCCCTGCACAAAGCTGAAGCCGTGCCGACGCCATGGCAAGGATGCTGTCCGGGAAGGAGTACAGCACGCTCCACCCGCCGAACTTTGTGATGTCCGCAAGCGCGTCCCCGACCATGCCGTACAGGGCGCGGACGCTGTCGGGCCGGGCAAGGCAGTCGGACAGCACCGCCTGCCGGTAGGCGATGTCCTCCTCCGGCAAACTCTCCTGAAGCAGCACGGCGCGCACCGTGGCGTCCACCGTCTCGTCTCCGTCCGCCATGGCGGAAAAAATGGGCTCCAGCTCCAAATCCTGCCGCAGTGCATCCGACAGGGGGCTCAGCGGTGCGTCGGGCTCAAAGTCCCGGTTTCGGAATAACAACAGCGCCTTCATCTCATCCGCTCCTTTATCTGTTCATAGGAAAGCCCGTGCCTGCGGGCAATGGATACGGCGTAGGCCTTTCCGTCCGCCGCCCGGCGAACAATGCGGAAGGTGCGCGCCTGTTTGTCCTCCGGGTCGATAAGGCTGGTCAGGCTGACCGTCTTTTCATCAAAGGCGGACAGCTCGTCCAAAAACGTGACCCACACGCACAGCGCATCCATCCGGGAAATCCGTTCCATGACCTGCCGGCCGAGATATAGCGCGTCCTGAACGGTGGTGGAGGAAAAGACCTCATTGAATAGGAACAGGGAGGAGGGGGTGGCGTTCGCCAGCATCTCATGCGCGCGGTGCAGATCGTCCGCCAGCCTGCCGCTGTCCGGCGTCTGCTCCTCCTCCCGCTCGAAATGGGTGAAAAGGTTGTCCACAAGGCTTAGCTGCGCCTGCGCACCCGGCACAGGGCAGCCCAGCGCGGCAAGGTAGTATAGCTGGCCCATCATTCTGGCAAAGGTGGTTTTGCCACCCTGATTGGGCCCGGTCACGACCATAATCCGCTCGCCCTCGTGTAATTCCACCCCGTTGCATACAGTGGGAGCGCCTTCCTTCAGGTTTTTGGTTGCAAGGGCCAGATCAAAACTTTCTGCACACCGGCATACGCCCCGGCGGCCGGTTACCTCCGGCAGGCAGAAGGGTAGCCCCTGCGCGCGAAAGCGCCCCGCATAGGCCGTGAAGGCGAGATAGAACTGGATCTCCCGGTCAAAACGGAGCAGCACCGGATCCTGAAAATCCTGCCAGTCGTCGGAAAAACGGGCAAGCATGGCGAAGGGCTCCGGATTGCGTTTGGCCACCAGCGTCAGGATGGCGGCTTCCACATGGTTCATGCGCGCCGGGGTGGGCAGTTCGCACAGGTAATCGCGCACGTCCCCCTGCCGGAACTTGTGGAAAAACGCCTCCAGCTCTTTGCCATAGTCCTTCTGCCCGGCGTAGTTGTCCACCCGCACCGTGCGTTCCTTGATGTGCACGGTGTAGTGGACGGCGGCCAGCGCCTGCCTGGTGCCGCGGATATCCGTGCCAAGCCGGAGGAAACCCTCCGACGCGGTATAGGCGTGCAGCCATGCCGTAAAGGCGGCCAGCCCCGCTGAGCGGGGGGCTGCCTCCGACAGGGCGCGGCTGAGCTGTTCCGCCGCCCGGTGATAGCATTCCGCCGCCAAGAGGAATTCGTACTGCTGCTGGCGATCATAGTCAAGCCTTTCGCGCTGGGCGAGATGGGCGCGCATGGCCTTTAGCCCTGCGGCAAAGTCCCGCAGCGCCCCTGCAAGCGCGGTCTCCTCCACCTCCCGCATCACCTGCTGGCGGTAGGCAACCTCCTCCGGTGTGGTAAGCGGGGTGTAAAACAGGGGCTTTAAATCATACTCCTCATAGCCTTCGCAGGCGGCGTCCACCACGTCGCCCAGATTCAGGTCTTTAAAACAGGCGGGGGGCGCAGCGTTCGGCTGCGGCCCGCCGTCCCTCCATGCAATGCTGACAAACGGCATAGGGCTTCCTCTCCTTTCCGGGAACAAGAAAACGACCGCACTGCGGCCGTTTCCCGTGATAGTTATGCTTATTTTACTCCACCTTGGGCAGGCTGTCAAAGCCCTTTTGCAAATCCTCATCCGTGGGGATGTAGTCGGTCATGCTGCCCTCAAGGTAGGACATGTAGGCGGTCATGTCGAAATAGCCGGTGCCGGTCAGACCGAACAGAATGGTCTTTTCCTCCCCGCTCTGCTTGCATTTTAACGCCTCGTCAATGGCGGCGCGGATGGCGTGGGACGACTCCGGCGCAGGCAGAATGGTCTCATGCTTTGCAAAGAACACCGCCGCGTCGAACACCTTAGTCTGCTCGTAACTGCGCGCCTCGTCCAGATACCCGTCGTGGTACAGCTTGGACAGGGTGGGGGACATGCCGTGGTAGCGCAGGCCGCCCGCATGGTTGGGGGAGGGCAGGAACTCGCAGCCGAGGGTATACATCTTGGCAAGCGGGGTAATTTTCCCCGTGTCACAGAAGTCGTAGGCATATTTTCCGCGCGTCAGGCTCGGGCAGGAGGCGGGCTCCACCGCAATGAAGTAGGGGTTCTTTGTCCCGTCCAGCCGGTCCTTCATAAACGGGGCGATAAGGCCGCCCAAATTGCTGCCGCCGCCCGCACAGCCGATGATGATGTCCGGGTACTCGCCGTATTTCTCCATGGCTGTTTTGGCCTCCAGTCCGATGACGGACTGGTGCAGAAGCACCTGATCCAGCACGGAACCGAGAACGTACCGGCAGCTGTCGGAGGTGACGGCCTTTTCCACCGCCTCCGAGATGGCGCAGCCAAGGCTGCCGCCTGTGTTGGGGTTCTTTGCAAGGATGGCGCGGCCCGCCTCAGTCGTGTCGGAGGGGCTGGGGATGATGTCCGCGCCGAATGTCTCAATAATGGCCTTGCGGTAGGGCTTTTGCTGGGCGGAGGTTTTTACCATATACACCGTCAAATCAAGCCCGAAGTAGGCGCACGCCTCGGACAGGGCGGTGCCCCACTGGCCGGCCCCCGTCTCGGTGGTGAGGCCCTTCAGGCCCTGCTTTTTGGCATAGTAGGCCTGCGCCACGGCGGAGTTCAGCTTGTGGCTGCCGGAGGTGTTGTTCCCCTCAAATTTGTAGTAAATTTTTGCCGGCGTCCCAAGGGCCTTCTCCAAGTTGTAGGCGCGGCACAGGGGAGAGGGACGGTAGATTTTGTAAAATTCCCTAATTTCCTCGGGAATGGGGAAGTAACGGGTGGTGTAATCCATCTCCTGTGCGGCCAAATCCTCACAGAAAATGGGGTAGAGGTCCTCTTTTTTCAGCGGTTCGTGTGTGGCGGGGCTGATGAGAGGGTCATGGGGCTCCTTCATGTCGGCCCGCAGGTTGTACCAGTTTTTCGGGATCTCCTCTTCGGATAAATAGATTCTGTAGGGAACCTTTGCCATGTTCATCTGCTCCTTTCCTTGTGTTTTTTAGTTGCCGCATTCAATGCTGATGGTGTTGAAGATGGAAAGCAGGTCGTCCACGGTGGTGGCGCGCTTCTCCTCCCCCTCAATGTCCTTAACGGTTCCGCCCTCGTGCATCATCACAAGGCGGTCGCCGTACTGCACGGCGTAGCGCAGGTTGTGGGTAACCATCAGTGCGGTCAGTTGTTTTTCTTTAATAATTTTGTCCGTCAGCTCCATGACCGTCTCGGAGGAGTTGGGGTCAAGTGCCGCGGTGTGCTCGTCCAAAATCAGCAGGTCCACAGGCGTCATGCTGACAAGCAGCAGCGCCAGCGCCTGACGCTGGCCGCCGGACAGGGCGCCCACCTTGCTGTTCAGTTTGTCCTCAAGCCCCAGCTTAAGGCTTTCCAGCTCGGTCCGGTACCGGTCCAGCACCCCACGGGATACCGCGCGGGACAGGCCGAAGAATTTCCCCTTGTTGTCTGCAAGGGACATGTTTTCAAGAATGGTCAGGTTGCCGCAGGTGCCCTTCAGCGGGTCCTGAAACACCCGGCCGATGTTTTTCATCCGTTCATACTCGGGCAGCTTCGTAATGGGGCTGCCGTTAAGCAGGATTTCGCCCCGGTCCGGCTGCAGCGTGCCGCAGATGAGGTTCAGCAGCGTGGTCTTGCCGCTGCCGTTGCTGCCCACCACGGACACAAACTGCCCCTTTCGCAGGGAAAAATGAAAATCGCGGAACAGCGGCACCTCGTTGACAGTGCCCCTTCCAAAGGTCAGATCAATGTGGTCAAGCGTAATCATGTCGCTCATGCCCGCTTCGCCCCCTTCTTCCCAAAGGTGTTGTTTAGCAGCAGCGCCGCGATGAACAGCACCACCATCAGCAGCCGCAGGTAGTTGGTGGGCAGGCCCGCCAGCATGGCCGCGCTGAGCACCCCGCGGTACAGCACGCAGCCCACCAGCACGGCGGTGGTGCCCCTTACAAAGCGCACCCGACCCAGCAGGGTCAGACCCAGAATGACGCTGGCAAGGCCCATGACCACCATTCCGGTGCCGCTGTTGATGCTGGCGCTTTCGCTCTGCTGGCTGAGAACCGCACCGGCAAGGGCGGTCAGCCCGTTGCCGATGGCGAGACCGAGTATTTTAAACCTTCCGGGATTTTTCCCAAGGCCGATGACGAACTGAGGGTTGGCGCCCGTGGCCCGCAGGCACAGGCCGGACTTTGTTTTTAAATATGCGTCCAGCAGCAGCTTAACCGCCACCACCAGCAGGAAGGAGATGATAAGCACCCCGTAGCCCTTCGGAAGCAGGTTTGCCAGCGTACCGTTAAAAACGGTGGGCATGTCGTAGTAGGGAACCATCGCCTTGCCGGAGTTGATGACAAGGTTCACACTCCACAGCGCGGTCATGGTCAAAATGCCGGACAGCAGGTTGGAGATGTGCAGCTTCACATGTAAAAAGCCGGTTACCACGCCTGCCGCGGCCCCCGCAAGGAAGGAGACCAGCAGCGCCAGCAGCGGATGCACGCCGAGAAGAATCATGGCGGCGCAGGTCACGCTGCCAAGAGGGAAGGAGCCGTCCACAGTCAGGTCCGGGAAATCCAGCACGCTGTACGTGATGTAAATTCCGAGGATCATAATGCCGTAGATAAAGCCTTCCTCCAGAATGTTCGTCAAAAGACCGAGAAAAATATCCATGAAAAATCAATCAACCTTTTCTGCGTTATTGTAGCTGTCGGGAAGGGTGATGCCGAACTGCTCCATCACCGCACTGTTGTAGGCGGGTGTGCTGTCGGACACCTGAATGACGGCGGTTTCAGCCGCAGTGGCCTCCCCTTTCAGGATTTTCGCTGCAAGCAGACCGGTCTGGCGGCCCAGCTCCAGATAATCAATGCCCTCGCAGGCGATGCAGCCGTTTCGCACCTGCTCCACCTCGCTGCCGAACACCGGGATACCCGCGTCCTCGGCGGCCTTCAGGACAACGGACAGGTTGTTAACCACATTGTTGTCGGTGGTGTTCTGGATGCAGTCCACACCCTTCGCCGTCAGTGCCTGCGCGCCGGAGGCAACCTCGCTTTCGTTGGTGATGCCCTGCTCCACAATTGTCAGGCCCAAAGGCTCTGCAGCGGCCTTTAACAGTTCCAGCTGGGTCAGGGAGTTGGGCTCCGAGGTGGTGTACAGCACGCCAACCGTGGTGGCGTCGGGCAGGAAGGCCTTGATAAGCTTCAGCATCGCCTCGGCAGGGATGAGATCGCTGGTGCCGGTGCAGTTGTTGCCGGGGTTTTCAAGGCTGTTTACCAGCTGGGCGCTGACCGGGTCGGACACGGCGTTGAAGATAACGGGGATGTCGCTGTCCTTGGCCGCGCTGTACAGTGCCATGGCGGCAGGCGTCGCCACGCCCAGCAGCAAATCCGGTTTTTTAGTGGCCATGTTTTTGGCCGCCAGCTCCACATCGGAGGCGGAGCCGTTGGCGTTGACAAAGTCGATGGTCAGATTGACGCCCTCCTCAATGCCGGCCTCCTTCAGCCCCTCGATAAAGCCGTTGTAGCAGTTGTCGAGGGAGGCGTGCGTCGCATACTGCACCACACCGATGGTGTAGCCGTCCGCCGTATCGCCGGAGGCGGAGCCGCTGCCGGAAGAACTTTCACCGCCGCAGGCGGTCAGCAGGGACAGGGAGAGAACAAGGGAAAGCAGAACTGCAAGAATTTTTTTCATGGTGAACACTCCTTCAAAAATTGTTAGTGGCTTGCCTTTTGTTTTTGAATGAGCGGCGCCATCGTTTTATCAGCATGGTCATTATCCTCCTTTTCAGTCTACACGTACACCGGCGGCAATAAAAAATCCCAAGTAAGAAAATTCTTACTTGGGACAAGATTACAATCAATCCTGCGGTACCACCCACATTGACCGGTTATACCCGGCCCACTCGCCGTGTACTTCATACACTCCGCACTGATAACGGGCGCGGTACCCGTCAGCCACTACTGGGATGAAACCATCCGTTCGGTCTGCCCTCGTAAGTCCATTCAGCTTTGGCCTGCTGCCGCGCTTGCACCAAACGGCGGCTCTCTGAAAGCAGGGGAACAAAACCTACTCTTCTTACTCAACGGTTTGAACACTAGCTATTATAGTCTGCGTTCCCTTTTTTGTCAATAAAAAATTTCAGGAGAAAGTTTCTTTTCATAAATCCCCATTGCAAGGAAACCCTAGTATTGAGGTGAGGGAAATGAAAAAGAACGGCAAAGTGAATTCCGCGGCGCAGTCCAAAGCGGAACAGCTGGCCAACGCATATATCCGGGAAAGCTCTCTGAAAACCGATCCCCTCGGCAGCTATACGGGCAAGTGTGCCCAGCCAAAGGAAAAGCCTGTACAGGACGCCGACGATCTGTAGGCGGAAAGCAGTCCTGACCGAACGCCTCAAAGACACCAGCAAAGGAGGAAAAGAAAAATGAACTGCAATAGTGCGAACCCCGCAATCAAGTGCACTGTGTCCCAGTGCCAGCACCACTGCCAGAATGAGGACTACTGCTCCTTAAAGTGCATTACCGTGGGCACCCACGAGGCCAACCCCACCATGGATCAGTGTACCGACTGTCAGTCCTTCTCCTTAAAGGCGTAGATACCCGGCGGCAAAAACGGAACGGCGCAGGAAACTGCGCCGTTCCGTTTTTTATCCGCTTTGTGTTTTCCCGGGTTTACTTTTTCGCCTTGTCCTTTGCAATTAAGCGGCGCATACCCTCCACCGCAGCGCGCACGGCAGCCGTGGTGTCGAAGGTTTTGGGGGTGTCGATCCCCGCGGCAGTGCGCTCCTGGTTGCTCGCCACATGCATGATGGCACCGGTGCGGCAGCCGAGGACGGCGCCCACAATAAACAGGCAGGCACTCTCCATCTCGGAGACGAGGCAGCCGGCCTGCTTGTAGGCCTCCCACTTGTCAAGCAGGTCGTGCTTGACGGGCATCCGCTCCGGGTTGTGCTGTCCATAGAAGCTGTCCTTGCTCTGTCCCACGCCGGTGTGGGTGGTAAGGCCCAGGGACTCGGATGCCTCTTTCAGGGCGGTGACCACCTCATAGTCGGCCACTGCGGGGTACTCAATGGGCATATATTCCTTGGTGGTGCCCTCCGCGCGGACGGAACCGGTGACAACCACCACGTCGCCCGGCAGCAGGTTCGTCTGCATGGCGCCTGCGGTCCCGATCCGGATGAAGGTGTCCACACCGACCATGTGCAACTCCTCAACGGCAATAGAGGCGGAGGGGCCGCCGATACCGGTGGAGGTGACTAAGACCTTCTCCCCGTCGAGATAGCCCTCCCACGTGACATATTCGCGGTTCTGCGCGACAAATTTGGGGTTGTCCAGGTACTGGGCGATTTTCTCACATCTGCCGGGGTCGCCGGGAACGATGGCGTACTTTGCGCCCTGGGACGCGTCTAATTGAATATGATGCATTTTTTCACTCATTGCTTTGCTACCTCCCACAAAAATTTAGGGTCGCCGCCGGTATGAAAATACCTTGGCATAAAGCTCGTGCCCATTATAGCATATTCCGCGCGCAAAAAACAGCGGGAACGGCCGTTCCCGCTGTTCTCTTCCTGCATTACAGCCACGCATGGGTGCGAAAATACTGGATGATTAGTTTGGTGCCCTCCTCACCGGGATGGATCCCGTCCGATTTGTACAGGATTCCGGGGATGGCCTGTCCGTTTTCATCCTTCATGACCTCCGCCACATTAAGGAATTTGATGCCCAGCTTACGGCAAAGCTCGCACAGGCGGACGTTCATCTTGTTTATCTTGTCGTTTCCAAAGGGCGGCTTGGGCACTTTGGGGTTGTCGTAGCGTGCGTCGAAGGGGTACACGCTGCCCACGATAATTTTGGTGGTGGGGCTGGCCTGCTGCATGGCGGTCAGCACTTCTTCATATTTTTCAATGAAGTAGTCCACCGTAAACTGGTTGACGGCGTTGGCGCCCAGGTTGATGTAGATACGCTCCGGCTTAAAGGCAGCCAGCGCGTCGGTAATTTTGCGCTGTGTGCCGTCGGTGTAGATGTTGATGTCCCAGTCCAGCGCCACCGCAGGCTGAAGGGAGGTCTTGGCCCAGACGCACCTGCGCGGAACGGAACCGAAGAAAATAAAATTATCCACAATACTGTCGCCAAAGAAAATGGTGCCGTCCACATACGCCTGCCCCTGATCCTCCGTGGGCTGCAAAATAACGTCGTCAAAGTAGCCGTTTAAGGTGAATTCCGTCAGGCTCATGTCGTAGGGGCTCCGGTCGGAGACACTGACAAGCCGCTTGGCCGTGGCCTCGTTGCCCGCCGCGTCCTTCACGGTGTAGGTAAGGGTGTAGTCCCCCGCCACGGCGGTGTCAACCGTGCCCTGTACCGCGACTGCGCCGCTTAAGTCGCCGTCGATGTTGTCGCTGGCGGTAAAGCCCGGCTCCTCATACTGCCCGCCGATGGGCAGAAACACCGTCTCAGGCCCCGTCAGCTCCACCGTGGGCGGCGTCTCGTCCACCACCGTGACGGTGCGGACGGCCGACCCGGTCAAAAACAGCTTGTGCACCGTGTAGGTAAGCTGGTACTCGCCGGGGACCGCCGTGTCCACAGAACCCTGTTTTTCAATATCCCCGGTGCAGTCAAAGAAGAAAAAGGAGGCCGTCGCGCCCGGGTCGGAAAACTCGCTTCCGGTCGGGACGGTCATATTCTGTTCCCCCTCAAGGCTGACGGCGGGGATCAGCAGGAAAATCAGGGCGGTCAATGCCGCCAGCACACAAACAGTTAAAATAATGAAAGCCTGGTTTTTCTTTATAAGACGCATCATGCCGTAGGATTCCTTTCTGGTGCCGTCCGTGCGGACAGCCGTTTTTTTATAGATAGATGGTGAAGTTTGTCTGGAAATGTGGTAGAATAGGGCTACCACGGCCTTTAGAAGCCGCAGGAAACAGAACAAAGGAGCAGATCAATGAATTGGAAACGCGCGCTGTTACTTGTCGCCGTCCTGTGCCTTGCGTGCGCACTGATGGCACCGGCCATTCTGGCCTCCTCTGCGGGAAGCACGGCAGAGGCAGCCACCGGCGGTTTTTTCTCTGACCCTCTCAATGTGTACCTTGTTGTCAGCACCCCGGTTTTTGTTATTATCCTGATTATCCTGTGGGTTCGGAAAAAGAAGGGCCCTCCGTCCTCCAAACTGTAGGATACAGAAGGGAAATGCCCAGAAATAGTTTTTATATTCCCGCCACCCTGAAAGCCAGCACCGCGCTTTCAGGGTGTTTTTTTGCATGTTTAATGAAAGGGGCAAAATACAGGAATAGCAGGACGCCGTGAAAGGCATCGGTACGGCAACGCGGACGGATGTCCCAGGCCCTTTCAGGCGGCAGGAAGCCTGAAAAAGGGAAGGGATACCTCACGGAACGTCCTGTGTCTGCGGCGTGACAGGCCGTTCTCCCGGACCCGCCGGCGGGAAAGACGGCGCCCACACAAAGCGGCGGCTTCCTCCCTCCCGGAACGCCCTGCCTTTTTTGCTACCGTCCTTATTATAACGAAAATACCCGGCAACTACAACCGGGATATGAAAAGAACAGGTAAAGAATTTACCGGCTGTGCATCGCTGTGCGCCGGCAGACAAATCTGGAAATTCCCCTGTGCGGAAAAACCGCTTGACAGGGCTGGGATGATGGATTATAATTTGTATATACAAAAGATGTATATACAAAAAAGGAGGAGAGAATCTTGCATTCCTATGATCTCTACGACAGGGTGCTCGGCAGTCTGATGACAGCGGGCATCGGGGACGCGCTGGGGGCGCCTGCGGAGGGTTTCAGCCGGCAGGAAATTGCGGACACATTCGGCCGGATTGTCAAATTTGAGGACGCCTCTCACAACGCGATTTCACCCGACAACCTTGTGGGGGAAGTCACGGACGACACCTCGCAGATGATCGAGATGGCGAAGGCCGTTATCCGCGCAGGCGGCAACCTGACGGTGGACGGCGCGGGGCAGGCGCTGCTGAACTGGTCGCGGAACTGGCCCAAGTACTACCCGCGCAATGCGGGCGGCACCACAAAGCACGTCATTCTGGCGCTGGAACGGGGGGAGGACCCTGTACGGATTGGCAAACTTGGAAAGCTGCCCTATCGGGGCGCAACCAACGGCGCGGTCATGCGGGTTGCAGCCGCAGGGCTCATCCATCCGGGCGACCTGGACGGGGCCTGCCGGACGGCAATTACCATGACGGTTCCGTCCCACGGAACGCAGCACGGCTTCGGCGGCGCCTGTGCCGTGGCCTGTGCCATTGCCGGGGCAATGCAGGAAAGCCCTTCTGTCTGGCAGGTGCTGAAAGCGGCCGTATACGGTGCGAAGCAGGGGCAGGCCTATGGCGAACGGCACGGCCGTGTTGCACAGGGCCCCAGCGTGGCCTATAAAATTGCACAGGCCGCCGAGGCGGTGTTTTCCTCAGCCACACGGGAAGAGGCCGAGCAGCGCGTACAGTGTGCTGTCGGCTGCGACAGCTACTCCGTTCAAATTACGGTGGCGGTGGTGCTGGGGATGTTTGCGGCAGCGGACGGCGATACGGGGAAAACACTGGAAAGCTGTGCCAACATCGGCGGGGACACGGACACCTTCGGCTGTGTGGCCGGAATGATAGCGGGTGCGTTCAACGGCTGCGATGGGATCCCGCAGAACCTCATACAGCCGTTCCAGCAGACAAACACCCATATTGATTTTCAGCGCCTTGCCGGGGAGCTGACGCAAATTGCGCGGGAAAACATCCCGCAGTCCCGGTAACACAGGGGAGGTTTACCATGAAAACATACGACTTGTACGACAGGATCCTCGGCGGCCTTGTCATGTCGGGCATCGGGGATGCGCTGGGGGCGCCTGCGGAGGGCTTCAGCCAAAGGGAAATTGAGGGGGAGTTCGGACGGCTTGAGGGGTTTGTGGACGCGTCCGCAAACGAGATTTTTAAGGCTCACCACGCAGCGGAAATCACCGGCAACAGCTCCCAGCTTGTGGAGACGGTGAAGGCGGCGGTGGACGCAGGGGGGAAGCTGACTGTGACGGACGCGGCAGGGGCGCTGGTCCGCTGGTCGGACAACTGGCCGGAGCATTACTCCTACTGTGCGGACGAGACAACAAAGGAAGCGGCCGCAGCGCTGAAAGCGGGGGCGGACCCATACACGACGGGAAAAACGGGAAAGCTCTGGGGACGCGGCACCTCAAACGGGGCGGCGGTCCGCGCGGCGGCGGCCGGCCTGCTTCACCCCGGCGATCCAGACAGTGCGGCGCAGTCAGCAGCCGTCATCGCAGCGCCCTCCCACGGGACACAGCACGCCTATTCCGGCGCCTGTGCGGTTGCGTGCGCCGTTTCTGCAGCGCTGGCGGAGGACGCGGACGTGTGGAAGGTTTTGCGCGCTGCGCTGGATGGGGCGCGCAGGGGCCGGCAGACAGGCCTTCGCGAGGGGCGCGCCGCACTGGGCCCCGATACGCTGGAGCGGATGGCCGACGCACTGACCCAGGCCCTGCTTGCGGACACCGTACCGCAGCTGGAACACGCATTGAATGAACATCTGGGCGACGAGACGTTCTCGGCCCAGGGTGCTGCGGCGGTGGTGCTGGCCTTGTTCGCCGCCGCAGGCGGCGACCCGGTGAAAGCGGTTAACAGCAGCGTAAACTTTGGCGGCGATACCAGCGCCCTAGGCTTCCTTTCCGGAATGCTGGCGGGCGCGCTGGGTGGCTGTTCCGCTCTTCCGCAGGGGCTGTGTTCAGAATTTCGAAAAAGAAACCCGCGTGTAAGCTATGAGAAGCTGGCGCAGGACCTTGTCTGTATCAGCCGGACGGCAGCGCCGGCCACTTGACAGGCGGCCGCAGATCCATACAATTTCGTATAGAGATGAAGCAGGCCGGCCGTGTCCCGGCCGCCGGGAAGGGAGTATGGGCTATCATGCAAAAAGGGAAGGGCCGCTCTGTCGGCGAACAGATTAAAGAGGAACTGCGGGAAAAGATTGCAGAAATGCAGATTGACGAGGCGCTGCCCTCAGAGATGAAGCTGGCGGAGCATTTCGGTGTCAGCCGCACCACGGTCCGGCTGGCGTTGAACGATCTGCTGAACGAAGGGCTGCTGTACCGGGTCAAGGGCAGCGGGACCTACAAGCAGGCGGCGGACATGCTGGTGCCGGGCACTGAGATCCTCGGTTTCACTTCGCAGCTGAAAAAGCTGTACAAGGACGTGCGTCTGGGCAGCGTTGTGGTGGAACCGGCGGCGCTTCCCACCAGCAAGGCGCACCTGCTGGGCACTGCGGCAGGCGTAAAATGCTGGCGCTTTTCCCGCCTGTGGCTGACAGACGGCAGGCCCTTTGCTTACGGCGTGGCCTACCTGCGGAAGGATCTGCTTCCGGATTTCCGGCAGGAAAAGCTGCACCTGTCCCTGTTAGAGACCCTGCGGCAGGAATATGGACAGAAAATTGTCAGCATCAGCAACCACATCACGGCCAGGATGCCGGATTTGGCCTTGCAGCAAAAACTGGGCATTGCACAGGGGCAGCCGGTCCTCATCTGTGAGGCGGTGGAGGAAAACGACAGGGGGGAAAAGCTGTTTGTGGACACACGTTACCACAACGCCGCAAACTATGTGTACAGCGTCCGGCAGGTAACGGGGAAATAGGGGGCCTGATACCGGGCCGGGTTTTCCCCCGGATAAAATGGAGGGTGATTTTACAATGGATGAAGGCAGATATGTCATTTTTATCGGCAGCCCGGTTCTGGACAACTACTTCCTACTGGATCGGTGGCCGGCGCAGGGAGATAAAATGCGGGTGGACTATATGGGAAAGCTGTGCGGCGGGATGATTGGAAACGCGGCGCGCAACTGCGCCTCCCTCGGGGTACGGTCCTGCTGCTTCGACGTGGTGGACACCGACGGGGATGGGGAGCTGATTATGCAGGCGATGCAGCAGGACCATGTGGACACCTCGCACATCATCCGCCGCCACCATCAGGACAAGCTTCTCAGCATCGTTATGGTCTCCGGTGGGGAAAGGAACGTCTTTCTCTCCGGAAGCCGGCCCCGGCATGAACTGACGCTTACCCCGGAGCAGAAAAGCTTCTTTTACCATGCGGACTATGTATATGGCGAGCTGCTTTTTCCGTGGCTTATTGCAGACGACCTGGCATTTTTGCAGGACTTAAAGGCCCATGGCGTCAAGCTGGTGTTTGATCTGGAAGTAACGATGTTCGCGGACGACTGGTATGAGCGTGCAGCGTGTGCCGACATCATCTTTACCAATGAGTTTGGGGCCGACAAATTCCGGGGGGACGGGCCGCTGGAGGCGTTCGCGCACCGGCTGTTTGGCGAGGGGGTCAGAAAGCTTGTCGTCACCCTCGGCGGCAAGGGCTGCCGGGTTCTTACCCCGCAGGAGGATTTCACCTGCCCCGGCTACAAGGTGGAGGTGCAGGACACCACCGGCGCGGGGGACACGTTTAATTCCACCTTCCTTGCCTGCATTATCCAGGGGACGGACGACCGCACCGCGGCCGCCTTCGCCAATGCGGCCGCAGCCATGGCGGTTATGCAGTACGGCCCGGCTACAGGAATTACAACGATGGAGAAAATCAGGCATTTTATGAAAACACACCGCTGTTGACGGACCGTAAAGCGGCCGGATGGGACTTCCCATCCGGCCGCTTCGCCTGGAAAGGCTCTGCCGCCGCTTCCGCCGCCCTCGGGGTCTTTTGTCCCGGCTCCCGCCCCCTCCGGGAAGGGCTTCTTCCGACTATAAATTGATAAAATACAACCTAATTCGACAGTTTTCAGAGATTTTATGTAAGAATAATACAAAAATCATCTTATATTTTATTCGAATTTGCCATAACAGAATCTCTTGCAACCTGCGGAAACACATGGTACTATAAAAACACAGCAAATTTCTCCAAATGTCGACAGGAAAGAGGATTTTTGTAACATGGACGGGGATGATAAATAATGGAAGTAAAGAGGATCAAAGTTCTTGTTGCGGACCGGGACAGCAACGTTGTCAGGGAGTGTAAAACCAACCTGGAGCCGTACGGGTTTGAAGTCATTGAGGGGAAAGAGGATGCGCATCAGCTTCCGGGACAAATCCGTTTGGAGCTGCCGGACGTTGTTCTGCTCAGCGTGATTTTACAGGGCTCGGACGCATTGGAGGTGATGGACAAGCTGCAGCTTAATCCGCCCGGCAAACGTCCGCTGTTTTTAATACTGTCTCCTTACGACAGCGGCTTCTTCGCAAGGGAGGCAGTGGAAAAGGGGGCCTGCGGATGGTTTGAGTTCCCGCTGGATTTCGAGATGATGGCCTACCGTATCAAACAGCTGTACGAACGGACGTTCGGCCCGCTTGATCTGCATGTTGTCCAGCCGGAAACCACCCGGGAGATGTATGTGACGGATGTGCTGCTTTCCATGGGAGTACCGGCGCAGAACAAAGGCTTCGGCTGTCTGCGGGTCGGCATTGAAATGGCCATTGATGACCCGAAGGTGATGGATCAGGTTACGACGGAGCTGTATCCTGCAATTGGAAGGTACTTTGGCTCTACCCCTGCACAGGTGGAAAAGGCCATCCGCCATGCGATTGACACTGTCTGGGACATCGGCAATGCAAAAATGCTAGCGAAGTACTTTAACTACTCCTCGAAAAATCCGCGGCGCAGGCCGGTCAACAGTGAATTTATTGCCGTGATGGCAACAAGAATCCGTATGGAGATGAAGCGGAAGAAAGTGGGTTCCTGACCACCTGTGACAGGAAAGCCTGCACAAAAGCTGTGCAGGCTTTCCTGTTTTTTCTCTCGCCGTACCGCTATGGTAAACAGCTGTCGGTGTGCCGCATCCTTTCAAGCGGCACACAGTCCGTGCCCGTGGAATACAATGCAGCAGCGGCATCTGTGCAAAACCGGACGCCGCTGTCCGGACAAAGTCCTGGAAAGGGGAGACAAGCATGGAATCCATGGGAATCATGGGTGTGGCGGGTATCACCGTCATCTGTTATTTTATCGCGGCCGCCCTCAAGCTGACGCCGCTTGCAAACAAGTGGCTGCCCAGCATCTGCGGCCTATGCGGGGCGCTTCTCGGCATTGTCGGCCTGTTTTTTATGCCGGGGTTTCCAGCGGAGGACATCATCACCGCGCTTGCAGTGGGAATTGTCAGCGGGCTTGCAGCCACCGGAGGGCACGAGGCAGTCACGCAGCTGACAAAAAAAGAGGAGTGAACCAAAGGTCCGAAGGCGTAACACCTTCGGGCCTTTTACTGTTTTCGGAACGGTTCCGGGTGCGCCGCATGGTCTTTACGCGGGTCCAATTTTGCCAGCTGCGGGTCCGCCAGCATAACCGCGCGCTGCACGGTAAAATGGCCGTACCGGCGGCGGATACCGTCCACCGCCTCCTCCAGCCTGTCCCGCTTTTCCCTTGCCACCTGCTCCGGCAGCAGGGACAGCTGGACGGAATCCTGAATGGACAGATTACACGCCCTGACATGCAGGCTGCGGATGGGGACGCCTGCCCGGTGGTGACGCCTGCACAGCCCGTACGCCGTCTGGAACAGCTCCTGCGCACTGGCGGTGCGGTAGGGAAGCGGCGCCTGCCGGACACAGGAGAAAAGTGAACTGTCCCGGATCCCCAGTTGAAGGGTGCCCGCGACAAAATGGTTTTCCCTCAGCCTTTCCGCCACACTTTCGCACAGGATGTACAGGGTGATACGGATGTCCTGATCGCTGATAAGGTCCCGGGGCGCAGTGGTGCCGTTGCCAACGCTTTTGATAAGCAGCCGTCCGCCCTGCCTGCTGACGGGGGAGGTGTCGTGGCCGTTGGCAAAGCTCCACAGCATCAGCCCGTTTTTGCCGAGGATGGACTTCAGCGTGTTCTGGCTGGTCTGGGCCAGCTGGCCGATGGTGTGCACACCCAGCCGGGCAAGACGGGCGGCGGTGGCGCGGCCCACAAACAGCAGGTCGCTGGCCGGAAGCGGCCACACCACCTGTTTAAAGTGCTCCCTGTCGATGACAGTGGTGGCGTCCGGCTTTTTCATGTCGCTGCCCAGTTTGGCAAACACCTTGTTGAAGGAAACACCGATGCTGGCTGTAATCCCAAGCTCGCTTTTTATCCGGCCGCGGATTTCATCCGCAATCTGCCTGCCGCCGCCAAACAGGCGGGTACTGCCGGTTACGTCCATCCAGCACTCGTCCAGGCCGTAGCTCTCCACCTGGTCGGTGTACTGCGCATAAATATCCCGCGCAGTTTTGGCACAGCGCAGGTACCGGTCGAAGTGGGGTGGGGTAAAAACAATTTCAGGGCATTTCTGGCGGGCAAGCCAAAGCGGATCGCCCGTGCTGACGCCATGTTGCTTGGCAAGGTCGTTTTTTGCAAGGACAATGCCGTGCCGTTCCTGCACGTCCCCGGCAACCGCGACGGGTTTGCCGCGGAGGATAGGATTGAACAGGCACTCCACCGAGGCATAAAAGTTATTGAAATCGCTGTGCAGAATGATCCTGTCGCCCATTGCGCCCACCCCTCATCCTTTCATTATAGGGTGGGGCAGGGCGGCTTATCCACAGGGAAATGTTCCCACAGAACCGCCGTGCAGCGGCGGCAAAGCCGCCGGCATATAATGAGACGGGCCCGGCGCCTGCAATGGCGCCGGGCCCCAATCCATCATGGAGGAGCTGAATCATGGAACTGTCAATTTCAATCATTATCAGTGCCGTGTCCTGCCTGTGCGCAGTCCTGTCCGCATGGTCCGCATACAAAGCGCGCACGTCGAACGCCAGCGTGGACGACGGAAAGGCCGCAGGAACGCTGCAGACGCAGATGGGGTGTTTCAAATCCGGCATTGACGACTTGAAACACCAGCAGGAAAAGAATGAGGAGCGGTATCTGGAACTGAGCGAGAGGCTGGCAATGGCGGAGGCCTCCGTCAGGCAGGCGCACAGCCGCCTTGACGGCGTTTTGAAAGGGGAATAAAAATTAAAACGGCGCTGCGGCCCGTCCGTACGGCTTGAAGGATAGAGAAATTTTCTGCCGCCGGGGTACGGCTCCGTGAAAGCGGGCCGTGCCGGAACCGTACGCAAGGCGAAACAGCCGGACAGGGCCCCGCATTATCTTTTGAAGTGAGGGCGAATAAAAGAAAAAACGGAACGGGTAAAACCCGTTCCGTTTTGTAAAGACGCCTGCAAAAAGTTTTGAAATAGACGTGAACCTGAAGAAGATTGGCAGCGACAAGGGCTGCCGCGAGGGCGTTTGCAACCGAGCAGGTGGGCCGGGCGTGACCTTTTGCGGAAAGAGGGGTGGGGAAGTGGGCGGACGGCTTGTTTTGAAGCCATAGGCAAAAAAATAAGCCGGAGCAAAGCGGACTTTGCTCCGGCGTGGTGAGACATCGGGGGTTCGAACCCCGGACCCTTTGATTAAAAGTCAAATGCTCTGCCAACTGAGCTAATGTCTCGAATTCCGTGCTTATCGATTATAGCAAATTGAAAAGGGGATGTCAAGAGAAAAGTGGCTGGAAGCCCGACCTGTTTTATGATACAATTTTGATAGCCGCAGAAAGGGGGCATCCTGATGGATATTCCGGTAAACAGCGCGCAGCAGATTGTGGACGAGCTGGGCAATGTTCTGCTTGAAAAAGTCAGCGTCATGGACGGCAGCGGCCAGATTATTGCCAGCACCGACCCGGAGCGGGTGGGGGAGCTGCACATGGGCGCCCTGCGCATTATCAAAAACGACCTTCCCATTTTGGTGGAAAAGGAAAGCATACCGGAAAAGGGGATTCATGCGGGAATTAACCTGCCTGTCCTGTTTGAGGGGAAAATTGCAGGCGTTGTGGGCGTCACCGGGGACCCGGAAAAGCTGAGCAAGTACGCCGTTGTCATCCAGAAGATGACGGAAATTCTGCTGGCGAACACCTACCAGGACCGTCTGCTTGAAAAGGACAAGCGGCGGCAGCCTCCGCTTTTTAACATTTCCGGGGAAATTTCAGGCAGAGCCTGTTTTCCTCCGGGAAAAGTGCGCAAAAAACGGGGAAACGGCTTTAACCGTTTCCCCGTTTTCGTGTGTGTCCGGCAGGGCGTGCCTACAGGATGCCGGCGCGTTCGGACAGAACTTCAATCTGGCGGCTGACATCGGCATAGATGCGGTTGCGGGTGCTCTCCCCCCAGATACCCTGTGTAATACCGCGGAAGGTGACCTCCCCCAGCCGGGTCTGCATGTAGCCGCACAGCAGTGTCATGGGCATGAACTGCATCAGCGGTGCCACCCAGCTGCGGCCCGCTGCGGGCAGCTGCACCACACAGGCGCCGGGAACAAGCGGCTGCGCTGCAAAATCGGTGCAGAGGACGGTGGGGCACCCCGCCTCGACGCTGCGGCGGGCGGCGGCAAGGCAGCTTTCCTTTTCCGCACTGTTTTCGGACAGGAAAAGAACCACCCCGGTCTCGCCCGCCTCCTTCAGCGGCGCCATGGTGTCCATCCAGTCCGCCGGGGAGTAGAGGGCCGCCGGGCGTCCGATGGACTCAATGACTTTTGCGCGTGCGAACCACGCCGTGGCGTAATCCGGCCCACAGCCGACCGTGACAAACCGGCTGCGGGTTGCGAAGGCCTCGCTTGCCTGCTCCATCTGTTCGGTCATGGAGGGGATCAGGGGGCGGTAACTTTCGCAGAAACCGACGATATCCGCGCACAGCGACTCCGCCTGTGCGGCCGTGCAGCGGCCGGCCTGCTGGGAGAAGCGGATGGCAAGCAGCATCAGCGCCATGGTGCTGGTAAAATAGGTGGAGACGCCGGGCGCCAAATCCCGTTCCGGCATGTTGTGCTTGAGGATGTAGTCCACATGCTGTGCAATGGGGGAGGTGGGATTCTCCGTCAGGCCGATGGTGAAAATCCCGTGGCGGCGCGCCGTCTCCATGGCGGCAACGGTGCAGGCCACCCGCCCGGAAATGCTGATTCCGATGCACAGGGTGTGCGCGGTGTCAAGTGCGGAGAAATCGTAGCCGTAGCACAGGTCCTCCGCGGGCAGCACCTCCACCGTGATGTCTGTCAGGGTGTGGAAAGCGGGCGTCGCCGCCACTCCCGCGATGTAGGAGTCGCCGCAGCCGGTGCAGAGGACGTGGGTGAAGCGCTCCATGGATTCGCTTGCGAACAGCCCGTCCAGCTTGTCGCGCAGCTCCTTCATCAGCGGGTCCGCCAGCTCTGCCAGGCTGAGGGACTGTTTGACGGCGGAAGAAACAGCTTTTTCACTCATTGCTTATACCTCCTTCTGCCGAAGCTCGTGAACGAGCGCTCCGGCTGTCAAAATCTGCCCCAGCGGGGCCATCCAGTGCTCCGGGGCACTGGGGTGGTGAAGCACCTGCGTGCCCATGGGGAAAATTTCTGCGGGCGCGTCGGTGCAGACAACCAGCGGCCGCTCCATCCGCCGCATGACGGTGACAGCCTCCACAATGCGGTTCATGCCGGGGTTCACGCCGGAGGCAAACAGCAGCACGGCCGTGTCGTGGTGCTTGCGCAGGAAGAAGTTGAGATGGCACCATTCCTCCGCATTTTCACAGTTGGAGAAGCGGTGGGTGGCGCTGATAAGCAGGCGGTTAAAAAATCCCGCAGTGCCAAGCTCGGGACCGAGACCTACTGTCTCAAAATCCCGCGCGCCGTCAAGCAGCTGCGCCGCCTGCACAAGCTGGGGCTGAATCGCCCCGCAGGAAAGGGCGGCGGCATCGGCGTAAGCGTCCATACACGCCCGGCAGGTGTCCACCGCGCTGCTTTCGGCGCCAAGGGCCGCCGCAGTGCGCAGGGCCAGCACAAGCAGGCCGTATACGGCACTGAAATAATCCGGAAGCAGCTGCTCCTCCCGGATGGAGAGGGGCAGGTGGAAAAGGCGGACGTCCGACGGGACCGAAGGCATTTCTTGACCGGAGGGGCCGAGCACCAGCACAACCGTTTTCGAAGAAAGGCGGACGGTTCCGCAGCGGATTTCCTCCATGGTGCAGGCACTGGCTTTCAGGCCGCACAGGCTTTCAAAAGCGGGGCAGACAGAAAGGGCCGCATCGTGATACTGTCGGTTCCCTGCAAAGACCAGCCTGTCTGCGCCGGAAAAAAACGCGGCATCCGGACCGGAAAGCTCCGGCCGAAGGCGGCAGTCCTGCAGCATTTGCCGGGCCGCACTGTGCGGCCGGGCGGACATGATGTGCGTTGACATGGGTTGAACACTCCTTTACATGAGATGGTCCAGCTCCGCCCGCGGCGGAACGGACATGGGCTGCGTGTGGCTGATGGTGTGGGCGGCGCAGCGGTTTCCCCAGCGCACAGCGCGCTCGGCGCTTCCGCCGGCGCGCATGCAGGCGATAAACCCTGCGTTGAAGGAGTCGCCCGCCCCCACCTTGTGAAGCTGCTGCACCGGAAACAGCGGGAATTCCTGCACCGTGCCGTCCTGGATAAGCAAAACCGGATGCGCACCGTCCCGGGCAACCACAGCGGCGCCGCTTTCCTTTGCCAGCTGTACGGCGGCCTGCCGGATGGAAAAAACGCCGGTCATGGTGCCGAGTTCATCCGTACCCGAACCGAAGATGTAGTCGCTCATGGCGGCCACTTCGTAAAACAGTTCTTTTCGCCCCGGCGTAAAACCAAGGGACTCCGGACGGATGTTTAAATCGAAGGAGAGGACAGCCCCGTTCTGCTTGCAGCGCCGCAGGAAACGGATAAGCTCCTGTTCATGCTCGCCCTCCCCCTTCAGGGCAAGGCCGCTGGTGTGGATCCAGCCGCAGCTTTCTGCGTCAAACCGGTCCGTCTCTCCGGCGGTGAAACAACCGTCACAGGCGCCGGCCGGCATCCAGGGGAACATAATCCGTTCCCCCTGTTCGTCAAGCACCACAATGACGATAAACGTGGCCCCTCCGCCCTGAAGGACCCTGCCGGTGCGCACCCCCTGGCCTTCCAGCTGTTTTAGCAGCGCCTCTCCATTCCCGTCCGAGCCGACCTTTCCCAAAAGCTCCGGCTGCTCGCCCAGCTTCGCCAGCGCAAGGCAGGTGTTGGTAACGCTGCCCCCTGGCTGGAAGTCAACATGGGGCGCCTGCGGCGAGCCGCCCGCCTCACACTGTCGGATGGCGGACAGCATCTGGCCGTAGGGAACGACAAGGTCCCCGTTGATATCCCCAATACAAAGTAGGCTTTTTTTCATTGTGCACCTCCAATCCTGCACGTGATAGAAAAAGTATAGCCGGTTTTTCTTGCGGAGTATTATGACTTATGTCATAATAGAAAAGAAGGGGATGAGTGGATGATATCGGTCACAAAGCCGGAGGAAATCCGGCGGGGGATTGAGGAACTGAACAGGGCGTGCCCTTTTGCGCCGGAGTTGGACGGCTACGCGCCGCGGCTCTGCCTGTTCGAGGCGGGGGAGACGGTGCTTTCCTTTGAAAGCCCGGTGCGTTATCTATATCTCGTCGTTACGGGCACCTTGTTTGCCGCCATCCCTAATGCAAACGGGGATTTGCTGCTGCACGTTTTCTGCGGTCCGGGCGACAGCCTGGGGGAGCTGGAACTGTTCCGGGGCTGCGGCAGCATCTCACAGGTAAAAAGCTACTCCCAGTCGCGGTGCCTGCAAATTGATATCGGGCGGTATCGCCGGAAAATGATGGAGGATCCCGCATTTCTTCTCTATCTTGCGGAAAACCTTGCCGTGAAGCTGGAGGGGACGGCGGTCAACAGCGCGCAGAACCTTCTGCTTCCGGTGGAAAGCAGGCTGGCGCGGCGGATTCTTCTGCAGGAGCATGGCGGCATTTACAGGGAGAACCTGAGTGTGATTACAAAGTTCCTCGGAACCAGCTATCGGCATCTTCAGCGCTGCCTGGAGGGTATGATAAACAAGGGCTGTCTTGTACGCAGCGCAAGGGGCGTCTACCGGATACAGGACCGTGCGGCGCTGGAACAGCTGGCAAAAAAGGACTGAAATTAAAAGGGGCCGCGGCGTTCGCCGCGGCCCCTCCCGTCTTTGTCAGTTGATGGCTCTTGTCTCAATTTCCTCTTTAATCTTGGCAATGAAGTCCTGCGCGCTCATGCTGCCGAGGTCGCCGTCCTTTCTGCTTCTGACGGAAACCGTCCGGTTCTCCAGCTCCTTGTCGCCGAGAATAAGCATATAGGGCACCTTTTCCAGCTGCGCCTCGCGGATGCGGTAGCCGATCTTCTCGTTTCTCGCATCCACCTCTGCGCGGATTCCCGCCTTTTTCAGCACTGCGCACAGCTCGTACGCAGGGTCGGACAGCCGCTCGCTGATGGGCAGCACCGTAACCTGTGTGGGGGATAACCAGGTGGGCAGGGCGCCGGCATATTTCTCAAGCAGCATGGCCAGTGTGCGCTCGTAGCAGCCGACGGAGGTACGGTGGATGATGTAGGGATATTTTTTCTCCCCATCCGCATCGGTGTAGGTCATGCCGAAACGCTCCGCCAGGAAGGGGTCGATCTGCACGGTGATCAGGGTGTCCTCCTTGCCGTGCACGTTTTTGGCCTGAATGTCCAGCTTCGGGCCGTAGAAGGCGGCCTCGCCCTTCTCCTCCGTGTAATCGATGTTCAGGTCGTCCAGAATCTTCCGCATGATGTCCTGCGTGCGCTCCCAAGTCTCCGGGTCATCGATGTATTTCGCCTTGTCATCCGGATCCCACTTGGAGAAGCGGTAGGTCAAATCCTCATCAAGGCCAAGGGTGCGCATGCAGTAGTGGATGAGGTTGACAACACCGGCAAACTCCTCCTCCAGCTGGTCGGGCCGCAGGATTAAGTGGCCCTCGCTGATGGTGAACTGGCGCAGACGGATAAGCCCGTGCATCTCACCGCTGGCCTCATTACGGAACAGGGTGGACGTCTCGCCGTAGCGGATGGGCAGATCCCGGTAGGAGTGCATGTCGTTGAGGTAGATCATGTACTGGAAGGGGCAGGTCATGGGCCGCAGGGCGTAGACCTCGTCGTCCTTCTCCTCGTCCCCGATGACAAACATGCCTTCCTTATAATGCTCCCAGTGGCCGGACAGCTTGTATAAATCGCTTTTTGCCATGAAGGGGGTCTTGGTCAGCACGTAGCCGCGCCGCTGCTCCTCATCCTCCACAAAGCGCTGCAGCAGCTGCACCACCCGTGCGCCCTTGGGCATTAACAGCGCCAGGCCCTGACCGATGCAGTCCACGGTGGTGAAGTATTTTAACTGCCGGCCAATAATGTTGTGGTCGCGCTTCTTCATCTCCTCCTGCTGCTTCAGGTACTGCTCCATCTCGTCCGCCTTTGTAAAGGCCGTGCCGTATACCCGGCACAGCTGCTCGCGGTTCGCATCCCCGCGCCAGTAGGCGCCGGTGCACTGGGTCAGCTTGAAGGCCTTGACCTGGGAGGCGTTCATCAGATGGGGGCCGCGGCACAGGTCGGTGAAGCCCGCCAGCCGGTAGAAGGACAGGGGCTGTCCGTCGTCATTTAGCTCCTCAATCAGCTCCAGCTTGAAGGGTTCGTCCTTCATCAGCTCCTTTGCTTCCTCCACGGACAGCTCAAACCGCTCGACGGGGGCGCCCGCCTTGACAATGCGCTTCATCTCATTTTCAATTTTTGTTAAATCCTCCATGGTAAAGGGCTTCTCCACCTGGAAGTCGTAGTAGAAGCCGGTTGCCGTGGCCGGGCCGATGGCAATTTTCGCCTCCGGGTACAGCTTTTTAACGGCTGCGGCCATCAGGTGGGAGGCGGTGTGACGGAACGCCCGCTTGCCCTCCTCATTTTCAAAGGTGAGAATCTGCAGATGGCAGTCGTGGTCGATAACCGTGCGCAGATCCACGACCTGGCCGTCCACCACGGCGGCCACGGCGGCCTTTTTCAGCCCCTGGGACAGCCCCCCGGCGATGTCGATAATGCTTTTTGGCGCGTCCAGTGACAGGACGCTGCCGTCTTTCAGTGTGACTTGAATCATTGTGTGGTTCCTCCTTTAAACTCTGCGGGAGAAGAATAAAAAAGCCGCTTCACCCCGCTGTGCTTACGGGGTGAAGCGGCTGCTCCACGGTTCCACCCGAATTGCCGGTAAAAAACCGGCCACTCAAGAAACGGGGATAACGGCCCGACGCCGGCGCAGTTCTCTGCGCGCTCCAAGGTGGTATCCGGCCTCCGCCGCGCAGGGCCGGTCCCAGCCTGATTGCCGTCCCCTCTCTGTGCGCGGTGATGGATGCGGACATGTCCTTTTCATCACTTTATCGTGCTTAGTGTACACCGGAAGGCCGCATCTGTCAAGTATCTCCCCATGATTATGGTGTGAAGAAAAAGCGTCTGCGCCCGCATTTTTATGCAAAAGGTAGAAAGAGACTTGGAAAAATCTTGACAGTGTGGTGAAAATCCTATAAAATGAGATTGATTGTTTAATGTATATCCGGAGAAGATCTTTCCGGCCGATATATTTGACAAACACCCATTTCAAACCCCAGAAGGAGGTTTCATATACATGCCGTTTGGTCCAATTATAACACCCATTGTCTTCGGTGTGGGGGCAGTGGTTCTTGCCGTTGTGGCTTTTTTCCTTGGCGGCATCTACAGAAAGAAAGTGGCGGAAGCCGAACTTGGCAGTGCGGAGCAGGAGGCCCGCAGAATTGTTTCCGAGGCGATTAAAACCGCGGAGGTGAAAAAGAAGGAGTCCATGGTGGAGGCGAAGGAGGAAATCTACCGCCTTCGCAATGAATTTGAAAAGGACTCCAAGGAGCGGCGCAACGAGATCCAGCGCCAGGAAAAGCGGATTCAGCAGAAGGAGGAGTCCATCGACCGCAAAAACGAGAACCTCGAAAAAAAGGAAGAAGCGCTCTCGGGAAAGCTGCGTGAGGCGGACAGGAAGCTGGACGAGATCGAGTCCCTGAAAAAAGGGCAGATGGAAATGCTGGAGCGGATTTCCGGCTTCTCTATCGAGCAGGCGAAGGAACACCTTCTCGGCATGCTGGACAGCGAGCTTGTCCATGAAAAGGCGGTAAAAATCGCCAGCTTTGAAGATCAGCTTAAGGAGGAGGCGGAGGAGAGGGCCCGGAACATCATTTCCCTCGCCATTACGCGCTGTGCGGCGGATCACGTCAGTGAGGCCACCGTGTCTGTCGTCCAGCTCCCCTCTGATGAGATGAAGGGCCGCATCATCGGCCGCGAGGGACGCAACATCCGCGCGATTGAGACGCTGACGGGTGTGGACCTTATTATTGACGACACGCCGGAGGCCATTACGCTGTCCTCCTTCGATCCGGTCCGCCGTGAGGTGGCCCGGGTGGCGCTGGAGAAGCTGATTGTGGACGGACGGATCCATCCCGCCCGCATTGAGGAGACGGTGGAGAAGGCCCGCCGCGAGGTGGATGCCGTCATTAAAAAAGAGGGCGAGCGTGCTGTCATGTCCACCGGGCTGCGGGGCATCCATCCGGAACTGAGCAAGATTCTCGGCCGGCTGCGCTTCCGCACCAGCTACGGGCAGAACGTGCTGGATCACTCGCTGGAGGTCTCCAACCTGGCGGGTATCATGGCAAGCGAACTGGGCCTCAACCCCACGCTGGCCAAGCGCGCGGGCCTGCTGCATGATTTGGGCAAGGCGCTGGATCATGAAATTGAGGGCTCCCACGTGGATATCGGTGTGGAGTACGCAAAGAAATATAAGGAAAGCGAAGAGGTGCTGCACGCCATCAAGGCGCATCACGGCGACGTGGAGCCGCAGACGGTGGAGGCGTGCCTTGTTATGGCCGCCGACGCCATTTCCGCCGCACGCCCCGGTGCACGGCGCGAAAACCTGGAAAACTACATCAAGCGCCTGCAAAAGCTGGAGGAGATTGCCGACAGCTTCCCCGGCGTGGAAAGCTGTTACGCCATTCAGGCGGGCCGCGAAATCCGCGTCATGGTCAAGCCCGAGGTGCTGGGCGACGATCAGATGGTGCTGACGGCAAGGGAGATTGCCAAGCGCATCGAGGAGGAGATGGACTACCCCGGACAAATCAAGGTCAATCTCGTCCGCGAAAGCAGGGCAGTGGACTACGCAAAATAAAGCAGGAAATGCACAGCCGGGACGGTATGAAACATGCCGCCCCGGCTTTTTGTTTTGAAAGGAGGGGGACGGCGTTGGAACGCCTGACCAGAAAGACACAGCAGGGGTATGAGGTGCAGGACACGGCAGCCGCAGTCCTGCGCCTGGCGCAGTTTGAGAATTTTTATGACGGCCTGACGGACGAGCAGCGCACGCTGGCGGAAAAGCTTGCGGCACTGAAAGCGCAGGGGAAAAAGAACTCTGTGCAGTTCCGCCAGCTACTGAGCCGGAAGATGGAACTGAGCAGCATGTTGATACTGTTAAAAACGTATGGTATTGGGGAGTAAGGGGCAAAGAAATTTTCTGATGCGGAGTATTGGAATACCGTTGTAATTTAGGGGAAAGTAGGCTACAATAAAGAACAGTCACGCCCTGCACGGCGCGGCAGAAAAGCAAGCACCAGGAAAAGAGGAAATCGGTCATGGCAAACAGCAGCAAAAACATGAAAATCATCAGGGACAGCCGCAGAAAAAAGCAGCAGCTTTACCGGCGCAGGAAAATCGTCGCAGGCGTGCTGGTGGCCTGCCTGTTTGTGGTTATTTGCCTGCTTGTATACAGCCTGTTCTTTAAGGATAAGGGACGGCCGCAAAGCAGCAGTTCCTCCAGTTCTTCCAGCAGCTCCAGCTCCTCCGAGAGTAGCTCCTCCAGCTCTTCCAGCAGCTCGTCCTTGTCGTCCTCGTCGTCCTCCAGCTCCTCTCAGACCAGCTCCTCCAGTTCCAGCACGGTTACCACAGGGGTCAATACGGAGTTTTTCGATAACACCGCTTTTATCGGTGATTCCCGGGTAGAGGGCCTGTCCTATTACTGCGGCTCCGACATCCCGGGCGCCAGCTTCTTCACCTCCCGGGGTATCATGCTGGATGGCGTAACCAGCAAAAAGGTCATTACCACCACCGGTGGCCAGCAGCTGACCATGATTGAGGCGCTGCAGCAGAAGCAGTACAGAAAGGTGTACATGATGTTCGGCGTCAACGAGCTGGGCTGGCCGTATGAGAATGTGTTCCAGCAGCACTATGAGACGGTGATAAACGCGGTGAAGCAGGCCCAGCCGAACGCGGAAATTTATGTGATGGGGATTTTCCCGGTCACGGCGGCAAAGTCGGCCTCCGGCAGTATATACACCAATGAAAAAATCGACCGCTTCGATGCGCGGGTCAAGGCGGCAGCCTCCGCCTGCGGTGTGAACTATATCAGCGTGCGCCCCGCACTGGTGGATGCCTCCGGCGTGCTTCCGGCGGCGGCCAGCAGCGACGGCGTGCATTTGAATGCACAGTACTGCTACAAGTGGTTAAATTACCTCAGTAATCATTCGTAAAGAAAAACCTGCGGCGGAGGGGCCTCTGCCGCAGGTTTTTGTTGAAAATGGACGGACGCTCTAGTATAATAAAAAGATGGAATAACAAGCCGGGTGGTGGAAAGTGTGGAGCAGCAAAAACCCATTATCGAACTGAAAAATATGAGCAAGACCTTCTACGGGAAAAACGGAGAGGTCCACGCGCTGGACGGCATTGACCTGACCATCTATGAAGGGGAAATTTTCGGAATCATCGGGATGAGCGGCGCAGGCAAAAGTACGCTGGTGCGCTGCATCAACTTCCTCGAAAAGCCCACCGGGGGCGAGGTGGTCGTGGCTGGACAAACCATGGGAAGCCTCAGCGAAAAGCAGCTGAACGAGGCGCGCAGGAAAATGGGCATGATTTTCCAGCAGTTCAACCTGCTAATGCAGCGCACAGCGCTGAAAAACGTCTGCTTCCCGATGGAGATTGCCGGCGTGCCGAAGGCGCAGGCCGAAAGCCGCGCGAAGGAGCTGCTGGAGCTGGTGGGCCTTTCCGAACGGGCGGACGCCTATCCGGCGCAGCTGTCGGGCGGGCAGAAACAGCGCGTGGCCATTGCCCGGGCGCTTGCCACCAACCCGCAGGTGCTGCTGTGCGATGAGGCGACCTCCGCCCTTGACCCGGACACCACCAGGGGCGTGCTGGCACTTTTGAAGGAAATCAACAAAAAGCTGGGCATCACCATTGTCATCATCACCCATGAGATGAGCGTGATTGAGGAAATCTGCACCCGCGTGGCCATCATCGACGAAAGCCGCATTGCGGAGGTGGGCCTGACGGAGGACGTGTTTACCAGCCCCCAGTCGGCCATCGGCCGCAGGCTTGTATATCCTGAGGATCACACGGTACAGCACTTCGGCGGCAGCCGCTGCTGCCGGATCGTGTTTGACGGTCGTTCCTCCTTTGAGCCGGTCATTGCCAACATGGTGCTGGAGTGCCGCGCCCCGGTGAACATCCTGTTTGCGGACACCAAAAACATCGACGGGCAGGCCTTCGGCCAGATTATCGTCCAGCTTCCGGAGGATGAACTGACGGCAAAGCGAATGCTTGTCTACCTGAAAGAGCATGGCATCAAAGCGGAGGAGGTGGCGGAACATGCTGTTTAGCGCACAAAATTTAACAATGTTCGGCGTCGGCATTTTGGAGACGTTGTACATGACCCTTGTCAGTACGCTGATGGCCTATGTCATCGGCCTGCCGCTGGGCCTTGCGCTGGTGCTGACGGATAAGGACGGCATCCGTCCGAAAACCGCCGTGAATAAGATTCTCGGCGCGGTGGTCAACATCCTGCGCTCCATCCCGTTCTTAATTTTGCTCGTTATGGTCATGCCGCTGACCCGCGCCATTGTAGGCACCACCCTTGGGTCCACGGCGGTCATCGTGCCGCTGGTCATTGCGGCGGGGCCCTTTATCGCCCGCATGGTGGAGTCCTCCATTAAGGAGGTGGACCGCGGCGTGATTGAGGCGGCCCAGTCCATGGGCGCTTCCACCATGCAGATTGTGTGGAAGGTCATGCTGCCGGAGGCCATGCCCTCCCTCGTGGTGGGGGCGGCCATCTCGGTCACCACCATCCTCGGCTACTCCGCCATGTCCGGCATTGTGGGCGGCGGCGGACTCGGCAACATCGCCATTACCTACGGCTACAACCGGAATGAGCAGGACATCATGCTGGTGGCGGTTATCCTGCTGGTGCTGATTGTACAGGTGCTGCAGGAGGTCGGCATGCGGCTGAGCAAGCGGAAAGATAAACGGATTTCCTGACATTCGATAAAAAGGAGAAAAAACATGAAAAAAAGTATTGCACTGTTGTTAAGCATCGTCCTTTGCGTGGGTCTGCTTGCAGGCTGCGGCGGGGACAGCGGAAAAGGGCAGGAGACGGTGATCCTCGTGGGCGCCAGCGCCACGCCTCACGCCGAAATTCTCGAGCAGGTGAAGGACGACCTGAAGGCCCAAGGGTACGATTTACAGATTAAGGTTTACGACGACTACATCCAGCCCAACCTTGCCCTCGACACCGGGGAGCTGACGGCAAACTACTTCCAGCATATGCATTACCTTGAAAATTTCAATGCGGAGCGGGGAACCAAGCTTGTCAGCGCGGCGGAGATCCATTACGAGCCTTTCGCCATCTACCCCGGCAGAACCAAAAGCATTGAGGAGCTGGCGGACGGGGCCACCATTGCCGTGCCCAACGACGCGACGAATGAAGCGCGCGCTCTGCTGCTGTTGGAGGCACAGGGACTTATCACGCTGGCGGACGGCGCGGGCATCAACGCCACGGTACGCGACATCACGGAGAACCCCAAAAACCTGCAGATTAAGGAAATCGCGGCGGAGCAGCTGGTGCGCTCCCTGCCGGATGTGGATTTAGCGGTCATCAACGGCAACTATGCCCTGTCCGGCGGCCTGCGCGTCGATAAGGACGCCCTTGCCGCAGAGGATGCGGACTCCGTGGCAAAAACCACCTACGTCAATGTGCTGGCCGTGCGGGAAGGCGATGAGAACAAGCCGGAGGTGCAGGCGCTTGTCAAGGCGCTGCAAAGCGATAAGGTCAAGCAGTATATTGAGGAGAAATACGCGGGCGCAGTGGTGCCCACATTCTAAAGAAAACACGTTGCAGGTGCCCGGGGGAAACTTCCTCCGGGCACCTGTCAAAGAAAGGCAAAGGAAAGCAGATGAAAACGGTTTTGGTCACGGGCGGCACGGGGGGCATCGGCTCTGCCGTGTGCCGTGCCCTGTATGCGGACGGCTTCAGCGTGCTGTTCACCTACCACAGGGGGGAAAGCAGGGCACGTGCGCTTGAAACGGAACTTCCGGGAAGCAGGGCGCTTCCCTGCGATTTAACAAAGGAGAAGGGGCTGCAGCCGCTGCTGGACACGCTGGCGGACGTGCCGCTGTACGGGCTTGTCCACTGTGCCGGTGTCAGCCAGTGGGGCCTGTGCCAGGACGGCGGCTTTGCACAGGTGTGCAGCACCATCGCCTGCAACCTCACCGGCCCCGTCTACCTGACGGGACGGCTGCTGCCGGGCATGATCCGCGCCGGACAGGGCCGGATTGTCCTGCTGGGATCCGTGTGGGGCAGCATGGGCGCCTCGTGTGAGACGGTCTACTCCGCCGCCAAGGGCGGGGTGGAGGCGTTTTGCAAGGCGTTGGCGAAGGAGGTGGGCCCCAGCGGCATCACCGTCAACTGCGTGGCGCCGGGCCTGATTGACACGGCCATGAACAGCCGCTTTTCCAGGGCGGAACTGGATGCGTTTGTGCAGGATGTGCCTGTCGGCAGGCAGGGCCGTCCGGAGGAGGTCGCCGCCCTGTGCAGCTTCCTTATGTCGGAAAAGGCGGGATACATCACCGGCCAGGTGATTGGAATCAACGGCGGAATCATCTAAAAAACTCACCCGGAGGGGCTAGCCCCTCCGGGTGAGTTCATGCAGTTCCTTTTCTGCCTGTGCCGCGTCTGTGAACACGATGCCCTTTATGCCAAGGGCGCACGCTGCATCCACGTTTTCCTGCCGGTCGTCGAAAAACACACAGTCTGCAGCCGTCAGCCCGTACCGGTTCAGCAGCAGCCGGTAGATGCGGGGGTCCGGCTTCATCAGCCGCTCAGTGGAGGAGACCACACCACCGGAAAACAAATGAAAAATGCCCTTGCGGCGCGCGATGTCCTCAAACCCCTTCTGAAAATTGGTCAGGTAAAAAAGCCGCCGGCCCTGCCCCTTCAGGCGCTGGGCGAACCGGATGGTGTCCTCCATGGGGACAAGGATATCCTCCCACCGGGCATAGGTGTCGTCCACAGCGGGACGGAGGGGGTGGTCCGCCGGGCAGAAGGCGTCGGGCGCGTTTTCCGGCAGCAGATCCCCTGCGTCAAGCCGGTCCCACACGGGGCCGAACATCATGCCGTACACCGCCTGCGCCGTCTCTTCGTCGTAGCGCCGCCTTAAAAATTCCAGCGGCTCAAAGTCCAGAAACACCTTGCCGATATCAAAAATGTAATTCAAGTATCTTCCTCCGTTTCCCGTCCGGCCAGATTGATCACGGGCAGGCCCTGCTTTTTTGCATACTGCACCGTGTAGTAGGTACCGCCGCCCTTTTTTACAAGGTAGCACAGGCACAGCCCGCTGTTGTCCACAAGGTAGCGGTTCCTCTCATGCATGCAGCCCTTCACATAGTGCTCGTTTAAAACGGTGACCTCGTCCGCCAGGCTGAGGATCCGCTCGTACCGGGCGCGCTGATCCGCCCGCCAGCGTGTCTGCTGTCCTTCACAGGGCAGGGCCAGCATAAGGCTGATGGAGGGGAAGCGATCCCGCAGTTCCAGCACGGCCGCGGCAGCCAGCGTGTCGAAGCCCAGCGCCCCGCCGGCCAGAAAGCGGCGGTATCCCTTTTGCACCAGCCCCTCCAGCGTTTCGGCCAGGCTGCTTTTAACAAAGACAATGTCATGATAAAAAATCCGGTGGCCGGTAAAGCACACCGTCTGTTCCCTTACATCCATACCTATCCCCCGTTTGCTTTATTGTACCGGAAACCACGGCAAAAAACAAGCGCAGGGGGCATTGACGGAAACGGTGAAACGCGCTATACTCATCACAACAACCTGTGAACGGGAGGAATGTCGGTGAAACAGACGGCCGTACGTGTCATTGCATTTACAATCTGCGCGGTAATGGTCCTGTCCCTGCTGGCAGGCATCTTTCTGCGATAACGCAAAAATGGGCGGCGCCCTCGGAAGGAGGGCGCCGCCTTTTTTTATTCGTCATCCGGCTGAAGGTACCCGGGGGCAATCTCCTCCGGATGAAGGGTGTTGCCCCTGCGGACGGCGCCTGCGCCGTACCGCTCCCGTAAAAGGTCGATGGAACGCTCCAGCTGTTCTTTTTTCTTCCGCCGTGCCGGGTCGTCCTGTGCAAACAGGCTCAGCTGCTGTGCGGCATCCTCCGGCGACAGGCCCGACGCGGTGATGGTCAGCATCCGGATGGGCACGCCGATTTTCCAGTTTTTCATCAGCAGATCCAGTGCGGCCGCCATAATTTCATCCTCAAGGAAGGTGGGGGTGACCGGCTTCTGCCGGACAATCACCTTCAGGTTGGTGTCCTTGATGGCCAGCTGCACCGTGCCGCATTTCAAGCCGTGCCGCCGCAGCCTGGCAGCTACCGAGTCGGCCAGCACCGTCAGCCCGAGGGTGCAGTCCTCCTTGGTAACAAGGTTGCGCTTAAAGGTCAGCCCGTTTCCGATGGATTTGGGCGGCGGCTTGTCGTCGATATGGCGGACAGGACTGTTTTCCGCCCCGGTGGCGTAGCGGTGCAGCGTTTCGCCCAGGGCGTTTCCCAGCACGCTTTTCAGCACCGCCGGGTCGCTTTGGGCCAGCTGGCCAATGGTGGTGATGCCGATTCTTTTCAGCTTGTCCTGTGCGCCGCCGCCAACGGACATCAGCGCCGAGACGGGAAGGGGCCACACAATGCGGGTAACGTCCTGCTCTTCAATCACGGTCACCGCGTCCGGCTTCCGGTAGTCGCTGCCCAGCTTTGCAAAAATCTTGTTGTAGGAGACGCCCACCGAGATGGTGATGTCCAGCTCCTTCTTCACCTGCTCCCTGATGGTGTGGGCAATCTGTACGCCGGTGCCGAACAGCCGCTGGCTGCCCGTCACGTCAAGCCACGACTCGTCAATGCTGAACGGCTCCACCAAATCGGTGTAGCGGGCGTAAATGGCGTTTACATCCCGGCTGTACTGCAGGTATTTTTTGCGGTGGGGGGCAACCAGCGTCAGCTCCGGGCATTTGTGCAGCGCTTCGCCCACCGTCTCGGCCGTGCGAACGCCCCGGGCCTTCGCCAGCTCATTCTTTGCAAGGATGACACCGTGCCGGTTTTCCGGGCTGCCGCACACTGCCATGGGCACTGTTCGCAGCTCCGGCCGGTCCACACATTCTACCGAGGCGTAAAAGCTGTTGCAGTCGCAGTGCAGAATAACCGGTTTCATTGCGCCGCCGCATCCATCATGAAGCGGCACAGGTCCTCCGCCGCGTGGGGCTTGCTCAGGCGGGCCGCATTCTCGCTCAGCCTTGCGCGCAGGGCCCCGTCGTTCATCAAATCGGCGATGGCGTCCGTCAGGGTGTAGGTTTTTGTGACGTACAGCCCCGCCCCCTCTTTCGTGATAAACTCAGCGTTATGCTCCTCCATGCCCGGAATGGGATTGATAAAGATAATGGGCTTGCGCTTGCACAGCGCCTCCGAAATGGACAGGCCGCCGGGTTTGGTAATCACGTAATCAGCCGCGTCCATCAGCACGTTGACCTGCTCGGAGAAGCCGAACAGCTTAAACCGTACGCCAAGGTTCATGGCGTACAAATACTCGTACAGCCGCTCGTTTTTCCCGCAGACAATAATGGTCTGAAAGTGGAAGGGCATATCCAGCATGGCCTTGATGTGCGCCTTAATCCCATATCCCATGCTGCCGCCCATGATGAAGAATGTGGGCAGCATGGGGTCAAGCCCCAGCAGCTCCCGCGCGTCCTGCTGGGACAGCCCGTGCAGGAATTTCTCGTGCACCGGGATGCCGCAGGCCAGTACCCTGCTTTCCGGGATCCCCAGCGCTTCAAGCTCCCGGTACAGCCCGGCGGAGGGGATGGTGATGGTATCAAGGTGCTGGGTGTCGCGCCAGTAGGACTGCACGTTGTAGTCGGTAACGACCCCGGCGGCCGGGCAGCGAAGCACGCCTTTTTCCTTTAAAATGCTGACTGCCTGCGCCGCATTGACCTGTGTACAAAGGATAAAATCCGGATTAAAGTCGGTGATGGTCTTTTTCAGCGCTTTGGCCGTCATCCGGCTGTTGCTCTGCGGGGCGGAATGCTTGGCCTTGACCCTGCTTTGCTGTACGCTGTTGTATACCCGTGAACACAATCCGGGCGTCAGGGAAAACAGGTTCATGCTGGTGACATAGGAACGGAATACCAGCTTTTTGTACATGGGGTGCTTGTTTCCATGAACATCAACTACTTTTGCGGTAACCCCCATTTTTTCCAGCTGAACTGCCAGCGCACGGGCCACTGCATTATGCCCTCCCCCAAGGGACGCAGTTAGAATCATGGCTTTCAACGTCAGTCTACCTCCTAAAGTTTCAACTGTGTCTGCTTATAATAGTAACCTGTAAGGTCCGTAAATTCAAGGATGGATTTTGTGGAAACGAATTTTTTCTTTTCGCCGCCTGAAAAAGTGTTTTTTACCACTGGTAAATGCTTTCCGTCAGGCCGCTTTCCGAAATGTGCCCCGACTCCAGCCAGGCCCTGTATTCCTCCAGCTGGCTGCGTTCTTCCTCCAGCTGAGCGCGCTCCTCTTCCAGCAGGTTCCATTCTTCTTCCAGCAGGCGCTGTTCCTGCTGTGCCGCCAGTTCCTCCCTGTTGGCAAACTGCACGCCGTAGTCGTCCCAGACGGCGTCGCCCGGCTCCAGCCGCATATCTGTCGGGATGTAAAGAATAACGGCCGGAATCCCCTGCAGGGAGAAAGCAAGGTTGCGCTCCAGCTGGTTGAAGTGGAAGCCGGTCAGTTCCGCGGCAACCGTCAGCTGCGCCGTCTCCCCGTCATAGCTGAGGTGGACGCTGCACGGGTTGGTGGTGCCCTTGTCGTACACCTCCACGTAGGCCTCCTCTGTTGGGGACTGGCGGATGGCCAGCGTCTTGCCGTAGGTGTTGAACCGGATGGTTTTCGTACCCTCGCGGATGGAGAGATGTTCCGGAGAAAACTCTTCGTTTGTCAGGCGCTGAAACCATTGGATGCCGTCCTTAACAGCCAGCGGCAGGCAGACAAGCAGGCCGAGAAAACAGGCCGCCAGCGCAACCGCGATCCACTTTGTGACCTTGTTAAGCATGGGTGGAAGCCTCCTCCTTGATAAAGTAGGCGCGTTCAGCCGTCCTCCATCCGCGCCGTGCCATACGAAAGACAAGAATGCCGGTCAGCGCACTCAGGCACAGGGCGAACAGCCCGCCGAACACACCGCACAGGCTGACCGCCGGAGAGGTGAGGCTGAGCGTGGCGGCAGACACCACCAGCAGCAGAAGGCCGAATACCACAAACAGAATGGCGGCAAACGCACTGAAGCCAAGCGCAAACAAAAACACTATCCAAAGGGCGGCCCTGCCCGCTGCATGCACAACCCGGCCCGCCAGTTTCCACAGCCACCGGCCAAAGCGCTGCAGCCCGGACCCGGCGCTGTGCAGGCCGCGGCCAAGCAGGCTGGCAGTTTTTTCAAACGCCTCCGCAGGGCGAGGGGTCGCCGGCCCCGCCGCGTTATCCGGGTGCCCCTGTCCGTCGGCTTCCTCGGTGAACTGCTCGGCAATCAGCTCGGGTGAGCCAAGCTTTGCTGCAATCTCCTCATCAGGCTTGCCCTGTTTGCGGCCGTCCTCAAAAAATTCGTTGTAGTCCCTGAGGATGTCCGCGACCTCCGCACCGGACAGATGGCCTTTCAGCAGCGCTTCCAGCTGCTTTAAATAGGTTTCCTTATTCATTCTTCTTTCCCTCCTGTTCGCTGACGGCGATGATTTCGTCCACCATTAGGGAAAATTCCTTCCAATCCTGCTTAAGTGCCGCAAGATAGGCGCGCCCCTTTTCGGTGATGTGGTAGTATTTGCGCGCCGGGCCAATGGTGCTTTCCTTTAAGTAGGTGACGAAGTGCTCCTCCATGGTCAGCCGCCGCAAGATGGGGTAGACGGTGCCCTCGTTGATGTCGGTGTAGGCGGCAATGCTTTGCACAATTTCGTAGCCGTAGCGGTCCTTTGCGGCAATCAGCGCCAGCACACACATCTCAATGGCTCCCTTTCGGAATTGTGTGTTCATCCCATCCCTCCTTTTGAGCCTAGTATAGCACACTACTTTGCAATACACAATACATGATTTTAAAAAATACTAAATTTTTTAAAATGGGCCGGCGATTGCGAAATTAGGGGGATTTTGGTATACTGAAAGCCGAAAGAACCACCGGGGAGGGAAGCGGTATGAAACGGCGCGGGAAAAGGGTTATGGCTGTGTTGGCGGCAGTGCTTGTGCTGGCGGTCGCCGCGGCCGTGGCATGGTTTTTGTGGCTTCGCCCCGTTTCGCAAAACAAACTGGAAACCATTTTGTATGAGGAGGACGGCGCGCTGTACTGCCTGCTTGTACCGTCCGGGGACAGCGTGCGCCTTGCGGACCGTGCGGAGGGAACGCTGACCGCCTTTGGGGGCGAGGGAGCGCTGGCCTATACCGTGCAGGACGGCGTGCTGAGTGTGACGGATCTGCGCGATGCCGACGGGGGATATCCTGCCGTGCAGCTGGACACCGGCGTGGAGGAACTGCACAGTGTGTGCGGCGGCGCCCTGCTGCTGTACCGGACCGGGACGGGGGAGCTGTACCTGCACGACCGGAATGAAAAGGCCCTTTTGGGGCGTGACGTCAGCTCCCTGCTGCTTGCGCCAAAGGGGGATGCGGTGCTGTACCAGGATGGGACGGACCTGGTCTGGTATGCGCCCCTGTCCATGGACGTGCAGGCGCAGCCCCTGTCCGAGGCGGACAATTTTTCCGCCTCCATAACCTCCGCGGCCCGCTTTGGAACCATCTGGTTCATGTGGGACGGGCAGGCCTATACGCAAAAACCGGGGGAGGAAAAGCAACCCCTGGCAGTGCCTGCGGGGGAGCCGGCGGATGTGTTTGTGGCGGCGGATACCGTCTACCTTGTGGGCAGGGAGACCACGTCCGTCAGCGCCGACCAGCTGGTGACGGACGACATGGCCGAGGCGGACGCCGCGCTGGAGGAACCGGTATACCCGCAGGAGCGGGAGGAGGATAAGCCGAAATACCCGTCCATCCGGGACTACTGGGACAGTGAACTGAATCTGGACATTGACCGCTACTACGCCGATGTGGAGGCCTACGAGCAGAAGCTGGCGGAGTATGAAGCGCAGCGCAAACAACTGCTGGAGCAGTACCAGAAGGACCTGACCGCCTGGAATGAAAAGGTTGCACGGGACCGGCTCCGCGCCGCGCTGGAGCAGACGCAGATCCCGTGGACGGTGGACAGCCTGTACTGTCTGGAGGGGGATTCGGCGGAGCTTGTCAGCAAGAATTACCTTGCCTGCTGCAATTTTTCCCAGGATCGGAACGGCACGCAGCAGCTGTCTGCCACCTCGCCTGCGGTGCTGTACACCGTGTTTCTGGATGAACAGACACAGAAACTGCAACTGTCGGAGGTGGTTTCCGCCGCCTCAGTGCAGAACCAGATTATGTCGAAGCTTACGGCGGGCGCCTACCGGATTGCGGTCGGAAAGGACAGCTTTGAAGTCTGCCGCACGCCGGACTCCGCCGGATTTGAAAACTTTTTCCTGTCCCCGGCGGACAATCTGCTGTACTACCAGCTGGACGGCGCACTGTACCGGCTTGATTTCACCTCGTCAGGCGGCACGCCGGTCAAGGTGGCGGACAGCGCTGCGGACTACTTTGTGGGGACAGAGGAAACGGCCTGCTACTACACCGTGGAGGAGGAAACGGGATACGCCCTGTACCGCGGAGGGGAGCGGCTGCTTGGCAATGTGCAGCCGGACAGCATCCGTTTTACGGCAGATGGGACGACACTGCTGTGCCTGACGGACGGAAATGAGGCCAGCGGTCTCGGCAGCCTAGCTGCCGTCCCGCCGCAGGGCGCGCCGGTTTCCATCAGCACGCAGACGGCTTCGGCCGGCGGGCTGAATGGTGCGTGCATCGCCTATCTGTATGATTACAGCGCGGTGGCGGGCTATGGGGAGCTGAGGCTGTACACCGGTGAGGAAAGCGCGCCGCTTACCGTCAGCAGGCGGGTCTCCCAAATTTTGATTTAAAGAAAGTACCGGCGGGCGCCCGATTGCAAACGGGTACCCGCCAGTGTATAATAAGGGTTGGATTTGAATTCATGTTTTAAGAGGTGGAACCGGACATGGAGAAAGCTGCACTGACAAGGGAGCTGGCCCTGCGCCTGCCGCGGTACTTCCGGGTGCTTCGGCAGTACGTGATACAGGGCCGGCAGAAGGTTTCCTCCGGGGAACTGAGCGGGCAGCTGGGCATTACCGCCTCCCAGGTCCGGCGGGATCTCGGCTGCCTCGGCCTGTCGGGGCAAAACGGCTACGGCTACAGCGTGAAGGAACTGCACGACGCGCTGGGGGAGGAGCTTGGCGTGTTTGGCGGCCGGACTGCTGTCATCATCGGCGCGGGCCATCTCGGCCATGCGCTGGCCGCCCACCGCATGTTTGTGGGCCGGGGCTTTACGCTTATCGGCGTGTTTGACAGGGACCCGGCGGCGGTGGGCAGGAAAATTGCGGATTTAAGTGTGCTGCCCATGGACCGGCTTGCGGAATTTTGCCGGACGCACCACCCGCACATCGCCCTGCTTGCCGTGGACGCAAAAAACGCGCAGGAGGCCGCACAGGCGGTATGCGCCTGCGGGATTAAAGGCCTGCTGAATTTTACCGAGACGGAACTGGACGTTCCGAAGCAGATTCCGGTGGAGTCCGTCCATGTGGGCGACATGCTGTATGTGCTGTCCCAGCGCATTTCCGATGAATAAAACGAAAGGCTGAGCGCGGCTGCGGCTCGGCTTTTTTGAAAGGAGGGGGGCCGGAATTGGCACACGAAAAACGCAGAATAAAAAAGGGTTGGAAGGTGCTGGGCATTGTCCTGTTGTGCCTTGCCCTGTGTGCGGCGGCCCTGCTTATCTGGAAACAGGCGTATGAATATCTTGCCTACCTTGCCCCGCCTGACGCGCGTGCAGACATGGAACCTGTGGTGGACAAGGCGCAGTGGACCCAGGCGGATTATGAACTGATCTACAGGCAGACCGGCGTGGCCGAAGCCGGCGCGGACGCACTGCGGGCCGCAGGCAGGCAGCGCGAACTGCTGACCCTGCAGGAAAATTTCTACACAGCGCCCAATTATACCTGCGCACCCAACAGCATCATCTCTTTTGAGGAGCATGTGACGGATGAGGACGGGAAATGGACGTCCGCCACCTCCCTTGTGCCGCTGGAGGATGGGGATATCCTGATTACCAAATCCTCCCATGTGTACGGTTGGCGCAACGGGCATGCCGCCCTTGTGGTGGACGCGGAAAACGGCATCACACTGGAATCGGTGGTGCTTGGCACCAACTCCTGCACCCAGAATTTGAACAAGTGGACGACCTTCCCGAACTTTATGGTGCTTCGCGTGAAGGATATGGATAAGCAGACACGGGCGGAGGTGGCCGCCTGGGCCATGGAGCACCTGAACGGTGTGGCCTACGACTTTTCCATGGGCGTGCTTCGCCCGAAGGAGCAGGAGGACGGCAACTATATAGGGACCCAGTGCTCCCATCTGGTGTGGGCGGCATATAAGGCATTCGGGTACGACCTTGATGCGGACGGGGGGATGATTGTCACCCCGAAGGACCTTGCGAACAGCCCGCTTTTAGAAGTCGTCCAGGTATACGGTGTGGATCCGTCGGCAATATGGCCGTGACGGGAAAGGATGCAATGAAAAGGAGACAAGCGCATGATTAAACTGATTGCAACGGACATGGATGGTACGCTGCTTGACAGCAACAAGCGCCTGCCGGAGGAAATTTTTGAAATTATCGGTGCGTTGTCGGCGCAGCAGGTCCACTTTGTGGTTTCCAGCGGCCGGCAGTACTACACCCTGGCGGAGCAGTTCGCCCCGGTGGCGGACAAGCTGACCTTCATCGCGGAAAACGGCGCCATGGTGGTGGACTGCGGGCAGACGGTGTTTCTGGACAGCATGGACCCGAAGGTGGTAAAAACGCTGATTGACGCGGGCCGCCGCATTCAGGGCGGCCACGTGGTGGTGTGCGGCGCACGCGCCGCGTATGTGGAAAGCACCGTCCCTGTTTTTCTCGACAATGTCCAACCCTACTACGCCCGGTTTGAAATTGTCCCGGATGTGCAGTCCGTGGCGGAGACCGACCGCATCTGCAAGGTGGCCGTCTTTTCCGAGGGGCCTGCCGAGACGGACGCCTACCCCTTCCTTACGCCCTACGGGGACACGCTTGCGGTGTGCCTAAGCGGCCCCCATTGGGTGGACGTTATGAACAAGACGGTCAACAAGGGCGCCGCTATCCGCTTTTTGCAGCAGCGCTTCGGCATCACAAGGCAGGAGTGCATGGCCTTTGGCGACTATTTGAACGACACGGAAATGATGAAGGAGTGCGCATTCAGCTACGCCATGGAAAATGCCCACCCGGATTTGAAGGCGATCAGCCGGTATCAGTGCCCCTCCAATGACGAGCGGGGGGTTATTACCACCATTGAAAAAACGGTACTGAAGGGGGAAAGCTGAAATGGATTTTCTTCTGCGCCCGTGGCGGCGGGAGGATGCTGCGGACATCGCGCCGCTGGCAAACAACAGGGCAGTTGCGGACAACCTGCGGGACATTTTCCCTTATCCCTACACCCTGCAAAACGCGCAGGATTTTGTGGCAATGTGCATGCAGGCGGACGAAACAGCGTGTCTGTTCCGCACCATTGAAGTGGACGGCCACGCAGTGGGAAGCATTACGGTGTCGCTGGGGACCGATGTGTACCGCAAAAGCGCAGAGCTGGGCTACTGGCTGGGGGAACCCTACTGGAGAAAGGGGATTATGAGCCGCGCAGTGCGGCAGATCTGCCGGCAGGCCTTTGAGACGTTTGACATTGTCCGCATTTATGCGGAACCGTATGCCTATAACAAGGGCTCCCGCGGGGTGCTGGAAAAGGCGGGCTTCCGGCTGGAGGGAGTAATGCGGGACAGCGTTTATAAAAACGGGAAAGTAATCGATTCCTGCCTGTATGCGCTGCTGAAAGGGGAGCAGCTCCCGTGAGACGGCGGATGTTGACGCTGTTTTTCCCCGTGTGTCTTGCACTGCTGCTGTGTTCCTGCGGCGGCGAACTGCCGGAGGAGCAGGCCCCCACGGGCGGCTTTGCGGACCGGATTGTCTCCGTCTGTTATTTTGGCGTTGATTTTGGGGGCTGGACCTCAGCGGAAAATATGGTGGAGTGTAACCATTCCCAGCTTGCCAAACAGGCCTACAGCGCACTGCGCCTGTCCGAGTGGCAACAGATAGACGGCCCGCTGGACGGGGTCACGGAGAACACCGTCATTTTTATCCCGTATATCGGCAGCAGCGTCCATATTACCCTTGGGGCGGATACCGCCCGGATGGACGGGCAGGTTTATAAGCTGCCGGACGGCACGGTGGAGGAGGTGCTCCAACTTTTAAAGGAGCATGCGGAGGAACACAAATAAAACAGCAAAAAGGGGAGCGGATGTTTCCGCTCCCCTTTTTTAGGATATGTTCACCGTGAGCAGCCGGTTGCCGTGCCGCTCAATCACTGCCTTTAAGTCCTCATAGGATAGAAAGACGGACGCGGTGTTGTCGCACGGGTGCACGCCAAGGCAGGGCGCCCCGACAAGATCGCGGTCGAATGCCACCGTCACGGCGAAGGCATCATCATTCAGAATGCCAAGCGGGGTAACGGCCCCTTTTGTGAGGCCGAGGCAGTTCATCAGCCGTTCCTCCGAGGCAAAGCTCAGCGCCGTACTGCCAAGTTCGCTTCTCAGGGCTTTCAGGTCGGCGCGCTTGTCCTCCCTGAGGACTACCAGAAAGTGCTGCTTTCCGTTGGCATTTCTCAAAAACAGGTTTTTGCACACGCAGCGCATCTGCTCCTCCGGCCAGCCGAGGGCCTGCATCTCCTCAATGGTGTATACCGCCGGATGCTCCACAAGGCGGTAGGAGATGTGCTGCGCGTCAAGTGCGGCAAGGGCCTTTTCCCGGTTTGTCATTTCAGCACCTCGCACACCTCGTTGCAGTACGCCACCGGGTCTTCCACCGGCAGCCCCTCAATCAGCAGGGCCTGGTTGTAAAGGATGTCGGCGTAGATTTTCAGCTTGCCCTCATCTGCGGCCTTCAGTTTTTCAAACATCGGGTGCTTGGGATTCAGCTCCAGAATCCGCTCGGCTTTTACCTTCTCGGAGATGGGCATGGCGTTCAGCACCTTCTCCATCTCAAGGCTCAGCCCGCCGTCGGTGGACAGGCAGACCGGATGGCTCAGCAGGCGCCCGGTCAGGCGGACCGCCTTTACCTTGCCGTCCAGTGCCGCCTTCATTTTTTCAAGCAGTTCCTTGTTGTCCTCGTTCTGCTTTTCAACGGCCTTCTTCTCCTCCTCGCTGAGGGCGTCCAAATCCCCGTCCGCCGCATTCTGGAAGTCCTTTCCTTCATACTCCCTTAAGGACTTCAGGGCAAACTCGTCAATGTCGGCCGTCAGGTACAGCACCTCGTATCCCTTGCTTTTCAGCAGCTCCACCTGCGGCAGCAGGTCGGCTGCGGCAACGGTGTCCGCCGTGGCGTAATAGATGTGGGGCTGCCCCTCCGGCATACGCTCCACATACTCCTTCAGGGTGACCAGCTTCTGTTCCTTAGAGGAGTGGAACAACACAAGATCCTGCAGCACGTCCTTGTGCGTGCCGTAATCACTGTACAGGCCGTATTTGAGGTTCAGACCAAAGGCGTTCCAGAACTGCTCGTAGTTCTCCCGCTCGTTCTTTAGCATGGCCATCAGTTCATTTTTGATTTTCTTTTCAAGGCTTGTGGCAATCAGCCGCAGCTGCCGGTCATGCTGCAGCATTTCACGGCTGATGTTCAGGCTTAAATCCTGCGAGTCCACAAGCCCCTTCACAAAGCTGAAGTAGTCGGGCAGCAGGTCGGCGCATTTGTCCATAATCAGCACGCCGCGGCTGTACAGCTGCAGCCCCTTCTCGTACTCCTTCGTGTAATAGTTAAAGGGGGCGTTTTTCGGGATGAACAGCAGCGCCGTGTAGGTGGCCGCCCCTTCCGTGCTGGAGCGGATGACCCGCAGCGGGTCGTCGTAGTCCATGAATTTCTCCTTGTAGAAATTCGCGTACTCCTCGTCGGTAACCTCTTTTTTCGCCTTTTTCCAAATGGGTACCATGCTGTTCAGGGTCTTTATCTCCGTAACCTGCTCGTACTCTGCGGGCTTGTCGTCCGTCCCGGTTCCCTCTTTCAGGTGGTTTTCCGTCATCTCCATGCGGATGGGGTAGCGGATGTAGTCGGAGTATTTTTTAACAAGCCCGGCCAGCCGCCACTGGTCAAGGTACTGGCCGTACTTCTCGTCCTCTGTGTCGTCCTTCAGCCACAACGTCACAACGGTGCCGCGCTCCGGCTTGTCCGCCTGCGTCACGGTGTAGCCGTCCACGCCTTCGGACACCCACAGCCATGCTTCCTCCGCGCCGTCCGCACGGCTGAGCACCGTCACCTTTTTGCTGACCATAAATGCGGCGTAAAAACCCACGCCGAACTGGCCGATGATGTCCATCGCGTCCTTACCCTCATGCTCCGCCTTAAACTGCAGGGAACCGCTTTTTGCAATGGTGCCGAGGTTGTTTTCCAGATCCTCCTTACTCATACCGCAGCCCCTGTCCGTAACGGTCAGGGTGCGGGCTGCCTTATCCGCCGCAAGGGTGATGGCAAGGTCCTCTCTTGTAAAGCCGGATTTTCCCTCGCTTAGCGCGTTGTAGTAGAATTTGTCGGACGCATCGCTGGCGTTGCTGATAAGCTCTCTTAAAAAGATTTCCTTATGGGTGTAAATGGAGTTTATCATCAAATCCAGCAGCCGTTTGCTTTCCGCCTTAAACTGTTTTTTCGCCATAGTACAGCACCTCTGTCTGTTGAAATGAAGTTAGCACTCTATATATATGAGTGCTAAAACTATCATAATCCAATCTGTTTGGAAAATCAAGGGGTGGGCGGGAAACTTTACCGTTTGTTCAAAAATTACCTGCGCCGCTTATGCAAAACGCTGAAAAAATGCCGGGGCATTGCCATGGCGGTCGAATTTTGGTAAACCGGTCATAACACCACTATTTCAGTGAGGGGGAATAAAGGATGAAAAATTGTTTGCACTGCGGGAAACCGCTGGAGGATTGGGAGACGGTCTGCAGCGGATGCGGAACGCCGGTAATCGTCCCGGAACAGACGAAGGTGTGTCCCAGCTGCGGCAAGGTGGTAAAGGCCGGCGCAGCGTTCTGTATGCAGTGCGGCCACCGGTTCGAGCAGGCGCCTCCCAAAGAGCGCATCTGCGAGGCATGCGGCGACGTGTTGGCCAATCAGACGGGCCCCTGCCCCTACTGCGGGCACACGGTGGGCACACAGTATGTCAGACCGGCACCATCCAGGCCGGTTGCCGTTCAGCCCGAGCCGGATCCCGGCTGCATGCGGTTGTCCCGGGTGTGGAAAGTCCTCGCCTATCTTACCTGGATTGTTGGTTTTATCGGCACAATCATCCTTACGGCAGAGGCGAATACTTACTGGGGCGGAGAAAGCCCCACCTATGTCTTTTTTTACTACCTTGCGGCGACGGGCTTTGGCGGCCTGTTCATGCTTTCGGTCGGCGTCTTCTTCCGCGTGTTGGGGGAAAAGAACAAAAAATGAAGCGGCACATCCGGCTGAAACATGGTTTCATCAGGCAAACTTTTTAAAAAGGGAAAAGCGGGGCGCGGCGAAAGCCGCGCCCCGCTTTGTTCGCTGCAATCAGCGGTACAGGTCGGTGGACAGATACCGTTCCCCTGTGTCGGGCAGGATAACCACAATGCGCTTCCCCGCATTCTCCGGGCGTTTTGCAAGCAGGGTTGCCGCATGCAGCGCCGCACCGGAGGAGATACCGCACAGCAGCCCCTCCGTGGTGGCAAGGGCGCGCGCTGCACCGTAGGCCTGTTCTGTGGTGGCGGTGAGGATCTCATTTATCAGCGAGGTGTCCAGGTTCTTCGGCACAAAGTTGGAGCCGATCCCCTGGATTTTGTGCGGCCCTGCATGGCCCTCGCTTAACAGGGGGGAGTCGGCGGGCTCCACACAGACGATGTTCACGTCGGGTATTTTGGCGCGCAGGCCCCGGCCGATCCCCGTCAGAGTGCCGCCGGTTCCCGCGGCGGAAACAAAGAAGTCAATGCGGCCGTCCGTGGCGTCCAGCAACTCCTTTGCAGCGGTCTGCTCCATAAAATCAGGGTAGGCAGGGTTATCAAACTGGCCGGCGATAATACTGTCCGGATGCTCCCGGTGAATCCGCTCTGCCTCGTCCACCGCCGCCTGCATGCCGCCTGCGCCGGGCGTCAGCACCAGTTCTGCGCCAAAGGCGCGCATCAAAAGCTTGCGCTCCTCGCTTGCGGTCTCCGGCATGACCAGCACCATGCGGTATCCTTTGGACGCGCACACGGCGGCAAGGCCCACGCCTGTGTTGCCGGAGGTGGGCTCGATAATCAGGGTGTCCGGGCTGATAAGGCCCCGCTTCTCCCCATCCGCAATCAGCGCCACCGCAGCCCGGTCCTTCACACTGGAGGTGGGGTTGAAAAATTCAATCTTGGCGAGGATTTCTCCCACGCAGCCCATTTTGCGGCCGTATTTTTTCAGGTGCATCAGCGGCGTGCCGCCCACCAGCTGCTCAAAATCCGTTAAAATTGTAGACATCAAAGGTCCCTCCTGATATGTTCTGCTTTTATTATACGCCTGTGTGAAGGGAAAAGAAAGAATTTTTACCCGTCGCTCTCTTTTCTGAACGTGCGGAATATGGTATCATAAGGACAGAGAAATGGAGGACGTGCAATGCCGTTTTCAGGAAAAACGCTGGATTTTTTAATGGAAAACCGCCTGATGGATTCCAAGGCGTGGTTTCATGAACATAAGGACGTGTTCGAGCGGGAGGTGAAGGCCCCGCTGGTGGAGCTGTCGGAGGCGTTGGCCCCCACCATGCTGCGCATCGACCCGGAGATGGAAATTGCCCCGCGGGTGGGCGGAACGCTGTGCCGTGTGTGGCGGGACACCCGCTTTACGAAGGATAAGTCGCTGTTCCGCGACCACATGTGGCTGAACTTCAGCAAAAATAAAGGGGTGTTCCCGGGCTATCCCGGCTTTTTCGCAGACATCTCGCCGGACGGCTTCTCCTACGGCTGCGGCTGGTGGAGCGCGGCCCCCGCCACGATGGAGTCCATCCGCCGCCTGATTCTGGACGGGCACCCGCTGTTTTTAAAGGCACAGGAGACGTTTTTAAAACAGAAGGTGTACCGCATGGAAGGGGACAGTTACAAGCGCCCGCGGTATGTAGAGCGCCCGCCGGAGGAGATGATCTGGCTTAACCGGAAAAATCTTTCTTTTACAGCAGAAATCAAGGATTTTGACCTGATTTTTTCCGATGGCCTTGCCCGGAAACTGAAAAAGGATCTGCCGAAACTGGCGGACATCTACCGGTTCCTGTGCTTTGCAAAACAGAACGAAAAAAGCGGGCGGTAGACCGGAAATTTACATTGTTAATTCGTTGACAATGAAGGTTGTATCCGGTACAATAAAGATTGTGAATGAATGGCTAATCGCCATGGATAAGAAGGAAGGATGGGTAGGTATATGGACATCACGATTTGCATCGGCAGCTCCTGTCACTTAAAGGGTTCCCGGGACATCGTACGCAGCTTTGAAAGGCTGGTGGCTGCGAACGGACTGGAGAACAAGGTGACGCTGAAGGGGTCCTTCTGCCAGGGCCTGTGTGCCAAGCACGGCGTCTGTGTCGCAGTGGGGGATCAGAAGTACTCGGTTATTCCGGCGGAGGCGGAGCAGTTCTTTCTGGACACCGTCCTTCCGCAGGTCAAATAGGAGGATAGAGCAATGAGTGTTATCGGTTTAAAGAAGGCGGACTGCAAAAACTGCTACCGCTGTTTAAAGGTGTGCCCTGTCAAATCCATCACGTTTGAAAACGACCGCGCGGAGATCATGCCGTACGAGTGTATCCAGTGCGGCCACTGCCTGGAGGCTTGCCCCCAGAACGCCAAAAAGCTGCACAGCGATAAGACAAAGGTGCTGGAGCTGCTTGCAGGGGACAAGAAGGTGTATGTCTCGCTGGCCCCGTCCTTCCATGCCGGCTTTGACTTTGAGGAGGAAGGGCAGGTTGTCACCGGCCTGTTAAAGCTGGGCTTTGCCGGCGTGGACGAGACGGTGACCGGCGCCGCGCTGGTGTCCAAGGCCTATGCCGACATCTTGAAAGAGCACAGCATGGACAATGCCCTGACCACCTGCTGCCCCGCCATCAACAACCTGGTGGAGCGGCACTATCCGGAACTGACCAAATACCTCCTGCCCGTCATCACCCCCATGGTGGCGGATGCGCGTTACATAAAGGAGCAGCACGGCCGCCAGAACTGCAAGGTTGTGTTCATCGGCCCGTGCATTGCCAAAATCGGGGAGAAGGACGACCCCATGTACTCCGGCGATGTGGACGCCGTGCTCACCTTTGAGGAGGTGAGCGAGTGGTTCGACAGCAAAGGCATTGTACTGAGGGATCTGGAGCCCACCCCGTTTATGGGCGACGCCAACGGCATCCACCGCAGCTACCCCATTACGGACGGCATTGTCGGTTCCGTGAACCACTTCGGCGGCTACGGCGATTACGATGCGCTGAAAATCAGCGGTGTGGACGAGTGTATCGACGTGCTGAAAGCCATCCGCGACGGGCAGCTTCACAACGCGTTTATTGAAATTAACGCCTGTAAGGGCGGCTGTGTGTACGGCCCGGTGGTGGGGGAAAACAAGCGCAAGCGTTTCCAGGCCACCATCGCCATTGAGAAATACGCAAAGAAGGAAGATGCTTCGCCCCTGCCGGAGATTGGCTTCTCCATGAAGAAGCAGTACATTGACAAGAAGCACAAGGAGGAGATGCCCACGGAGGAGCAGATCCGCGAAATCCTCAGAAAGACGGGCAAAAATACCCCGGAGGATGAGCGCAACTGCGGCTTCTGCGGCTATCCCACCTGCCGCGATAAGGCCATCGCCGTGTTCCAGAACAAGGCGAAGCTGGCCATGTGCCTGCCGTATATGAGCGAGCTGTCCAACTCCATGAGTAACGTGATTCTGGAGGAGACGCCCAACATGATCATCGCTGTGGACAGCGAGCTGAAAATTGTGGAGTTCAACCAGGCGGCGCAGGACGCGTTCGGCCTGACCCGGCCGGAGGCCCTGCAGAAATACATCTACGAGGTGATGGACAGCTCCGCATTTGAGGCGGTGCTGGAGACGGGCGAAAACATCACGGACCGCAAAGTCAGCTACCAGCATCTCGGCATTGTCACCCTGCAGAACATCACCTATGTGCCGGAGCACAATCTGGTCATCGGCGTGTTTAAGGACATCACCTCGGACGAGCAGCAGCAGGAGCACATGTACAAGCTGCGCAGCGATACCATGGACATGGCACAGAAGGTGATTGACAAGCAGATGATGGTCGCACAGGAGATTGCAAGCCTTCTGGGTGAGACCACGGCGGAGACGAAGGTGACCCTGACCAAGCTGAAGGACATGATTGTCTATGACGAACAGGGGGAGTAGCGCGTGGGAATTTATGTTGACGTAGGCTACAAAAGCTTCAATAAATTCGGCGAGGAGCTGTGCGGCGACAATGTGGAGATTGTCCGCACCGACCACTCGGTTATCATGGTGCTGGCGGACGGCCTCGGCAGCGGGGTCAAGGCTAACATCCTGTCCACCCTGACAAGTAAAATCATTGCCACCATGCTGAAGGAAGGGGCCCGTGTGGAGGACGCGGCGGAAACCGTGGCCGCCACCCTGCCCATCTGCAAGGTGCGCCATCTGGCCTACTCCACCTTCTCCATTCTGGAGATATTCGACACTGGGGATGTGTATCTCGTGGAGTTTGACAGCCCGTCCTGCGTGTTTGTGCGCGACGGCAAAATTATGGAAATCCCCTTCGAGCCGCGCACCATGGGCGGGAAGTCCGTCAAGGAGGCGCGTTTCCAGACCACCAAGGACGACGTGTTCGCCATCTTCAGCGACGGCGTGGTGTTCGCCGGTGTGGGCGGCGTGATGAACTTTGGCTTCCAGTGGGAGAATGCGGCGGAGCATATCCGCAGCAGCGTCGCGACAGAGCGGACGGCAGCCCGGATTGCCCACAGCCTGTCCCTTGTGTGTGAAAGCCTGTTTGCAGGCCATCCGGGGGACGACACCACGGTCATGGTGGCCAAAATCTGTGCGGAAAAAACCGTCAACCTGTTCTCCGGCCCGCCGGAGGACAAGGAGAAGGACCCGGAACTGGTTCACGACTTCATGATGGGCCGCGGCAAGCGGGTGGTATGCGGCGGCAGCAGCGCCAACATCATCAGCCGGGTACTGAACCGGCCGATTACCACCAGCCTTGACTACACCGATCCGGACGTGCCGCCCATGGCGCACATCGACGGGATGGATCTGGTGACGGAGGGTGTGTTGACGCTTAGCAAAACGGTGGATATTTTAAAACAGTTCCAGCAGAACCAGACCACCTACACGGATTTCAAAACCCTTGACAACGGCGGCCCGGCGGAGACGCTGGCAAAGCTGCTGCTGGAGGACTGCACCAACCTGAACCTGTTTGTGGGCCGTGCCATCAACCCCGCCCATCAAAATCCCGGCCTGCCCATGGATTTAAGCATTAAACTGCGCATCATCGAAAACCTGATGGAAGTGATGAGGGCTCTCGGCAAGACAGTTTCTATCAAGTATTATTAAGAAAGGGGTAAACGATGTCTACCTTAGTTAGCTTTACAAGCGACGCCCGGTACCTGAAGCAGAAGGTGCTGAAAAAGGTGGCGGAGCTTGCCTTTGCGGGAAAGCTTGAGCAGAAGAAGGACAAAATTCCTTATGAGATTATCCCGGGGATGACGCCCCACTTCCGCTGCTGTGTCTATAAGGAGAGGGAGATCATCCGCGAGCGGGTCATTCTCGCCAGCGGCGGCCCCAAGGATGCACAGGATAACCAGCTGGTCTCCGTCATCCAGTCCGCCTGTGAGGGGTGCCCCATCAACCGCTTCCGCGTGACGGAGAACTGCCAGAAGTGCATGGCCAAGCACTGCATTGCGGCCTGCCCCTTCGGCGCCATTTCCATCACCGGCGCAGGCGCCTATATCGACCAGAGCAAATGTAAGGAATGCGGCCGCTGTGCGGCGGCCTGCCCCTACAGCGCCATAACGGATACCATCCGCCCCTGTAAGCGCAGCTGCCCGGCAGACGCCATCACCATGGATGAAAACAAGCTGTGCGTCATTAAGGAGGATAAGTGCATCGGCTGCGGCGCGTGTGTGGCGGCCTGCCCCTTCGGCGCCCTGTCCGATACCTCCAAAATGGTGGACGTCATTGAGGCCATTAAGTCCGGGGAGGAGCTTTGGGCTGTATTTGCCCCTTCCATTGAAGGGCAGTTCGGCCCCCAGATTACCATTCCCATGATTAAGGATGCGCTGCTGCGCGCGGGCTTTGCCCATGTGCAGGAGGTGGCCGTGGGCGCCGACGCCGTGGCTCAGCATGAGGCGGAGGAGCTGCTGGAAAACAAGAAGCTTGGCCGCAAGATGACCACTTCCTGCTGCCCGGCCTTCGTCAACCTGATTGAAAAGCATTACCCGACCCTTGCGCCGCTTATCTCCCATACGGTCTCGCCCATGCAGGCAATTGGCCGGTACATCAAAAGCCAGGACAGGGACGCCAAGGTGGTGTTCCTCGGCCCCTGTATTGCCAAAAAAGGGGAGGCGGCCCGCTACCCGGAGGATGTCGACTATGTGCTGACCTTTGAGGAAATCGCGGCGCTGCTTGGTGCAAAGGATATTGAGTTTGACAAGACCATCACCGGCGATTCCGACGCCAGCGTATTCGGCCGCGGCTTCATGGCGGGCGGCGGCGTCGGCAAGGCCGTCGTCACCGCCTATGAGGACCTGCCCGGCAGTGAGGGACTGCCGGTGTCCTGTGCAAGCTGCGCAGGCGGCGCGGAGTGTAAAAAGGCATTGACCCTTTTGAAGGCAGGTAAAATGATGGAGGATATTTTGGAAGGCATGGCCTGCCCCAGCGGCTGCGTCAGCGGTCCCGCGGCCATTCTGCCGCCGCAGCGCAGAAAGCCTGCCGCCCCGGATTCGCCCCATCCTAACGCCACGCTTGAGAAGTTCGACTTCTCCAAGGTGGATATGACGAAATAAATTCCTGTACGCTGTACTGCGCCGTCCTGCTGGAACCGGCAGGTGTGCCATGGGGCCATCCGCCCTGTGTACAGGCGGCCGGGCTGAAGCCCCCTGTGGAAACTGAAAACAGGATAAAAGAGAGGCGCCCACCGTTTCACCCTATACGGAAATCCGCAGGGTGAGGGAGCAGACGGAGCGCCTGATTGTCCTTGCCCCCTATATGGACACCCTGCGGCCCGGAAGGGGCATGGCGGACGTCCTGCCGGAGGCGCTGAAGGCGGCCGGCGCGCAGGGGGTTGTCATCAACCACTGCGAGAAACCGATGACGCTGACGGCAATCAGACAGACCATTGAGCGCGCAAGGGAGCTGGATCTTATCAGCTTTGTCTGTGCGGACACCCTGGCGGAAGCGCAGGCGGTGGCACACTTTTCACCGGACATCATCAATCCGGAGCCGACCGACTTAATCGGAAGCAGCAACGAGCGGGACATGGACTACGTGTTTGAGTCCATCCGCCTGATTAAGGAAATCAACCCCAACATCCTGGTGGAGCAGGCCGCCGGCATCTCCAGCGGTCAGCAGGTGTACGAGCTGATCTCTGCAGGGGCGGAGGCGACGGGCGCCGCATCCGGGATTGTCACGGCGGAGGATCCGCTGAAAATGGTGGACGAGATGGTCCGAATGGTAATGCAGGCACGTGAAGACAGGAAAATGAGGAAGATAGTATGAAATTACACAGAGAAACGCTTCATGTACAGTCAACCGGAACGCGTCCAACGTTCCACATGATCACCGACGAGGTGAAACAGGCGGTCAAAAACTCGGGGATTCTCAACGGCATCTGCGTTGTCTATTCCCATCACACAACCTGCTCCGTCATGATTCAGGAATGCTCGTTTGACAAGACCTACACCGGGCTGGAATACCTGCAGCAGGACCTTGTGGATGTGTTCGAGTCCATCATTCCAACCTGCCGGAAGGAGGGCCAGTACATGCATCCGGGCCCCGAGCTGACGGAATTTTCCGCCCGGCACGGGGAGGACAAGCCGCAGACCCTGAATACGGACGGGCACCTGCGCTCGGTGTTCCTCGGCAGAAGCGAAACCGTCGTCATTGCCGACGGGCAGCTGGATCTCGGCCAGTTCGGCCATATCTATTTTGTCGATCTGGATCAGACCTGCGCACGGCAGCGGGAAATTCAGGTTCAAATCATCGGGGAATAACCTTTCTGCGCGCCTCCCCGCACCTGCCGGCCCGTACACCCATCCGGCCCTGGGGGAGATGGCTTTGCCTTTTGCGGAATTTGTGCTATAATGGCTAACAACGTCATGAAAGTATAAAGGGGAACCAGAGCGTATGTCAACCAGTTTTAAATCGGTTCTGATTATTTTACTGTGTCTTGTTGCCATTGCAGGAATTTTCAGCTTGGTGGCCAATTTCAACTTCAGCGGCCAGGTGGACGACCTGAACAACCGGCTGAACGCGGCGGAGTCGTGGAAAGGCGAAAATGAACAGCTGCGCGAGGAAAATGATGCGCTAACCGCTCAGATAGACGAGCTGAAGCAGCAGCTGGAAGAGCTGAAAAACAAACGGTACCTTGAGGATAACCAGATTGTGCTGACAAAGCACGTGGTGGCGCAGGGGGAGACCCTGACCGGCATCTGCCAGCAGTACGGCATTGAATATGCCTACAGCGTGGACTTTATCCTGCGGCTGAACAACCTCAGCAATCCGAACAGCATCCCGGTGGGAACAGAACTGTTACTGCCGACAAACTGAAGCAAATGAAAAAAGCGCCGCCCCCTTTAAACGGGGGCGGCGCTTTTTCGCGGTTTATTCGTGCTGCTTACAGCTTAATTCCTGCACATCCAGCCGGAAAACAGCCACCCGGTCCACCCCGGCGCTTTCAAACTACCAGGTTCCCTTGCCGGTGTAGTGCTGCATAATCAGCTGCAGCGCCAGCACTTTTTCCGCCGGCTCCTCCACCATGGACACGGCGCCGGTGCCGATGACGCTTTGAAAGCGGAAGGAGTGGCCGCAGGCCGTCTCATGGGGGTTGAGGCGGAAATTGGTGTCCAGCTCAAACCCGGCGCAGCCGTTCCTATGAATCAAATCCAGCTTGCGGCCCTGCGACGCGCTGTGGAAGTAGAACACCGGGCGGCCGCCGCACCGCCGGAAGCCGAAGTTCAGCGGGACAATATACGGACGCATCCCGTCCGCCAGCGCCAGCCTGCAGCAGTCGCACCGGGCGATGATGTCATCAATCACCGCCGGATCCGTAATCTCTCTGTCACTGCGTCTCATATAAAAATCCTTTCAATAGAAATAGTAAGCGCCTGCGGCCGATGCCGCAGGCGCTTCTTTTTCTTTCCGGTTATGCCTGCGGCTGCTCCGGAGGCGGGGTCTGCTCCCCGGCAGACGACAGATCCGCGGCAGCAGCCTGTGCAGCCATGGCCGCGCTGATGGCGGCCTCCTCCTTGAAGCCGCGGTTAATCAGCTTGACAATGAACACCCAGGCCGCCACAATCAGCAGGCCCAGCAGGACATACTGTAAGCTTTCGTTCCAAACCTCGAAGCAGAAGAAATCCCACAGCGCGTGCAGCAGGACGGGAACGGCATACAGCATAAAGAAGCGGGAGTTGCCAATGTCCCCAAGCCGCAGAGGGTGGCCCGGCCGGCGCATCGCCATCAGCGCCGCCCCGGCAATGGCGGTCCACACCACATGCCCGCCGACACTGAGCCCGCCGCGGACAAACAGAATCTGAATGGCCTGCTCCATACTTGACATCCGCATGGCGTAGCCCGCCGTTTCAAATACGGCGAAGCCTGCGCCCACCGCTGCACCAATCAGCAGTCCATTTAAAATATAGCCGGAGCGCAGCTGCCGCAGGAATAAGCCGGCAGTCAGGGCCTTGGCGGTTTCCTCTGAAATGCCGATTACCAGCGCCAGCACAATGCTGCCGCCAACACCCCATGACAGGATCCCGTCAAACAGCGGCTGTAACACAAACGTCAGCAGCAGGGACAGGGCGCCGCCCACAAAGAACACCTTTGCCACATCGAAAAGGCTGATGTTGCGGGGCTTGTTGGTCTCCCAGAAGAACAGCATCAGGGAAAAGGGGATGGCCATCGAGCCGATAAAGATGAGTCCCGGGATGATGTTCCCCGCCGTCTGCTGGAACAGGGTCCAGCAGAGATAAAGGATGAAGAAGCAGGCACCCAGCACCAGCAGCACACGGGAGAACAGCCACGGCTTGCGCCACTCCCGGTACTGGGGCAGGCCTGCCGCCCCGGTCCCGCTGACCATCAGCGCGTCCTGATCCTCCTTAGAGTGCTTTTTGAAAATTTCACTGAACAGCTCCCGGAAGGTGATGACATTTTTCGTGTTGTCACCGGTGATGGTGTTAAAGACCTTCTGCACGTTTTCCTTCACATCGTCAAAGTTGATGGAAGAGCCCTGCGGCGCAGCCGCACTCTGCATGGGAGCGTTCTGATCCCCTCCGCAGCGGGAGCAGAAATTGGCCCCCTCGGGCAGCTCGTTTCCACAATATTTACAAAACATAATCAATTCCCCCTTGCCAGCACTTCCGCCAGCATTTTCAAATATTTGTCCTTGTCCCCGCGCATGGCGACGTAGGTGGGAAGGGTCGGCTTCTCACCCGGTCGCATGTCGCACAGCAGCTGCCCGTCGGCCCGGCCGCCGCCGAGGTCAATGTCGCACGCACAGTGCCACAGGTCGGTGATAACGGTGGGATCCAAAAGGAAGCACACGGTCAGCGGGTCGTGCAGGGCGTTTTTCCCGTTGTCGCTGAAACCAAGCAACTCCTCCGCCTCAATCCGGTGCAGGACAAGGTCCGCTGCAAATTTTGCGGCTTTCGTGCCGGAAGCCGCCATGAATGCAGCATCTTCCCTCGACAGGGAGACGCTTTTGGTTGCATCCAGCGGGATGACTACCACCGGGGCGCCGCATTCCAGCACAATTTTGGCTGCCTCCGGGTCGTTGAAGAAGTTGGATTCTGCCGCCATGGACTTGTTGGCCTCGTGTACGCCGCCACCCATGACCACAATGCCCTCGATGTTTTGTGCAATGGACGGATCCATGCGCAGCGCCATGCCGATGTTGGTCACCGGGCCCAGCGGGACAAGGGTAATTTTCTCCTTCGTCTCCCGCAGGGTGCGCAGCAGGAAGGAGCAGGCGTGCTCTGTCTGCGGTTTTGTCACGGCTTCAGGCAAATCCAGATACCGGTCGTGGATGGCCACCTCTTTGCCGTCAATCACCTTGCTAATCGCCTTGATTTTCGGGTTAATCATGCGTCCGGGGGTCAGCAGCTTCACCATGCCCTCGTTGCAGCCGGGGTAAACGGGGATGTCCTGCCGCCCCAGCAGTTCCAGCACGCGCAGGGTGTTCTCCGTCGTGTACTTCACCGGCAGGTTGCCGTGGGTGGTGGTGATGGCAAGAATGTCGAACTGGTCCGAAAGCACCGCCGTCATCAGGGCGACCGCATCGTCCGATCCGGTGTCGCAGTCGATAATAAGCCTCCTCTTTTTCTCCAAAATAGAAAACCTCCTTTTCAATAATTATACATCAGCGGAAGGAATGATGAAAGGGGTTTCATCTTCCTTTTGCAAGCGTGTGGGTAAGCAGGGACAGGTATTTGTCCTTGTCCCCGCGCATGGCGACGTAGGTGGGAAGGGTCGGCTTCTCACCCGGCCGCATGTCGCACAGCAGCTGCCCGTCGGCCCGGCCGCCGCCGAGGTCGATGTCGCACGCACAGTGCCGCAGGTCGGTAATAACGGTGGGCTCCAGAAGAAAACAGATGGTCAGCGGGTCGTGCAGCCCGTTTTTCCCGTTGTCGCTGAAACCAAGCAGCTCGGCCGCTTCAAGGGCGTGCAAAACCAGCCCGGCGGCAAAGGTCGCCGCCGTCGTGCCGGACGAAGCAATTTTTGCAATGTCCTCGCGGGACAGGGCCACATCATTGGTTGCATCCAGCGGGATAACCACCACCGGGGCACCGCATTCCAGCACAATTTTGGCCGCCTCCGGGTCGTTGAAGAAGTTGGATTCCGCCGCCATGGACTTGTTGGCCTCGTGTACGCCGCCGCCCATGACCACAATGCCTTCGATGTTTTGCGCAATGGACGGATCCATACGCAGTGCCATGCCGATGTTGGTCATCGGGCCGAACGCCGCCAGGATGATTTTCTCCTTCGTCTCCCGCAGGGTGCGCAGCAGGAAGGAGCAGGCGTGCTCCGCCTGCGGCTTTGTCACGGCTTCAGGCAAGTCCAGATACCGGTCGTGAAAGGCCACCTCTTTGCCGTCAATCACCTTGCTGATTGCCTTGATTTTCGGGTTAACCATACGGCCGGGGGTCAGCAGCTTCACCATGCCCTCGTTGCAGCCGGGGTAAACGGGAATGTCCTGCCGCCCCAGCAGTTCCAGCACACGCAGGGTGTTCTCCGTTGTGTACTTCACCGGCAGGTTGCCGTGGGTGGTGGTAACGGCAAGAATGTCGAACCGGTCCGAAAGCACCGCCGTCATCAGGGCGACTGCATCGTCCGACCCGGTGTCGCAGTCGATGATAAGCTTCTGTTTTCTGCTCAATTAATAACCCCCTTTATGATAATTTCTACCAATTCTAATAGTACATGGATTTTGACGCCTTCACAAGTCGCAGAATACACAAAAAAACACGGCCTTTTTTGGAACACGACCTCTTGTGAAGCAGGGGGGATTCGAGTATAATGAATTTTATCGAAGCAAAAAGGGGAGAAGCCGTGGGCATGGACGTAATCGACCTGCTGATTTTTATTTTTGAACTGCTTGGCACCGTGGCATTCGCCGTGTCCGGCGGTATGGCTGCCATCCAGCGCAGGATGGATCTGTTTGGGGTGCTGGTTCTTGGCTGCACCACTGCCTGTGGCGGCGGCATGATACGGGACATTCTTCTCGGGCGGACGCCGCCTGCCGTGTTCCAAAACCCGGTTTACATCATCACGGCAGCCCTGTCCCTGTGTGTGCTGGCGCTGGTGCTGCATTTCGACAGGGGAACGGTGGCGCTTCAAAAGCTTATCAGCGTGTTTGACACCGTGGGCCTCGGGATTTTTTGCGTCGTGGGTGCGGATACTGCAATCCGGGCCGGTTTTGGGGATAATATGTTTTTGGTGGTGTTTGTCGGTGTATGCACCGGCATTGGCGGCGGTATGCTCAGGGACATCCTGGCGGACCGCGCACCCACCGTGCTGCGAAGGGAACTGTACGCCCTGCCCGGCATCTGCGGCAGCGTGGCGTATTTCCTGCTGTTGGGCGTCCTGCCGCGCACAGTGTGTATGCTGTGCGGTGCGGCAGTGACGATTGCGTTTCGTTTTGCCGCCGTGTATTTCGGCTGGCATCTGCCGGTGCTGGGGGATAAAGCGGGAAGGAGCAAGCCGTGAAGGAAAAGGTCAAACAGTTTTTCATAGAAGAGAAGGAGGATGTCCTTTACATCCTCAGTTTTAAACGCAGCTGGTTTCTGCTGCTGATTCCGTTTTGCGCCGTCCTGATGCAGACGGCGTCTTTTGTGCCGCAGCTGGTGGAGCAGTGGTACAGCCGGGGCTTCTACAATGCCGTGGGCGGGGCGCTGTCCCGTCTTATGTCCGTTTTCCCGTTCTCCGTGCTGGAGGTGCTGGTGGTTCTGCTGCTTGTGGGTATTTTGGCTCTGATTGTGTTTCTCATCGTCAAGGCCGTCCGGGACAAGGATTACGACTCCACCAGGCTGATGGCCACAATTTTGTGCGTGGTCAGCTTCATTTACGGCACCGCCACGCTTCTGGGGGGGCTGAATACCTACCGCGTCCCCTTTCAGGTTACGCTGGGCCTTGTGGACACGGATTTTACAAGGCAGGAATTGCTGACCCTGACGGAGAGCCTGATTGAGGATGCCAACCGGGAGAAACAACTGGTGGAGGCCGACGAGAACGGTGCCATGGTTCTGAGCCGCTCTTTTGCGGAGACGGCGCAGGCCGCGGCAGAAATCATGGCGCAGGCGGGGGAGATTTATCCGACGCTTGCAGGGGACTTCGGCGTACCGAAACCCGTGTTTTTTTCCGGCGCCATGCTCAGCATGAATATGGCGGGCCTGTACACCAACCTGACGTTTGAGGCGAACATCAACCAGGACATCTGTGATTTTATGAAGCCGTACACCATGTGCCATGAACTGACGCACATGCGCGGCTATCAGCGGGAGGATGATGCGAATCTGGCGGCATACCTTGCCTGTATGGTGAGCGACGACCCGGAATTCCGCTACAGTGCCTCTCTGGAGGCCCTTTTGTATGCCATCAGGGAGCTGGAGGAGGACGAGTGGGAAAAACTGGCCCCGTCCCTGTCGGAAGGGGTCAGGGCGGACATCCTGGCCTACAACCGGATGGTGGACTCCATGGGAGGGCCCATTACAGATTTCTTCACATTTTTGAATGACATTGCCATCCGTTCCCGCGGGCAGTCGGGCGGCGCCGCCACCTACGGCAGGATGGTCATGCTGCTGATGGACCTGCAGCGCAAGGGCCTGATGCAATAGAACGAGGGAGGGAACAGCAGATGAAGGTGTTTTACCAGTTTGCGATTCTGTGTGCGCTTTGCATCGCGGGGGACGTAATCAGCGCGGTACTGCCCTTTGCGTTTCCCGGCACGGTCATCAGCATGATTTTGTGCTTTCTTCTGTTGACCGTACACGTAATAAGGGAGCGGCACATCAAAGAAACCGCAGATTTCCTGATGAAAAATATGATTTTTCTTTTCGTCCCCTACGGCGCGCAGCTGATTGAAAGCTTCCCCGTTTTTCAGGATACGCTGGTGCAGCTGGTGGTCATCTGCGTGGTGTCCACCGTCGTTACGTTTGCCGCCACGGCCTATACCGTGCAGCTGGTTATGCATCTTCAGAAAAAATACCGGGAAAGGAGGTCGCACTGATGGAAGTGTTTCAGGCCATTTTGGACATCTGGGAGGCAGTTTTCTCCACGCCGCTGTCCGGCATCGCCCTGTGTGCGGCGGTGTACTGGCTTGGCACGGTGATTAACCGCCGGTTTCCCAGCGTGCTGACCACACCGTTTTTGCTGTCCATAATTTTTTTGATTTTGTTCCTTGTCCTGTTTCAAATCCCGGTGGAAAATTTCCGGCAGGGAGGGGATCTGCTTCAGCTGCTGATTGGCCCGGCAACAACGGCGCTCGGCCTGTCCATCTACCGCCAGCGGGAAGTAATTATGAAGAACCTGCTGCCGGTGCTGGCCGGCGTTGTGGTGGGAAGCGCCGCATCGGTGCTGACCGTGCTGCTGCTGTGCCATGTCATGCAGGTCCCTGATGTGCTGACAAACTCCATTGTGGGCAAGTCCACCACCACCCCCTTTGCCGTTGCCATTGCGGAAAGCAGGGGCGGTATCGGCGCGGTGGCGGCGGTGGCCGTGCTGTTTACAGGCCTGACCGGAACGGCCTTTGCCCCGCTGATGGTGAAGCTGTTCCGCATCAAAAACCCCGTGGCGCAGGGCCTTGGCATCGGGGCATGCAGCCACGGATCCGGAACCTCCCGCGCCATCCAGATGGGGGAGATACAGGGCGCCATGAGCGGCGTGGCCATCGGTCTGTGCGGCATCAGCACGTCCATCATCGCCCTGTTTTTATAAATCTGATTGAAAGAAGGATGAAGGTATGAGCAAATCCAAGGTCTATTTCACCAACATGCGCACCACGCTGGACATCAACCTGCTTGGCAAGCTGAGCCGCCTGATGGATGAGGCAGGATTCGGTAACATTGACTTTGACGGGAAGTTTGCTGCCATTAAGGTCCATTTCGGCGAGCCGGGCAATTTAAGCTTCCTGCGGCCCAACTATGCCAAAACGGTGGCGGATAAAGTCAAGGAGCTGGGCGGAAAACCCTTCCTGACCGACTGCAACACCCTGTATGTGGGCGGACGCAAGAATGCGCTGGATCATCTGGAAAGCGCGTATTTAAACGGCTTCACCCCCTTTTCCACCGGATGCCACATCATCATTGCGGACGGGCTGAAGGGCACGGATGAGGTGGAGGTGCCGATAGACGGCGAGCTTGTCAAAAACGCCAAAATCGGCCGCGCCGTGATGGATGCGGACGTGTTCATTTCTTTAACCCACTTTAAGGGGCATGAGCTGACCGGCTTCGGCGGCACCATAAAAAACATCGGCATGGGCTGCGGATCCCGTGCGGGCAAAATGGAGATGCATTGTGACGGTAAACCGCAGGTGGATCCGGAACAGTGCCGGGGCTGCGGGGTGTGTGCAAAGCAGTGCGCGCACAGTGCCATCACCCTGTCGGGCAAGCCGCGCAGGGCCTCCATTGACCATAACCGGTGTGTAGGCTGCGGCCGGTGCATCGGCGCATGTGCCTTTGACGCCATTGCAAACGACATGAACAGCGCCGGTGAACGCCTGGCCATTAAAATGGCGGAGTATACCTATGCCGTGTTGAAGGACCGTCCCCAGTTCCACATCAGCGTGGTGGCGGACGTGTCTCCCAACTGCGACTGCCGTGCGGAAAACGATGTGCCCATCATCCAGAATGTGGGCCTGTTCGCCAGCTTTGATCCGGTGGCGCTGGACATGGCCTGCGTGGACGCCTGCAACAGCCAGCCGGCGCTGCACGGCTCTGTCATGGACGAGCGGGAGGATAAGCACGACCACTTCACCACCGTACACCCCACCACCAACTGGCGTGAGACGCTGCAACATGCGGAAAAACTGGGCCTTGGCAGCATGGATTACGAGCTTGTCACGCTGGACATCCGGCGGTAGGCGGGTGGGCTGTGTTTATGCGGCGTTGGCCCTGCTTGCAGCGGCGGGCCTGTGGGCGTTTCTCTATTATCAGAACAACCATCTGACGGTCAGCCGGTATGTCCTGCCGGAGCTGAAAGAACTGCGGATTGTGCACCTGTCCGACCTGCACGGCAAGCGCTTCGGAAAGCATGACGAGAAGCTGCTGAGCCGTATCAGGCAGCTGCGCCCCGACCTTATCCTGTTTACGGGGGACGTGGTGTATAAGCGGAAGCCGGATATCCGCCGCTCCCTGCCGTTTATCCGTGCGGCGGCGGAGATTGCCCCGTTTTATTTTGTATCCGGCAATCATGAGCATTGGGGCAATGATTATGAGGGCATCGTCCGGCAGCTGTGCGAAGCGGGTGCCATCTCCCTTGAGGACAGGGCGGTAACCCTGCCCTGCGGAATCACGCTGGCCGGAAGTATCGACGGGGGAATTCTGCCTGAAATAGAAGGGGAGAAGCGGGCGGCCCGCCGGGCCAGGGTGCGCAGCCGCATGCTGCCGCTGAAGAAGCTGAAGGGGAAGGGATGCAGCATCCTGCTTTCCCACCGTCCGGAACTGACGGATATCTATGACGAGCTGGGCTTTGATCTTGTGCTGTGCGGTCACGCCCACGGCGGCCAGTTCCGCCTGCCCTTTGTGGGGGCGGTGTTCGCGCCGGGGCAGGGCCTGTTCCCCAAATATACCGCGGGGGTGCACCGCTTCCCGCACACTACCATGGTGGTCAGCCGGGGCCTCGGAAAAAGCCTGTTTCCTTTCCGGCTCTTCAACTGTCCGGAGATTGTTTTTCTGACTGGGGAGGCAGAGCAGCACTGAAACAGCCGGTATCTTTTCCGTGGTTTGTGAGTTTTTCACCAAAAAGCGGCTTCTAAAACAGTTTTTTATGTAATATAGCAAAAAAAACGGCTGCAACTTTGGTACATTTGCGAATGGAAACCTGTGCCGCCCTGTGTTATGATATAGACACAACAGAGACAGTTACTGATTTCTTCATAAAATTCCTTTCCGACAAAGCAAAAACCACCTTCGAAAGAAGGTGGTTTTTGCTTTGTATCGGCTCCTTTGGCTGCACGCGGCGAAAGAAGATGGGGAACAGGGCGCCCGTCCCCGCCTGCTGCAAAGCGAGAGAACCCTATCCCATATACAACAATAAGAAAAACAGAGTAAAACGAAGAAAAATTAAGAAAACACCAGAAAAACAAAAAGTAAATCGGGGCAGTTCGCCAAAAATCCAAATAATCATGAAAATTGCTTGACAAACCGCGTTAAAGCTTATATAGTATGTGTTGTATTTTTGCATCTGTGCCAGCAGATCCGTGCGGTTCACAGCCTGTCGAACCAACACCCGGGGGAAGGGCCTTTTGTGGCGGCCTGTGGGGGCCGGACCTGCGGCACGCGGAAAAATCTGTGCGGTGAACTGCAAAGGGGGATGCATTGATGGATAATGTCATTGTAGAGTTGAAGGACATCTGCGTCGACTTCGATGGGCAGAGGGTGGTGAATAAGCTGAACCTGACCATCCACGACAATGAGTTTGTCACCCTTCTGGGGCCGAGCGGATGCGGGAAAACCACCACACTTCGCGTGATAGGTGGTTTTGTTTCGCCTGATGAAGGGGACGTGTTTTTTGAGGGGAAGCGCATTAACGACGTACCGCCGCACAAGCGGATGGTCAACACGGTGTTTCAGCGCTATGCGCTGTTCCCGCACCTCAACGTCTATGACAACGTGGCTTTCGGCTTAAAGGTGCAGAAGCTGGACAAGCGGGAGATTAAATCCCGGGTGAGTGAAATGTTGGAGCTGGTGGGCTTAAAGGGGTTTGAACAGCGCGGCATCGGCCAGTTGTCCGGCGGGCAGCAGCAGCGCGTCGCCATTGCGCGGGCACTGGTCAACCGGCCCAAGGTGCTTCTGCTGGACGAGCCGCTGGGCGCACTGGACCTCAAACTGCGCAAGGATATGCAGATTGAGCTGAAACGCATCCAGCAGTCCACCGGGATCACCTTCATCTATGTCACCCACGACCAGGAGGAGGCGCTGACCATGTCGGACACCGTCGTTGTGATGCGCGACGGTGTGATCCAGCAGGTGGGCACCCCGCAGGATATTTATAACGAGCCGCAGAACGCTTTTGTGGCCGACTTTATCGGTGAAAGCAACATCCTTGAGGGGATGATGTATAAGGACTTCCTTGTCCAGTTTGCCGGTGCGGATTTCGAGTGCGTGGACAAGGGCTTTGGCCGTATGGAACGGGTCCAGGTGGTGATCCGGCCGGAGGACATCAAAATTGTCCCGCAGATTCAGGGCCAGCTGACCGGCGTAATCGAGTCGGTCATCTTCAAGGGCGTCCACTATGAAATGGTGGCGGACGGCTGCGGTTACAAGTGGCTGATCCACTCCACCACAGCGGCGGAGGTGGGCTCTGTCATCGGCATGCGCCTCGACCCGGAGGATATCCATATTATGAAGCGGGAGGAGGACGCAAAATGAAAGCAAAATCTCCTGCCTATCCCTATCTTGCATGGATGATAATTTTCATTGTGGCCCCGCTGCTGATTGTGGCCTATTTCGCATTTACGGATAAGACGGGGGCCTTTACGCTGGCGAACATCTCCCAGGCGGGCCAGTTTTCCCCCGTGCTGCTCAAGTCGGTGTACCTTGCGGCCATCGCCACCGTCATCTGCCTTATCATCGCCTATCCGCTGGCATACATCCTGTCCCGCACAAAGGTGCGCACCCAGCGTATGCTGGTCATGCTGGTGATGCTGCCCATGTGGATGAACTTTCTGCTGCGGACCTACGCTTGGATGACCATCCTTGAAAACAACGGGATTTTAAACCGGTTTTTCGGCCTGTTCGGCCTCGGCCCGTTTGAGATGATTAACACGCAAGGGGCTGTGGTGCTGGGCATGGTGTACAACTATCTGCCGTTTATGATTCTGCCACTGTATTCCATTATGGAGAAAATTGACGGCAGCGTTATTGAGGCGGCGCAGGACCTGGGCTGCAGCAGCATGGGCGTGATGCGCAAGGTGGTGCTGCCCCTGTCCGTGCCGGGTATTACTTCCGGCATCACCATGGTGTTTGTGCCTGCCGTGTCCACCTTCATCATCTCCAAAATGCTGGGTGGCGGCGGAAACCTGCTGATTGGCGATATTATCGATCTGCAGTTTTTGGGGCTTGACTACAACCCGCACCTCGGCAGCGCCATCTCCCTGGTGCTGATGGTGCTTATCCTGCTGTGCATGAGCATCTTTAACCAGTTCGACAATGAGGAGGCGGTGCTGCTATGAAAAAACTGTCCAAGCTTTACCTCGGCATCGTCTTTTTCTTCCTGTATGCGCCGATCCTCGTGCTGATTGTCTTTTCCTTCAACCAGTCGAAAAGCCGATCTGTCTGGACCGGCTTCACCCTCGACTGGTATGTGAAGCTGTTTCACAATGAAGTCATTTTAAACTCTCTGTGGACGACGCTTTCCATTGCACTGATTGCGGGCGTGGTGTCCACCATTCTCGGCACGGCCGCCGCGGTGGGGATCTCCTCCATGCGCAGGGGCCCGCGCCGTCTGGTGATAAACACCACCTACCTGCCCATTATGAACCCGGAAATCCTCACCGGCGTGTCCTTAATGCTGCTGTTCAGCTTTTTGGCCATTCCGCGTGGGTATCTGACGCTGGTTATCGCCCACATCACATTCTGTGTGCCGTACGTCATCCTGTCCGTCCTGCCGAAACTGCGGCAGATGGACCGCTTTGTGTATGAGGCGGCGCTGGATCTTGGCTGCAGCCCGAGAAAGGCGTTTTTCAAAGCGGTTGTCCCGCAGATTATGCCGGGCATTATGACCGGCTTTCTGATGGCGCTGACCTACTCCATTGACGATTTTGTCATCAGCTACTTTGTATCCGGGTCCAGTGCGCAGACGCTGCCCATCACCATCTACTCCATGACACGCCGCCGTGTCAGCCCGGAGATCAACGCGCTGTCCACTATCCTGTTTCTGGCAGTGCTGACCGTGCTGCTTCTCATCAATGTGAAGGACGCGAAAATTTGGAAGGAGAGAAGGAAGAAGGAGGCGGCGCGGCTGTGAAAAAGTTTGTGTGCATCCTGCTTGCCCTGTTCCTGCTGGCCGCCCTGCCCCTGTCCTGTCGGGCGGAGGAGATAAACGGGGTCGACGTCAGCGGCTTCACCGGGGATTACGATAAATTCAAGGGACAGAACATCACAATCAACGTGTACAACTGGGGCGAGTACATCTCGGAGGGCAGCGACGGAGAGAGCCTTGACGTAAACCAGCTGTTTGAAGAGCTGACGGGCATCCACGTCAACTACCTGAACTTTGCCACCAATGAGGAGCTGTATGCCAAACTGAAGGCGGGCGGCGCGGACTACGACGTGATTTTCCCCTCGGATTATATGATTAGCCGCATGATTGAGGAGGATATGCTGGAGAAGCTGGACTTCTCCAACATCCCCAACTACGCGAACATCAGCGATAACTTCAAAAACATGGAGCATGACCCCAATAACGAGTATTGCGTGCCCTATATGTGGGGCACGGTGGGGATTGTGTACAACACCACCATGGTGGAGGAGGTCCCGGACAGCTGGGACGCCCTGTGGGACGAGCAGTACGCCGGGCAGATCCTCATGTTTTCCAACCCGCGTGACGCCTTCGGCATTGCCCAGTTCAAGCTGGGCTACTCCGTCAACACCACCGATCCGGTGGAAATTGAGGAGGCCGCAGCTGAACTGCGCAACCAAAAACCGCTGGTGGCCGCCTATGTCATGGATGAAATTTTTGACAAGATGGGGGGCGGGGAAGCGGCCCTGGCCCCGTATTACGCAGGTGACGCCATCACCATGATGGAGGAAAACCCCGACTTGGCCTTTGTTGTGCCGAAGGAGGGGACAAACCTGTTTTCCGACGCCATGTGCATCCCCAAGGGCGCAAAAAACAAGGAGGCGGCGGAACTGTACATCAATTTTATGTGCGAAGGTCCGGTGGCCCTTGCCAATAGCGAATACATCGGCTACTCCTCCCCAAACGAGGCGGCGCTGGCATTGATGGACGAGGAGATGCGGAACAATAAGATTGCCTACCCGGATGAAGGGGTGCTGGACAATACCGAGCCGTTCCTCAACCTGGATGAGGAGTCCAATGTGCTGATGAGCAATCTGTGGACCTACATCATCAGCAGCAATGACAATTACAACCAGCTGGTGATGCCGGCCTTTGTGCTGGGCGCCGTGGCACTGTCCATCGGCATCAATGTGGCCCGCTCACGCAGGCGAAAACCGAAATAAAAAAATACCGGCCGTGCGGCCGGTATTTTTTGCTGCTTTTCAGGGCTGCTGCTCCCTGTAAAATTCTAAATCCAATATGGACAGGGTGTTCTCCCCTGTGGGGACCAGAAGCGACCGCCCGTCTGCGGACAGCTTGCAGTCGGAGGAGGGGAACAGTTCCGGAATCGAAAGCAGCGCGCCGTCCGACAGGCGGGACAGCTGCAGCGGCTGGCCGTTCCGGAAGGTGGCAAGCAGTTCGCCTGCCGGCTGAAAGTGCCAGCCCACCTCCTCCAGCAGCACCCTGGTGTTTTCTCCCCCGCGGCTGAAACATACCACGCTGCCCTGCGTCAAATCCTCCTTGTCGGGATAGGCGTAGGCATAGACCATGCCGGAGTCGATGGCAATGTTCTCAATCCGCGCAAAAGCGGTGGGGAAGGACACGGTTTCTTCTGTTTCAAGGGAAAAGCATTTTATCTTCGCCTTGCCGGAAGAGAAGTCGCACCAGTAGACGGCCTCGTCCGTCATGCCGTGGTAGGCGCTGCCGGAGGCTGCGGGAAATGTCGCGGCGATACGGCTTCTCCCGGTGCCGAACTGGTAAAGGTACAGGGCAATGTCGCCCACATTGTTGTCCAGTTGTAAAAAACTGACGTATCCTCCGCCGGTATGCGGAAGGCCGATGAACATGGACTCGTCCGTGTGGGAAAACAAAATTTCGCTTTGCCCGATGGCCAGGTCGATGTGGATGAGGTCCTGAGAGGGCCCCAGCGCATCGGAATCGTAAAAGACCAGCTGCCCATCCTCCAACTGTAGCCCGTAAATGGAAGAGGAAGAGAAACGGCTGCGGTACAGCTCGGTATAGGTGCCGGTGGAAAGCTGGTATTCATACAGCACAGCGCCCATACTGGCGCTTCCGGTGCCGACATACAGTGTCCCGCCGTCCAGCACGGCATCCGTCATGCCGGTAAACTCAAACTGCAGCTCCCACACGCCGTCCTGGGCGGACAGCGCCACGTCGCCGCCTGTCTGAACCGGAATCTCGGCCGCAGGCGTGACGCCGCATCCGCACAAAAAGACAAAAAGGAAGCACAGCAGAACCGCCACGACCCGTCTCATGCTGCACTCCCCCTTTTTACAATTATTCCCTGTTAAAATTGTATCATTTCCCGGCACAAGCGTCAATTCTTTTCGTCCGTTTCTGAAAAAATATTACAGAAAACAGGACTGCGGCCGCGAAAAAGGAAAAACCTGTCCCCCATTCGGCAGTTTTCGACAGTTTTCATACTTTGTTCATTGATTTGGCGGACCTGTAGGGCTATAATAGAACGGTAACGGTAAATTTGAATGGAATGGAGTCTTGCTGTGAACGTGTTTAAAAAACTGGCACCCAAATCCACCGGCGGACGGATTGCGCTCATCAGCGTTACTGCGGTCATTTTGATATTGGCAATCCTTACAGGACTGTTTTTTTATTACTTTGGCGGCTTGCAGTCCAGCGGCGAGATGAATACGGAAAATTTAAGCATCAATTCAAGCCTGCCGACGGAGACGGGCATCGTCAATGTGGCACTGTTCGGCATTGACTCGGCGGCAAAGAATTCCGATGTGATTATGATTTTATCATTAAACTATGATAAAAATGAAATCAAGCTGATTTCCATTGCCCGTGATACACGGGCCAGCATTCCCGGCTACGGGGAAAGGAAAATCAACACGGCATATACCTTTGGCGGGCCGGAACTTGCTATCCAGACCCTCAACAACAACTTCCACCTGAACATCAAGGACTATGTCACGGTGGACTTTAACCAGTTTAAGGACGTCATTGACGCGCTGGGCGGCGTCACCGTGGAAATTACCGAGGCGGAGCGCCGTGCGGCAAACGGCCTTATCTACTCCACCTTTGGCGCAGTCCCGCAGATTCAGTCCAGCGGCGAGGTGCATTTAAACGGCACCCAGGCGCTGTGCTACTCCCGTATCCGGAACCTGGACAGCGACAACGTCCGTACCCAGCGGCAGAAGAAAGTGCTGCTGGCTGTGCTGGAGGAGCTGCGCACCAAAAGCGCATTGGAGTACCCGGGCATTATCCGGTCCATCCTGCCCATGGTCACCACCTCGTTCGACTACTTTGACATTATGGGAATGGCCCAGTTTATCAATGTCACCGATATTCAGGAAACATTCTTCCCCCATGAAAAGAACGATGCCTTTGCGGGTATGGCGTACGGCTATTGGTACTATATCTACGACCTGGACGTGGCTGCAGACATGATTCATGCCTTTATTTATGAGGATATCCATCCGGATGACTATGGCGAGTCCTCGTCCTCCTCTTCCGGAAGCCTGTCCGGCAGCGGCACTTCCGAAACCACATAAAAAAGGTGCGAAGAAACTTTCTTCGCACCTTTTTTCTTTACTCCTGCCCGAACACCGTCTCCACCAGCCGCGGGCAGCATGCAGGGGAGTAGCGCCAGCGGTCGATATGCCCGCTGTCCTCGTAGTACTGCATGGGCTGGGCGGAAAGCTCGGAAAAAAAGCTGTCGACCACCGTCAGCTTAATCTTCATTTTTTCCGGAATAAGGCTTTTGATGTACACACTGGCCGTCTGTCCGACTTGTACGCCCTCCTTGGGCTCCGCCAGCCCCGCCAAATTGGGTGTCAGCTCCACAAAAATACCGTAGTGCTCGACAGAGCGCACGATGCCGGTGACCGTCTCGTCCCGGTGAAACAGCCTGGCATTTTCCTCCCAGGTGCCGAGCAGCTCCTTGTGGGTCAGAAAGACCCGTCCGCCCTCCAACGCCTTAATGACCGCGCGGATGTTCTGCCCCACCTGAAACCGGTCGGACGGGTGGGAGATGCGGGAGACGGAGATAGAGTCGATGGGGATGAGGGAGGAAATGCCGCAGCCGATGTCCACAAAGCAGCCGAAGGGTTCCAGATGGGTCACCTCGGCAGGGATGACATCGCCCGGCTTTAATTGATCGATGTAATGTTCCCGGCAGGCCAGCTGGGCCGCCTTGCGCGACAGGGAAAACAGCAGCCGCCCGTCCGGGTCGGTGGTCAGCCCCAGGATTTTAAAGCAGACGGGCTTACCCACCCTGGACAGGATGGCAATATCTTTGACGGTGCCGTCACTGATGCCGATGGCCCCTTCCTCCCTGGGGATGAAGCCGCGCCACGGCCCGAATTCCACATATAAATTATGACCGCTGTCGCACACCGTGGCGCGGCCCTCCACAATGTCGCCTGCGGCAATGGTTTCTTTTACGGCGCCCATGGTCCGTATGCGCACCGCGTTTTCCGCAGTGCCAAGCAGCCAGCCCTCCGGCAGGAAGCAACCAGTATTCATCGTTTTCAACCCCCAGTTTTTTTGTTTCCTATCAATCTATATGCACGGGCCCAAGGGGGATATCTCCAAAATTATGTTTCGGAGGGAAAAACGTCTTTTAAAACGGGAAAGAGAATGGTATAATATAGTGCGTTAATATGGGGCAGAAGGCCCAAGGGAAAGGATGAGTCAGGTTTGAATATCGCGGTTGGCGATGTCATTCGCATGAAAAAACCACACCCCTGCGGCGCGTACGAGTTTTTGGTGCTGCGCGTGGGGATGGATTTTAAAATCCGTTGTCTCGGCTGCGGACATGAGGTGATGGCTCCGCGCAAAAAAATCGAGAGAAACATCAAAAAACATATCCCGAAGGAACCATAGCGCGAAGGGGAACGACGGCCCTATTTTTCATACAGGAGGAAACGTATGTTTGATAAATTAACGGAGGTTAAGGCGCGCTATGACGCCATCAATGAAAAGCTGATGGATCCGGCGGTGGTGTCCGATCAGGAGCAGTACAAGAACCTGATGAAGGAGTACAAAAACCTGACCCCGCTGGTGGAGAAGTTCGGCGAGTATACGAAGGCCAAAAATGCCTTTGACGAGGCGAAGCAGATGCTGGACGAAGGCGGACTGGAAAAGGACTTCAAAGAGATGGTGGAGGAGCAGTACACCGACAGCAGGCAGCAGATGGAGCGCATTGCGGAGGAGCTGAAAATCCTGCTGCTGCCCCGCGATGAAAACGACGACAAAAACGTCATTGTGGAAATCCGCGGCGGAGCCGGCGGGGAGGAGGCCGCCCTGTTTGCCAACAGCCTGTACCGCATGTACACCATGTATGCAGAGCGCAAGGGCTTCAAGTGGGAAGTGCTGAACGAAAACCCCACAGAGCTGGGCGGCTATAAGGAGGTCAGCTTCAGCATCATGGGGGAGGGAGCCTTCTCCCGCTTAAAGTTTGAAAGCGGCGTGCATCGTGTGCAGCGTGTGCCGGAGACGGAGACGCAGGGCCGCATCCATACCAGCACCGTCACGGTGGCCGTGCTGCCTGAAATGGAGGAGGTCGAGGTGGAAATCAACCCCGCCGACCTGCAAATTGACACCTACCGTTCCGGCGGCGCAGGCGGCCAGCACGTTAACAAGACGGAGTCGGCCATCCGTATCACCCACCTGCCCACCGGCATTGTGGTGGAGTGCCAGGATGAGCGCAGCCAGTATAAAAATAAGGATAAAGCCATGAAAATCCTGCGTTCGCGTATCTATGAAAAAATGCAGCAGGAGCAGAACGAGCAGATCGCAAGCGAGCGCCGCAGCCAGGTGGGCAGCGGCGACCGGTCGGAGCGGATCCGCACCTATAACTATCCGCAGGGCCGCGTGACGGATCACCGCATCGGCCTGACCCTGTACCGGATCGAGCAGATTCTGGACGGCGACCTGGACGAGATTATCGACGCGCTGATTACCGCCGACCAGGCAGAAAAGCTGAAAGCTTCGGGTGAGCAATAACATGCAGACCCGTGTGACTGTTTTGGATGAAAGCCGCCCGCTGGAGCCGCAGCTGCGCCACGCGGCGGATACCCTGCGCCGGGGCGGCCTGGTGGCCTTCCCGACAGAGACGGTCTACGGCCTTGGCGCCAACGCCCTGGACCGGCAGGCGGTTTTGAACATTTTTGCTGCCAAGGGGCGCCCGGCCGACAATCCGTTGATTGCCCACATCGCCTCTTTTGAAGGGCTTCACCGCCTGACAGACGAAGTGGACGCACGTGCACAAAAGCTGGCGGAGGCTTTCTGGCCCGGACCGCTGACCATGATTTTTACGCGGCGTGCCCAGGTCCCGGCGGAACTTTCCGCCGGGATGGACACCGTGGCGGTGCGCATGCCGTCCCACCCGGCAGCGCGTGCGCTGATTTCCCTCGCCGGGGTGCCGGTGGCAGCCCCGTCCGCAAACCTGTCCGGGCGGCCCAGCCCCACCTGCGGCCGCTATGTGCAGGAGGATCTGATGGGCAGGGTGGACGAAATTGTCATAGACGGCGACTGTGCAGTGGGAATCGAATCCACCGTACTGTCCTTCTCCGGGCCGGAGCCCATCATCCTGCGCCCGGGCGCGGTAACAAAGGAAATGCTGGAACAGGTCATCGGGCCGGTCCGGCTGCACCATGCCGCCACGGAGAACCTGAAGGAAGGGGAGAAAGCCGCCTCCCCCGGTATGAAGTATAAGCACTATGCGCCGGAGGCCCACGTCATCCTGGTGGAGGGGCCCGGCTTTGCCCCGTTTGTAAGGGACAAGCTGAATGAAACCACCGCCGCCATGTGTTTTTTGGAAACGGCGAACGAGCTGCCGGAGGGCGCCCCGGTGTTTCCGTATGCGAGCCGCTCGGATGAGCGGAGTCAGGGTGCGAGAATTTTCACCCTGCTAAGGGACATGGATAAACGGGGCTTTACCAAGGTGTACTGTGAGGCCCCCGAAAAATCCGGTGTGGGGCTTGCCGTTTACAACCGGCTGGTCCGGGCCGCAGGCTTCGAGGTGATTCGGCTTTGAAAACCTATATATTGGGCCTGACGGGCCCCAGCGGCAGCGGCAAGGGAGCGGCCGCAGAAATCCTGAAGGAAAAGGGCTTTTCCGTTGTGGACGCCGACGCAGTGTACCATCAGCTGCTGGCAAAGGGGAAAAGCTGCTGTGAAGCGGTGCGTATGCTTTTCGGCGACGGGGTGCTTGATGAAAACGGCGCGGTGGATACAAAGAAGCTGCGCAGCCTTATTGGGCACGACAAAATGCGTATGGAGCTGTTAAACCATACCGTGCACCCCATCATTGTGGACGACATTGCCGCCCGCATCCGGCGTGCCGGCCGAAGGGGGCAGAAGCTGTTTGTCATTGACGGGCCCCTGCTGTTTGAAAGCGGCGGCAACCGCACCTGCAACGCGGTGCTGTGTGTGCTGGCGGACAGGCAAACGCGTATAAAACGGATCATGCTCAGGGATAATTTAACCGAGGAGCAGGCACACACGCGCCTGTCCTTCCAGCAGAAGGACGAGTATTACATGAAACGCAGCAACTTTGTCGTCTACAACAACGGCGACAGGGCGGCGCTGAGACAACAGATTGAAGAACTGGGCGCCTTCTGGCTGCCCGGCGGAAAGGAGTAAAGCATGTCAGAGCACAAGGAGTTAAGGGAAAAGCTGTTTATCCACTACGACAACGGCGGCAATACGCTGGATCTCGGCACCATTGAGAAGGCCATGAGCTTTTGTGAGGACTACAAGGACTTTTTGAATGCGGCCAAGACGGAGCGGGAATGCGTGAAGGAAAGCGTAAAGCGTGCGGAGCAAAAGGGCTTTGTCCCCTTTGACCCGCAGCAGGCCTACCGCCCCGGTGACAAGGTGTATCTCAACTATAAAAACAAGTCGCTTCTGCTGGCGGTTGTTGGTACCGAACCGCTCAGCGAGGGCGTCCATATCGCCGCTGCCCATCTCGACTGCCCACGGCTTGACTTCAAGCCGAAGCCGCTGTACGAGGAAGGGCATCTGGGCCTGTTTAAGACCCATTACTACGGCGGACTGAAAAAATACCAGTGGACCACCATCCCCCTTGCCATCCACGGCGTGGTGATCAAGGCGGACGGGGAAAAGCTGGAACTGAATATCGGCGAGAAGGAGTCCGACCCGGTGTTTGTCATCGGGGATCTTCTGCCGCACCTCGCCGCCGAGCAGATGAAAAAAACACTGGCGGAGGGCGTCACCGGCGAGCAGCTGAACGTCATCGGCGGAAGCCTGCCCTATCAGGGCGAAGGGGATGACAAAATCCGCCTGAACGTGCTGAACTACCTGTATGAGGAGTACGGCATGGTGGAGGAGGACTTTATCTCCGCAGACATTGAAGTGGTGCCCGCATTCAAGGCGCGGGACATCGGCTTTGACCGCAGCCTCATCGGCGCCTACGGCCATGACGACCGGGTGTGCGCCTACACCGCCCTGATGGCAACGCTGGAGGCGGAAAAACCGGCCCACACCGTCCTGACCGTGCTGGCCGACCGGGAGGAGATCGGCAGCTGTGGCGTCACCGGCATGAAGTCCGACTTTTTCATGAACTTTTTGGAGGATTTGTGCGACGGGTTTGGGATCAGCGTCCGCCGTGTGCTGGATAAATCCCGCTGCCTGTCGGCAGATGTGTCTGTGGCATATGACCCCTCCTTCCCCGAGGTGTACGAGCGGCGCAATTCCGCGCACATCAACCACGGCACTGTGCTGTGCAAGTATACCGGAGCACGCGGGAAGTCCTCCACCAGCGAGGCCTCTGCGGAGCTGATGGGTGAATTCCGCCGCATGTTTAACGCAGGCGGCGTGCTGTGGCAGACGGCAGAACTTGGCAAGGTGGATGCAGGCGGCGGCGGTACCGTGGCGTCCTACATTGCCGAGCGGGGCATTGAGACGGTGGATCTCGGCGTGGCGGTGCTAAGCATGCACGCCCCGTATGAATGCGTGTCCAAAATTGACACCTACATGACGTTCCGTGCGTTTCAGGTGTTTTATGAAAGCTGAGTGTTGACAGCCCCCTTGCGCACATGGTATACTTTTCCCACAAACGAATGAGGATTTCTCGCGAACGGGCCGCCGGGCCCCTCGCTGCGCGAAAGGGAAGAAACAGAAAACGAATCGTTAGGCCTGTGGATTCACACAGGCCTATTTTTTTGCTGACCGGCCCGCTGCAGGGGGAAATCCATGCCGGAAAACAGAACTGGAGGAAAACAGATGATGCAGCAGACTCTCGCCGCACCGGGCGGCCTTTTTCGAACTTTTATCCGCTATGTGTCGCGCAATGTGCTCAGTATGCTGGGCCTGTCGCTGTATATTTTTGCGGACACCTACTTCATTTCGGGCGGCGTGGGCACAAACGGGATTGTGGCGCTGAACCTGGTGCTGCCGATGTTCAATTTTATGAACGGCGTGGGCCTCATGCTGGGCGTGGGCGGCGGCGTACGCTTTGCGATTGAGCGGGCCAAGTCCGGCGGAAAAGACTGCTCCCACATCTTCATGCAGGCGGTGTACGCCGGCAGTGCCATTGGCCTGCTGATTACCCTGGCGGTGCTCATTTTCCCTCGGGAGATTGTGCAGCTGCTGGGCGGCAGCGGGGATACCATTGTGGGCCTCGGTGCGACCTACCTTTCCACCATCCTTGCTTTCTCCATCCCGTTTATCCTCAACAATATCCTGACCGCCTTTGTGCGCAACGACGGCGCACCGAGCCTTGCAATGGCGGCCATGCTGGCCTCATCGCTGAGTAATATCGTACTGGACTATGTCTTTATTTTTCCCTGCGGCCTTGGGATGTTCGGTGCGGCGTTCGCCTCCGGCCTGTCCCCGGTTATCAGCATGTGCATCCTGTCCAGCCACTTCATCCGTGGGAAGGCCACCTTCGGCCTGCGGCGCGTACGGCTGCATTTCAGGGAACTGCGGATGATCTTCGCCTCCGGCCTGAGCACTTTTATCGGCGAGTTTGCCACCGGCTTTGTTATGATGCAGTTCAATTTCGTCATTCTTGCTTCGCTTGGGGAAATCGGCGTCGGTGCCTATGGAATCATTGCCAATGTGGCGGTGGTGTGCATCGCCGTGTTTAACGGCGTGGCACAGGGTATGCAGCCGCTTGCAAGCACGTTTTACGGGAAAGGGGACCTGCAAAGAAGCAAAAAACTGTATGCTTATGGCGCAGGCACAGCGTTGCTTATCGGCACCGTGTTTTATGTGGCAGGCGCCCTGTTCAGCCACAGCATTGTCAACCTGTTCAACAGTGACGGCGGCGTTCAGCTGTTTCAGATTGCGGAACAAGGCATCCGGCTGTACTTCCTTGCTTTCTTCCCCATGAGCGTCAATGTGGTCACTATCTCCTTCTTTGCTTCACAGGGCGCCGCAAAGGAATCTTTCCTCCTGTCCATTCTGAAGGGTATTGTGTTTGTGCTGCCGCTGCTGTATCTGCTGCCGTCCGTCATGGGAACGGCGGGCATCTGGCTGACTGTCCCGCTGGCAGAGCTTATTACGATTTTATTGTGTGGGCTGCTGCTTGTGGTTCATTTCAAGAAAAAGGAAGCGGAATTCTCCCTGAGACAGTAAGGCGGAACAATAATTTCCGCACCGAATGCCCATACTATCCCTGAGGTGATGGGTATGAGCAGAGATGTTGAAATGCTTGACTTTATTAGCAAAAATGCGGAGATGGGCAGGGACAACCTGCGCCTTGTGCTGAAACATGTGGATGATCCGGTTTTGCACAGGGCGCTGAAGGAACAGGTGCAGGAATATCAAAAGACCTGTGCAGCCGCCGGACGGATGTAGGACGGATTTTGCGGACATTCAAAATAAAAAAGAATGTGGAGGTAACAGACAATGGCAAAATCATTATTTGAGGAACTG
>CAJFUF010000010.1 GCA_904420175.1 Candidatus Schneewindia gallinarum
AAAAAGATACCCGCAATAAACGCGAGAACTATGCCCAGAAAAAGAATAGAGTCCGAACGCGAATTGCGTCCAGACTCAGTCTGGTGGCTGGGCCGGCTGGATTCGAACCAGCGGAATGCAGGAGTCAAAGTCCTGTGCCTTACCGCTTGGCTACGGCCCAATGGGCGACCGCCCGTCCTTAGAAAGACGTTTCGGCCCCTGCCGCCTTACAAAGACGAGAGAGGCCGAAAGCGGTCGTAATACTATGGGGTGGATGAAGAGATTCGAACTCTCGGTCTCCAGAGCCACAATCTGGCGCTTTAACCAGCTAAGCTACACCCACCATATGGCGCGCTTGAAGGGACTCGAACCCCTGACCCACTGCTTAGAAGGCAGTTGCTCTATCCACCTGAGCTACAAGCGCATAAACAGAATGCCCTTTCAGCGGGGCGACGGTCAAGCCAAAAAACAAGCCGCAAAAAATCCCACCCAAAATGGGCGCTCTATTATGTTACATGAAACCAGGCGGCTTGTCAAGGTTTTACAGAAAAAAACCTGTCATGCCGCGCTGGAAAGCAGAAACAGACCGCTGGCGAAAACGCCGGCGGTCTGTTTCACTGAAAAAAAGTTACATGTTTTTCTGCTCGTAAGCACGGATCATTTTCTTGACCATCTGGCCGCCGATAGAACCGGCCTCGCGGGCGGTCAGCTGACCATTGTAACCCTGGTTCAGGGTGACGCCAACCTCGTTGGCAGCTTCCATCTTGAACTGGTTCAGGGCTTCCTTCGCCTGTCTCTTGGACATGCCTTTGGATTCGTTCATGAAAATTTTACACTCCTTCATTTCAAAGTTCGCGTTTGTGTTATTATGATTTCCTTTGAAAAAAGGAGCATTCCTGCCAAAAACTAGTTTTCGATTTTTTCCAGCATACTACAAAACGGCCTGCTTTCCGCCTATTTTTCGCAAAAAGCACAGCGGCCGCCCGCCGTCTCCACAAGATGCGGAAGATAGGGTTCTGTTTTCGAAATGCACATGGGATTATCGCAATGGAAGCTTTTGTTTTCCGTGTAGCTACGCTCCCGCCGGATACTGTCCGCATCCTCCAGCAGCTTTAAAATCAGCGCCATGCGCGCATACATTCCATATTTTGCCTGCTTAAAGTAGACCGCCCTCGGGTCCGCGTCCACCTCCACCGTGATTTCATCCACACGCGGCAGCGGATGCATGACAATCATATCCGGCCTTGCCAGCATCAGCTTTCTGGTGTCCAGCACATACACATTTTTCTGCCGCTCATACTCCTCATCCGAGGAAAAGCGTTCCCGCTGGATGCGGGTCATATACAGCGCGTCCAGTTCCCCGATGCAGTCCTCCAGGCTGTAGGCAAAGCGGAAGCTGCACCCGCGCTCCTGCAAAAGGCGCACCACATAATCCGGCACCGTCAGCTCCGGGGTGGAAATCAGAACGAAGCGGTTCCCCTCATACCGGCTGAGTTCTTTAATAAGGGAGTGGACCGTGCGGCCGAATTTCAAGTCCCCGCACATACCAATGGTCAGATGATCCACCCTTCCCTTCTCAAACATCAATGTCGCAAGATCCGTCAGCGTCTGGGTGGGATGCAGATGGCCGCCGTCCCCCGCGTTGATAACCGGGCAGTCCGCGTACAGCGACGCGGCAAGGGCAGAACCCTCCCTCGGGTTGCGCATGACCAGGATGTCCGCATAGCCGCTGACAATTTTAATGGTGTCTTTTAGGGACTCTCCTTTGGAGACGGAGGAATTCAGCGGGTTGTCAAAACCGATGACCTGTCCGCCCAGCCGGTACATGGCTGTTTGAAAGGACATCTGCGTTCTGGTGGACGGCTCGTAAAACAGGGTTGCCATAACCTTCCCCTCGCAGTGTTTGCTGTAGGCGGCCGCATTCTTTCGAATGTCCATGGCCTTTTTGATAATGGACAGATTAGTCTGGCGGTCAAACTCGTTCAAATCGATTAAGCTTTGCTGCATCCTGCTTCCTCCTTTTATTTCCGTCAGGAAAACAGCGGGGAAGTTTTCCCCGCTGTCCTGTTTAAAGCCATTTTTTAAATACGTCCGAAACCTTCTCCGAAAGGCCGCGGCCTGCCGGTCTGGTATGGACCCGTACGGAGGGTTTCCCCGCCGGGCGGACGGTTTTGGGTTCCTGCTGCGGCTGTGTCCCGTTCGGTACGGCGGCCGCCTGCTCTGTTTCCTGCTGCGGGGCGGCCCCGTCCGGTGTATTGTCCGGTTCCGGCTGCTCCGGAATCAGGGCGCCCACCGCATCTTCAAAGCCTTCAAAATGCAGTTGAAACTCATCCACGCGGTCCTCAATCTCGTCCAGTGTGCCTTTCAGGCGGTCCTTCAGCCGCTCTACCTCGTCCCGCAGCTTGCCCACCTGCGCCAGAAGGAAATCGCGCTCCCGCCGGGCGGCGGAGGTCTCCTTGTCCGCCTCTTTCCGTGCATTTTCCAGAATGTCCTTCGCACCCTGCTGCGCGGCAATGTAGGCGTCCGCAATCTGTTTTTTGGTAAATTCGTTTTTCAGCCGGTCCGTTTCATAGACAGTCAGCCTGCTTTCACACTCGCGCAGGCGTGTGTTTTTTTCGGCCGCTTCTTTCTTCAGCCGGCCATACTCCTCCCCCAGGTTCTTCATGGCGTCCAGCGCGCGGTTGTGCTCTGCCAGCTTCTCTTCAAACTTTTTCACTGCGGCGTCCCGCTCGTTACAAAGGGCCTCCGCCTGTGAAATTTTTTCATCCAATGCCGCCTGAAGATCGTTGATTTCCGCCTCCCGCTCTGCAAGCGTCTTGTGGTAGTCGGCCGTCAGCCCGTCAATGTAGGACAAGACCTGGGCCTTGTCAAATCCACGGAACCGTTTTTTGAAAATCGCCTGCTGCTCCACACTGCCACCTCTTATCCTGTAAGCTTCGTTTATTATAGCATTATTTTGTGAAAATAGGAATAGTTTTTGCGCTGGACACCGGAAAAATATGCTATAATGTTCTTGTTCCCTGTTTTGCGGCGGGGCGCGCCTTAACCGCCTGCGTCCCGCCGCCCGGCAGGAGGGGAAATTCTTTAAACAGGGGGAAAAGGAGCCTTTATGAAGAGAACGATTATTGTGTTCGATCTGGATGGTACACTGAACCAGACCCATCTGTTCGCAGTGGCGGCCCACAACATTGCCCTGAAAAAAATGGGCTTCCCGGAGACTGACCTTGAGACGGTCATGCCCACGGTGGGCTCTCCCTGGAGCGAGTTTGTGCCCGCCATCGCCAAGGGAATTAAAAAAGAGGACATGCCGCGCTACCTTCAGCTGCTGGACGAGGCCAACAAGGAAGCCATTGACGGCAACGCGGCCCCTTACGACGGCGTGCCCGATTTGCTGCGCAAGCTGCGCGCAGACGGCCTGTTGACCGGTGTGTGCACCAATGCCAAGCGTCCCTATATCGAACCGGTGCTGAAAGGGATCGGCGTGGAAAGCCTGATTGATTACACCCAGGGGCTGGAGGACGGCCTGCCCAACAAGGGGCTGACGCTTCGCAAGCTGATTGCCACTGCCGGGGCCGAGCGGGCCATTATGGTGGGCGACACACTGTATGACAAAAAAGCGGCGGACGACAACGGCATCCCCTTCATCGGCTGCCGGTACGGCTACCGCCCGGCGGAGATGGAAGGGCTTCCCTATGTGGCGGATACGCCCGCCGACATCTATCCCCTTGTGCGGAGCCTGTTAAGCGGCAATGAATAGGGCATTGTTAAAAAAGGTGGCCTCCGCCGGTTCCGTGGGCCTGACGGCGGCGGCGCTGATTGCACTGGGCATCGCCATTCTTGTCATCCCTGCAAGGACGGCGTGGGCGGTTCAGATGGTTCTTGGCATTATCATCATCTTCAACGGCATCCTCGACATCGTCGGCACACTTCGCGGCAAGTACACCCACAGCAAATGGTTCTCCGTGCTGATGGCCCTGCTTTACATTGCGCTTGGCCTGTTTTTCATCCGGCGTCCCAACCTGCTGCTGGCCATGGTGCCGAACCTTTTCGGCATTTACCTGCTGGTTCACAGTCTGACGCGTTTCATCACCAGCATGATGTTTGCAAAGGAGCATGTACGCGGCGCCCTGTGGGAATTTCTGACTGCGCTGCTGACGCTGATTTTCGCCGTAATCCTGTTTTTGGTGGGCACTGCCAATGTTGGGGCCATTACCATCCCCATCGGCATCTACTGCCTGATTCTCGGCGCATTTAACATCAGCGATTTTATCCGCCGGCTGCTGCCGCAAAAGGCCAAAACCAGCATCAAGCGGCACTTCCGCGTGTCCATTCCAGTGGTTCTGGCCGCTTTCATGCCCAAGTTTGCCTTTGACGCAGTGGATGAGGACCTGGAGCGCAACGGCGGCGACAGCTTAAATGTGAACAAGTCGGACGAACCGCCGGATCTGGAGGTTTTTGTTCACTCCGGCAAAAGCGGGCCTGCCGCCTTCGGCCACGTGGATCTGTATTTCGACGGAAAGCTGTATTCCTACGGCAGCTACGACAGTGCCTCCCAGCGGCTTTGGGCGGCCATGGGCGACGGGGTGCTGTTCACCCTGTCGGATAAGCAGAGATACATTGACTTCTCCTTAAAAGAAATGAATAAGACCATGTTCTGCTTCGGCCTGCGCCTGTCAGAGGAGCAGAAACAAAATGTGCGCAAATGCGTGGACGAAATTTTGGACACAGTCTACCCGTGGGAGCCGGTGGCCAAGCTGAAGGCCGAACAGGGGGAGGACGACCCGCAGGCCATCACCGATTATGCCAGCCGTCTGTGGCGCGCCACAGACGCCAGCTTTTATAAATTTAAGGAGGGCATTTTCAAGTCCTACTTTGTAATGAGCACCAACTGCGTGCTGCTGGCCGACAGGGTTATCGGCAGTGCGGGCACCGACATTATCAACCTGAACGGCATCATCACACCGGGCGCCTACTACGACTATCTTAACCGGGAGCTGCAGTTTGAAAACAGCCAGGTCATTTCCCGCACGGTATACTATAAGAAAAAGCAGAAAAGGAAAGAGAAAAAAAGAAAAGCCTAGGCAAGCGGGCGTGCGGCAGGTCCTGCCGGAGCAGCACCCGTTTGTTTTCTAAAAGGCTTCCCGGCACGAGGAAGGATGTGAGACGAACTGAAAAAGCTGATGCTGATTGTCAACCCGGCCGCAGGCAGGGGGCGGGCGCAGAAGTCGCTGCTCAGCCTCATTTCCCTGTTTTATAAAAACGGTTATGAGGTGACGGTTTTCCCCACCGCCGGTGCGGGGGACGCCGCCCGCTTCGCCCAGCAGAACGCCTCCCGTTTCGACTTGTGCGTCTGTCTCGGCGGGGACGGCACCCTGAACGAGACGGTGACCGGCCTGCTGCGCTCGAAAAGCGGCGTGCCCCTCGGCTACATTCCCGGGGGTACTACCAACGACTTTGCCCGTGGGCAGGGGCTTTCAGGCGGCCCGCTGTCCTGCGGCAAAAAAATTGTGAAAAGCGCCCTGCGCCCCTATGACGTCGGCCTGTTCGACGCGCGACGGTATTTTACTTACGTGGCGGCCTTCGGCGCATTCACAGACGTCAGCTACAAGACGCCGCAGAAAAAGAAGCACCGCCTTGGCCATCTGGCCTATGTGCTGGAAGGGGTCAGGGAGCTGCCCAACGTGCGCCCCTACCACCTGAAGGTGGAGACAAAGAATCTGAGCGTGGAGGGGGACTTCCTGTTTGGGGCAGTGCTGAACTCCCTTTCGGTGGCGGGGCTTGTAAAACTGGACCCCAAACTGGTCGCCTTTGACGACGGGCTGTTTGAAGTGATGTTGATACGCCATCCCCACAGCCCCATCGACATGCGGCGGATTGTAGGCCACCTGCGCCGCGGGCGTTACGACGGGGAAGAAATCCTGTTTTTTAAGGCGGGCCGCCTGTCCATCACCTCCGACACCCCCCTTTCCTGGACCCTTGACGGGGAGGACGGCGGGCAGACAACCAAGGTTGTTGTTGAAAACCTGCCGGGCGCCCTTACCTTAAAGTGCTGACGGGAAATATTTCTGCAAAACCGCTTGACAAAACTATACCCGCGGTGTATCATTATATCAGAAATAGTAACGATTACTATTTATAAAATTTGAGAGAAAGAAGGATGGTTCCATGGCAAACTTAAAGGGAAGCAAGACAGAAGCAAACTTAATGACGGCCTTCGCCGGCGAGTCCCAGGCGCGCAACAAGTACACCTACTATGCGTCCAAGGCAAAAAAAGAGGGCTACGAGCAGATTGCCGCTCTGTTTACCGAGACGGCCAACAACGAGAAAGAGCACGCCAAAATGTGGTTTAAGCTGCTTCAGGGCGGCGAAATCAAGGGCACCCTTGACAACCTGAAGGATGCCGCTGCGGGCGAGAACTATGAGTGGACCGACATGTATGCCACCTTCGCGAAGGAGGCCAAGGAGGAGGGCTTTGACGACATCGCCTTCCTGTTTGAGGAGGTCGCCAAAATTGAAAAGAGCCATGAGGAGCGTTACCTCACCCTTGCAAAGAATGTAGAAGATAAAAAGGTCTTTGAGAAGGACGGCGTGGTCGTCTGGCAGTGCGCAAACTGCGGCCACCTGTATGTCGGCGAGAAGGCCCCCGGCGTCTGCCCCGTGTGCAAGCACCCGCAGGCATATTTCCAGATTCAGGCGAAGAACTATTAAGCGGAGGCTTTCCGTGCAGATTTCCGCCCGTACCAGCCGGCACGGGCGGTTTTTTTTTGCCTGCATGCAAAAGGAGGAGGAATAAAGGATGACCCAGTTGTCCCCTGTGGTGCTGGCCCTGCTCGGCACCGGGTTTACGTTTTTGGCCACTGCCCTTGGCGCCGCCACGGTCTATCTGTTCAAAAGGGAGGTGCGCCCCAGCTTTCAGCAGGTGTTTCTGGGCTTTGCCGCCGGTGTGATGGTGGCCGCCTCCGTATGGAGCCTGCTGATCCCGGCCATGGAAATGGCCGGAGAGCGCAACCTGCTGCCGGTAGCGGGCGGTTTTGTGCTTGGTGCATTGTTCCTGCTGCTGCTGGACCGGGTCCTGCCCCACCTGCATCCCGGCAGCAAGCAGGCGGAGGGGCCGCGTTCCAGCTTAAAGCGCACCACCATGCTGGTGCTGGCGGTCACCCTGCACAACATACCGGAGGGGCTTGCCGTCGGCCTGGCCTTTGCCGCATCCTCAGCCGCCGGGGAAGGGGCCGCCACCCTGGCGGGCGCCATGGCCCTTTCCCTCGGCATGGCGCTGCAAAACTTCCCGGAGGGTGCTGCCATCAGCCTGCCGCTGAAGAAGGAAGGGCTTGACAATCACCGTGCCTTTTTGTACGGCGCCCTGTCCGGCGTGGTGGAGCCGGTGGCCGGGGTCATCGGCGCACTGCTTGCCACAAGTATCTCCGGCGTGATGCCGTGGGTGCTTTCCTTTGCCGCAGGCGCCATGATTTATGTTGTGGTGGAGGAACTGATTCCGGAAGCACACCTGGGCGAGCACTCCCATGCGGGCACCGCCGGGGTACTGGCCGGTTTTCTGGTGATGATGGTACTGGACGTGGCACTGGGCTGAACAACAAAAAAAGCGGAGAGACTGTCGTCTCTCCGCTTTTTTTATTATTGTCAGGCTGAAACCTTTTCAAACTGGCTGTTGTACAAGTTGGCGTAGAACCCGCCCTGGGCCATTAGCTGCTCGTGGGTGCCCTGCTCCACAATGTCGCCGTCCTTCATACACAGAATCAGGTCTGCATCCTTAATGGTGGACAGGCGGTGGGCGATGACGAAGCTGGTGCGGCCCTTCATCAGGTTATCCATGGCCTTCTGGATGAGAATCTCCGTCCTGGTATCCACCGAGCTGGTCGCCTCATCCAAAATCAGCACCTTCGGGTCGGACAGGATGGCCCTTGCAATGGTCAGCAGCTGCTTCTGCCCCTGCGAGACATTGCTTGCCTCCTCATTCAATACCATGCCGTAGCCGCCGGGCAGGGTGGTGACAAAGCGGTGCACCTGGGCGGCCTTTGCTGCGGCGATGACCTCCTCATCCGTGGCATCCAGCCTGCCGTAGCGGATGTTGTCCATGATGGTGCCGCCGAACAGCCATGTGTCCTGAAGCACCATGCCGAAGATGGAGCGCAGGTCGTTGCGGGAGAAGTTCTTGACGTCGTAGCCATCGATGAGGATGGCGCCCTCGTTTACATCATAGAAGCGCATCAGCAGCTTGACCATGGTGGTCTTGCCCGCACCGGTGGGGCCCACAATGGCAATCTTCTTGCCCGCCTCAATATTGGCGGAAAAGTCGTTGATGATAATTTTATCCGGATTGTAGCCGAAGTGCACGTGGGCAAACTGCACATTTCCCTGCACATGGAAGCAGCTGTCGGTGTCCGGCTTGCTGTCGTCCCGGTTGATGGACACCACCGGGGTCTCCTTCACTTCCTCCGGCTCGGCCAGGAACTCAAACACCCGCTCGCTTGCCGCAGCCGTCTGCTGTAGGATGTTGCTGATGTTGGCCACCTGTGTGATGGGCTGGGTGAAGGAGCGCACATACTGGATGAACGCCTGGATGTCACCCACGGCAAGGCTTCCGCCCGCCGCCATGGACGCGCCCAGAATGCAGATGACCACATAGCCGAGGTTGGCCACAAAGTTCATCATGGGCATCATCAGGCCGGACAGGAACTGGCTTTTCCAGGCGGCTCCGTACAGGGCGTCGTTATATTTGTCGAACGCCTGAACAGAGCGTTCCTCCCCGCCGAACGCCTTCATCACCAGATGGCCACCGTACATCTCCTCCACATGGCCGTTGACGTCGCCCAGAAATTTCTGCTGGTTTGTGAAGTGCTTCTGGCTGCGCTTCACCACCTGGATGACCAGGAAGAAAGAGACGGGGATAATACACAGCGCCACCAGGCTCAGCTGCCAGCTGATGGTCAGCATCATAATAAAAATACCGATTAGGGTGGTGACGGAGGTGATAATCTGCGTCACCGACTGGTTGAGCGTCTGGCTCAGGGTGTCCACATCGTTGGTGACACGGGACAGCACCTCGCCGTGGCTGGTGGTGTCAAAATAGCCGAGGGGAAGCCGATTGATTTTCTTCATGATGTCGTTGCGAAGGTTGTAGGACACCTTCATGGACACACCGGTCATAACCCAGCCCTGAATGTAGGAAAACAGGGCACTGACAAGATACAACCCCACCAGGAACAGCAGGATTTGGCCGATGACGCCGAAGTCAATGCCCGGGCCGCCGGTAATCATGCTGATAAGGCCGTTAAACAGTTCCGTGGTGGCGTTACCGAGGATTTTCGGCCCCATGATGGAAAACACGCAGGAGACGGCTGCGAACAGCATGACCAGCGCCACACGGAACTTGTATTTTCCAAGGTAGCCAAGCAGTTTTTTCATGCTTCCGCCAAAGTCCTTCGCCTTCTCCCCCGGCATCATGCCGGCGGCGGGCCCGCCGCCCATGGGGCCCCTTCTCATGCCCCTTCCCGGGGCTTTTTTCTCGCTCATTGCAATTCCTCCTGTGACAGTTGGCTTTCCGCAATTTCACGGTAGACGGGGCAGGATGCAAGCAGCTGCTTGTGGGTGCCCTTTCCGACAATTTTTCCTTCGTCCAGCACCACAATCTGCTCCGCATCCATAATGGTGCTGACCCGCTGTGCGACAATCAGCACGGTGGAGCCCCCGGTATAGGTTTTCAGCGCCCTGCGCAGGGCTGCATCCGTCTTGAAGTCCAGGGCGGAAAAGCTGTCGTCAAAGATGTAGACAGGCGCCTTTCTGACCAGTGCGCGGGCAATGGACAGACGCTGCTTCTGCCCGCCGGACACGTTGGAACCGCCCTGGGAGATATCCGTTTCAAAGCCGTCCGGCATGGTGCTGATAAACTCCGTGGCCTGCGCGGTCTCTGCCGCCGCTTTGACTTCCTCTTCCGATGCACTCTGCTTGCCGTAGCGGATGTTGCTGTTCACATCGCCGGAGAACAGCACGCCCTTCTGCGGCACATAGCCAATGTTCGCCCGCAGGTTGTGCTGGTCGAGATCCCGGATGTCAATGCCGTCAATAAGGATGGAGCCCTGCGTCACATCGTAAAAACGGGGGATCAGATTGACCAGGGTGGACTTGCCGCTTCCGGTAGAGCCGATGAACGCGGTGGTCTGGCCGGGAAGCGCCGTAAAGCTGATATCGTGCAGGACCTCTTCCTCCGCATTGGCATAGCGGAAGCTGACATTTCTAAATTCCACGGTTCCGGCAGTCCCCTCCGGCAGCGTCTTGGCATCCGGTTTGTCGGTGATGGAGGGTTGCATATCCAGCACCTCCGCCACACGGCCGGCAGATACGGCCGCACGGGGCACCAGGATAAACATGATAGAAATCATCAAAAAGGCCATGATGATCTGCATGCCGTACTGCATAAAGGCCATCATATCGCCCACCTGCATGGCGGACTCGGCAATCTGGTGGCCGCCGACCCATACCACAACCACCGACACCATGTTCATTAAGAACATCATAAACGGCATCAGGATGGTCATCACCCGGTTGACAAACAGGTTGGTACCCGTCAGGTCGTCGTTTGCGCGCTCAAACCGCTTTTCCTCGTACTGCTCGTTACCGAAGGCGCGGATAACCATCATTCCGCTGAGGTTTTCCCTGGTGACAAGGTTCAACCGGTCGATCAGCTTCTGGATGGCCTTAAATTTGGGCATTGCCACCGCATACACCACAAGGATCACACCGATAATCACCAGCACCGCCACCGCGATAATCCAGCTTAGGGAAACGCTTTTGCCCACCGCCATAATGACGCCGCCGATTCCGATGATGGGGGCATAGCAGATAATGCGGATTCCCATGACAATCAGCATCTGTACCTGGGTGATGTCGTTGGTGGTTCTTGTAATCAGCGACGCGGTGGAAAACGTGTCAAACTCATGGCTGCCGAAGCTTTCCACCTTTTGGAACACGTCATGCCGCATTCTACGGGCCACTGCCGCAGCCGTGCGGGATGCGAAGAAACTGACGCTGATGGTGGCCGCCGCACCAAGAACGGTGATCAGCAGCATTTGCAGGCCGGTTTTGATGATATACCGGTTTTGAATGCTGCCGGTGTCAAGCCCCGCCTCCTTATAAAAGGAGCGGGTCATGGCGGTACCCACCTGCTGCGTCAGCGAGCTGTCCGCTCCGGCCGCCGCGTCGATGTACTGCTGAAAGCTTTCCTTCGGCAGCTGCTGCAACATGGGCAGGGACGCATAAATTTCCGTCATGTCCATCTCCGCACTGCTAGTGGCAGCGTCCTCCGTCTGCGTCTGGCCCTGCTCCTGCGCCATATCCTGCGCAAACAGCATCATGGCGTAGGCGCTTTTGCCATATACAGAGCCGGCTGCCTCTTCCGCGCCCTCCTTCAGCAGGTAGGCGTTCTGCTTCTTCAAAATCGGGTAGGCGTCCTGCTGTTGTTCCGCCTGCTGTGTACCCGTCTCATACAGCTGGTAGCTGTCCTGAAGGGTCTGCCTGTCGCTGTCCGACAAAAACAGGCTGACCAGCTGGAAACCGTCTTCACTGATGACATACGGTGCCTGCTCCTCAATACCTCCCTGCTGGATGCCCACATTGACAATGTTGGACATTAAGTTCGGCAGGCTCAGATCACACATGGCCTGCCCGAACAGCAGCAGAACGCACAGAATCAAAATCCATGCGTAGGACTTCAGGTAGTGAAATACCTTCTTCATGCCGTTATTCTTCCTTTCCTGTTTACTGGTTCCGCTCCGCCTGGAAGCGGTGGATGCCCTCCAGCACCCGGTTCGCAAGGGTGATAAACTGCCCGGCGTCCTCCTCGCCCAGCTGGGCGGTTAAAAAAGCGCTCAGCCGCCCTACTGAATCCGCCGTTTTCCGCAGGGCCGTCCTTCCCGCTTCCGTCAGGGCGATGTCGATCCGGCGCCGGTCACACCGGCTTTCCCCACGGGTCAGATAGCCGCGTTGCTCCAGCCTGGACAACAGGCCGGACACCGCCGCCGGTTTGACGCCCAATCTTCTGCTGAGTTCGCGGCAGCTCTTTGCCGGGCCCTCCTCCAGTTGGCGCAGCAGCACATACTCGCCCGGTGCCAGCTGGCCGTCGGGAGGCTGCAGCCTTACCCGCTTCAGCTGAACCAGTACATCCAGCAGTCTGTCCGCCTGGCTCATCCTTTCTTCACTCCTTTCCATGAACAACTGTATTATACACTGGCAGAAAAAGATTTGGTGAATGAATTGTAAACAAAAATGAATTATTTGTTTTGTTATGTATTTTCGTTGACAGAACACCGCCAGGACGCCTATAATGAAAAAAAAGGAGGGTTGTGCCATGTCCGACAAACAACCGCGGGCAGAACAGCTGGCCATGCAGGTGCTTGGCCTGCTTCCGCTGTGCTACAAACGGGTTGTACACCAGCGCAACAGGGACGGCGGGCTTCTGACCCCCATGCAGCAGCAGGCGCTGATGGTGCTGGCCATGTCGCCGCATCCCCTTTCCATGACCCAGCTTGCCAGGGCGCTGGATGTGTCCCGCCAGCAGCTGACCAAGCTGGTGGACGCACTGTGCGCGGCGGGCTTTGTCCTGCGCCGCACTGCACCGGAAAACCGCAGAACAGTCCTGGCGGAGGCCACTGAGGAGGGGCACCGCTACATCCACCAGTCTGTGCAGCGCCGCTATGCCTATGCAAGGGAACTGTTTTCCGGTTTAAATCCTCAGGAAGAACAGACCCTGTTGGACGCCTTCACCATTTTGCGCCGCCTGCTGGAGCAGGACCCCGGCGTGAAGGAGGAGTAGAGCCCCGCCGTCCGTCGCGCGCAGGGATATGATACCAGTAAAAAAGCCGTGTATTCTGCACGGCTTTTTTCGTTGCCTTTCCTTTTGAAAAGGTGTAGTATAGACAGTAATGACAATGGGGTTGTAGGTGAGGATATGCGGTTTTTCAATGGGGAAAAAATTCTTGGAAAGATGGAGTCCTACGGTGACATCCCGCCGGACGGGACCTTATTAAAAACCACGCTGCAGCTGGCGTGGCCCTCCATTCTGGAGCAGTTTCTTGTCAGCCTTGTGGCCATGGTGGACACGGTTATGGTCGGCACGCTTGGTCCGTCCGCCATTGCGGCGGTGGGGCTTACCACCCAGCCCAAATACATCGGCCTTGCGCTGTTCATGTCCTTAAACGTGGCGGTGTCGGCCGTGGTGGCGCGGCGCTGCGGGGAACGGGATAAGGACGGGGCCAACCGGGTTATGACCCAGTCCTTGCTGCTGACCGTCGGCCTGACGGTTGTGGTCAGTATCCTGTGCGTGCTGTTCGCCGACCCGGTCATCTCCCTTGCGGGCTCCCAGCCGGACACTCACGCGGATGCGGTGGCCTACTTTAAAATTATTATGGGCGGGCTTGGCTTTACCACCATTTCCATGGTGATCTGCGCCGCGCAGCGCGGCGCCGGCAACATGAAAATTGCCATGGTCACCAACATCGTGTCCAACGGTGTAAACATTGTGTTCAACTACCTGCTGATCGGCGGAAATCTGGGCTTTCCGAAGCTTGGCGTCAGCGGGGCGGCCATCGCCACGGTTATCGGTTCCGTTTTTGCATGCATCATCAGCATTGTTTCCATTGCACGGCCCGGCCGGTTTTTAAACTTCCACGGCCTGTCCCATCTGCGGTTTGACAGGCGGACCCTGTCCTCCCTTTGGAAGGTGGGAAGCGGCACACTGCTGGAGCAGCTGTTTTTGCGGTTTGGATTCTTTATCTACGCTGTTATTGCGGCCAACCTCGGCACACTGGCTTTTGCCGCGCATCAGGTTGGCATGAACATCATGAATCTGGCCTTCGCCCTGGGGGACGGCCTGTCCGCCGCTGCCATCACCCTTGTGGGGAAAAGCCTGGGAGAGCGCAGACCGGACATGGCAAAAATTTACGGCGGGATCTGCCAGCGCATCGGTTTCCTGTTTTCCGTCGCCCTTTCTGTCATCCTTATCACGCTGCATGTCCAGATTTTCCAGCTGTTCTCCAATGAGCAGGGCGTGCTGGACTACAGCGCCATGATTATGTATATGCTCAGCGTCATCGTCCTGCTGCAGATTGCCCACGTCATCTATTCCGGCTGCCTGCGCGGCGGGGGCGACACGGTGTATGTGGCCTTCATTTCCCTTATCAGCGTGGCCATTATCCGGCCGCTGTTCGGCTACATCTGTGCCTACCCCCTGGGGCTCGGCCTGTTTGGGGCATGGCTCGGCATTGCCATTGACCAGGCACTGCGCTTTTTATTCACCTGGCTGCGCTTCCGTGGCGGGCGCTGGATGAAAACCATGCTGTAGCAGACCGGAAAGGAGCGGGACATGAAAACACTGGTAGAACTGTTCGACCAAGATCCGATGAAAAATGTGCTGGCCACCTACTGCTTCCGGCCGCACCGCCTTATCCTGATTGGCGAGGCGGACATCATGGACAGCACAGCGCGGCAAACGCTGTCCCGCCTGTTTTCCTTCTGGAATATTCCCGTTCAAATCCGGTATGTGCCGATACTTCCGGACAACCCGTCGGATATTTTCCGCGCGCTGCGGCAGACGGTACGGGAGGAGCCCGACGCAGTGTTTGAGCTGTCCGGAGGGCGTGATCTTCCCCTGTGCTGTACCGGGGCCTTCTGCCTTCGGGAAAACCGGGCCTGCTTCTATCTTGACAGCGCCTCCGGTAAGCTGTTAAGCCTTCACAGCTGTGATGGGCTGGCAAAAGGCTTTTCCATGCCAAAGCTGCATGTCAAGGACCTTCTGCTGGCCGCCGGGGCAAAGATCGGCGGGTATGGGCATTTTGTGCCCAACCTTCAGGACAAGGTGATGTGTGAAAGGATTTTGAAGGTGTTCGGGCTGGTGCTTGACAACCTGAAAAGCTGGGGCGGCCTTGTCAACTACCTGCAAACCGTGACCCACCTGCAGGAGGGGAAGGAGGACGCCCTTTCCTTCACAGCAAGAAAAATCATCCGGACGGACACCGGCCTTGTCCGCTGGAACCCCACCCTGTTCCACGCGCTGCACCGCATTGGCGTGTACCGCAGCTTTCGGGAGGAGCGGGACACCATCTCCTTCACCTACTGTGATGTAGCCACCAAAAAGTGCATGATGGTGCACGGTTTCTGGCTGGAACTGTCCACCTACGTGCGTCTGCTGCGTACCGGTTTTTTCGACAGCGTCAAAACCAGCGTTGTCATCGACTGGGACGGAAGCGAGCGTCCCTCCTCCTTTACAAAAAATGAGGTGGATCTTATTCTGATGAAAAACTGTATACCGGTGTTCGTCTCCTGCAAGATGGGCACGCCTTCCCCCCAGGCGCTGTATGAAATCCGCCTGCTGGCCAGCCGCTTCGGTGGGGAAAATGCAAAAGCCGTCCTGCTGAGCGCTGCGCCCGTCAGGCGGGACAACCCCGCCCTTGCCATGCGCGCTGCAGACGCCGGCGTTACCCTGTTCGACCTGGACGATTTGAACAGCGGCAGCATCGAGCAGAAATTTATGGACCTGTTCAGCAAGCGCACGCGGCAGGCGGAGAGGGGCCTCGGCACCGGCTTCAAGGGCCTGCCGATGCACTGAAGCTTGCGTTATGGCTGCTGGGGGCCCATACTCTTCCGTTTTAACAGAACATCCCGCATCCTAAAAAGGATGCGGGATGTTTCTTTTTTTCACGCCCAGGGCAGGAGGGGCGGATGCCTTTCCCTACTGGATATCTTTTAGTTGCTCTTTGAGGTAGGAGAACTCTATCACTGCGTCGTCTGAGCTTGCACTCTCAGCGGCCGCCGCATAGCTGTCCGGAAGTTTGCCGGAAACCGTCTGATACAAAGCCCAGGCCAGTCCCCGGTCAGCTCAGCAGAGCTTTTCGGTTCAGAGCTAAATATTGCCGTGTTTATTCCCAGGCCTCCGCCATGGGAATGCTTAGTACCAGGTCCGCCTGCCGGTCAAGGGGGGTGGGCGTTTTATTCAGCACCACAAGTGCGTCCCCGGCAAAGTACCCCGTCAGCGACGCGGCGGGATAGACCGACAGGGACGTGCCTGCCACGATTAGCACATCTGCGGTGCGGATGGCCTGTACCGCCCTATCCAGCGTCCGGCTGTCCAACCCCTCCTCGTATAACACCACGTCCGGCTTGACTGTCCCGCCGCAGCTGGTGCACACCGGTACCCCCTCGCTGTCACGGATAAACTCCGCCGGGAAGCAGCGCCCGCACCGGGTGCAGTAATTGCGGTGCACGCTTCCGTGTAATTCCAGCACGTTGGTGCTTCCTGCCATCTGGTGCAGCCCGTCAATGTTCTGGGTCACCACTGCCTGCAGTTTTCCCTGCTGCTCCAGTTCCGCCACCTTTTTATGGGTCACGCCGGGCCGGGCGTCAAGATACAGCATCTTTTCCCGGTAGAAACGAAAGAATTCCTCCGGATGGCTTACATAAAAGCTGTGGGACAGCATAACCTCCGGCGGGTAGTCGTACTGTTGATGGTACAGCCCATCCGTCCCGCGGAAGTCGGGAATTCCGCATTCTGTGGAGACGCCCGCCCCGCCGAAAAACACCATCCGCTTTCCCCGCTGTAAAATTTCATGAAAACGTTGCTTGTCCGTCATGCCCGCTTCCTCCTTTTTCACCAGTATAGGCCTGATTTCCCCAGCCGTCAACAAGTTTCCGTTGACGGGCCGGCAGCGCTGTTTTATAATAAATGAGGGCCTTCGGGCTTTTCTTTTTGCCTAATTTTGTTAGTGGCTTCTAACTTTTGTCAGGGGAGGAATCGGCATGACATTGAAGGATTTAAAGGTGGGCGGCAGCGGAACCATCACCGCGGTGGGCGGCACCGGCGCCCTGCGGCGCAGGCTGCTGGACATGGGGCTGACCCCCGGCACCAAAGTGCTGGTGCGCAAAATGGCGCCCATGGGGGACCCCATTGAACTGTACCTGCGGGGATATGAGCTGACGATCCGCGGGGAAGATGCGGCAAAAATCACCATTGAGGAAACGCGGTAGGGGGAAAAAGCATGGTATTTGCACTGATTGGAAACCAAAACTGCGGAAAAACCACCCTGTTCAACCAGTTGACGGGCAGCAACCAGCACGTGGGCAACTTCCCCGGGGTCACGGTTGAAAAAAAGCAGGGCCAAATTCGCAAGCTCCACGCGGAGGTGGTGGACCTGCCCGGAATTTATTCCCTGTCACCCTACACCTCGGAGGAGATTGTAACCCGGGACTTTTTGCTGAAAGAACATCCGGACGGCATTATCAACATTGTGGACGCGACCAACATCGAAAGGAACCTGTACCTGACGCTTCAGCTTATTGAGCTGAAGCTGCCCATGGTGCTGGCGCTGAATATGATGGACGAAGTCAGGGAGTCCGGCGGCAGCATCAACATCGAGCAGCTGAGCCGGGATCTGGGCATCGATGTTGTTCCCATCTCCGCCAGCAAGAACGAGGGAGTGGACGAGCTGGCGGAGCGGGCGATACGCGCTGTGGAAAAGCACAGCCTGCCTGCGCGCATGGATTTCTGCGACGGGCCGGTGCACCGGGCCATTCACTCCATCGCCCACATGGTGGAGGACCATGCAGAGGCGACGGGCATTCCCCTGCGGTTTGCCGCCACCAAGCTGGTGGAAGGGGACGCCCCCACCATCCAGGCGCTGAAGCTGAATGAAAACGAGCTGGACATCCTGGACCATACCGTGCATGAGATGGAAACCGCGCTGGGCACCGACAGGGAGGCGGCGCTGGCAGATATGCGCTACAGCTATATTGAAAAAATCAGCGCACAGGCCGTGCACAAGCCGGGTGACACAAAAGAGCAGCGCCGCTCCGTTAAAATCGACAGGGTTTTGACGAACAAATATCTGGCCATGCCCTTCTTCCTTGTGATTATGAGCCTTGTCTTTTACCTGACCTTCGGCCTTATCGGCCCGATCCTCAGCGGCTGGATGGAGATGGGGATTGAATGGGTGACCGAGCTGACCGACAGTGCGCTGACAGCGGCAGGGGTCAGCAGCCCCATCCACTCGCTGATTATTGACGGCGTATTCGCCGGTGTGGGCAGTGTGCTTTCCTTCATGCCCACCATTGTGGTGTTGTTTTTCTTCCTGTCCCTGCTGGAGGACAGCGGCTACATGGCGCGGGTTGCCTTTGTGATGGACAAATTGCTGAGAAAAATCGGCCTGTCCGGGCGCTCCTTCGTGCCTATGCTGATTGGCTTCGGCTGTTCTGTTCCCGCCATTATGGCCTCGCGCACCCTGTCCAGCGACCGGGACCGCAAGATGACCATCATGCTGACGCCCTTTATGTCGTGCAGTGCAAAGCTGCCCATCTACTCCGTGTTTGCCATGGCATTTTTCCCGCAGTATAGCGCGTTTGTGATGATAGGGCTGTATGTGCTGGGGATTCTGGTCGGTATCCTGGTGGGCCTGCTTTTAAAAAATGTACTGTTCAAGGGTAAGCCTGTCCCCTTTGTGATGGAGTTGCCCGCCTACCGTCTGCCTGCGCCGAAGACCATTTTGCTGCACATGTGGGAAAAGGCAAAGGACTTCCTGAAAAAGGCATTCACCATTATCTTTGTCGCCACCATTGTTATCTGGGTGCTGCAAACCTTCAACTGGCAGTTCCAGATGGTTGCCGATGCAGGTGACAGCATGCTTGCCTCCATCGGTGCATTTATCGCCCCCATTTTCGTGCCGCTGGGCTTTGCCGACTGGCGCATCTCCACAGCGCTTCTGACGGGTCTTTCTGCCAAGGAGGCTGTGGTCAGCACGCTGGCCGTTCTGACAGGCGCAGGCGCCGACCGGCAGCTTGCCGCGCTGCTTCCCGGCATGTTCACCCCCCTGACCGCCGTCTCGTTCCTCGTGTTCACGCTGCTGTACATGCCCTGTGTGGCCGCTTTCGCCGCCATCCGCAGGGAGATGGGCAGCATGCGTCAGGCGGTGGGCATGATGGTGTTCCAGACCGGTGTGGCATGGGTGGTCGCTTTTGTGGTATACCGCATTGGCCTGCTGTTTGTATAGGGGCGCGCAACCGTATTTCTGCGGCGCTTCCCTGGTATTTTTCCCCGCTGGCTGCCGTAAAATATAAGAAGGCCGGCGCTTCGCCCCAGCTGAAAGGAGAATGCATTTGAATCCTGTAGACATTCTGATCCTGCTTATTATCGGCGGGCTGCTGTTTTTGGCCCTGCGGTTTTTACGGCGGACAAAAAAGCAGGGCGGCTGTCCCGGATGCGGCGGCTGTTCTGCCTGCGCAAAGGCAAACTGTAAAGAAAAGCACGAAGATTCGGAATGAATCTTCGTGCTTTTTCTGTCACCCGGTTATTTTACGTTTCGTTTTCCTTTGGCCTTAAGGAAAGCTGCCAGGGACAGCCCGGCAAGCACGCACAGGCCCGCCGTCAGGTTCGGGTCGCCTGTGGGAGGCGCCGTCTGCTCTGTTTTCTGTCCTGTCGGGGGTGTTTCCTCCTCCGGCACCACTGGGGCAGCAGTGACCGTGATGGGGAAGCGGACCTCCTTCCCGGCAAGGGACAGCACAACCGTTTTCGTTCCCACGGTGGAGGTGTCGAATCCCTGTACAGAATAATGCTGCACCGCCTCCACATCGCCGTTGTTGTATACGGCGTACACCACAAGGCCGGCCGGATCAAACGTTTCGCCCACAAAATAATTTTCCTTATCCGGTCCGCTGACCAGTGTCAGTTCCGTAACGGCAAGCGTGAACGGCCGCAGCGTCGGGTGGGCGGCGCCCGCCTCCAATTGCCAGACCGTGTCAAAGTCCAGGCCGGAAAAGCTTCCCTTTTGTGCAAGCTGTGCTGCGGAAAGGCCCACAGCGGTGTCGTCCCCGTTGCTGACGCCGGACTGGGCCGTGTCGTTGTAGTAGCAGCGCATCAGCACACCGTTGTTGGTCTCCGCAACGCCGCAGCCGCTCCATGCATAGCCCGCGTTGACACACCGGGTGACGCTTCCCGTATTCTCGCCCACAATTCCGGCCACCTCCACATAGGGGGCGTCCATATTGCTTAGGCAGTTTCCAATTGTCCCATCGGAAATCCCGGCGATACCGCCGCCTAAAATGGTGCCTTCGCCCGCGGTACCAATATTATGAAGGTTGGTGCTGTACAAAATGTCCCCACTGTTTTTCCCTGCGATGCCTCCGATAAAGGAGATCCCGTTTTCCGGAAGCAGCACCATCGGTGTCATCCCATAGACATTTGCGTCCGCCGTGCATCCGGTGACGGTCCCCTCGTTTTCACCTGTCACTGCACCCACATGGTTACTGACCGTCAGGCGGCTCTCCGTCACGTCCGGTGCATGCCATGCGGTTGATGCCTGGACAGTTCCGGACACAAAACAGGAGGTAATGCTTCCGGTATTTTTCCCTGCAACCGCGCCGACAACACCCCTGTGTCCCTCCTCTGTAACTGTCAGGGTCAGCTGTACATCCACATTTTCCAGCCTTAAATTTCGGATAAGACCCGCATTATAACAGAACAGTCCTACCACCTTCGTGCTGGATCCCGTCATCTCCAGTTTCAGCCCGGAAAGGGTGTGGCCTGCGCCGTCGAACACACCGGTAAAGGGCGCCGTCTCCTGTGCTGCAAGGGGCGCAAAGGTGCCGGTCAGCACGATGTCGTTCATCAGCAGGAATTTTCCTGACGGATTCTGGCGGACAAGCTCTAAATCTGCCTGGGTCCGGATGGGCGTGTATCCCAGTGGAACCTCCGGCTCTGCAGCGGCGGCTGCAGGCAGCAACGAAAACAGCAGCGCCAGCATGACGGCCAGTGCGGTCAACGAACGTTTCATAAGAAAACCCCCTTATTATTCGACGTTTTTCGTCATTACTATTGTATCACGCCTGCACCCTCGGAGCCATAGCCGTATTCCACAAATTTCCTTTCGAAACTTCGTTCATTCCCACAAAAAAGAGCCCGGCGAACGCCGGGCTCTTTCCCCTTTTCTTATGGAACCAGTTGAAACAGCCTTTCAAAATTGCCGGACAGAATTTGTTCATTCTCCTGCCCAGTCAGGTCGAGAGAAAAGAAACGTTCCAGTTCCTCCCCGATGTCCCACATGGGGTAATCCGTGCCGAACAGCAGGCGATCGGCCCCAAAGTGGGCCACCAGCGACCGCGCATAGTCCTTGGAGATCATGGGCAGGGTGCTGGAGGTATCGAACCAGATATTCTTTCCCCCCTGAAGGTAGCGCGCGGCCTCCTCCCACTGGCCGTAGCCGCCGAAATGGGCGGCAATGACGGTTAAATCCGGCACCTTTTGCAGCAGGTTATACAGCCGACGCGGGCGGGAAAAGTCGTACCGCTTGTCCCCCATGTGGAACAGGATGGGCAGTTTATACTCCGCAGTGCGGCGGTACACCGGCAGCATGTGCTCGTCATCAATGGCAAATTGCTGAAAGTCCGGGTGAAATTTCAGCCCCCTAAGGCCAAGTTCCACCACCCGGTCCAGTTCCTTTAGCGGGTTTTCCATTTCCGGGTGCAGGCTGCCAAGCCCGATGAACCGGCTGTATTTCTGGCATTTTGCATGGATAAAATCGTTGATGGAGTGCACCTGGGCCGGTGTGGTCGGCGCGGAAAAAACCAGGAAGTGCTCAATCCCGTATTTCTCCCCCTGCTCATCCAAATGGTGGGGGCGGCCGGTTCCGCCCTGCATGGGCAAATCATAAAATTTCCCAATGGAGGCCACCGCTTTGTCAGCAATTTTGTCCGGGAAAATATGGGTGTGCGCGTCTATTATTTTATAATTCCTTTCCATATCTGTTACCTCTGCACTGAATTCTTCCCCGTTATTGTACACCCTTTCACACAAAATCACAACCAAACCTTCCAATCCGGCAGGATTTTTTCTGTATGGCGAGGTTGAAGGCGGCCCGGTAATCGTGTACAATAGAAACACCCCAACAGAACGGAGCTTTTGAGACATGAGACAACATCGGTTACTGCGCCTGATTTCACTGTACCTGCTTCTTTCCCTGCTTTGCGCCCTGCTGCCGCTGGCCCCGGCGCATGCGCGGGAGGCGGACGAAGGCTACCGAATTACCAGCTATCACGTGGATGTGACAGCGGGGACGGATCGCGCCTACACCGTGACGGAAACCATCACCATGGACTTTTTGGACGAGCGCCACGGCTTTATCCGTACCATCCCCCTGTCGGGTGATGTGGAAGGCTACACCGTTTCGGATATCTCCGTGACGGGCGCCCCCTTTGAAGTTACCGAGACCTACTCCAACGTGGAGATAAAAATCGGCGATGCGGATACCACCATTACCGGGGAACATCAGTATGTCATCCGTTACCGGCTGGTGCACTATGCCGACTATGACCCCACGGCAGACTTTTTGTATCTCAACCTTGTGGGGACCGACTGGGACACGTCCATCGACTCCTTTACGGCCACCGTACGGTTCCCGGACGGGGCATCGGCCGATGAAATAACTGTGACAGGCGGCCGGTACGGCAGCGGCAGCATGGGCGACCGTGTCAGCTACACGGTGGAAAACGGCGTGCTGTCTCTTCAGACAAACGGCGGGCTTGACGCCTTTGAGGGCGTTACCCTTCAGGCACAGTTTCCGGAGGGTACGTTTTCCGAAGCCCCTGTTTTTGTGCCGGACGTCACAATAAACAGCCTGGCCACCAGCATTGATGTCGGCGAAAGCCGCCGTTACCGCGTCCAGTCGGACTATGTCATTACCGTGAATTCAGAGGAAGCCACCCATTTCAGCGGCATTATCGACGACCGGGATTTGTCCGGCGACAACCTGCATCTCTCCGGGCTGACGGTCCAGTGTGAGGATGCGGAGGTTTATCTCTCGGATGACAGCAGCTATTTCGCCATCAATTTTGAGGAGGGCAGCGCGGGAAAAGTCATCCGCTTCTCCCTGTCCTATGACGCATGGCTGCGCTACGCCCCCGGCGAGGAATTCGACCAGCTCAGCTTTGAGCTGTTTCCCTACTTTGGTGAGACGGAAATTCTTGATTTGTCCATCGACATCACTGGCCCTTACCCCATCCGGAAGATGGAGGCGTCTGTCGGCCGCCGTGGGGAAAGCGACCCTGAGCAGCGTCTGTCTATTGTGCGCGAGGACACAGGCGTTTCGTTCCAGTCTTTACGTAAATTCACTGCCGGAGAGCAGTTCAGCCTGAAGCTTTACTACCCTGCCGGAAGTTTCTTATATGAACAGACGGCGCTGGATGTCTCCTACCCGGCTGTCGGTATCGCGGCATTGCTGCTGGTGGCGGTGCTGGCGCTGTTTTTAGGCCGCCGCAAAAAGGTGCCGCCTGTGCTTTCCTTCCGGCCGCCCCAGGGCATGAGCAGTGCAGAGCTGGGCTACATTATTGATGAGCGTTGCGACGGGCGGGACATCACCTCGCTGATTTACTACTGGGCCAGCCACGGCCACCTTACCATCGAAATGCAGCCGGACGACCACTTTACCCTGCACAGAAAAAATGAACTGGATGACGCGCATCCCTTCTATGAGAAGGAGATGTTTTCAAAGCTGTTTTCAGGCGGGCGGCAGACGGTCACCGACACGCAGTTGGAAAATAAGTTCTATAAAACCGTAAACAAGACGGCTACCCTGCTTAAGAAAGCCTTTACAGGGCCGCGGCAGATTACCAACATCGCCTGCCGGGGGCTGTCCTATCTGCTGCGCGCCGTGTTGACAGCCGCGCTGCTTCCCATGTGCTTTGTTCCCCTGTTCCTTGGGTCAGAGCCTGCCATACTGGGGCTGATTATCGCACTGCTGCTGGGCGTTGCCGGGCAGATGCTTGTGGCAAGCCTGTCTGCGGACATTCATAAGGGGGTTCAGCTCAACAAGGTGCTGCGGCTGCTTGGCATTCTGCTTTGCTACGCCGGCGCAGTGCTGGGCCTTGCCAGTGACCTTACGGCCACCGGTATGATGGCGAAAGCAACAGGGCTTTTGTTTGCCGCGTCCTACCTTGCCGCCATGTTCCTTTCACCGCTTATTAAAAAACGCACTGCCTTCGGGTACGAACAGCTGGCGCTTGCCCTTGGCTTTAGGGACTTCCTTGTGACGGCGGAGAAGGACCGGCTGGAGATGCTTCTGAATGAAGAGCCGGACTACTTCTACAACGTGCTGCCCTTTGCACAGGTTTTGGGCGTCAGCAAAAAGTGGGAGAAGAAGTTCGACGGTCTGCTCAGCGAGCCGCCAAGCTGGCTCTATTCCAGTGACCCGGCCTTTACCTTCACGGCCTACAGCGTTATGCACCGGATGCACAGCACCATGGACCGCGTATCCAGCACCATGACGTCCTCCCCCTCGTCCTCCGGCGGCGGAGGCGGAGGTGGAAGCTTCTCCGGCGGAGGAGGAGGCTTTTCCGGCGGCGGTTTCTCCGGCGGCGGAAGCGGCGGTGGCGGCGGAAGCAGCTGGTAAGCCGCCCTGTTTTACCCGCAAACAAAAAGCATAATCAAAAATTTCCCAGCATACAGTGGTAGTACAGTAATGCCAAGGGGAGGGCTACCACTTGAAAGGGAATCCGGAAGACAGGGCTGTCCTGTTTGGGCAGTATATTGTAGAACATGAGGAGACCGTGCGGGGGACTGCCGCCAAATTCGGCATTAGCAAAAGCACGGTACATAAAGACGTTTCAGAGCGGCTTCGCCGCTGTAATTTAAGCCTGTATAGAGAGGTACAGAAAGTTCTCGACCACAATAAGGCCGAGCGGCACATCCGCGGAGGGCTTGCCACCAAGGAAAAATACCGCAGAGAAAAAAGCGAAAAGAAGGGCCCCTGAAGTTTTCTTCAGGGGCCCTTCTTTTATCGTTCTATTTTATTTCCTGCTGTGCCTCAGCCATATGCTTCGCCGACACGTTGTGTAGCAAAAAGATGCACACCAAGAACAGTGCCAGTGCCACGCCGAGAATAACAAACACATTTGTCGTAAACACACACATGAGATATCCTACAAAGCTGCAGCCTGCAACCAGCAGCGCATAGGGAATCTGAGTGGACACATGGTCGATGTGCCGAACCCCCGCGCCGGTGGAGGACATGATGGTGCTGTCCGAAATAGGCGAGCAGTGGTCGCCAAACACCGAGCCGGCCAGTGTGGCGGCAAGGGTCGGAATCATGAGGCCACCGGTTTCCCCGCCGAAAATGGCAATGACGATGGGAATCAGCATCATGAATGTGCCCCAGGAGGTACCCAGTGCAAAGGACATGCCCGCCGCAATCAGGAAAATGATGGCCGGCAGGAAGGTAAGGGCAAACTGGTTGTTCTGTACAACCCCTGCCACAAACCCTTCTGTGTTCAGCAGCTCGCGGCACATGCCGGAGATGGTCCACGCCAGCACCAGAATGGTATCCGCAGCGATCATGCTTTTAAAGCCCACCGTCAGGCCGCCCATAAACTGACGGAAGCCCAGCACCTTACGCGGCACGAACGTTAAAAACGCAATAATAATTGCCACAAAGCCGCCGTACACAAGGCTCATAAACGCGTCGGTGTTGCCGAAGGCCTCCACAATGTTGGAGGCGCCGCCGGTAAACAGTCCCCCTGTATACAGCATGGCAAGGATGGTGGCAACAATCAGACCGCCGATGGGAATCAGCAAATCAAGCACTGTCCCCTTTTCCGATATCTCCATGCCGTCAAAATCGTCCTTTGCGTCCGCCGGGTCAACCTCCCTGCTTTCCAGGCCAAGCTCCGCCTGCCGCTCAAACCGGGCCATGGGGCCAAAGTCCAGCTTTTTCAGGCTGACCAGCACCACCATTGCAATGGTCAGCAGCGCATACAGGTTGTAGGGAATCGTCGCAACCAGGGTGCCCATGCCGTCCTGAATTCCGGAGGACTGCATGGTGCTGGCGATGGTTGCCGCCCAGCTGGAAATCGGGGCGATAATGCACACCGGCGCCGCAGTGGAGTCGATAATGTACGCAAGCTTTGCCCTGGACACCTTATACTTGTCCGTTACCGGCCGCATCACGGTGCCCACCGTCAGGCAGTTGAAGTAGTCGTCAATAAAGATAAAAATGCCGAGAATGGAGGTGGCAAGCTGTGCACCCGCCTTGTTTTTGATTTTGCTGGCGGCCCAGTCGCCGTAGGCCTTGGAGCCCCCCGCCATGGTGACCACTGCCACCAGCGCGCCAAGCAGCGCCAAAAACAGCAGGACCGAGGCGTTCTCCCCCATCTTTTCCACCATGGTGCCAAACACCGCGTCAAAAATTGTCAGCGGTCCAAAGCCACCCACGCAGACGTAGATTACAGCGCCCGAAACGATGCCGAGCATCAGCGAAGAAAGCACTTCCTTTGTAATCAGTGCAAGCCCGATGGCAATAATCGGCGGCAGGATCGACAGCCAACCCGCATTGACCATTTCCATGAATTGTTCCCCCCTAAGTGCGAAAAAGTCTTTTTAAAAGAGTACCATAGTAAGAACAAAATTTCAACATTTTTTACGAAAACAGACAAAAAACCGTCCGGAAAGTCCGGACGGTTTTCATTTTCTGCTAATCGGAAATTTTGCTCATGGGGTCAATCCAGTTTCCGTCTTGCTTCATGCCGAAGTGCAGATGGGACGCCTCCAGCACCTCTGCCGCGGCACTGTCCGTCACCGTACCGATTACGGTACCGGTGTCCACCGCCTGGCCAACCTGTACGGTGGGCTCGCTTAAGGAGCAGTAGACGGAGATAAGGCCGTCCGCATGCTCAATTTCCACGCAGTTGCCCCACATGGTGTCCGAGTAGACCTTTTTCACCGTGCCCGCCCCCGCAGGGTGGACCTCGGTACCCGCATCCGCCTTGATGTCCACGCCGTCATGGGTGCGCCAGTCGCCCAGGGTCAGGGACTTGACCAGTTCCCCGGCACTGTAGGCGTTCATGATTTCACCCGATACCGGCAGGCTGTACACCACGGTGGCGGCGGCCGTGCTCTCGCTGGCGGAGGAACTGCTCTGGCTGCTGCTCTGCTGTTCCGTGTTGCTACTGCTGGAGGAGGAGCCCGCAGGCTTGTCCGTCACTGCGCCCACCTGGGAGGAGCTGCTTGGTTCCTGCTGTGAAAGGCTGCTGGACCCACTGTTCATATCCTCAATGCCGGACAGTGTCCGGTCCACGGCCACAAACGCCATGATTCCGCTTCCCACAAGGCAGATTGCCAGCGCAATGTAAAACCCCTTGGACGACAGACCCCTTCCGAACCGCTTTTTCTTATCGTTGATTTTGACCTGTTTCATTTTTTGGTTTTTCACCTCCGCAGTTAGTTTGAGCCGCTGCAAAAGAAAATATGCCGGGCATTCATAAATTTCCTTGCCGGGAGAAAAATAGCTGTGAAAGGAGTTTTGAAACATGAATCTTACCCAAAACGATTATGAAAAACTGGTCAAGCAGGCCTCGCCCAATTCCAAGATACTGAAAAACTGTCTGGGAGCATTTCTTGTGGGCGGAGCCATCTGCACCCTCGGGCAGGGGCTGATTACCTGGTATTACAGCCTCGGAATGGATAAAACCGCGGCTGGTGCGCTCACCTCCATTACCCTGATTGCGCTGGCCATCCTGTTGACGGCCTTTCACGTGTTCGATAAAATCGCAAAGTTTGCCGGCGCGGGCACACTGGTGCCCATCACCGGCTTTGCCAATTCCATGGCCTCCCCAGCCATGGAATTTAAGGCGGAGGGCTTCATTCTCGGCGTGGGGGCCAAAATGTTCTCCATTGCGGGGCCTGTCATTGTGTACGGCACGGTGGCAAGCATGATTTATGGCGTTATTTTACTGCTGCTTGGAGGGATGTAGGCATGGCCGTAAGAAAGGGCAACCACACCATCCTGTTCGAGCGGCCCATCACCCTTGCGGCAGCCGCCGCGGCTGTTGGAAAAAAGGAGGGGGAAGGGCCGCTTCACGACTACTTTGATCGCATTCATACCGACACCACCCTGCATGAAAAAAGTTTTGAACGGGCGGAGGCCGCCCTGCAAAAGGAGGCCTTTACCGTACTGATGACCAAAGCCGGCATCGCCCCCTCCGACGTGTCCTTTCTGTTCGCCGGGGATCTGTTGAACCAGTGCATCAGCAGCACGTTCGGCCTTCAGGACTTCTCCGTGCCCCTGTTTGGCATCTACGGCGCCTGCTCCACTTTTTCCGAGGGGCTGCTGTTGGCCGCCATGGCGCTGGAGGGCGGCTGCGGCGAAAGGGCCGTGGTGGTGACTTCCTCCCACTTCTGCACGGCGGAGCGCCAGTTCCGCTTCCCGCTGGAATACGGCGGCCTGCGCACGCCCACCTCCCAGTGGACGGCCACCGCCGCAGGTGCGGTGCTGCTGGGGCAGTCCGGCACCGGTCCGCGGCTTACCGCCGCAACGCCGGGCATTGTCACCGACTACGGTGTGAAGGATGCCAACAACATGGGGGCGGCCATGGCGCCTGCCGCCGCAGTGACCATCGGCAACTTTTTCAGGGACACAGGCCGCTGTCCGGAGGATTACGACCTGATTGCCACCGGGGATTTGGGCCTTGTGGGCAGCGAGCTGCTGATTACCCTTTTAAAGAAGGACGCCATCGACATCTCCCGCCAGCACAACGACTGCGGGCTGATGCTTTACGACGTCAAGGGCCAGGGCACCACCTGCGGCGGAAGCGGCTGTGGATGCAGTGCCAGCGTCTTTTCCGCCTATCTTTACGACCAACTGAAAAAGGGCCGCATGCACAAGCTGCTGCTTGTGTCCACCGGGGCGCTGCTCTCCCCCACCAGCACCATGCAGGGGGAGAACATCCCATGCATCGCACATCTTGTGGAAATAACCGCCGGAAAGGAGGGCGCATAAATGGAACTGATGGATTTTGTCAAGGCCTTTGTGGTGGGCGGCCTCATCTGCGTGGTGGGGCAAATCCTTATCGATAAAACATCCCTGACCCCTGCGCGCATTCTCACCGGCTACGTGGTGACCGGCGTCATCCTCGGCGCAGTGGGGCTGTATCCCATGCTGGTGGATTTTGCAGGCGCCGGCGCCACCGTCCCGCTAACCGGGTTTGGCAACAGCCTTGCCGCCGGCGTCAGGGAGGCGGTTGCCAAATTCGGCTGGCTGGGTGTGTTTACCGGAGGGCTTTCCGCCTGCGCGGCGGGGATTGCGGCTGCCATTCTGTTCAGCCTTCTGGCCGCACTGTTTTCCGGCCCAAAGGACAAATGAAGCCGAAAAAAAGCGGACACACACTGTGTGTCCGCTTTCAGTCCTGTTTTGTTACGCCTTGGCGACTTTGCAGGCGAGTTGAGCCTTTTTCCGGGCGGCGTTGTTCTTATGAATAACACCCTTTGCAGCAGCCTGATCGATTTTTTTGACGGCAACCTTGACAAGGGCGTCCTTGTTCGCGTCGCCCCCAGCGATGGCGGCATCTGCTTTCTTGAGGACCGTCTTCAGCTCGCTCTTCACCGCCTTGTTGCGGGCCGCGCGCTGGTTGTTGACAATCACTCTCTTCTTCGCGGATTTAATATTCGGCATCTTCGCACCTCCTCACCTACTCGACAGTACACTTAATCTTATCATGATTCCTACCAAAATGCAAGCTTTTTTTAAGAAAAATAGCCCTTCGTCCCGGAACGGCCTTCTCTACAGGAGAGGGCGGCCGCACAGCCGGTACCCCCATACAGGCAGTCCGGCTTTTCCGCAGGCATTCACAGCGGCATCGTCTGCCGCTTTCCCATGCAATTTAAAAAATGAAAGGATTGGTTTCCATGGCGCTTCGTACGGACTTAGCCATTGAAGGCGGCGGAATGGGAGGCGGGAAAAAACGCTACCGCGCCGTCAATCACAAAGAACGGTTGCCCTTCGGCAGCCGCACCAGCACCCTTCTGAAAACACCGGAGGGGGACTCCTACGGCAGGTATATCACCTATGAACTGCCCCCTTTTGCCGCCTCCGCAGAGAGTACCGACTGCCTGGCCGAGTCCCTTGCAGACTCCCTGCGGGGGCTGCTGAAGGGACATACGCAGGCCGTGCTGGTGGCGGGGCTTGGCAATGCGTCGGTCACGCCGGACGCCGTCGGCCCGCTGACGGCGGAAAAGGTGCTGGCCACCAGACACATTACCGGCATGTATAAGGACCTGTTTCCCAACGACCTTGCCACCGTGTCGGTGCTGGCCCCCGGGGTGCTTGGGCAGACCGGCATTGAGGCGGCGGAAATTCTAGCCAGCGCGGCGCGGCTGACCCGCGCGTCCGCTGTGATTGCCATCGACGCGCTGGCGGCCAAGGACTACGCCCGGATCGGCTGCACCATCCAGCTGACGGACACGGGAATCAGCCCCGGTTCCGGTGTGGGCAACTGCCGGAAGGAGCTGAGCAAACGGACCCTCGGCGTTCCGGTGGTCGCAGTGGGGGTGCCCACCGTGGTGGACGCCGCCACACTGATGGAAAACCTGACCGGGCAGGAGGCCGATACGGGCAGGGATCTGGTGGTGACGCCCCGCGACATTGACGAGGTGGTACACAAAGCCTCCTGCCTGCTTTCCCTCTCCCTGAATCTGGCTTTACAGCCCACCCTGTCCCTTTCCGATATCCGGGAGCTGACTGTCTGAATATTTTCCCCTCCTTTCTCATATTCTTAAGGGACGGAAAGGAGGACCAAAATGAAACAACGGCGTTTCCTGAAAGGTTTCCTGTCCTTCCTTGTGTCGGTGGTCGCGGTCTTTTCTGCAACCGCCGCCGTGCTGTACAGCCTGCCGTCCATCAGCGCCTACGCCGGGCAGCTGGCGCTGTTTTCCGCTGTGCAGACCCTGCAGGGCGATCCCTCCGTCCTTCTCCCAAGGGAGGCGCAGGGTGCGGCGGATCCGGTGATTCCGGAGCAGCAGGCAAGCAGCGAGCCGCAGCAGCAGACGGACACAGAACAGGAAGAGGAAGAGCCCTATGTGGAGGAAGTCATCGGCAGCGATGTCCTTGAGCAGAGCCTTGCGGTCAGCGCAGAAAGCGGCAAGGATTACAGCATAGGAGCCGGATTTTTAAGAAACTACTCCTCCCTTTCCAAGGAGGAGATTTTGGCGGCCATCCAGGCGGATCCGCCCTTTCACACCACGGACACCCGTGAGCCGCAGGTGCTGATTATCCACACCCATACCACCGAAAGCTACTACGGCTCCAGCGAAAACTTCCGCAGCACGGACAAGACCCAGAATATGGTTGCCGTGGGGGATGAAATTGTGAAGGAGCTTGAAAAGAAGGGGATCGGCGTCATCCACGACACGGAATTTTACGACTACCCCTCCTACAACGGGGGATACGCCCGCAGTGCGGAAAGCATTAAAAAATATCTGGCGGAGTATCCCAGCATCAAAATCGTGCTGGACGTACACCGGGACGCACTGGGCAGCGACAGCAGCAAAACTGCGCCCACCGCCGTCATCGACGGGAAGAAAGTGGCGCAGATTATGGTGGTCAGCAACTGCAACAACCCGGAGAAAAACAACCTGCCGAACTTTAAGCAGAACCTCAACATTGCCGCACGGCTGCAAAACGCCCTTGAAGAGGTTGCGCCGGGCATCACCCGGCCTGTCCTGTTCTCCTATCGGGACTATAACCAGGGGCTAGCCCCCGGCGTCCTGCTGGCGGAGGTCGGCGGCCATGCCAACACCCTGCAGCAGGCGCGCTGGGCCGGGAAATACCTTGGCCGGGCGCTGGCGCAGGTGGTGCTGGATCTGCAGGAATAACCGGAAAACAAGCCCCGCTTTCTCGTTGAAAGCGGGGCTTGTTTTTGTTATAATGTAGCATAAGCCTGTGCGGCGTTCCAAGCCATGCCGGGGGGCTCCCGGCACCGGGGTGGAACGCTGCGGCGACAAGACCATTTGCACAGAAAGGGGCTTCGCCCGTGTCCGTTAAACAAGACCACATCAGAAACTTTTCCATCATTGCCCACATCGACCACGGCAAGTCCACACTGGCCGACCGCATGCTGGAGCTGACCAGCGCCGTGACCGAGCGGGAGATGCACAGTCAGCTTTTGGACAACATGGATCTGGAGCGGGAGCGCGGCATCACCATAAAGGCGCGCGCCGTCACCATCAAATATGCCGCGAAGGACGGGCAGGTCTACACCTTCAACCTCATCGACACGCCCGGCCATGTGGACTTCAATTACGAGGTTTCCCGTTCCCTCGCCGCGTGTGAGGGGGCGGTGCTGGTGGTGGACGCCTCCCAGGGGGTGGAGGCGCAGACCCTGGCCAACTGCTACCTTGCGGTGGAGAATGACCTGGAAATCCTGCCCGTAATTAACAAGATTGATTTGCCTGCGGCCGACCCCGACATGGCCTGCCATGAAATTGAGGACGTCATCGGGATCCCGGCCATGGACGCGCCGCGTATCTCCGCCAAGACGGGGGTCAACATCGGTGAGGTGCTGGAGCGGATTGTCACCGACATCCCCGCCCCTGCGGGCGACCGGCAGGCGCCGCTCAAGGCGCTAATCTTCGACAGTGTGTATGACAGCTACAAGGGGGTCATTGTGTACATCCGGGTGATGGACGGGCAGGTGCGGCCCGGCGACGAAATCCGCCTGATGGCTACCGGAAGCGTGTTCAGCGTGGTAGAGGTGGGCAACATGGGCCCCAACAGCCTGATCCCCACCGAGGCGCTGGAGGCGGGCGAGGTGGGTTACATCACCGCCTCCATCAAGACGCTGACCGACGTGGACGTGGGCGACACCGTTACCCTGAACAACCGCCCCTGTGCGCAGGCGCTGCCCGGTTACCGCAAGGTGCAGCCCATGGTCTTCTCCGGCATCTACCCTGCGGACGGCGCCCATTACGAGGACTTGAAGGAGGCGCTGCTGAAACTGCAGCTGAACGACGCGTCCCTGACCTTCGAGCCGGAGACCTCCGTGGCGCTGGGCTTTGGTTTCCGCTGCGGCTTTCTCGGCCTTTTGCACATGGAGATTATCGGCGAGCGGCTGGAGCGGGAGTTCGATTTGGACATTGTGACCACAGCCCCCTCCGTCATCTACAAGCTGGAGCTGACCGACGGAAGCGAGCTTGTCATCGACAACCCCAGCAACTACCCGGATCCCTCTGTCATTGCTGTGGCGAAGGAGCCCATGGTGCAGGCGCACATCTACACCCCCAGCGACTATGTGGGCAGCATTATGGAGCTGTGCCAGAACCGGCGCGGCGTGTTTGTGGACATGAAATACCTGGATGAGACGCGGGTGGATCTGCATTATAAGCTGCCGCTGAACGAAATCATCTACGACTTTTTCGACGCCCTTAAGTCCCGCTCCCGCGGGTATGCCAGCTTTGACTACGAGCTAAGCGAGTATGTGCCCAGCAAGCTTGTCAAGCTGGACATCCTGCTTAACGGCGAAATTGTGGACGCCTTAAGCTTTATCGTCCATCAGGACAACGCCTATGCGCGGGCGCGCAAAATTGCGGAAAACCTGAAGGAAAACATCCCGCGGCAGATGTTCGAGGTGCCCATCCAGGCGGCCATCGGCGGCAAAATCATCGCGCGGGAGACGGTGCGCGCCTTGCGTAAGGATGTGCTTGCCAAGTGCTACGGCGGCGACATCACACGGAAAAAGAAGCTGCTGGAAAAGCAAAAAGAAGGAAAGAAGAAAATGCGCAAGCTGGGCACGGTGGAGGTGCCGCAGGAGGCGTTTATGGCGGTGCTCAAGCTTGACTCGTAATCCGTCCCCGCTGGGGCTGTACCTGCACATACCCTTTTGCCGGGGCAAGTGCCCGTACTGCGATTTTTACTCACTCCGGCCGGATGGGGACAGGCCGGAACAGCTGGCCCGTCGCCTTCATCAGCTGATAGAGGAGTATGGAAAGCGCTCGGAGGGGTACACGGTGCGCACGGTGTACTTTGGCGGCGGCACGCCCCTGCTGCTGGGCGCCCAGCGGCTGGCGGCGCTGCTGGACCGGATTCGCGCGTCCTTTCCGTGCGAGATAACGGAGTGCACGGTGGAGTGTAACCCGGGCAGCACCTCCATGGAGGACCTTCAGGTTTTGCACAAGGCGGGGGTAAATAGGCTGAGTATCGGCATGCAGGCCGCAGACGACGGCGTGCTGCGCGCCCTCGGCAGGAAGCACCGGATGCAGGACACCGTCCGGCTGGTCCAGCAGGCCCGGCAGGCAGGCTTTCACAACCTGTCGCTGGATCTCATGCTGGGCGTGCCGGAGGAGACGGACGAGACGCTGGACAGCTCCCTGTCTGCCATCAGGCAGCTGCAGCCGGAGCACGTGTCCGCCTATCTTTTAAAGCTGGAACCGGGCACCCCCTTCTATGAGCAGCGCTTCTGCCTTGGCCTGCCGGACGAGGACCAGCTGGCTGCGCGGTATGCCCGGGTGGTCCAGGCGCTGGAGGGCTTCGGGCTTTCCCAGTATGAGGTGTCCAACTTTGCCCGGCCCGGCTTTCATTCAAGGCACAACACCGCCTACTGGAGGCTGACGCCCTATCTCGGCCTCGGCCCGTCCGCGCACAGCTTTTTCGGCGGGCGGCGTTTTTACTTCCCCTCCGACCTGAACGGCTTCCTGCACGGTGCCGACCCGGTGGATGATGGGCCCGGCGGCGATTATGAGGAACTGCTGATGCTGGGCCTGCGGCTGACACGGGGCGTGTCCGTCCAGGCACTGCGCGAAAAGGACCCCGCGGCAGCCGAATACACCCTGCAAAAGGCGGCACCGCTGATACGGCAGGGCGTGCTGGCACAGGAGGATGGCCGGTTAAAAATTTGTTCACAATTTCTTCTTTTAATGAATACAATTATTTGCGATCTTTTGCCCTGAAAATACTTGACACCCCCTGTGAATCGTGATAAATTATAGGTGTTAGCACTCGAAGTGTTTGAGTGCTAACACCTTACTTTTTTGTTAATCGAGGTGAGCGGAAGATGGAGACCTTGGGCGAGCGCCGCAGGCGTATCCTCAAGGCGGTGGTCGAAAGCTACCTGCGCACAGGCGAGCCGGTGGGCAGCAAGACGGTTGCAGAGCAGTTCGGCGGGTCCGTCAGTTCCGCCACCATCCGCAATGAAATGGCGGAGTTGACGCGCCGCGGCCTGATGGAACAGCCCCATACCTCCGCCGGGCGGGTCCCCTCCACGGAGGGGCTGCAGTACTATGTCAGCTCTTTAATGGAACCGGAGCCCATACCCGACCGGGTAAAAAACGCCATCGACTCCCTGTTTCTGGGTGGTGTGGCAGACACGGCCAAGGTGGTGGAGCACGCCGCAGCCCTGTTAAGCGAGCTGACCAACTATGCGGCAGTGGGTTCCACCCCGGTCAACAGCAGCGCAAAGATATCCCGCGTGGAGCTGTTCCCCGTTTCCGACGGCATGGTGGCCGTTGCGGTCATCACCACCGAGGGGGAGTTTCGCACAGGGCTTTGCCGGGTGGCACTGAACGAGCACGTGCAGTCCATCATTGCGGCCTTCATCACACGGGAGCTGCAGGGGCTGCGGCTGACCGCAGTGGATATGCCGCTGATGAACGGCATTGCCGCCAAGTGCGGCCAGTACACCATGTTGACCGTTCCTGTGCTGCAAAGCATTCTGACCATCTGCGAGGAGATGGCGCACAGCAGAATCCTTCTTGAGGGGCAGGCAAACCTGCTGCGCCGCAGGGAGGAGGACGGTGCAGCAACTTTCGAGGCGCTTAAGCTGTTAAGCGACCGCAAGCTGTTGTCCAACCTGCTTGACAACTCGAAAGGCGGCATCACCGTCCGGATCGGCGGAAGCAAAAAGGACAGCGATGTGGGTGTGGCCAGCCTGATTACTGCGAAGTACCTGCTGGGCGGCGGCAGCTTCGGCTGCATCGGCGTGGTGGGTCCGGTAAGGATGGACTACGCCAGCGTCATTTCATACATTGAATACTTTGCCGGCACCCTTGGCAAACTTTTAAAGGAGTCGGACGAGGAATAGGAGATGGGAACATTGTCACAGAACAAGGAAGAGAAGAAGAACAGGGCGGCCGAACAGGCGCAGCAGGCCAATGCGGCAGAAGCAGAGGCCAGCGCGGCGGAAAAGGCCGCGGACAGCCCGGGCCCCGCTGAGGATGCAAAGGCGGAGGACGCCGCGGCGCAGGACCCGATTCAGAAAGAACTGGAGCAAACAAAGGATCTGCTGCTGCGTACGGCGGCGGAGTATGAAAACTACAAGCGCCGCTCCTTAAAGGAAAAGGAGGACAGCTACGCCTTTGCCGTTATCAACACGGTGAGCGAATTGCTGCCCTGCATTGATAATTTTGAGCGGGCTGCACAGGCTGCCTGCGAGGATGAGGATTACAAAAAGGGCTGTATGCTGATTTTGCAGCAGTTCACAGACGCGCTGAAAAAGCTGAACATCGTGGAGATGGACTGCCTTGGGAAGCCTTTCAACCCGGATGAGCACAACGCGGTCATGCACGTGGAGGATGAAACACTTGGCGAAAACGTGGTGGCTGAGGTGCTGCAGAAGGGCTACAAGCTGGGCGACCGCGTGGTGCGGCACGCCATGGTTAAGGTTGCAAACTAGCTGGATTCTCCGCATGGGCGGATTTTTGAAATAGATATCCTATTACATCATAAAAAGAAATCGGAGGAATGCTTTATGTCTAAGATTATCGGTATTGACTTAGGAACCACCAACTCCTGTGTTGCGGTCATGGAGGGCGGCGAGCCGGTTGTTATCGCCAATGCAGAGGGCGCGCGGACGACCCCGTCTGTTGTTGCCTTCTCCAAGACCGGCGAAAGAATGGTCGGCCAGGTTGCAAAGCGGCAGGCCATCACCAACCCCGACCGGACCATCAGCTCCATCAAACGTGAGATGGGCAGCAACTACACCGTAGCGGTAGACGGCAAGAGCTACACCCCGCAGGAGATTAGCTCCATGATTCTTGCCAAGCTGAAGGGTGACGCAGAAGCCTACCTCGGCGAAAAGGTTGACTCCGCCGTTATCACCGTACCTGCCTACTTCACCGACGCACAGCGGCAGGCCACCAAGGATGCGGGCCAGATTGCCGGCCTTGACGTCAAACGTATTATCAACGAACCCACCGCCGCGGCACTTGCCTACGGCATTGATAAGGAAAAGGATCAGAAAATCATGGTGTACGACCTGGGCGGCGGCACCTTCGATGTGTCCATCATTGAGATGGGCGACGGCGTGCAGGAGGTTCTCGCCACGGCGGGCAACAACCGTCTGGGCGGCGACGACTTTGACCAGCGCGTTATGGACTGGCTGGCAGACACCTTTAAGGCGGACACCGGCATTGACCTGAAAAACGACAAGATGGCCATGCAGCGGTTAAAGGAGGCTGCTGAGAAAGCCAAAATTGAGCTGTCCGGCATGACTTCCACCGCCATCAACCTGCCCTTCATCACGGCGGACGCCACCGGCCCGAAGCATTTGGACACCACGCTGACCCGTGCAAAGTTCAACGAGCTGACTGCGGACCGGGTGGAAAAGACCATGGGCCCCGTCAAGCAGGCCCTGTCTGACTCCGGCCTTTCCAAGGATGAGTTAGACAAAGTTCTGCTGGTTGGCGGCTCCACCCGTATCCCGGCCGTTGTGGACGCGGTGAAGGACTTCATCGGTAAGGACCCCTTCAAGGGCATTAACCCGGACGAGTGTGTGGCTATCGGCGCTGCCATCCAGGGCGGCGTGCTGGCCGGCGATGTCAAGGGCCTGCTGCTGCTGGATGTTACGCCCCTGTCCCTCGGTATCGAGACCATGGGCGGCGTAGCCACCAAGATTATTGAAAGAAACACCACCATCCCCACGAAGAAGAGCCAGATCTTCTCCACCGCTGCGGATAACCAGACCTCTGTCGAGGTGCATGTGCTGCAGGGCGAGCGTGAGATGGCGGCTGACAACAAGACCCTCGGCAACTTCCATCTGGACGGCATTCCCGCCGCACCCCGCGGCGTGCCGCAGATTGAAGTTACCTTCGATATCGACGCCAACGGCATTGTCCACGTATCCGCCAAGGATCTGGGCACCGGTAAGGAGCAGAACATCACCATCACAGCATCCAGCAACATGTCCAAAGAGGACATCGACAAGGCCGTCAAGGAGGCCGAGCAGTATGCTGCGGAGGACAAGAAGCGCCGCGACGAGATTGACACAAAGAACAACGCGGATCAGCTGATTTACCAGACGGAAAAGACCCTTAACGAGGTGGGCGACAAGCTGAGCGACAGCGAGAAGAAGGAAGTTTCCGACGCGGTGGAGGCCCTGAAGGAAGCGGTTAAAGGCGGCAACATCGACGTCATTAAAACCAAGACCGACGAGCTGCAGCAGAAGTCCTACAAGCTTGCGGAGCAGCTTTACAAGCAGTCCCAGCAGGCCGGCGGCGCTGCAGGTGCGGGCCCTGATGCGGGCGCACAGAACGCAAAGCCCGACGACAACGTGGTGGATGCCGACTTCACCGATGTGACAGACGAGAAATAACGGTTTCACAAAGCAGTCCCCTTCCCGTAAGGGGACTGTTCTGTGACGGAAAGGGAGTGACCCTGTATGGCAGACAAAAGAGACTACTATGAAGTACTGGGTGTCAATAAGGGCTGTTCCGCCGACGAGCTGAAAAAGGCATATCGGAAGCTGGCAAAAAAATATCACCCCGATTTAAACCCCGGGGACAAGAAGGCAGAGGCTGCCTTTAAAGAGGTCAACGAGGCATACGAGGTGCTGTCCGACAAGGACAAACGCGCCCGCTACGACCAGTTTGGCTTTGCCGGTGTGGACCCCAATTTTAACCCCGGCGCCGCAGGCGGCGGTTTCGGCGGATTTGGCGGTAGCGTGGATTTCGGTGACATTTTCGACAGCTTTTTCGGCGGCGGCTTCGGTGGATTTGGCGGCGGTACCCGCAGGCAAAGCGCCAACCGTGCCATGCGCGGCAGCGATGTGTATCAGTCCGTGACCATCTCCTTCTTTGAGGCGGCCCACGGCGTAAAGCGCAATGTGGAGGTGACGCGCCAGTCCGCCTGCCCGGAATGCGGCGGAAACGGCTGCGAGAAGGGCACCAGCCCCACCACCTGCCCGGAGTGCCACGGCACAGGCCAAATCGGCGTGTCCCAGCGGACGCCCTTCGGTGTGATCCAGTCGTCCCGGCCCTGCTCGCGCTGCGGCGGCAAGGGGCAGATTATTGAGAAACCGTGTAAGCACTGCAGCGGCACCGGACGGGTGCAGACAAAGAAAACGCTGGAGGTCAACATCCCCGCCGGCATTGACGACGGCCAGACCATCTCCCTTCGGGGGCAGGGCAATATGGGCCTGAACGGCGGACCCTCCGGGGATTTGAACATCACCGTCAACGTCCGGCCGGATCCCCTGTTCGAGCGGGACGGCTACAACGTGTCCTGCGAGGTGCCCATTACCTTCGCCCAGGCAGTGCTCGGCTGTGAGATTACCGTCCCCACTGTGGACGGCAAGGTCAAGTACAACGTTCCGGAGGGCACGCAGCCCGGTACGGTGTTCCGGCTGAAGGGACGGGGCATCCCCCATATCGGAGGGCGCGGCCGCGGCGATCAGTTTGTGCGTATCACCATCGAGGTGCCGAAAAAGCTGAACAACAAGCAGAAGCAGCTGATTCAGCAGTTTGAGGACAGCGCAGGCGAAGAAAACTACCAAAAACGCAAAGGCTTTTTGGAGCGGCTGAAAGGCTTCATGGAGCAGTGATAACCAGATAGAAAGAGGGCGGAGCCTGCAGGCTCCGCCCTCTTTTCTGCTACTAAAATTCCTTTTTCCGGTAGATGCGATAGGACAGTGCCACGCTCAGCAGCCATACGGCGAGAAGCGCCGCTGCCATCAGCAGCGGTGGCAACCACCCCGGCAACGGTCCGGCCGTGTCGGGCAGATACGCCGCCAGCTGGGCGCCCACACCGCTTAGAAATGCGGGGACGATAAAGCACAGTGCAAAGACGGCCATCATAATATAGCGGCCCTTTTCCACCCCGAAGGCGAACATCACGGGAAGCAGGACGGCAATTATCAGCAGGCCCACCCAGCACACCGCCAAGGTTGAAAGCACCACATCCTTTGTGGTTGCGTAGCCGGAGAACTGTGCCTGCGAAAAGCTGAAAGCCAGCAGATTGGCTGCCAGCACCACTGCCAGGGTGCATAAATTGAGGATGAGCCCCACAAGATATTTGCTGAGCACCATCTGCAGCCGGCTGACCGGCATGGTCAGTGCGAACCGGTCCCATTTACAGCTTTCGTCATAGGAAAGGCAGGTGATGGGAAGCATGGTACTGATAAGCACCAGAAAAGCCCCCATCATGGAAAGGTTCTTTGTGCTGATGCCAAAAAGAAAGTAAAACACCATCAGAATAAGATAGAGCCTTCCCTGGCTGCGCAGCGTCAGGAAGTCCTTTATCAGCAAGCCCTTCATTGCTCTGCCCCCTTTGTTAAAAACAGCATCATGTCGTCAATGCGCACCGGATCCACCACCGCGCCCCGGGGCGCGGTATCCCTGCGGACCAGCACCTCCACGCTGAATTGGTTTTTCCGCACGCCGTAAGCCAATGACGGATCCAGCTGCTGAAACTGGGAGGCGGTGCACTTCAAAACCCCAAACTGTTCCAGCAGTTCGTCCTTCGGCTCGCACAGGCGGAGTGTTCCCTTGTGGATAAAAGCGATATAGTCCGCGATTTTTTCAAGGTCAGCCGTGATGTGGCTGGAAAGCAGAATGCTGTGCCCTTCATCCGCAATAAAATCCAAAAACACATCAAGTATTTCATCCCGCACAATGGGGTCAAGGCCCCCTGTCGGCTCGTCAAGCAAAAGCAGCCGTGGCCTGTGGGCCAGTGCCGCCGCAATCTGCAGTTTCATCTTCATACCACGGGAAAAGTCCTTTACCGGTTTGTCCATGGGCAGCTGCAGCCTGTCAAGATACTGCCGGTACAGCGCACTGTCCCACTGCCGGTAAATCCGTTTTAAAACCGTGTCCACATCCCTGCCCCTGAAGGAGAAAGGAAAGCTGCTTTCATCAAAGACCACGCCGATGTCCTCTCTGACAGAGGGGGCGTCGGCTTCCACCGTCCGGCCAAGCAGCCGAACCTGGCCGCCATCTTTTTTCACAATGCCTGTCAACAGCTTAATCAGTGTGGTTTTGCCCGCTCCGTTCTCTCCCACAAGGCCCATGATGCAGCCCTCCGGCAAGTGCAGGCTGATTGGCCCGAGCTGAAACCCCTCATACCGTTTGACAAGGTTCACCGCTTCAAAACTATTTGCCATTGTCCCTATTCCTCCCCATACAGCATGGCAAGAACCTGACACAGCTCCTCTAAGGTGATACCAGCCGCTTTGGCCGTATCCGCCGCCTCGGAAAGCAGGGCCTCCGCCCGGCGAAGGTGCTCCTCCCTGATAAGCTCGGAATTTTGGCTTGCCACAAAGCTGCCCTTGCCCGTCACCGTTTCAATGAAGCCGTCACGCTCCAGTTCCTCGTAGGCGCGTTTGGTGGTGATGACGCTGATGCGCAGCTCCTTCGCCAGCAGCCGCATGGAAGGAAGCGCGTCCCCCGGCTGCAGCTTGCCGCTGAAAATCAGGTTCTTTATTTGTGTTGTAATCTGTTCATAAATTGGTTTTCCGCTGGAGTTACTGATGAGGATATCCATGGATGCCTCCGCTAACAATATTGTATATATCTATTATATACAATATACCTGTTCTGTCAAGAGGGAATTTTTATAAAAAGGAAGGGATGTGTGTACACACACCCCTTCCTTTTTAGTACCAAAAATTATCAGTTTTGTTGGGCTAAGCTCTAATATCCGTTCTTCTCTGCCCCGTAAACAGCCTCTTCATGTGTAAAGCCTTCATATTCCAGTTGGGCAATAAGCCGACTTTTAGAGAAGGCGGAATATTCAAGATAAGATTCGGCACATTTTGCGGCTTGCTCATTCCAATCTGCCCCACAATGATCAACCGCATACTTTGCCTGTTCACTGGTGAAACCTTCAAATTCCAACTGTTCAATCAGACCGGTATAGGAAAATGCGGTATATTCCAGATAAGATTTTGCAGATTTTAGAGCTTGTTTATTCCAGTCTGCCCCACAATGATCCGCCGCAAAGACGGCTTCTTCGTGTGAATACTCTTCGTACTCCAACTGATCAATCAACCCTGTATAGGAAAACGCGGAGTACTTCAAGTAGTCTTCTGCGGTTCGCAGCGCATTTTTCTGCCCAGTTGTCATGCTGGACACTGCATCCGAAGAGTTGGATTGATTGACTTCGGAATCGTCGTCGCTACCTGAATAGCCCGTTGCATTTTCAGAGCTGCTTGGCTTATCCGATTCCTCTGAAGAGGTTCCCGTCGCCTCTGAGCCATCTGTTTCCGGGCTAAAGTTCCCGCTTTTCGCAAAGGTCATGAATGTAGAGTCATCCAGTGCCAGTTTTAAAGTCCCGTCTTCCTGTAGCGTGGCTGTCGCATCCTCGCCATCCACTGTCAAAATTAAGTTTTTCCCTTGAATCGAATAGGTGCCCTCTGCACTTTCGTCATTCAGGGTCATCGTAAACTTTGTCGACCAAAACCTTAGAGTAGAACTAGCAAACTGATCTAACAGTTCCCCCTCTACCTTCATTCCGCTGGCCTCCACACCGGTCAGAGACCATTCTGTGCCAGCTAGCCCATCTGCGGCACTGCCGCCACCGCCGCAGCCGGCCAAAGCAAGGCTAAACGCCAGGGCGCACAGCAGAGCTGCACAGATTGTCTTTTTCATGTCCCCCTCCGCTTACTTCTTTGTAAATGTCATGGAGGTGCTTTCATCCAGCTCCAGTTTCAGGCTGCCGTCGTCCTGCAAAGTGGCGGTCGCATCCTCGCCGCTTACCGTCAGCGTCACGGTTTTCCCGTTTACGGTGTAGGTGCCCTCTGCGCTTTCATCGTTTAAGTTCATGGTGAATTTGTCCTGCTCAAACTTCAAAGAGGAGCTGGCAAACTGACTCAGCATTTCCCCTTCCACCTGAATTCCGTTGGCTTCCACACTGCTCAGGGACCATTCCGTACCGATCAGTCCGCTTGAAGGGCCGCCACCGCCGCAGCCGGCCAAAGCAAGGCTGAGCACCAGGGCACACAGCAGAACTGCACAAATTGTTTTTTTCATTATCATTTCCTCCTTGCAAAAATATGCTTTAAGAAAGTATACCATATCCCCATGTAAGCTGAAAAGGGGGTTTCCCGTCTTTTTCATATCTTACTGTGTAAAAATTCCGTTAATTCCTCCCATTGGGCATCGGTCAGTGCCGCTTCCGGCACACATACCCCCCGCGCACCAAACAGCAGGTACCGGCAGTCCGTCCGTTTCTCACAGCCGCTGTACTGCCGCAGCGGCAGGATGGAGGTCTGCCCCCGCTCCTCGACAACCAGCACGCCGCTTCCCAGGTCCAGGGTGGTCTCCGGGATGTGTTCCGTGCGGGATTGCTGCTCCATCTGCCGGCGGACGTTGTGCCTTACAATGGAAGGCAGCCGCAGCGCTGTGATACACATCGCGCCGGCAGCAATGACGCAGCCTACGCCAAGCAACAGCTGCGCGCTGCTGCCCTGCTCCCAAACGCGGATAAAGCTTAAAACCGCCACAGCGGCCGGGGCCAGCGCTATCAGCAGCAGCTGTTTCCTTTTCTTTTTCAGCTGCACCCTTGCTGTCGGCGCCTCCACCGCAAGGAATTCCCCGAAATCCGTCAGCTGCCGCTTCGTCAGCATATAGCTTAATTTCATATCCACAATCCCCAGCCCCCGTTCTTACTTTAGAAACCGCCGTACCATCCTTTCCTTCTTCTCTGTGTAAGGGTGGTAACGGAACGGCAGATCCAGCCACAACGCCTTGCTGACAATGCTTTTTTCGTGCGTAAACGTATCAAAACTGCGCCGCCCATGATAGCTGCCCATGCCGCTGTCCCCCACACCTCCAAACCCCATGTGGTGCGTGGCCAGATGGATGATGGTGTCATTGACGCAGCCCCCGCCGAAGGACACGCTGTGCAGGACCGCGCGCTGCACCCCGGCATCCTTTGTAAACAGATACAGTGCAAGCGGACGCGGCCGTGATTTTACGAAGCGGACAGCATCTGCCACCCTGTCAAACCCCAGCACCGGCAAAATGGGGCCGAACAGCTCCTCCCCCATGACGGGGTCCTGCTCGCAAACGTCCGGCAGAACCACCGGGGCAATCCGCCTGTCCGGCGCGGTGGATGGTTCCACCCCGGCAGAACGGATAAGGCCCTGCAGCCGCTGAAAATGCTTGTCGTTGATGATGGCGGGATACTCCGGGTTCCTCTCCGGGTGTTCCCCCAGCATGGCGGCCATCTCCTCCCGCAGCAGGCGTACCAGCTCCGCCTTGATGCTGTGCTGGGCCAGCACATAGTCCGGCGCCACGCAGGTCTGCCCGGCGTTCAGCAGCTTGCCGAAGGCAATGCGCTTTGCCGCAAGGCGCAGATCCGCTGTAGCATCCACAATGCAGGGGCTTTTCCCCCCAAGTTCCAGGCTGACCGGCGTCAGGCTGCGGGCGGCACTTTGCATGACAAGTTTACCCACTGTGATGCCGCCGGTGAAAAAGATGTAGTCAAACTTCTGCTCCAGCAGGCGGCTGTTCTGCTCGCGTCCGCCCTGAACCACCGCCACATACTCCTGCGGGAAGCATGCGGAAAGCAAATCCGCAATAGCGGCAGAGGTGGCCGGCGCATAGGCCGACGGCTTGACAACGGCGCAGTTGCCCGCCGCCAGTGCCCCGCACAGCGGCTCCAGCGTCAGCTGGAAGGGGTAATTCCACGGCGCCATAATCAGCGCCACACCGTAGGGTTCTTTCAAAACAAAGCTGCGCGCAGGGAACTGGGCGAAAGGCGTACGTACCCGCCTGCGTTTTGCCCAGCGGGGCGTGTGCTTGATAAGGTAGCCCAGCTCATCCAGCACCATGCCCACCTCGGTCATATATCCCTCCGCCGGGGCCTTTCCCAGATCCTCCTGCAGGGCGTGCAGAAGCTGCTTCTCCCGGCGGAGAATCTCCTGCCTCAGGCGTGTAAGCGCCGCCACACGGAAGGCCACATCCTTTGTCGCATCCGTCTCAAAATAGGTGCGCTGTGCCTTTACCAGCTCTGCAATCTCCATGTTCTTCCTCCCTGTATCAGTGGTAATAGATGTCGCTTTCCGTCCAGTGCTCGATAATGGGAAGAAATGCTGCGGCCTCCTGCTTGGCACCCTGTAAATCATGCTCCAGCCAGTTTCCGCACTCCTTTCTGGTGGCGCCCGGAATCTCCCCCTCATATCCGGCCATGAACCGGAAACTGTCCTGTATCAGGTGCACCGCGTCCCGGTGCCCCATGCCGCGCACCACCAGATAGAAGCCGGTCCGGCAGCCCATCGGGCCGACATAGACCACCTTGTCGCCATACTGGCTGTTGCGCGCATAGGTGGCGAACAGATGCTCCATCGTGTGCAATGCCTTCTGGTCGAGATACCGCCCGCCGTTTGGCGTGCAGGTCCGGATGTCATAGGTGTGAATGTCGCCATCCACGCGGGACAGCCAGATCCCCTTCGTCAATTTATCGTGATCCACAAGAAAACTTGCAATGGTATCCAAAGCGGAAGCGCCTCCCTAAACAACTTTTGATGATCTTAGTATACCACATTTTGGAAGAATTTTTCAAGAAATCTCATGGACTAACAAGCAAAGCAGGAGGGGGTTTCCCCTCCTGCTTTGCTTGTTAGTACTGCCATTCGCTGTAATTCATCGGGTGTTCCGCCGCCTGCTCCGGCGGATTCTCCCTGTCCTTTCGTACCTTCTCCAGCAGCTGCTGCCGGTAGCGGTCGTCGCACAGCGGACCGGAAGCCTCCGGCGTAACGCGGCTGGCCTCCGTCAGGAAGTGCTCCACGTCGCGGCCCATGTCCCGGCCCTTGCCGGTGTGCATGTCGTAAGCATAGTCCGGCACCTCAGGCACATAGCCCTCATTAAATTTTTTCATGACAAGGTTCTTGATACAGTCTGTGCTGCGCTCCTTCTCGCACGCACACAGAAAACGGATGGCATACATGAAAAACAGGGGACGGTCCCCATCGTCATAGGGGAACTCCTTTCTGATGCAGTTAAGGGTATACACCACCCGCGATGCCTCCACATTGCCGAAGCCAATGTCCTCCACCGAAATGGCCATCAGCCGCCGCCACAGCTTGTCCTCAAGCTGTTCGCTGGTAATATACATTTCATACGCAAGGTCGATGGCGATGTCCGCGTTTCCCCTGCGAATGGACTTCTGCAGCCCGGAAATAAGCTCATCCCCCGGAATGCCGTTGCGTGAGACGACCCCTCTCCACGGGTCGTAATTCATAAACTCCGCCATGATGAATCAATCTTCCTCCTTCTTTTTACCCATGCGCCGCTTTTCGCCTGCAAGGGGCCGCGGCGCCGTTTTTTTCAGTATACCACACATCCCCCGCCCGGGCAAAACAAAAAGCGCAGGGCGTGCTTTCCCTGCGCTTTTTCCCGTTTCCGGTTATTTGCCGTAGACCTTTACAAAATACTGGCGGTCACGGGGGCCGTCAAACTCTGCAAAGAAAATGCCGGTGGAATGTCCCAGCAGCACCTTGCCGTCCTCCACGGGGGCGGACAGGCTGGGGCCGACCACAGCGGACTTGATATGGGCCGCCGCATCGGACGGGGTGTCCTGATGTTTGTAATTCACCCGCATGGGTACAATGCGGTCGAAGTCCTCCATCATGTCCTCATGGCCCTTGGGATCCCAGAAGGAGGTGGCAAGAATCCCTGCGGTGGTATGGGGGCACCACACCACCACAAGGCCGTCCTTAATGCCGCTTTCGGTGACGATGTCCTGCACTTCCTTCGTAATTTCACGCAGGTCATTCTGCGTGGTTTTCAGCGTACGTTTTCCTAACATGCTATCCCCTCCTTAAACAATCTCAACTGCACTGCTGTCGCGTCCGTTGTAGCCGCCCAGGTCAAAGTCCTTGTCGCCTGCGCGGAACGGTTCAATCCCTTTGAGGGGATACAGCCGCGACGCCAGCAGGCCGAACGCCACATTCTGCATAATGGGGTTCATAAAGTCGTATTTTGCTTCGGGCAGGGTGCAGACCTCCAGCCCTTCGGGGAAAACGGATTTATCTGCGGTGGTGACCACCAGCGTGGGCCGGTGAAGCAGGCTCATCCCTTTGGCTGTCTCAAGGCAGCGGGAGAAGGACGGGCTGTACGGATTGGCCACAAGGCCGGTGCCGATGGTGCGCGGGTTTCTGGAAAAGAAGCCGATGTGGCACCAGTCCTCACTGTCGTCCCACGAGCATGTGGCCCCGAACGTTTCCACCATTTTCGCCGCACCGAAGAAGGCGGTGGCGAAGTCCGCCGCATCGCCCACAAAGTCAAACCGGTCTAAATCGACCCAGCGGTTCGCAAGCTCCCACATCTGGTCGTCCAGCTTCGGCATGATGGCCTGGTAGCTTTTGCAGAAGTCCACAAGGCTGTTCCGGATATCCTTTACCTGTTCCCCGGAGACAATGCCGCGCACATGGCCGATACGTGCGGCCAGATGCAGCATGGTGGTGCTGGTGGATACGTAGGAGCTGGCCCCCACGCCCTCCCCCATCAGGGGAATATCCATCTTCAGGACTTTCCGGCACTCCTTCGCCATGGGGCTGTCCGGGCGGTCGGTGATGCCGAGGGTCATGGCGCCGTACTTGGTGCCGCGCTTCGCCGCCTCAATCACGCGGGCAAAGCCGCCCGACACACTGATGATGATAACCAGCGGATCGCCGGGTGTCCTGCCCAGCTCGCCGCTGTCGAGATGACGGTTAAATTCAATCATCCGCATGACGTCTGTGCGCAGGCCCGTCAGCTTTTCAAAGGCGGGCTTCATGGCGATACCCGCCATGTAGCTGTCGCCGCAGCCGGTGATAATGACCCGCTTGATGTCGTAAATTTCCTTCATGCTCAGCACATCGCGGAACTTATCCGGCGACAGGCTGTCGTTCAGCCGGACTGCAAAGTCCGGGGTGTTCATCACCTGTTCCCACAGGGGATTGACGCATTCTTCTCTTGTTTTCATTCCTGCTCCTTCCCCTACATGACCTTCACGTAGTACTCGCGCGGGCGGGGCCCGTCAAATTCCGCAAAGTAGATGCCCTGCTGGTTGTGGGCGATCATCAGTTCCCCATTCTCCACAATCAGCGTCAGGATGGGGCCCACAATGGCCGATTTGATGTGGCCGGACGCGTCGTGCGGCGTCTCCTGGTGCTTAAAGTCGTTGCGGGTGGGAATCATGCGGTTCAGCTCGCCCTGGATGTCCTCCAGGATGTTGGGGTCCTGCTCACAGGCGACGCACAGCGCCGCGGTGGTGTGCGGGCAGGTAACGATGCAGATGCCGTCCTGCACGCCGCTGTTTTTCACGATGTCCGCAATTTCACCGGTGATGTTTACCATGTCGTAAAATTTGGTGCGCAGCGTTCTCTTCTCTAACATTGTTCTCCCTCCCCTAGCTCTCTTTAATCAGCTTGACAAAGTACTCGCGCGGGCGCGGGCCGTCAAACTCGGCGAAGAAGATGCCCTGGGAATGGCCCAGCAGCAGCTTTCCGCCCTCGATTACGATGTTCAGGGTGGTGCCCACCAATGCGGATTTAATGTGGCCGGACGCGTCGGTCAGGCTGTCCTCATGACGGAAATCCAACCGGTTGGGGATAAGCTTCGCCAGCTCATCCTGAATGTCCTCATGGCCTTTGGGATCCCAGAAGGAGGTGATGCACAAGGAGGCGGTGGTATGGGTGCAGCTGACAATGCACAGGCCCGTCTCAATCCCGCTGTGCGCCACCAGGTCCTTAATGGTGGGAGTCAGCTCAATCATGTCCTTGTATTTTGTCTGTAAGGTAAAGCGTTCCATGCTTGGCCCCCCTTAAAGAATTTCAATGTGGCTGTTCTTAATGCGGTTGAAGCCCTCCGGCTCGCCCCAACGCTCCTGATCCTCGGCGCGGTAGCACTGTGTTCCTTTAAAGGCCATCATGTAGCCGGCCATAATATCCATGGGCAGGTGCTGCATCAGGGGCTTAATCCAGCTGTATTTTGCCTTCGGCAGGGTGCAGACCTCCACGCCGTCCACAAACTCGCTCTTATCCGCGTCGGTAACAACCAGCACCGGACGGCCAATGCGCTTCATGGCCTTCACCGTCTCCTGAATACGGTTGAAGCTGCCGCTTTCGCTGTTGGCAATCACCAGCGTGCCGATCTGCTCGGGATCACGCAGGAAGTAGTTGATGTGGCACCAGTCCTCACTGTCGTCGCAGGTGGTCAGGCCGCCGAAGCACTCCACAATCTTGGCAGAGCCGAAGAAGGCAGTTGCCCAGTCGGCATTGTCACCGACAAAGTCGTAAGCCTTAAAGTCCTTCCAGGTCTGCGCCAGGCGCCACATCTGGTCGTCCATCTGCTCCATGACATCGGCATAGCTTAAGCAGTGATCCAGCACAGCCTTGCGGTAAGCGTCCTCCTCTGCGGGGTTGAAATTGCCGCGGACACGGCCGATCCGGATAGCAATCTGAAGCAGCGCCATGGTGGAGGCGATGTAGCTTAAGATTCCGGGGCTGCCCTGAATGTAGGGCATATCCAGTGCAAGCACGCGGTTGGCCGACATGGCAAGCGGGCTTTCCGTGTTGTTGGTAATGGCCAGTGTATTGGCGCCGTAGTGGGCTGCACGCTGGATGGCCTCGATCGCACGGCTGACCGTACCGGAGATGGAAACCCCGATGACCAGCGGGCTGTTGGGATTGGAGGAGAGCTTCTCCGCCGGGTAGTAGCGGGTAAACTCAATGTTGCGCATGGGGGTGACCTTCACGCCGGCAACCTGCTCGAACACGGGCTTCATGGCGATGCCCGCCATCCAGCTGTCGCCGCAGCCGGTGATGATAACCTCCCTGGCGTCAAGAATTTCCTTTAAGGACAGGCAGTCGCGGATCTTGCGGAAGGACAGGCTTTCGTCCATCTCCTTCGCAAAGCGAACCGCGTCCAGAGACTGCTCCACAGTGCCGTTACGGTAGTCAAGTTTGTTTAGCATAGTTTGAAACCTCCATTTTTATTATCGGCATACGCCGGATTTAGCTTTATGATTTTCAGTGCTCCATGGCCGCCTTCACGGCCTTTTCCTGTATCTCCTTTGTAATTTTCGGATACAGGCCATTTTGCAGCACGTTGTATCCCGATGCGATGTTGGCAAGCCGCGCACACTGCCGCACGGTGTACCCCTTGCACATGGCTGCGAAGCATGCCGCGGTGGAACAGTTTCCGCACCCTGTCGGATCCACCTGCGGCCCC